>JAQXBM010000038.1 GCA_029252405.1 Crocinitomicaceae bacterium
ATTATTTTAGCGGGACAATATTGCAATTAGGGAAGCAATCGGATTGCTTCCCTAACTTTTTTATCAGTTTCTGAAATCGCATATCGAACATGAACAAGATTAAATTGGAAATCGTTGGATTATCCTACAGCCAGACACAATCAGGTGCTTATGCCTTGGTTCTTTCGGAAGTTGAAGGGAACCGTAGATTACCAATTATTATCGGTGGATTTGAAGCTCAGGCCATTGCCATAGAGCTAGAAAAGATGGTTCCAACGCGACCGCTCACTCACGACTTATTCAAGAACTTTGCTACTACATTCAATATTCAAGTAAAAGAAGTGGTGATTTACAATCTAGTTGAAGGTATATTCTACTCGAAATTAGTCTGTGAATTAAATGGTGAGGTGACGGAAATTGATGCTCGAACATCTGACGCAATCGCGATTGGAGTTCGTTTTAAATGTCCAGTTTACACCTTCGAAAACATCCTGTCAAGTGCAGGTATACTACTTGATGAAACCTCAGAAATAGGCGAAGAAGCCCTTTTCTCAGAATCGGAAGAACCCGAAACACCGGAAGAAACCATTTCTACGGTTTCGTTGGAAGAACTGGAAACTCAACTCAACCAGGCGATTGCCAACGAAGACTATGAACTTGCATCAAAAATCCGGGATGAAATCAATAAGCGTAGCGCTTAGCATCCTATTTATTTGTTTTTTTTCTACTAGTTCAATGGCCAATGACGCCGTTGGGAAGAAATTATTGAACGGCAAAGAATCGTTCACCCTATCAAAGAACAAAACATTCACCAACACCGACTCTACTCTAACAACTTTGAAAGAGGGGAAGTGGTCTCAAAAGGGCAAAACACTTATCTTATCAGGTACTGTTTCCGATTCTATTCCTGTCGCTGACACCCTAGAAATTGTTTACGAAACATCGGAACGTCTCTCATTCAAAAAAGGAGAAATCTTCAGCACCTTCAAGACCAAAAAGAAAGAAGAGTCGAATATTTTTGTTTCCATTCTTAGAGGACTTCTCGGGATGGCAGCACTGATTTTTATTGGGTTTCTATTCAGTAGTGATCGCAAAAGCATCAACTGGCTACTCGTCATCAAAGGTGTTGTTTTACAACTCGTGCTGGCCCTTTTGATTCTGAAAGTTCCAGGTGTGGAACTGATATTTGATTTCATTTCAAGGGCATTCGTGAAAACCGTGAACTTCGCACATGAAGGGGCACAATTTGTCTTTGGTGATTTCCTCACAGGGGATGTAAATGTCTACGTAAAAAACTTCGCCACTTGGATTTTACCTTCGGTAATCTTCTTCTCGGCATTGAGTAGTTTGCTTTATTACTGGGGGATTTTGCAGAAGATCGTATACTTCATGGCCTACATCATGAAGCGTCTGATGGGACTTTCTGGTTCGGAGAGTGTCGCAGCAGCAGGAAATGTATTCTTGGGTCAAACAGAAGCACCATTGTTGGTGAAGCCGTACCTCGGAAAGATGACCAAATCTGAAATCATGTGTTTGATGGCAGGTGGAATGGCGACTATCGCCGGTGGAGTATTGGCCTCATACATTGGCTTCTTGGGCGGTGAAGATAAGCTCTCACAAATCTACTTCGCAAAACATTTGCTTACAGCTTCGCTGATGAGTGCACCAGCAGCCATCGTATTCGCGAAAATTCTTGTTCCTGAAAAGGAGAAAATCAATGAGGATTTATCTGTCGCAAAAGAGAAACTTGGAACAAACGCTCTCGAAGCGATCACCAATGGAACTACCGACGGATTGAAACTTGCCGTGAATGTTGGAGCCATGTTGATTGTGTTTATCTCATTAATGGCATTCGCGAATTACATTCTGTGGTTCTTCGGATACTACACTGGAATCAATGATATAGTCGCCAGTTGGGGGCATTACGATGTCCTGTCATTTGAAGCAATTCTCGGTTATGTTCTTTCACCTTTCGCTTGGGTTATGGGCGTTCCTTGGGAAGATTGTATGACGGTCGGTCAGTTACTGGGAGAGAAAACGATTTTGAACGAATTCGTTGCTTACGCAGACCTAGGGAGTTTGAAACATTACATGTCGGATAAATCTACCTTGATGTGTACATACGTCCTTTGTGGCTTTGCCAATTTTGCGTCGATTGGAATTCAAGTTGGAGGAATCGGGGCGCTCGCTCCAGAGAAAAAAGGTGTACTTGCGAAGTATGGTGTGAAGGCCTTGGTTGCCGGAACGCTGGCTTGTATGAGCACGGCGGTAATTGCGGGGATGTTGTTCTAGTTGAATTCGGTCTTCGACAGGCTCAGCCCTCTCTGATATTTGGTTCCACTCACTTTTGACTTATTTCATTCCGTCGAATTATTTTGTTTTGAGTATTTTAACCAATCAACAATAGGAACCCGCCATGACAGAACAAAATCGATCTTTGCTCAACGAATTTGAATGGATTCGTGATTTAATTGATTTTCGAATAAGGGAATTGGTTGGTTCGGAAGAAGGTCATACTTTACCACCAATGCCAAGTCTTACCAAGGGGATTAGCCCATACTACGATCACTTGATCGAAGAGGAGGTCACCATTGTCGAAAGAATTGCATTATCCTTAGGTCTTGTCTCAAGTTCACTCACGCAATTTTTAGATGCACTGCTTGTTAAGAATACAATGACAGAACGCCTATTTACTGAAACGGGTGCCCTCATAAAACAAGATAGCAAAGAACTAATAACGACTTGGCAAACTGTCATGTTTCTCGCTTATGGGAGGGTTTCAGAGATGCACTTTTCAATAATCCATCACATTAAAAAAGAACATCGATTATATGCGAGTGAAGTACTAATACTTCCTAATAAACAATCAAGTAACCCTTTCTTGACCCCAATAAAAATTCGACCCGAACTAGTACTTACGTGGCTGGAGCCGTTGTGCTAATAGGGTTTTCTTTCGCTCAATAAAGGTGTTCCCAATGAATCTGGACCATCCTGATGTAGCATATCAACTATGAAGGAGTTATTTCTCGAACGAGTCTAATTAATCTTCCTCCTCGCTTCGATCAATCAACTTTGGATTGATTCCCTTACTAGGGTTAACGCCCAACTTTTTCAGATTCTCTGTTCTTCGAATCAAGTTTCCTGTTCCTTCGGAGAGCTTTTTCATGGCGCCTTCGTAGGTTCCAGTTGCCGTTTTGAGCTGTGTTCCAAACTTCACCAAATCATCAGAGAAGTTCACAAATTTGTCGTACAATGCAGCAGCTTGTCGCGCGATTTCTTCGGCGTTTTTATTCTGAAGGTCTTGTTTCCAGATGTAAGAGATCGTTCTTAATGTTGCGAGTAAAGTTGATGTCGAAACCATCACCACATTTTTGTCTAATGCCTTTTCGAAGAGGTTTGGATCTTCTCCTAAAGCCAACGTTAATGCAGGTTCATTTGCGATGAACATCAAAACATAATCGGGCGAGTTGATTCCGTATAAGTTCTGATAATCTTTATCACTTAACAATTTCAAGTGCCCATTTACGCTGAGCAAATGCTGTTTCAGCGCCAGTTCTTTCTCATTTTCGTCTTCCGAATCGTTGAATTGACTGTACGCCGTCAGTGAAACTTTCGAATCGAGGATCAGGTGCTTTCCATCGGGCATATTGATGATGTAATCCAAACGTTGATTCGAACCATCTTCGGTCTTTAAATTGGTCTCCTTCGTGAAGTGAATGTCCTTTTGCAATCCGGCTTTTTCCAAAATCGCTTCGAGGTGCATTTCTCCCCAGTTACCCTGTGTTTTGGAATCTCCGCGTAGGGCCTGTGTCAAACTTTTCGTTTCTTGGGTGATCTCTTGATTCAATTCGCGCAGCATGTTCAAATGCTTGCCTAATTCAGCTGTTCGCGCAATGCTCTTCTCATCACTGTCCTCTACTTTCTTCTGGAATTCAGAGATCTTTTCTTTGAGTGGATTGAGAATCGCGTCAATGTTTTCTTTGTTTTTATCCGTAAACTTCGTCGTTTTCTCCTCGAGGATTTTATTGGCAACAAGCTCAAATTCTTTGGTGAATTTCTCCTGAAGTCCGTTCAATTCTTCCTTCTGATCCTTCAACTTCTCCTCGAGCGCCTCGAATTTACTTTTGTACTCGATGGCTTTGGTCATCTCATACTTATTGACAACTCGAAGTTCCTCCATTTGTCCTTTCAAACTATGGTTTTCGTCTTCCGCAAAATGATTAGAACTTTCTAATGTTCCTTTCTCGACTTTCAGCGCTTCTAATTCGGATTTCATCGCTGAATTCTTCTGAGTACCAGCTCTCTGAGCGATAATAAAACCGACCAAGCCGCCAATGACGACCCCTAGAAACAACATCAAATACATCATAGAATTAAAAGTAAGCAATATATCCAAAATGGACCTTGCTGTTGCTCAAAAGAACGGGATTATCCAATTGTTTTCCTAGTGCGTAGGAAATTGAAAACACCCCAAGGTTGGTGCTGAAAGAGAATCCAATTCCGAAGCCAAAGGGCTGATCGTTTGTATAAATCGTGGAGTTGTTTTCGTACCACGTTTGATCGTAAAACGCAAATACGTGAGAATCCTGATCGAGTAAAAAGCGGTATTCTAAAGTAGAAGTGCTCAAGGTCGATGCTACCAGCTCGTCCTCATTGAACCCGCGTTGAGAAGTCAATCCCCCGAATCGATACAATTCATTTTGGAAAATCTCCTCTGTGTTATAGAATTCCGTGTGATTCGCAATCCTCAGAACATGCCGTTTCGCTAAAGGAATAAATACTTGAGCGTCGACCTCCCCTTTCAAAATCAGCGAACTCACCACTTCCGAGGTATCGTTCAGTTGAAATGTCCGTGTTCCAGCACTTGCCGTCACTTGAAATTGATGTCCCGTTGATGGGTTTGGCAAGTAATCCAGCGATTGTCGAGCATACGCCAAACCATAATTATTCGATGCAGTCGTTCCCAAATTTGCGAAGGTCGGATTGTTGTTCCCGCCTGAGAGCACATTTGACTGAATATTCTGATAAAATGCCTTGATGTAACTTCCGTGTGACATAAAATACTGCACACCAGCCGTTGTTCTCAACTCAATGAACGACGTATCCCGCTTGTACAAATCAAAATTACCATCCAAGCCAAAAGAAGTTTTGAATAAAAATGGATAGTTCAGTCGTGCTTTCAATGACTGCGTTTGATCCCGAATGCTTTGCCAACGAACATCCACCAACTCTCCCCGTTTGAGGGCATTCAGCAACTTAAGATTTAACTCGCCTGTAAATTGCACCCGCTGAGTGACTGGATTTGGCTGCAAGCCCACTACACCATTCACAGAACTTACAGGATTACTCTTGAGATAAACGAACAACTCCGCTCCTGTTTGCGTGAATAAGATTTCGTGAGGCTTAATTTCTTTCATGAACGACACCTGCTTTACACGCCCCTTGACCTTTTTGAGTAAACTTTCATCGTACACATCTCCCACTTTGATCCCAAGCAGGCTTGAAATGAAATTTTCCGAGATCGTAGAATCACCTTTTACATGGATTTCCTCCCAAACGTAAAGTTTCCCTCTTTCCACTGCCAGATCGGCAGACATCTTTGAACCTTGAATGACTACATTCTCAAATTTCAGCCGAACGAATGGATAACCGTTTTCCAAATACGCCTTTTGAATTGTTTTGAGTGCAGACGATAGCACCTTTGGTGTAAATGGTAATTGAGAAATAAATCGCTCGTTCAAATTGGAGTGCTTCCTCACAAAGCCCACCTCTTCCTGAGCCATTGTGATGTTTGCATCCTCGAATTTCGCCCCAAGATAGAAGTCGAGTGTGGCTATTTTATTCGAAAAAGACAGATCGTCAACTGACGCGAGAAGGTATCCTTTATTGATTGCAGATGACTGAAGATTCCGTACATACTTCACAAGAGAAACGCTATCCTTGAAGCCTGTAGTCGGATTCTTAACAAACTCGCGGTGATTTTCATTCACAAAGGACAATTGGAACGCTTTTTGCGCATTAGAAGTGAAGGATAACAATAAAACGAAGAAGAAATAATACCTGCGCATCTGCTGAATTAACGTAGTGAAAAGTACAATATTTTCGATGAAATAAACTTTATTTTAGACTATTCAAGAAGGTATGTGGATAACATTTTTTCGATAAACGTAATATTTATCGTATTTTTGGCGTTATATTGTTAGACAACAACAACAAATTAGAACTTTAATTATTTAAATCAGACACCATGAAAAGACTAATGGCCTTGACACTAATGGGATTAATGCTAACAGTAGTTTTTGCTGCATGTGGATCATCCAAAGGTGGACACTGTGATGCATACGGTAACGCACCGGCTGCTGAACAAGTGGATTTAGCTGAGTAAGCTAACGCAATTTTATTATCTCAAGGTCATCTAACGGTGACCTTTTTTTGTGCCCCATTTTTTCTCAAAACCCTCTCTATTTCCCACTATCACAGAAAGATGTATCTTTAGGACACCAGAAACTTTCATTATGATGCCTACTAAATATCTGCGAGCGATCCTCGCATTTTCTTTTTTGTTCCTCTTTACGAATTTCGGACACTCACAAAACCTCTTCGATATTGATTCGATTCGTACAATCGAAATTGATTTTTACGATGCTAACTGGGACCCTATTTTGGATTCCTTGGCAGAACTAGGTGTTGGAACAGGAAGCGGTTCAGAGAGAATTCTAGCGGATGTCACCATTGACGGAGTTCAATTCGATAGCTGCGGTGTTCGATACAAAGGAAACAGCTCGATGGATACAACGAGTGACAAAAACCCTTTCAACATCGACCTGAATTGGGTTGTTGCAGGGCAGAAATATATGGGTAAAAACAAATTGAAACTTGCGAATCAATATACGGATCCAAGTATGATTCGTGAGACGTTAACCTATGAAATCGCGAATAAGTACATGGATGGTCCGCACGCGAGCTTCGTGAAGCTATTCATTAATGGTGATTACCGTGGGATTTACACGAACACAGAATCTGTCGACAACGAATTCTTAGATACTTATTACGGATCGAGTAATAATCCATTTTTTAAGTGTGACCCCGTTTCTTTCGATCTCGCCGGAGGAAACTCGAACCTAGCATATTTAGCCGACACAACTGATTATGACTCATTGTATTTTATGAAGTCAAGTTACGGAACTGAAGAACTTCAAACGCTTTGCTATAACCTGAGCAACAATGTTTCTAACATCGAACAATATTTAGATGTCGATAGGGCGTTCTGGTTTCTCGCATTGAGTAGCGCTCTTGTTCACAATGACGGGTACACGGCGTTTCAGCACAATTACTACCTCTATAAAATGGACAATGGTCGCTGGAGTATTGTTATTTGGGATGTGAACATGTCCTTTGGGGGATTGGTCTTTAACGGAACGAATTTTCTTCCTTTAAGTTTGGGCGCCATGCAGACACAGGATCCTTACCTCCACGAATCAAATTTCAACATTCGTCCGCTCATTGCTCAACTATTGAACGTACCTAAGTACAAGAAAATATACACAGCCCATTTCAAGACCATCATGGAGGAGAATATTTCCAATGGTGATTACGTACAACGTGGAATAGCCATGACCAACTTGATTGATGCAGATATGCAAAATGAACCTTACAATGATTACACCTATGCCCAGTTTTCTGATAATCTTTACGATGATATTGGAGCATGGTTCAGTCTCAGGCCTGGAATTGTAAATCTAATGGAGGAAAGAGACGTATACATCAGCTCACTCCCAGAATTTCAAGCAGCACAGCCAATAATTTCAACTATTTCCACGAGCTCAAATCAACCTCCAGCGTTTTCCAATGTTGATTTCAACGCAGAAGTAAGCAACGCACAGTCGGTGTTTTTAGGATATCGAAGCAATCATTTTGATGTGTTTACGAAGGTTGAAATGTTCGATGACGGATTAAATAATGATGGCGCTGCTGGAGACGGCGTGTACGGAACTACTATTTCAATTGGATCTTCGGACATGGAATATTATTTCTACGCCTTGAATGCAGCTGCTGCTAAATTCTCACCTTTACGAGCGCAGTATGAGTTTTATACCTTGTCACCAGAAAAAGGAGTCGTGATTAATGAAATTGACGCGATTAACATCAACAATGGATTGGATCAGAACTTTGAATTCGACGATTGGATTGAATTGTATAACAACTCAACGGATGCGATTTCTTTGGATGGATATTACCTTTCGGATGAATATAGCAACTTGAACAAATGGGCATTCCCAGACACGACAATCGGACCAGGAGAATACCTCATCATTTGGGCGGATATGGACAGCTTCCAAACTGGACTTCACGCGAATTTTGCGTTGGATCAATTTGGAGAAAGTGTATTCCTCACTGATAATTTTGGCTTCTTGACAGATCAGGTGACTTTCCCTCTTCAGGAAGATTACACGACTTGGGGAAGGTATCCGAACGGAACCGGAAACTTCACGAAACTCTTTCCTTCTTTCAATGCTGAAAACATGACGCCATTGGAAATTGAAGAAGGTACAATTGTCGATGTTCAGGTGTATCCGAATCCAACTTCTGGAGAAACCACCGTTTTCTTTTCTGAAAACACCAACGCTCAACTTCGCTTGACAAACATGATGGGGCAACTAGTCTTGGAAGGTGAATTGAACACTACGAATGAGTTCGTGTTCGATGCCAGTGAGTTTGATGCTGGAATGTATTTTTTGACAACTTCCGAGGGTGAATCCCTGAAGATTGTTGTCGAGTAATTTGATCCGTATGCAAGAAATCGGACAGATAAAAAGAGAAGGCTGAATCCCCTTTTTAAATTGGAATTCAGCCTTTTAGTGAACGTGGTTACTCTACTATTGCATCTTACTTCTCTATATTTAGTTCTATTTCTGCCGTCGATTCCGCGTGCTCTTTATCGACTACGCTTACCGTAATAACATGTTTGCCAACAGGTAAATAAGCATCAATTTCAGAACCCTTACCTAAAAACCCTGAAACATCCGATTTCCATGTGATTTGATCATCGCGAAGAAAACCATCTTCGAAATCCATTGCTTTGGCCTTAAGCGTGAACACATCCCATTGATGAATGTTCGAAATCATTTCATGGGTTAAAATTTCGACTGTTGGAGCTCTATTCGGAATGATGAAATGTGGAGTTATTTTTGAATCGATGTGGAAACCGTCAGTCACCGTCAACCTGAATAATCCAATGTAACTCGCTTTTAAATCAATCAACTCTAAATCAAGGGCTGTTTCTCCTGGATTTATCTTTTTAATTAACTTCCACGATTTACCTCCATCGTGACTGTATTGGAGCATTCCCGTTAATTCGTTCTTGTCTTTATCACTCACATCCCAACTGAGTTGACAACTTTTTTCAAGAACTTCTCTATACTTTGGACCTGCAAATGATTTGATAACAGGAGGGTTTTTAGATGACCCTACGGATTCTATCTTCTTACCGTAAGCATAAAATAATAAATCTCCACCCTCTATATTTGCGGGTACGTACATGATAAAATGTTTTGGTTTATTGTAGGATGAGCCCTCGCTGTCATTCATTAACTGAATTGAGCTTTTGTAAGCAGAATTTCCTTTTTCATCAACCATAACAAGATCAAGTTGACTTTTGTTCTTTTCTTGCAGTTGAAAGGCTTCTGCGATCTTCATTTGATCTCCAGTTGCTGGCAATAAAGGCTGTAGTTTCAACTCGTTCTTTTTCGGATCGTACTCGCCAATAAGAAGTTTGTAGGGATAGTTACCATACATATAATCTTCTCTGGTAAGGGCGTTTATTTTCACGGAGCCCTCTACTGGTTCTTCACCACAAAATATACCTGACATAATTGAATGGGTATTTCCTCCAAAATTATTTTGTCCGCCACAACTTCTTTCGGCTTCTTGGTATGTATCGAACAATTTCTTTTGATTGTTTTTACAATAGAACTTCTGTACCAAAGGTATGCCAGGACCGCATGGATTTAACTTTGTATGAATCTCCTCGTAGTGTCCTTTGTTAATCCATCTATCCGCACAATATGTCATTAGCTCTTTTGTATTTGGAGGAATAGGTACGGGAATGGTTCGGTGAGTGGCAAATCCCCAAATCGTATTTTGAACGTCACTCGTATCGCCTATGAAATGTCCCGTAGGACTTTCATCTCTGCAATCTCCACCTTCACGACCATTGCACTCGATATGACAAATATTGAACAAATGCGTAAACTCATGCGCGGTAACCCTTCCACCGAAGGGGTGTTTCCAATGATCGGTCACATTATTGATCGTGATCCGATGATTTCTAGGAAGGTCAATAACGTCAATATTATATGGAGAATAGGCAAAGTACTGGCCACAGGCTGTATTAAAAACAAAAGGATTGTATTTACGGGTGTCTGGACCATAAGAGGTGCCGTTTCTAAACCATTTACTCGTGGCTGGGCTAATCATACCGTACCATATATGTTTCACCATGGATGGACCGGGCGAATAAGTGAATGCATCGTATGCCGATAAATGAGCGACAATATCCGCAAAATCATTCTCGTCCTCATCCTCAAGGTTATATTCATCACCAATATGCCAAAGATGCAAATACGGCTCGATGATTTCAGAATCATAATATTCTAGCAAATCAGTCTGTGATAAAGGATACATATTCCTAACGTAGTTTGAAATAAACGCGTAATTATCGTGATCCAGGGGCGGATTTCCGGGCTTGTGCGTATGAATTCGCAACCTGGTAAAAGCGAGAGGATTGGTGTCGACAAACTGAACGGTAATTGTCGTGTCATCGTTCGTGTAATTTGACTGACTCGATTCGCTATACGTACGAGCAGTAAATGAAATTTCACCCGGTTCTTTCATCCAATCGTAAGGAACATAAAAGTTGAAAGAACGCTCTAAATCTCCCCGGTCGAATGGTCCAGGCTGAACATCCGTGTAATAGTTTTGATTTCTAGCACAAGGCAGCATATTCCCAGCCGCATCGTAATTACAGTAAGCTCTTAAAATGGGAGTTTGAGGATCGTTTGGGTTCCCTGTAAAAGCAGTTAGTTGTTGTCCGTTCTTTTCAGCTGTTAAAATACATGTCGCTCCTAAAACTGGAGCATTTTCGGCTTCCACGTACACCCGAACCCATGTTCGTTTCTTTCTGATCAACGTAACCGAATTATCTAAATCTTGAAGTCCCTGCGTTACTTCAATCCCTACAATATCTAAATCTGAAGGTGCAGGACCTTGATTGAAAAAGAACCTAAATTGAGAGGTTTGACGTTCGTCCGTCGTATCCGTAGAGATAATATAGCCTCCTTCAACAAACGTATTCGGGTCTAAATTAAACGATCGATCTAAATTCCCCATTCCATTGACATGCACACGCCTGCGAATTGTGTCAAAATTGTCATCGTTTTCATGAAAAATCAGCACATCCAAATTTTGATTGGGCTGGTACCCTCTTCCGTGAATCACAATGTCGCTGCCTGGACCTACCCACAAAGGGAAATCGCGCCGTGCATACATTTCATCACCGTAAACGGTCAAAACAGGATAATTAAACACAAAGGTGTCAACACTGGACTGCCCTGATTCATCTGTTGCTCTGATCACATACGTTCCGAAGGAATTAAAGATGTACTTGTTGTCCAAAGTGTACAAATTGGGAATGTTGAATGATCCACGATGGTTTGTTCTACCTTGGTTTATTTGAACTTCCCTTCCGTTGAAATTGGTAGTAACCGTAATGTCTTCATTTGGAGCGAAGTTGTTTCCAGAGAACCTGTTTAGAATCCAATCGTCGATTCCAAAGTTTCCATGCGACTTAACGCTTAATTCAACTTCAGGTTCTCCCTGAAAGGTGAATCTTTCCCAAGAATAGCACATCGTTCGATCAAAAGCATAGAGCAAAAGCTCATCGAAGGGATGAGAAAGCTCGTAATCCTCAAACTGACTCGAACTAAAGCGAAAGTCGAAAGTACCTCGGTCGTTACAATAAGCCAAAGAAGCGAGGATGACTTCACTCGTCGCTTCATTCACGATGTAAATGCGGACCAATGAAGAAGGAGTATACCCAAAACCATTCGTGGTGAAAACGCTTTGAGCATTTCCCGCTTTGGGGCTGGTATTCATGTCAGGCCGAACTTCTCGGCAATTTTCATCTCCCAAATATTCAATAATCGTATCAATGTGCGCACCAATGTGAGGGTGCCTAATCGAACCGTCTCTTCCGAACTCGAACTCTTCAGGTTGAGGGATTCCAGGGTTTTGACCATAGGATGAAAGTGAAAAGGTCAAGAGCAGTAGTAGTAATTTTGAAGTTAGTGTGGGCGTTTTCATAGGCTGTATTTACATTTTTGGTTATCGTCCGGAAACAGGAAAGCAACTAACTAGAAAGTGTTTATTGCTTATTGCTTCGCTCCCCACTCTTTCAGTGAGGAATTCTTTGAATAAGGTTTTAAAAAGGTTTGTATTGATGTCAATCGCAAAGTAATTCTCCGCGCCTCGCAAGGCGAATCGAAACAACTCTTTTGATTTATTTGACATAATAGTGGTATGAAAGTGCATTTAGGCTCGTCCAATCTCCGCCTTTCCGACGAGGAGTTGTTGAGCTTTGATCACAAGTATATCAAGACGGTTTCGGAAAAGAATCTCATATTATAAAATGAGACTCATTTGTTTGAGATAAAGTCTTTTGGAGTAGTAGACGTATGGCGCTTGAAGGCCCGATAGAAGGAGGCTTTGCTATTAAAACCTGCATCAAACGCAACATTTTCGATTGTTTCTTTTTTATCGTCGAAATTCGATAAAAGTTCCTTCGCAAAATCAATTCGATAGGAGTTCACATAATCTGAAAAGTTCATTTTATACTCCGTGTTAATTACCGAAGAAATTTGGTGAATGGGAATTCCTGTTTGGTCAAACAGTTTTCGTTGATTAAACCCAGAGTCGAGATATGGTTTTTCTTCCCGAAAGAATAAATCGATTTCATCTAAATACGCTCGTTCTGCATTGCTGATTGTTGTGCCCCCCTGTTCAGTTTTTCCACTGTTCGAAACATTCGTTTCCAAAACAGACCAAAAATTCTTATTAAACTTTGTAAACGTAAATAATACGAATAGGTAAAACAAGTTCATTGCAATGGGAAGGAAGAAGAACTCAGCTAAAAATTGCGATGTTAAGAAATACATTGCAACGGTAAACAGATATACCATAATGATGAATAGGAATAACTTCTTACTATACAAATACGCCTCTTTTACAATGTTAAACTTCGTGTTATCCTTTGTATCGAGCTTCCTAAAGATGACAGATGCAATCTCGATAAAAATGATCAATTGAGAGATATAAAAGAGGGTGTTGTGCAGTTCGAATTCTGGAGCTGGGAAATTATTTATCATTTGATCCACAAAGCGGTCAAATGCGCTTTGACCTTTAATAATGAATTGAATGATCATAACGATCACGGCTATGATGTTGAGATAAGCTGATACGGCGCCAACACTAAAGTGATTCACTTTCTTGTTCAACACTGCCAATAAATGCAATCGAAGAACCAACCCGAAGAAAATGGAGCTTATGGAAGATATCGAAAAGGTATATGGTAACAGCCAACGATAATCAGCAAACAATACATAATTGTGCAAAAGATTAAATATTGGAATAAAAATCAGATAGCTTAAATACTTTGAAGGCTTACTGGGAGCTATTGTTACGCGCATGGCAAAAAACAGTCCCAAAAAATAGAACACCGAAAACAAGTTAAGGTAAAGGATCATCTGTTTGTCCATCAGTGGAAAGGTTACGCAGAGTTTACAAACAAAAAAGACGCTTCCAACGAAAGCGTCTTTTTCAATATTTTAGTTGAACCTATTGCTCAATAATCTGAATATCATGTAAAATCGTGTACGACTCAGGAATCGCAGGAATCACAACGTAATTCTCTAGGAAACGCTGCTGCTCACATTGCGCCTCTTTACATTGAGTAACCGTAATCTTATAGGTTGCAGTCGAGTTATCATGATCAATGAACACTTCTCTTGATAAAAAGTGATTACAATTTAACGTTATTGGATAAGCCAAAATGCTGTAAGCACTGAAGTTGAATGGAGAACGTGTAAATCCATTGTCTGCACTCATCTCAAACTTGTTTACTAAGGGAGAGTTACTGTGAACATGGTATTCCGAATCCATGTCGTATGTCTGGTATCCGCTTAATGGGTAAATTGCTACATCCGTAATAATTTCACCAGCATCAACGTTTTCACCTTCAATTTTACATTTCTTGCACGAAGAAAGTCCGATTAAAAGCACTGAAAGAAACAGAACTGATATAGTGTAGAATTTAAATTTGCGCATAACTGATCGCGTTTGTGTTAACTAGTAAAGTATAAATTTAGCCTTTTTTTACGAGACCTTAAAAATTATTTCTTTCGAAGTACAAAATTCTGACCAAGATAGACACTCCGAACACGTTCATTTGCAGCCAATTCCTCAGGCTTACCCGAAAACAGCACTTCACCCTCGTAAAGCAAATAGGCACGATCTGTAATTGAAAGTGTCTCCTGAACGTTGTGATCCGTGATCAGAACTCCAATATTTCGTTGCTTCAATTCTGAGACAATCGTTTGAATATCTTCCACGGCAATTGGATCAACTCCTGCAAAAGGTTCATCCAACAATACAAACTTCGGATTCGTTGCTAGTGCCCGAGCGATCTCTGTTCTTCGTTTCTCCCCACCCGACAGTCGATTTCCGAGCGTCTTGCGAACATGTCCTAAGCTAAACTCATCTATCAATTGTTCCAATCTTGCTTCGCGCTCTTGTTTCGTCGACTTCGTCATTTCCAAAATCGCCATGATGTTGTCCTCCACGCTCAGTTTCCTGAATACCGAAACTTCCTGTGGTAAATAGCCAATTCCCATCTGAGCTCGGCGATACATCGGCAAATTCGTCACTTCCGTTTCATCCAAAAACACTTTTCCGGAATCAGGAGTCACGAGCCCCACAATCATATAAAATGACGTTGTTTTTCCTGCTCCATTTGGTCCAAGAAGTCCAACAATTTCACCCTGTTTCACTTCAACAGAAATCCCTTTTACGACTTTACGACCTTTGTATGCCTTCGCGATTTTATCTGTGTGTAATTTCATAGTTTTTCCTTAGAAATTGAGTGAGTATCTTGCTCGAACACCAAAATTACTAATGTCTGTCACTTTCACACCTGGTTCCAAATGCGTCAACCTCCAGAAGACATCAATTCGACCGATGCTCAAGATATTTTCAATCCCTGCCCCTACTTCAACGTAAGGAGTCGTTCCAAATTGTTTGGTGAAGGCTGGAAGTAGCATTTCGGTTGTATGCTTTTGATCGATGCTTCCAAATGCCACGCGCGCAGTGGTCACCAATCTGAGTTTCAATTTCTTGATGAGTGGAATTCGATCGAAAAAGAATCCATCCCAGTGATTTTCGAGCAATCCCGTCACGTATTGATCAGAAATAAACTCAAAGAAATTCATTTTGTTGAAGGCGTTTGGATACAACCAATAAGACTGATTCCCTTCATGAACCTTCAAGAAAGGATAAGCAGTTGTTCCGAATATTTTACCAGCGTTGATGCCGTATTTTATTCGCCCGAAGAAGCCAATTGGAGCAG
This sequence comes from Crocinitomicaceae bacterium, assembly GCA_029252405.1. GTDB lineage: Bacteria > Bacteroidota > Bacteroidia > Flavobacteriales_D > Crocinitomicaceae > UBA4466. The sequence continues at coordinate 15,656 of JAQXBM010000038.1, forward strand.
TGTGCTCAATAATCAAGTCGACTTTTTGGTAGTTGTAGTCGCTTCCGAATATATCTTTGATTCCGAAAACACCTTGAATGGCAATAATTGGAAAACGCGACCGAATGGAAGTACGGTCGAATGCACCTGAAAGAAACTCTTCATCCTTCGCCCAACGATATCGCAAGGTGACTTCACTCGTTCTTAAACTCGTAATTGTATCGTTCAACCCCGTTGTTGCATTCATTCGAACGTAGTTGGCTTTCCCAAGTGCGACGTATTCTTTCCATTCTAGACCACCGTACAATACGATATCTTTTTTGACGTCTTTTTCGAGTGTGACTCCCACTTTTTGAACGAAGGTCAGCTTATCCAAGGGACCTGTTCTCAGTAAAGTACCAAAGGTAGATCCAACAGAAGCCGCAGTCGAAGATTGTCCAATTTGCTCAATATCATAGTTGTAATACGTGCTCAACAAGGCTCTTTTCTTCTTAGAGAGATTTGCCCTGAGTGTCAAACCGTATTTGAAGCGCTCATCTCGGAACCCATATGCGATTCGGCCTCCCAACTCAATTTTACGACTAAAGCTATTCGATGTTCTCAACGAAAGCGCCGTTCGAACCCCTTCAACCGGATTGATGCTAAAGAAGTTGTAAATGCTTCCAATTTCAATTTTCTTCACTGGATAATACCCCGTGGAGATGAAGTAAATCATGTTCTTCAAAAACTTGAAAAAGCGTACTTCTTGCAAAGAATCGATCATTACGTCAATTCCCTCTTCCGTTTCCGAAAGTGGCTCGTGTCGGATGTCCGCCCAGTATTCTTCACTGCGATGATCTGCACCTTCAATCATGTCCACGGTATTGTCCGTTTTGTAGAACTCGTTCGGTCTTGGTTCGTTTACATTGAAGTTCTTTCGAGTGGATTTGCGTCGACCGAAGAAACCATAAACTCCAGTTTTCTTGGTGATTTTCAGGTCGACAATCATTTTTTCTTCTGTCAACATCCACACCTCAGGCGCAACCATATCGAAATGATGCTCAATGTACATTCCCTGAACATAGTTGATGTTGACTCCAGGAGAGATATCGGCCTTAAAGCTTTTTACCGCGTAGGTTGTATCGTGAATCCACATTTCTCCCGTAAAGGTGATGTCACCCGTTCGTTTTGGGCGAAAGCGCAGTTTGTAACACCATTGGTTATCAATGAACGTGGAATCTTCCAAATAGAACTTGTAAAAACTACGCGCCGAATTCGCGACAGGACTAATGAAGCTTTTGTTGAAGAATTGGATGTAATTATCGTAGACATTTATATCGAGATACATATCTCCCATGAACTGGCTCAACTGAACATTTTCAACTCCACTGATTCGCGTGGCCTTCACCACTTCCTTTTTCTTCTTCGGGTTATTTTTGAAATAGTAATCGGAGACATTCTCACTCAAAATCAAGGGCAAAACGCTCTTTCCGTCTTCGGTTGAATCGAGGTAATTCATCACAACATCGAGACGCTGAACGATTCCACGTTCCTTGAACTTCTGCCCAATGTTGTTCAAGTCCATCTGAACCTTGTTGTATACTTCGTATTCGTAAGAACTCAATTTTTCCTTATCGTTGATTGGTTTATTGGCGATTACTTTCTTGTGCAAGATGGTTGATGGAAACTCACCACTCGCAACAACCACCACCTCGTCGTATTCTGATTCTTGAACGGGAAGTGTAATATTGATTTCTTGGGCTTCGTCTTTTTCGACTCCAACCGTCATCTTCAAATACCCAGACGAAAAGAATACCAATGAATCCGTTGCGTAATACGTATCGAGTAAATAGTATCCAACTGAATCTGTGAATGTCCCAATCTTGGAATCTTTGAAATGGACAGAGACGTAAGGCATTGGCTCTCCCGTTAATCCATCCGATACAACACCAGAAACATTCGTTTTCTGACCAAAAGCGAATATTGGCGCAATACAGATAAGAAAAAGAAGGAATTGTTTCATACGGTTGTGGCGTTAAATTAACGAAGAAATTCCAATTAAACTTGGTCTAATTCTTCTTTTTTACGTTTCCGTATTACGCGCTTCGAAATCAAGATTCCGACCTCGTACAAAATAACGATAGGAACCCCTACAATAACCTGACTAATCAAATCTGGCGGTGTGATTAATGCTGAGAGAATTAGAATTCCAACAATGGCGTGCTTGCGGTACTTTTTTAGGTATTCAGGTGTAATTACGCCAAGCTTTGTAAACAAGTACGTTACAACTGGAAGGAGGAACAGTAATCCTGAATAAAACACAGTTGAGAGCACAAGACTCATGTATGAGCTAATCTGCACATCATTCTTAATCGCAGAACTAATCTGGTAGTTCCCAAAGAACTGCACACACAATGGAGCAACAATAAAGTACCCGAAAGCAATTCCAACGAAGAACAGCAAACTCACGTACAATACAATTCCTTTAGCTACGCCCTTTTCATTTTGCTTAAGTCCGGGTTTTACGAAGGACCAAACTTGGTAAAAAATGAACGGAAAAGAAAGCACCATCCCTCCCAGAATACTCATCATGATAGCATATGAAAACTGCCCTGTCATCGTAGTGTTCTGAGTAGCTAGTTTTATTTCATCAACACAAACTCCGATATTGCACAGTATCTTGAACGAAACAAAATCTGGACTAGCCATGGAGAGAAATAAATTATCGATAATCCATTCCTGGAAGACCCATATCGCTACGGCAAATATCACAATAGCAATAGCCGATCTCACCAAGCGCCAACGTAGCTCCTCAAGGTGATCCAAAAATGACATGTTCTTCTTTTCCTCCATTAATCGCACAAAAATAGCAATACTAACCTGAGTTCAATTCTAAATCACCTGCATATCTATTGAAATCGTGCATATTCTCCAAAAGAAAGCTGAGAAGGTTCATCTCATCGGGAAAAAAGAGGGATTAGTAGAATAGAGCAAAAAAATTAGAATACAACTTAATATTGGCTTAACACAATTGAGAGAATTTACTTATTTTAGATAAGCATTTCAATAAAATAAGCAGATGGCAGTAATGGATTTGAAGGAATCTCTGAAAACCTATTTTGGTTTTGATAGTTTCAAAGGAAGTCAGGAGGAAATCATTCACAATGTCTTGGATGGGAACAATACCTTCGTGATTATGCCAACAGGTGGAGGTAAATCCATGTGTTATCAATTACCCGCAATTATTTCCGAAGGAACAGCCGTGGTTGTTTCTCCGTTAATTGCCTTGATGAAGAATCAGGTGGATGCCATGCGGCATGTTTCCAATGACGATTCTATCGCCCACTTCTTAAACTCATCTTTGACCAAGTCTGATGCTACTAGGGTCCGAGAAGACATCGTTGCGGGAAAAACAAAACTGTTATACGTTGCACCTGAATCGTTGACAAAGAAAGAGAACATTGAGTTCCTAGCTTCGGTGAACATTTCGTTCTTCGCGATTGATGAAGCGCACTGTATTTCTGAATGGGGACACGATTTCCGACCTGAGTACAGACGTTTGCGCGAAATTTTTGAGGAAATCTCAAAGGTTCCAATCATTGCGCTTACTGCCACGGCAACACCAAAGGTGCAAACCGATATTCAAAAGAACTTAAACATGACTGACGCGAAGGTGTTCAAATCTTCCTTCAATCGTGAAAACTTATACTACGAGATCTTCCCTAAGAAAGATGTCCAGAAACAAATTATTCGTTACATCCGAACGAAAGCGGGTAAAAGTGGAATCATTTATTGTCTAAGTCGCAAGAAAGTAGAAGAATTGGCCGAGTTACTCAAAGTGAATGGAGTGAACGCACTTCCCTATCACGCGGGACTCGATGCTGGAACTCGCGCACGCCACCAAGACATGTTTTTGATGGAAGACGTGGATGTGATAGTAGCGACAATCGCCTTCGGAATGGGAATTGACAAACCAGATGTACGTTTTGTGATTCACCACGATATTCCAAAATCACTTGAAAGCTACTACCAAGAAACGGGACGAGCAGGTCGAGATGGTGGTGAAGGTGAATGTGTCGCTTTCTACCGTTACAAAGACGTTGAGAAACTGGAGAAATTCCTTCAAGGAAAACCAGTAGCTGAGCAAGAAATCGGTCGTCAATTATTGAATGAAATCGCTTCGTATTCGGAGACATCTGTTTGTCGTAGAAAGATGATTTTGCACTATTTCGGAGAAACCTTCGACGAGACGAAGTGCAACAACATGTGCGATAACTGCAAGAACCCGCGAATCAAAGAAGAAGGAAAGGAATATGTCCAAAATCTTCTGAAATCAGTGAAAGAACTGAAAGAAACGCAACGCTCAAAGCACTACTGTTCGTTCATGACAGGACAAGTCACTGCTGAAATGAAGGCGTACAAGCACGATCAACACCCAATGTTTGGTATTGGAAAGGAAAAGGATATTCCATTTTGGAATGCTGTGATCCGCCAAACGGTTGTTTCTGGATTGCTTTCAAAGGACATTGAAACCTACGGAGTTTTGAAATTGACAGAAGCGGGACGTGCGTTTATCGAGAAACCAACTTCGTTTGAAATCATCAAAGAACACGACTACGCAGGTGATGTTGATGTCGTTGAACCAGAGAATTCTGGAGGACGAAATGCCGTTTTAGATCAAGCTTTATACGATCAATTGATCGACTTGCGTAAACGTATTTCCAAAGACAAAGGAATTCCACCGTTCGTGATTTTCCAAGAGCCTTCTCTGCGTGAAATGTGTTTCCAATACCCTACAAACATTGAAGAACTCACAAATATTCAGGGAGTTGGAAATGGAAAGGCAACGCGTTACGGATTGCCGTTTGCGAAGCTCATTAAAGAATACGTTGAAGAAAACAACATCGAGCGACTTCAAGACATGGTGGTAAAATCCGTCGTGAATAAATCAGGAATGAAAGTTCAACTGATTCAAAATATCGATCGAAAGTTACCGTTGGAAGATATAGGGCGCGCTCAAGGTAAAGACGTTGAAGAAGTAATCGATCAAATTGAAACGATCGTGCAGTCTGGAACAAAGGTGAATATCAACTATTACATTGATGATATTCTCGACGAAGAAGTTCAGGAGGAAATCTATGAATATTTCACGGAAGCGGAAACCGACGATTTAACAGCGGCCTACGAAGAATTTGAAGGTGATTACTCAGAGGAAGAACTGAGACTGATGCGCATTAAGTTTATGAGCGAAATGGCGAATTAATTTGATGCATTTGAATCAATGAGAGCTACGGTTTGCTCATTTTCAAAGAAATCTGCAAAACGAAAGCACACACTTCCACTTAAAATGCGTCTATTAGATAGACGATAATGACATTTCTTATGAAACAACTTCTTAGCCTACTGCTAGTTCTGTGTGCTTCAATAGCATTTGGACAAGGTCCTACAGCGAACTTTACTGCATTACCCTTGGAAGTTTGTGTTGGAACACCAATTAATTTTACGGACGCTTCAACAGCTGGATCCGTTCCGATCGTATCTAGAACATGGGATTTTGGCGATGGAGCTTCATCAAACGATTTGAATCCCGTTCACACGTACTCAGCAGCTGGAACATACACGATTACTTTGGTTGTTACAGATCAAAATGGTGTCGCTGACCCAGAAGTAAAACCAGCATACATTATCGTTAACCCATTACCTCAAACTGATTTCACGTTCACAGGAAACGGATGTACGGTCCCTTTCGATGTTACGTTTACCAATAATTCAGTGGCAGGACCAAACATTACCTACGATTGGAATTTTGGCAATGGACAAACCTCAACAGCAACGAACCCGCCGGCAGTAACATATGCGACAGCAGGAACATTTACTGTGACATTAACCGTTACGAATACAACTACGGGCTGTGCGAATACACTCACAAATGACATTGTTGTCTCGAATTTCGCAGCCGGAATCAATGCACCAGCGAGTGTTTGTATTGGCGATCCAATTTTGATAAACGATCAATCGACCGTTGGAGCGAATCAATGGAATTGGGATTTTGGAAACGGTCAAACCTCAACATTACAGAATCCAACCGTTACCTACACCACGGCTGGAACCTATACGATCTCATTGCTTTCGCAAAACACGAGTTCAGGATGTCAGGATGTTGCTACGCAAAGTATTACTGTGAATCCTTTACCAACACCATCATTTACGCCAAGCGCGACGATTGGCTGCGCTCCTTTTGCGGTGAACTTTTCCAATAACTCACCTGGAGGCTCAAGCTACCTTTGGAATTACGGTGATGGCTCAACGGCTACGGGCTTTAATCCTGGACCTCACACTTACACGGCGAATGGAACATATTCGGTAACACTTTCAATGGTTGACGCCAACGGATGTGCTGGAACAGCAACACAAGTGAACCTTATCACAGTTACAGCGCCAATCGCTGAATTTGATCTCGATGAAGAAAGAGGATGCGCGCCTTTGACAGTTCAATTTCTAGACTTGTCTGTTTCGCCAAATCCAACTACAGACCCAATCGTTTCATGGTTGTGGGATTTCGGAGATGGTTCTGCGCCCTACAGTGGACAGACGCCACCACCACACATTTATTCGACAATTGGTGTCTATACGGTTAGCCTCACAGCAACTACTCAAGCGGGTTGCGTTGGAGTGGAAATAAAAACGGATACCATAGAAGTAGGAGGACATTCCATTCCTGATTTCACTATGGCACCACCAATTGACTGCGCTAAGAGTGATTTTTTCTTTACAAACTTGACAACATTTATCGGAACTCCTGATCCAGCGCATGTTCAATATATATGGTCTTATGGAGACGGAGGAACAGGTACTGGAGAAAATCCAACGTACCAATATCCAGTTGATACAGGTTATTTCAGTCCAATGTTAATCGTTGATTGGAATGGCTGTATGGACACCGTCGTCTACGACAGTTTGGTCTATGTCATGGCGCCAATTGCAGGATTTATTGAGTCGCAGACAGTGTTCTGTAACCCAGGATCATTCCCCGTTACTTTGGATGTTGATGACATTGCTATTTCAGGTGTCGATTCAGATTCAGTATCGATGACTTGGGACTGGGGAGATGGCACGTTTACGTATCTAGAGGACAGTCAGGTTCAAGATTTCAACGAAGGATCCGAATCCCACGACTACACTACTTATGGAACTTATGCGGTGGAACAATTTATTTACAATTATACCACAGGCTGCGAAGACAGTATTACCGCTTTCATAACTATTACTGAAACGGTTGCCGACTTCGTGATGACAAATGACTCAACCTGTTTAGGAGCTCCCGTGATATTCTCGGACGTCTCAACATCCACCCATTTATTAATCGATTCTTTGGATTGGGACATGGACAACGGCGTTGGATTTGACAATGACCCGGTTGTCACCTATGCGCACGCTGCAGCTGGGCAATACGACATTACCTTGTACACTACAAACGTGTTTGGTTGTACAGATGACATCACTCAAACTTTAGAAGTATTGGCTTTGCCAAATGCAGATATCACGCCATCAGCAGTGGCAGGTTGTGCCCCGATTACAGTTACTTATACGAATAGTTCTGCTCCCGTTGGAAATGCAGTCCCACTGGAAAGTTTCTTCTGGACCTTCCCGGATCTATCTACTCAAACGTTGACAACTCAAACCCCAACAACATACACGTATACAACGGAAGGTGTTTTCTCGACGCTTTTGGTGGTGACTGATGAATTTGGTTGTATTTCCAGTCCAGCACTGGTCAACATGTCCTTAACAAAGCCAACTGCTGATTTTATTCTTGATTCCATTGTGTGTGATGAGGAAAACTTCATCGCGCAAAACACAAGTACGAATACAACCAATTACGAATGGTTTGTTGATGGATCATCTCAAGCCTTTACAAGCAATTTCGCTTACTCTTTTGATGAAGTAACGAGTCCAGCTTACAACAACGTTTCGCATTTGATTACCTTCATTGCAACCGATCAAAACGGATGTACTGACACGGCATCTCAGAATGTAATTGTGTCCTTGCCGTATCTTGATCTCAGTTACAACTTAACGGGAGCAAGCGTCAACAGTAATGGCGATTACACATGCCCTCCAGTTTTTGCTGCATTCACGGACAGCACTAATTCCTACGGAGCTATATCTTCTTGGGATTGGGATTTTGGTGACGGGAAATTTTCAACCTTACAAGATCCTAATAACACCTACGTGTACCCGGGAACTTACACTGCTTCGTTCTCAATTGTGGATGAGTTTGGCTGTGTTGCTGATACAACCTTGATTGATTATTTAACGATATTCGGACCAACAGGTGAAGCATTTTGGACAAGTGTTGGTGATGTCTGTCAGCAATCTTTCTTGTTTGATTCTGATAATTTGCAAAATGTAACGGACATCATGTGGACGCTAGGAGATGGAAACGTCATCAATAGTTTGACGCCATTCTCTTATGAATACGGTTCTTATCAAACCTTCGAACCGATCGCAACACTGCTGGATGGAAATGGTTGTGAAGTAATTCTTGAACTTCCTCCGATCTATGTTATCAACAATGGATTAAACGCCTTGTTTACACCAGAACCTGCAGAAGGGCCAATGGGAACAACCTTCCTTTTCACTGATCAATCATCGTTTACTACGGCACCAATCGATTCATGGACTTGGTATTTACCGAACGACACAATCACGAATTTCACCGATGTGAGCATCGCAAATGAATTTGGACCTCCAGGAACATATCCTGTGACGCTAATTGTTGCCGATACGAACGGATGTTTCCACGACTACACTATTAATGTCGTTGTGACAAATGAATTCCATTTACCCAACGTCTTCACGCCAAATGGAGATGGTATTAATGAGGTATTTGAAATGAAAGCGGACGTTTTCGAAAGCTTCGAAATTGTGATATTGAATCGTTGGGGGAATGTCGTGCACAATAGAAAAGACGCTACAGGGACTTACCTGTGGGATGGACTTTCTCAAGGTGGTGACCGCGTCGCAGATGGCATTTACTTCTATCATTTAGTTGGAACATTGACGGATGGTTCTATTGGTGAAAAACATGGAAGTGTGACGGTGATTGAGAATAATTAGGGCAGTGAATCTAGAATGTCCCCTTTTCTAAAAAAATATCGTTTTCTTTCCTTAGTTGTATTTGCAGCTCTTGCAGGAATCGCATGGAGAATTGAAATTGAATATCATGGTTGGAAAGGACTAATTTGGTTAGGGTATTATCATCTAGCTATTCCTTTTGCGATCTTTCTTTTTCTCATCTGGGCGAACATTAGCATCGAACTAAAATTGACACGAAGAATTGGATTAAGTTTGGTTGCAATTTTACTTGCCTTTATAGTACTTATCGCACTCGAACTTGGGTTTCGAAGATTGTTTATTACGGGACCAGCAGCAATGTTTTACCTAATCGGAGAAGATCCGCTTAGACACCTAATCTTCGCTCCACTTTATGTAATTGGTTTATTGCCACTATCCATAGCGCTTCTTTCTAGAATATTCGGAGTTGTTTGTAAACCGCTTTATGTGATATTGAGTACCATTTTTATGGCCGTTTCTCCAGACATCTGCGTTTTTCTTATCGATCTATTCGGAGACAAAGGCTCTCCAAACTACCTTCACACGATTAAAAGCGGTCACCTTATGACCTTTTGGTTCTTTTCAATAGGACTGGTTTTTATGCGTCATTCGGTAAAACAATCCGGTGTGAAACAAGATGTGAATTTTGAGCTAGTCGATACTGACTTAGAGTAAATCAGCAATGTAAAATCTATCTGAATATCGTATCTTCACACCATGAAATATTTGATTCTATTTCTTATTTCCACTGCCGTTCTAATTTCCTGTAAAAAGAACGACCCAGTTACCACCATTGAACCAGGTGTTATTGAAAACCGCACATTCACCTCAACTGTATTGATTGACGGTCACGATTTCGACGGAACGATCATTCGCAATTGCATTTTTGAGGACATCAATGGTGACGGGCTGCAAATTCGAGACGTAGATAACCTCTGCATCGAGGATTGTATTTTCAGAAACATTTCAGAAGACGGGATTCGCTTCAGAAACAGTGGATCATCCAACGGGGTCAAAATCGCGAATAGTCAATTTTACAATATCGGTCACAACGGAATTCTCGCTCCGGAAAACCACATCAACACACTCATTCAAGGGAATATCATGGACAATGTTGCCACGAATAACACTTCTAGTTTGGCAGGGGCACCGCATCATGGCATTTATTTCCAAGGAGAAAATGTGACGATTACCGAAAATGAAATCCACCGCATCGTTAATAATCAAGGGAACTGCGTGAGCATTCGTACCTATGGAACGATTTCAAGAAACATCCTTTACGATGCCACGGATCACGGAATTAGCTATTTCTCAGATCATCCGGGCTACGGCGAAGAATTGCTGATTGAAAACAATTTTATCTACGATAACGGCAAACGAGCTATCAATCTTGGCAGTAACGGTGATGTGAACAATCACATTGGAAGCGCAAATATTCGTTTCAATACTTTGCTCTCGGATGACCAGTCAACCATTGGACTTCAAGATGACTTAACGGGCGTGACATTCGATTTGACAGCGAATATCTTAATCAGAACTGATGCAGGATCGCTCTATGTTTTCACTTCACTTCCCTACACTGATGAACAAAACATGACGGGTTCAGATGACATGGGCTTCGCTGATTTCGTGAATCGGGATTTCCATTTATTTAGTATTTCTCCCGCTGCGAATGCGGCAGTTGCCGTAACGAACTTTCCTCTAATCGATATTGATGGCGACGAACGACAGGCATCTGGATTGGATGTTGGGGCGGATGAAATCTAAGATCAAATCGTAACTTTTTGAAGTTCCTTCATTAACTTAATAGTATGAAATACGTCATCATTCTATTCACTCTCTGTTTGAGTCAATTGCTCTTTGCACAAAAGGAGGATACACTGATGCAGTTCATTGACCAAACCGATATCTCCTCGCTCCATTCTAATAAAGAAAAACAGCTTTACTTCAAACGGATTTCAGACCTTCATTTGGGGATCCAAAACCGTGAAATGGAAGTTACGACGGAATACGGGTTTGACAGTCAAGAGCGCGACAGCATTCTTGAGCTGCGGCAAACCATTAATCAATTTTTGCTTGAGAAGATGCGTGAGTATTTGTCGATACATCCATATCCAGCTCGAAGCGATGGTGATACAATCAAAATCGAAGGGACCAACGAACGCTACATTGCCTGGGACGGATTGGCCTGTAACACAATCATCAAGGTATTCATACATGCTCCCGATACGCCTGAGAATATTGACTTAAAAAAGCTGTACTTCCCTACTTTTTATCGAGCATATGAACAAAAATACATCTACTCAGGTCACCTTTGGAATTTGCTTCACGGGCTCTACCGACAAGTAAAAATGGAAGACTACATCAACTTAGAGCTGGCGGAAGATGAACAAATCGAGATCATGATAAACGAACTAGAGCTAAAAAGAAAAAGTTCGTACTAATTGCGTTTACTTCTCGAATACGAAGTGATGGCTTCTACCGAGATCGTCCGTATACTGGAATTGCAAGTCCGTTCGAGTGAGCAATGTCATCCCGTTAGAAATTCGATCCTGATCAATCCCACCGATGATTGGCGTGAGGTACAATCGACCTCCTTCTTCTTCTAAACTGTACTTTCCCGCTTCGTTTCTAGTTCCAGTGATTTGGGGAGATGTGTATTCAATCGCCATGGTATAAGCACAAACCGTATCGTCGCAGTTTTCAAAGAACATGGTTCCCGAAGCAGCTGGATAATAGCTTAGTCCTTGTTGGTTCTTGAATTTATAGCTGATCAATTCCCAATTTCCTTCGATGCGTTTTTGCTGCTTTTCGTATTTATCGCACGCGGAGAAACTGAAGGCAATCAGGGCCAAAAGTGCTATGAGAAATCTACTTGTCAAAAGAAATGATCACTTTTTTGTCCGTAATTATCATTTGCTTCATCAAGCGGCGCATGTTCTTTTCTGTTTTGGAATTAAGGTCCAAATCCATGGCATTTTCCACCAGTTTTGCTTTCGCTTTCACCTCGAGTGTTTTCCGTTCGCGATCCGACCATTTCCCCTGCTCTTGGAACACTTCCGTCTTAGATGGCGAAACCACTACATCCAAGACCTTGGGTTTCGGCAATTGGATGAAAATGCTGTCTTCTGTTTGACGCGTTGCGAAGTTCGATTCCGAAAGGTCGACCCCAAAGCGCACCTCACCCCGAACAATGAGTGTCAATCGACGTTTGATATTTGAGTTAAGGTACTTGTCGTACATCTGGCGCGAATCGAACCAACTCCATGTGGAATTTCCTTTATGTCGGATAACAGAATCCATCACCACTTCATCCTTGTAATTAACCGTACTGATCTCAGCAATCGATCGAATGGATTCAACGTGAATGGGTGTTTCATCAATCTTCAATCCCTCCTTTTCCGATGCCTTGAAGAAAAACAAATAGATGACATATCCCACTCCACCAATGATGAGCAAAACGACCAAGTTTTTCAGAAGTCTAACGAGATCAGTCATCCTTTGGTCCAGATTTTTCATGTTTAACAATCACCTCTTCGAAGCCCATTTGCTCGTAAAAATCCTCCAAGAACATCGCTGCGTTCGTTTCAGCATCTTTGAGAATATTCGTGTCGTTCATGTCGCGTCGAATGGATTTTTCAGCTTGACGCATGTACTTGTATTTTTCACTTTGAGAGAAACTCTGACGCAACCCACTTACGCTTTCCATTTCTGTGTGCGTTAGTTTGGGATCCATGGTAAAAGAGGTGTACTCTGCTGGTGGAAGTACAATTGTGATGGTGTTCCCTTTCACTGTGATATCGCCTTCTTTGATCTTTTTTAAGTCGACCCCGGCTTTGATTTTCGCCTTGCAGCTCATCAAGATTTTACGATCTCCTAACGCGTACCACTCTCCTTCATCCGTCAGTTTGATGATTTTACCAATTGTGTACTCGGATGTTGAAAGCAAACCGATGTCCTTTACTTCGTAAACATCTGCTTTGGGTGGCTCTTTTGTTTTCTCCCCGCAAGAAGAAAAAAGGGCTGAAATGAACAAAAAGATAAAAACTGAGTATCTCATCATTCTCCAAATTAACAAAATGGAGCTAACGCCATCATTTGCATCCCAAATTTTAACGATTTTTGGTCAATATCGAATCGTGGGTGGTGAACTCCGTGTACAATTCCTTCCGCCTCATTTCGAACGCCCAATCTGAAAAAGCACACAGGTACCTCCTGTGAATAGTACGAGAAATCTTCAGCTGTTAGGCGAATCGGCAATTCCTGCACGTTTTCTTCACCGAGAAATTCTTTGGAAATTGTGCGCATTCGTTGAGTCGTTTCAGCATCGTTTTCCAAATAAGGATAGCCTTTGCTGATGTTCACTTCTGCACGACCTCCGTTTGCTTTAGCAATATCTTCTGCTGTTTGTTGAATTAACTCCAATGCTTGCGCTCTCCATTCTTCATTCATCGTTCGGAACGTTCCTTTTAAATGAGCTTTAGAAGGAATTACATTGGTTGCTCCAAGCGCCTCGAAGTGACCAAATGATAGCACACACGGTACTTTTGGATCACATTTACGACTCACGACTTGTTGTAATGTTTGCAAGATGTTCGCTCCGATCATTATTGGATCAATACAGCGGTGCGGTGTCGCTCCGTGCCCTCCTTTTCCATGAATGGTGATGTAAACCTCATCGCAAGAAGCCATGTAAATTCCTTCTTTGAAACCGACATTCCCTGTTTCCATATCTGGAAAAACGTGTAGGGCAGCCATTCGTTCCACCGTCGGGTTTTGAAGCGCTCCATCGCGAATCATGAGTGTTGCTCCACCTGGGTTTTTCTCTTCTCCAGGTTGGAAAATCAACTTAACAGGTTGAGGCAATTCTTCTTTTAGTTCGTTCAGAATCTCCGCTGCGCCAAGCAAAACGGAGGTATGCACATCGTGACCGCATGCGTGCATGATCCCATCCTTTTTCGACTTGTACGGAACCTCATTTTCCTCTTGAATCGGCAGGGCATCCAAATCTGCTCTCAAGCCAAAACAAGGCGTTGATTCCGAATGTTTGGAGCCACGAATCATTGCAACAATACCAGTGTCTCCAACTCCTGCAGTATGCTCAATTCCAATCTTAGTGAGAGCATCTGAAACATATTTCATCGTTTCATGTTCCTGATAGGATAGCTCTGGATTGGCGTGAATGTGCTCACGGTATCCACGAACTTTATCAAAGATTTCTGTGGATTTCTCACGAATGAATGCTTGGATATCAGGAGTCATTGGCTAATGTATTAATTCCAGAAGTGATCATTTTAAAGGAGACAATTGCCATAATTACTCCAAATATTATTCTAACGATGGATGGGTTCACCTTAAGTGCGAATTTAGAACCGAAATAGCCGCCAACAACGAATGCGAGCGAAACAATGATTCCAAATTTCCAGTTAATTTGATCTGATTTGTAATAGTTGTGCACCGCCAAAATTCCCACGGGCAACAACAAAATGAATAGACTCGTTCCTTGCGCTTGCAATTGGGTCATTCCAAGTACGTAGATTAGTGCAGGAACAATGATAATTCCACCTCCTACTCCAACAAATCCACTCAAGACTCCCGCGAGAATCCCGATTGCGATGAGAATAAGAAGTGTTTGAGTGTCCATCGTTTTTTTGTTAAAAGTAGTGATTTCTGTGCTTATTAAGTTGTTTCATTTTGAGGTGTTGATTTCGGACTTCGACTCCGCTCAGCCCTCGGTTTTTTCCGTGCGTCGAAGGTTTAGTCGGACATTGAGCGGAGTCGAGATGGGAGCCGAACCCTGCAGTCCATCATTCCACCAATAAATTACATCCGCGCACATCAGAATGATCGAAACGACCCATTATTTCAAATCCTGCATCACTGATTCTACCTAAATCTTGCGTCGCAATGAAGGAACAGCTGTAAAGATTGGCCAAGTCAATGATGTTTACTCCCCCCGTTTTTCCATTGGCGATATAATTGAAAGGGTCGTTCGTCTCTCGAATGCTGATTTTCATCCAAGGGCAGGTTTCGAAAATTCCGTTCTCGTTACTGTAGGCTTGAGACAAGAGTTCCGTCATTCCGTATTCTGAAGAGATGTTTTGACAATTCAATCCTTCTTTGAGCAAGGTGTGGAGTTCCTGTTTTGTCAATTCCTTTCGTCGTCCTTTCATTCCACCTGTCTCAATGATTGTGGCTTCGCTTAACTTGGGATTCAATTCGCATAGATCCAACAATGAGTAGGCGACTCCAAAAATCACGACCTTCTTTCCTTCTGATAATGCTTTTTTGTAGTGCACTTCAACATCTGACAAATCATTCAAGAGAAATTGAGAGCTTGCATTGTTGCTCAGTTTGATCAAATCATCGACCATGTAGACCAAACTCGAATCGCCTTGATCCAAATAATTCGGAAGCAGCGCTAACACAACTTGTTCTTCAATCTCACCAATAAATTGAGCGTAAATTGATCGAAAAGCGCTTTTGTATAATTGAGCATTGTAAACGAAATGCTGAGAACGTTCTCCACCAGTCCCACTGCTTTTAAAAACCACTTCCTCTTCTTTACCTCCGGCAATAATGCGATGACTTTTGAAAAAAGAGATGGGTAAAAAAGGTATTTCCGAACTCGATTTTGGTTCTTTCCAATTCAGTTGTTGAACGTATTCTCGGTAAACTGCGCAGTGCTCCACTTGATATCGATAAACATCAAGCGCTACCCGTTCAAAATCAGCTTCTTTTTGAATGGAGAAGATACGTTGTTCCAATTGGTTCATTCCTTGAGGAGCCATCGGATTGGGATATATTATTTGCGTTTTTCCTGCATCGACGAGCGAATCTCCTTCATGAAGTCTGATGCATAAACGAAATCAATGATTTCTTGATTGTCTGTTGTAATAATCGATTTTCGATCTCCTGACCACCAATTTCGGCCGTCGTGGATGAACATGATGTTGTCACCAACTTCGATTACCGAGTTCATATCGTGGGTAATTACCACCGTAGTGATATCGTATTCGTAGGTAATCTCGCGAATCAAGTTATCGATTACAATGGCCGTTTTTGGATCCAGTCCAGAGTTTGGCTCATCACAGAACAAATACTTTGGATTCATCGCAATTGCACGTGCGATCGCAATACGTTTCTGCATCCCTCCTGAACACTCGGCAGGAAACAAACCGTTTCGTCCTTCAAGGTTCACGCGATCCAAACAGAAGTTAACACGATCCAATTTTTCCTTTTTCGACATTTTGGTAAACATCGTCAGTGGGAACATGATATTTTGCTCAACCGTCATTGAATCGAATAAGGCTGAACCTTGGAAAAGCATCCCGATTTCTTGTCGAATCAACATGCGATCCTTACGGTTCATCTCCGTAAAGTTCTTTCCGCCATAGAGAATTTGACCTCCTTCATCTGGTTCGTGCAAGCCAACGATACATTTCGTGAGAACAGATTTTCCCTGACCGGATTGCCCAATCACCATGTTCACCTTCCCCTTCTCGAATACCGTATTGATACCATGAAGAATTTGCTTGTCGGCAAAGGACTTATCTAGATTCTTCACCTCTATCATAACAAGAACATTTGTGTTAAGAGGAAGTTAGCGATCAGAATAGCGATACTCGCGGTAACAACGGCTTTTGTTGCTGATTTACCTACGTCGAGTGCACCACCTTTTGTGTAATATCCATAGAAAGATGATATCGATACGATCAAGAAGGCAAACACAACGGTTTTACTCAAGGCGTAAACGATATTTCCGGGTATGAAGAAGGAACGAATTCCGACTACATACGTTTCTGTTGAAGCAAGTTCCGAAAGTACCAAAGACAGCCATCCTCCCATTAGGGATAATCCCATGGAGAAAATGATCAATATTGGGAAGAACAATACCGCTCCCAAAATCTTAGGAAGTACTAGAAATGTCAAGCTATTTACACCCATAACCTCGAGGGCATCAATTTGCTCCGTGGTTTTCATGGTTCCAATTTCAGAGGCTACGTTAGATCCAACTTTTCCTGCCAAAATGAGGGAAATCATTGTAGGCGAGAATTCAAGAATGGTACTGGAACGTGTGATATACCCAATGGTATATTCGGGAAGCCAAGGTGAAGTCATATTCGCTGCGGTCTGCAAGGCGATTACACCTCCCATGAACATGGACATCAGTGCGACAATTGGAATGGAATTAATTCCGATGAAGTGAATTTCGTGAAACAAACGCTCGCGGAAGACCCCCCATTTCTCTGGACGTGAAAACACGATCCAAAGCATCATCATGTACTTTCCAATATTTCTAAGGGCTTTAATCACTGCCACTAAATTAACGGTATTTTTTACGATGACAAGTGGATCGTTCTGAATTCGCATCAGATTGCGTCTTTATGTTCATCTTTTGTTTGATTGATGGGGGTGGAGATGAAATTATTATTGACGTCTGGAGCATAGTTTTGATTCCGAAATTATGTATGTGATTGATACTTTTTTTCGGTCGGAAAAAGTGCCCAATTAACGCGCGGTACATTCAGGAAAAACGCCCTGAATGCGCTGATTTTCTCGACTTCTTTTTCTTTCATCCCTGGCTGCCAATTCGGGGGCACTCCGCGCCACCTCTTGGTTCCCGCCATATATTTCGATCCAAATCGTATTGAAAAAAGGCGCAGGGATCGCTTCGGCGATTTAAGTTTTTGGGATAATTTATCAGCGCTGGATTGAAGAGAAACAGTAATTTTAGGGTGAATATGGAATCGAAAAAGGCTCGATACGAACGAATTTTGCAGCGATATTTGCCTGATCCTTTTGTGGGGATGGTGATTGACCTGTTGCTGGAACACACGGTGCAATTCAAAATTGTGAAACCACGGAAAACGAAGTTGGGCGATTTTCGAGCGAAGAACAGACATGGGAAGGCTCAAATCACGATCAATGGTGACTTGAATCCATATTCGTTTTTGGTGACGACTTTGCACGAATTTGCTCATTTGACCGTTTATTTGGAGTTCGGGTATCGCGTGGCTCCACACGGGAGAGAATGGAAGCTGCACTACACGCGCTTGCTATTGCCTGTAATCGATCATCCAGAAACTCCTGAGGTATTGCGCGCTGCGTTGTTGAAATCGACAACAAATATGAAGGCATCGTCGTGCACGGATCAGCAATTGCAGCGAACTTTGCACACATTTGATTCACGTAATGATAACCTTACCACTCTCGAGAAATTACCTAAAAACAGTACCTTTGCCCTCAACGGAAAGACGTTTGAGAAGGGAAATTTGAGGCGAACAAGGTATTTGTGTACCGATCTCGATTCCCAGCGACAATATTTAGTGAGCGCATTGGCTCATGTAGAACATTTAGAAGATGAAGAACAATTATAGCATTATCATGGCAGGTGGAATCGGAAGTCGATTTTGGCCAATGTCAACACCACAATACCCAAAACAGTTTTTGGACATTCTCGGAATGGGAAAATCCTTGTTGCAAATGACGTTTGATCGTTTGGAGCACGTTTCGCCATCAGAGAACATTTACATCGTTACCAACAAGGAATACAAATCGATTGTTTTGGAACAACTTCCAGGCATTCGTCCAGAACAAGTTTTGACGGAGCCAGAGCGCAAAAATACAGCACCTTGTATTGCGTACGCAGCAGCAAAAATTCACGCGTTGAATCCAGAAGCAAACTTGATTATCTCACCAGCAGATCACTTGATTTTGCAACAAGATAATTTCTCAGCAACAATTCAAGCAGCAATTGGATCTGCGGAACAAGGACGAATTGCGACTATTGGAATTCAACCTACCCGCCCTGATACAGGTTATGGATACATCGAATTTGAACAAAACGACAACCTGAAAGCTAAAGACGTTCTTCCTGTAAAACAATTCAGAGAGAAACCGGATTTGGAAACGGCAAAGACATTTGTTGCAGCTGGAAATTTCTACTGGAACTCTGGGATCTTCATTTGGAAATCGCAAACGGTTTTGGACGCGTTAAAAGCTTTTCAGCCAGCATTGTACGATTTGTTCTGTGGAGATATGAGTCAATACAACTCCGCTACCGAGCAAGATTATGTTGATCATTGTTTCGCAACTTGTGAAGACATTTCCATTGACTTCGCGGTAATGGAGCACGCAAAAAACATCGATATCGTACTTTCTAATTTCGATTGGTCGGATTTAGGAACGTGGGGAAGTTTGGATACTCACCTCGACAAAGATGACAGCGGAAACGCGGTTGTTGGAAATCAGGTGCATTTGTTTGATGCAAAGAACTGCATCGTGAACATTCCAAAAGGAAAAACAGCAGTTATTGACGGCTTAGAGGACTACATTGTGATCCAATCGGATGACAAGTTAATGATCTTGAAAAAAGAAAATGAGCAAGCTCTAAAATCCTATGTGAATGAAGTAAACGCTTCTATTAAGGAGGTTATTAGTTAGTTTACTTCCGCTCTTTCAATATAGGATTGACTAGAACTTGCTCTATGCGCAATTAACGCACGTTAGGGTCTTCGTATATCTTCTGGATCAATTTTTATTGCTCTTCCAAATGGATCCACCTCAATCTCACGCGTTGGATGCGGGATTATTGGTATTCGATCCAATTCGTGGTGAACTAACATTTTCATTTCAATTTCTCCTAGGTTGGTAATGTGGTCTACTTTTATTTCAACAGCTGACAATCGTAATGTGTCCATCTCAAAACTGTAATCAGTGATTACGATGTCATAATTACCAGGCTGCAATGGAACGATTCGAAAATTCCCATCGAAATCGGTAGTCATTCCTGCAGCCAGTTCAGATTCATTCGTGTTGCCTTTATAAACGAGAACCTTTACGAATGGAAGAACTTCTCCTGAGCCATCTTTCACGGTACCTCTCAACTCACCCATTTGGCCATGCACTAAATGCCCAAGGATTAATAGCGAAAAGAGAAGAATTGTTTTCATGATTGGAACTTTACTTAACCAAAAAGGTCAGAACCACCCGAAAGCAGCTCTGACGTTAATTGTTATTTAAGATTACATGTTTCCATTTCTGATTTGCTCAGCTTCCCATGCTCGGTATAAATCAAAGTAGCTCTTCGATTCGATGACCACGACTCCACCGAGAGTATCTCCGTATTTTGCTGGAAGTCCTCCTGTGTATACTTGCATGTATCCGATTCCGGCACTAGGGATTTGACCTGCGTCTCCACGAACTTTGATTCCATCAACCATGTAGATCATGTCTCCTTTTCTCGCTCCTCGAATTGTCAAAGAACCATCGGCCGCTTGTTGCACATTGGATGAAATTGATGTGATCAAAGCTTTAAGATCAAACTTGGCTGGAGATTTTGCAATTTCCTTTGCAGAGATTTCCTTAACAGGTAAGTTTCCGTCAATCATGACTATTTCGTCTCTGTTGGCAATAACGTTAATCACTCCCAATTTTTGAACCCCACCATCGAAGTTGATGTCTCCCATTCTTGCAATACCGTTCATCGGAACTTCGATTTGAATGTTTTGCATCGTATCTCCTTGGTAGTAAATATCGACCAAGTAAATTCCTGCTGGAATTGCTGAAATCCTGAAGCTTCCGTCGATATCTGCTTTCGCTTGGTATAAGCTTCCAATATCATCAATGACAACTTTCGCGTCAAGTGCTCCGATCTTTGTGTCGTATTCGAAAATGTATCCTGTTACTTCTCCGAGTGCCTGTTGTGCGGAAACTTGTCCGGCGATTATTAAGGCGATTATTATTAGTGCATTTTTCATCTGTATCAGATTTTTAATTAAGGTGTTTGATAGTAAGATGAGGGATGAAACACTATTCCATAAAAAAAAATGAAATAA
>JAQXBM010000060.1 GCA_029252405.1 Crocinitomicaceae bacterium
TACCTATATCGAATTCGTCTGCATTTCACTGTTATATTTTTATCTCTTTAGGTCGATTCGTCTGGTTCGATATGGAATAATTGGACTCGGTGTAGTCTTTCTTTCCTTGTCACTTTATACCTTATTTAGGTTCGAATATTTGAATAGCTTTAACTCGATACAGAGAGGTTTGGAGCATATTGTTATCCTAATGTATGTGCTACTTTTCCTTTTTTTATTCTTTCAAAGACTACCCAAAGAACGGCATTTGTTGAAACCATATTTTTATCTGTCTTGCGGCTTCTTGATCTATTTCACCGTGACATTTCTTGTTCTTCTGGATGCCAAACAGTACGTTAATTTCAATAACTTTTTCAACTGGTCTGTTCATTCAGTATTGAATATTTTTCTGAATGCCGTCTATTTTTCGGTGCTTTGGATGGGGGGTAGACGGCAAGTTGAAAGAAGTAGAAATGGTATCATTGATCGGTAGTTTGGAGTGATAGCAGACGCTCTATCTTGAGTCATTTATTGAGTACGAATTTCGTTTTTCACCACGAATCATTATAGGTTTTTCAAGTTTTTTTATTACCTGAAATAAAGATGCTTTAAAAGCAGATGTAGAAGGTTATTTCCAAAAAGCTCTCGATTCTTTATTAGATGAGGGACCTGAACGTCATGAGAAAGGCTCTATCGTTTTCCTTATGAGTTTGGCTCTTCTTTATATCGATCCTGCAGTTAATGATATTAAGGAACATCCGTTTTGAATAGTTTCTCAATATCCTCTAAAAAGTTTGAACTACGCCCTGACGAGGTCACAAAAAGCACTCCAGATGGAGTGCTTTTTTTGTTTCTCGTCATTCAAACCTGTTTGACCTGAAGTTCATCAAGGATGGATCTACAATCCCGACGTGAAACAAACCTGTTTGAAATATCCATCATCCGATGGATGATGAATATTCAGCGACAGAAAGGAGCTAATCCTGACAACATCAAATCATTCCTTCGCCCTTTTGATGTGTGGATCAAGGATCGGTCTTCTTCTACATTTTGAACTGATCTTCACGGAAAAGTTTCAGCATTTTCTCTCATCTAATTAATCAGTTCTTCCGTTCAATCATTACTTTTTTTAACTTCGAACATCAACTTATTTCAAACACGTAGATACTTTACGACCTATCTAACTATATTGTATTCGTGAATAAAACGCTTGACCGCACTCTTCAATTAATGGACGCATAAATGGATAATTTCAGATTCAAAATATCAGATATCAAATACGAGGCATCGCGATTGTACAGCCTTAAATTGAGTGAAGATGAACTGTTCACTGATATCAATAAAATATCCAAGGATAAGCTGGAATCACTTGCGTCAACCTACCAAGGAAGCGAAGGGAAACCGGTTAATTTCATGCGTTGGAGAATAATCAAACTCCTTCAAGACGGCACAAAAGTGACCAAAGAAATGCTCGAGAACATGATCGAGCAGGAAAACAACGCAGCAGAAAAAAACAGCTTCAAGGCTTGGGGACATTTCTCGATTTTGTTTCCAATTATCAGCGAAGAATTGACCTTCAACATCAAAGAGATGATGCGCGAATTTGGAAATGAACTCATCGCCAAATTGGATCTTGGAGATCATGTCGCAAAACCCTTCGTCGTCGATTTCAAAGGACCACGAAACTTCGGTTCCGACAACGTGTGGATGGCGATTTACAACAAATCAAATCCAAAGCAGACAACGGCTGTGCAAATGTTCATCCAAATCGACTACCGCGGATTGATCTGTCACCTCTACGATCGCCTAAAAGATCATTTCATCAGTTCGCGAAAAATTGAGGATTCCGATGACATGGAAAGTCAAGTGGAAAGCTTCTTCAACGCGTTAAAGGACAAAGTGATTGAGGATACGAATGATCCTAGCGAAGTGCGCTATCGTGAATTGGGTGTGAAGACGAATAAAATCTTCAAAATTTCTCACGGCACAAAGTTCTTTCCATCCCTACAAGAAATTCAATACTGTATCGATCAAAATATTGTAGTTGTGCATGAAGATACTGGACCAAAAGGTCGCGGAGATGCTACTCAATATGAAAGCTTTAAGCAAGCCAAGCCTGGGGATCTGTTCTATCTCTGCTGGGGAAATTCACGCTTCTTGTTAATTGGTCAGTTCGTGGATGATGTCATTGAAGACTACGAGTATCCCGAAGATAAAGGTTGGAAGAAACGCAAATACCGATTCATCTACGATGCTATTTCTGATCATTCCTTCTCCGGCTCAAAGAAATGGTGGACTCCCAATGATCCTTCGACGTGTGTCCAAATCCCAAGCGAGGAATACGAACTTGCCAATGAGCTCATTTTTAAAAACTATTTCAAAGTTGAGCTAAAAACAGATTTCGACACAGCACTGCTTCCTCCAAAACTCGGGGCAGCAGCCCGTCAAAAAATCTCTATCGATGAAATTGTAGAACCCAAATTGGAAGTTTCACTCATCGCACGTGAACTTACAGGTGTCATTGATAACCTCGACAAAAACAAAGGTCAAATGATCGGAATTTTTGGGAGTTGGGGAAGAGGGAAGACCTTCCTGTACAACCGAATGCGCGATCACATCGACGACAACAAAGACCTTCGCTTCGAATACGAACATTATACCTTCAACGCGTGGAAATACCAAGAAACCGAAACCATTTGGGCGCACTTGTACGATTCTTTGCTTGAAGGCTACATTGGCAAAGCCAACCGCTGGCAGAAGTTCTGGAAAACCTTCAGCTTAAACATCGCCAGAAAAGGATGGTTTCCCTTGGTGAGCATCATTTTCAACTTGATTGTTACGACCATTCTGACCTACATGGTCTCCACTGCGGTTAAATTTGAAGTGGCCAAGTGGCTCGTGACAATTTTCGGTGGGGCTGTGGGTGTGTTGCAGGCAGTTTACATTTACTGGAGATTCTATCAACCCGTGAAAACGACGGTTGAAGCCTATACCTCGCTGCACAATTACAATGAAATTTTGGGGATTCAATCGGAAATTCAAAAGGAACTCATTGACTTGGTTCAGCATTGGCTCAAAAATGCGCCTCGCGGAAAAATCAGAAAGCGCTTGCTCCTTTTTGTGGATGATATTGACCGCTGCCAAGAGGAGAAAATCATCAGTGTGATGGACGCTTTACGCGTAATGCTCGACGATGACGAATTAATCAAACGAATTGTGGTTTTAGTCGCCGTGGATGAAAAACTCCTCGATCGCGCCATCAATTTCAAGTACCGAAACTTCAAATTCGAGGACCAAACATTCTCCAAAAATCTCGTGGAGGAATACATGGACAAATTGTTCATTGCGGGCATCAAATTGCCGAAATTGAATGAAGAGGAGCAAGGTGTCATTCTGAGAAATTACGCCATCAACAACGATATTTTGGAGCGCGTCACACCTACCGAACCTGTTGAAGATGATGTTGAGGAAGGAGTTCAGCCAAAACCACAAGATGCACCAGCGGATGACCTGATCTTCCCAGAAGCGAATCCGCGCGAGTACATTGAGTCGCAATCGGAGTATTTCCTGTTGGAAAAAGAACTGGAAGTCTTGAACAAGTATTCGAATAAATTGAGCGTGAGCGTCACTCCGCGCCAACTGAGAATTTACATGTACCGATATTTGCTTGCGAAGAACATAGCTTCGGATTATTTGTGGCAAAAGACGGGCGAGAGCCAGTTGTCCGATGAGTATTGTGATTTCCTCGCTAGAGCGATTGCCTACCGTTCGAATAATGCCCATTCGTTTGGTTTTGACAATGATGTTTCTTTGAGTTTGGTGGAGAATCCGACCTTGGAAGCGTTTACTCCGAAGTTGGTGGAGATTGTTGTGCCTTATTAAATCAAAGTTGACTGAGTAGATTGAGGCTCTCGAAATCCGAAGTCCACTCACACCGTCACTCCCAAATCCGTTCAGTTCCTGCGTCAAAAACGTAACTTCAACTTTCTAGTGGTCACTAACCTTGACATTTTCTCTTATAAAGATTAGTTTTAGTACTCAAGCCTAATCACATGCTCAAAATACTACTCGTTTCTGCACTTGTCACATTGCTTTCTGTAAGCGATGATACCAAAGTCTACATCTGTGATTCCGAAAATGCTGTTGCCTATCATTACACGAAGGAGTGTCGTGGCATTAAGCGATGCACGCATGAAATTTTGAAAGTCACAAAGAAAGAGGCGGTGGAGAAGGAGCTGAAGTTGTGCGGATGGGAGTATTGAAGATTTATCTGAAATAGCGAAGAGAATAATTAACTTAGGAGCTGAAGAATTGAACAAAGAAATATCACGCGAAAGAATAGCATAAAATGATAACAGGAGATTTAAAATCACAAGTAGATAAAATATGGGAAGCCTTTTGGACAGGAGGCGTATCCAACCCCATGTCAGTCATTGAGCAATTCACCTACCTACTCTTTATCCGAAGAATAGACGAAAAACAATTACTCGAAGAAAAGAAAGCCAATATGATTGGTGGTTCTGTAGAGAACCCTGTTTTCACCGAAGCACAAAAAGAACTCCGTTGGAATCATTTTAAGAACATGGAACCAGAATCTATGTTTAAGTTGTTTACTACAACAACAGCCAAGCGCGACATGACCGTTTTCGATCACCTTAAAAGCTTGGGGAAGAAAGGCGGCGTGTTTACCGAGTACATGGCAGGAGCAACCTTCTTGATTTCAACACCACGTTTATTGGATCAAGTAGTTCAGATGATTGATAAGATTCAAATGGACGACAGAGATACCAAAGGCGATCTCTACGAATACATGCTTTCGAAGCTTGCATCTGCAGGAACAAACGGACAATTCCGTACGCCGCGACATATCATCAAAATGATGGTAGAAATGACGCAACCGAAGAAAGACGACGTTATTTGCGATCCTTCATGTGGTACCGCAGGATTCATGGTGGCAGCTGGAGAATACATTCACGACAACCACCAAGATTGGTTCTTAGAACCTGAATTCAGAGCACATTACAACGACAAGATGTTCAACGGATTGGAAAATGATCCAGGGATGGTAAAAATTGCCGCCATGAACATGCAATTGCACGGCATGGAAAACCCGCAGTTGACAAAAGTGGATGCCTTGAGTGAGGAAAATGAAATCCGTGAGAAATACAGCTTAATTCTCGCCAATCCTCCATTTAAGGGAAGTTTGGATTACGATGCAGTAGAAGGTTCTATTCTCAAAATGGTGAAAACCAAGAAAACAGAGTTGCTCTTTTTGGGCTTGATGTTGCGCATGTTAAAAACAGGCGGGCGT
Organism: Crocinitomicaceae bacterium; assembly: GCA_029252405.1. Taxonomy (GTDB): domain Bacteria; phylum Bacteroidota; class Bacteroidia; order Flavobacteriales_D; family Crocinitomicaceae; genus UBA4466. The sequence goes on from JAQXBM010000060.1 coordinate 5,291, forward strand.
TGTGCGGTGATTATACCCGATGGTGTGTTGTTTGGTAGTTCGAAAGCACACAAACAGATCCGACAGGAAATTATTGAGAAGCAAAAACTGGAAGCGGTGATCTCCATGCCTAGTGGTGTGTTTAAACCCTATGCTGGGGTAAGTACTGCGGTCTTGCTCTTTACCAAAACAAACAGTGGCGGTACAGACAATGTGTGGTTCTACGACATGGAAGCAGATGGCTATAGCTTAGACGATAAACGTTCCGAAGTAAAAGACAACGACATTCCAGATATCATTGAGCGTTTCCATTCCCTGACGAACACTGAGGCTCTCGAAGTGGAGGAAGGGGAAGCCAAGCGAGCAAGAACCGACAAATCTTTCCTAGTTCCGTTCTCAGAAATTGAAGAAAACGATTGGGATTTATCCATTAACCGTTACAAGGAAATTGTTTACGAAGAAATTGAATATGCAGCACCAAGTGAAATTATTGCGGATATCAAGCAATTGGACAAGGAACGAAATGAAGCATTGAAACAGTTAGAAGAGTTGTTAGGATGAAAATTAAGGAACTAGCAGTAGGAGGATTGTTTAGTGATGGAGACTGGGTTGAATCAAAAGACCAAGATCCAGATGGGGAAGTGCGATTAGTGCAGCTTGCTGATATTGGTGATGGAAACTTCATCAATAAGTCAAGTAGGTTCATGAATGCAGAAACAGCTTCTAGATTGAAGTGTACTTACTTGAAAAAAGGGGACATCTTAATTGCACGAATGCCTGATCCAATTGGTCGAGCCTGTCTGTTTCCATTCGATGAGGATAATAAATTTGTTACTGTTGTCGATATAGGGATTCTTAGATTAACAGATAAGCAAGATTCTAAATATGTGATGTATGGAATAAACTCGCCCATAATCAGAAGTCAAATTGGGAGTCAAGTTACTGGAACAACAAGACAAAGGATCACGCGAAAGAAGATTGGAGAAATTGATCTCCCTCTCCCTCCCCTCGAAACACAAAAAAAGATAGCATCCATTTTAGATGCAGCAGATGCCTACCGCCAAAAGACCAAAGCACTCTTAGAAAAATACGATGAACTCACCCAAAGTTTTTTTTTGGAGATGTTCGGGGATCCGGTTACGAATCCGAAAGGGTTTGATATCAGAATACTGAAGGACTTTTATTTAAATGAAAAAGAGGGAACTAAATGTGGTCCATTTGGAGGAGCTTTAAAAAAGGATGAGTTTGTTGATGAAGGAATTGCTGTGTGGAATATGGATAATATTTCCAAAAAGGGGAAATTATTAAATGATATTCAGCTTTGGATTTCTGAAGATAAGTACTATTCATTGGAGTCATACTCCGTCAAGAATGACGATATAATTATTTCTCGAGCTGGGACAGTGGGTAAAATGTGTGTAGTAAAGACAAGCCATAAGAAGTCAATTATTAGTACAAATTTGATAAGATTAAGATTGAATAAGAACACATTGTTACCGGTCTTCTTTACAATTGCAATGACTTATTTTAAAGAACGAATTGGTCGTTTAAAAACAGGTGCAGAAGGAGGTTTTACACATATGAATACGGGGGTATTGAATGAACTGAAATTTCCATATCCACCTATTAATCTCCAAAACCAATTCGCAGAGCGAGTTCTCCAAATAGAAACACAAAAAGCCCAAGCGCAACAAAGTTTGGAAAAAGCGGAAGAATTATTTAATAGCCTTTTACAGAGGGCGTTTAAAGGGGAATAACCATGATGGTATATGTTATAATATTAA
>JAQXBM010000006.1 GCA_029252405.1 Crocinitomicaceae bacterium
ATCGTTTTTATCATTACCTATTGTGGTTTTCAATTGTTACTAACTTGTTTATAAACGCAATGCGTTTTATTTCAGATAAAGATAATGCTTAATAGCTAACGAATAAAGTATTAATAACACATGTTCCCTATTCGAAATGGGCAGGTCTGAAATTTGTTTGTCGGAGCAGAAATCAATCATGCATCAATAACCAAACGCTCCTCCATCTGGACTCGAAGAATCATACGCGCCAACGTACACTCCGTTCTCAACATCGATAGCGATACCCATCAAGCGTCCCAAGGACTTTCGGCTTTGAAGTTTGTGCCCCATTAACTTCAATGCTTCAATGGTATCTGGCGAAAGTTTGTTTTCTTCATATACCAATGTATTGGGCAACCATTGATGATGAATTTTCATGGCTTCAATTGATTCGCTGATGGACATGTCATACTCCAAAAAGCACAGAACGGTCTGAAAAACGGTGTTGATAATCGTTCGACCTCCCGGACTTCCAATGATCAAAACAGGTTTGCCATCTTTTGCAATAATTGTTGGCATCATACTGGATAACATACGCTTTTTGGGTGCGATCACATTCGCGTCCGTCCCAATTAACCATCCAGAATTCGTGTAACCAGGCTGTGGATTGAAATCGCCCATTTCATTGTTGAAAATGAATCCGAGTTTCTCGCTTCCCATACCTGATCCGTAGGACTGTTCCAAGGTATAGGTGACCGATACAGAATTTCCATCTTTGTCAATAACCGAAAAGTGTGTCGTATTGGTACCATCGTAGATCTGCCCGAAACGCGAAGAATCACTTTCAGAAGCGTGCGCCATATCGATGTTTTGAAGTCGAGTTGTCGCAAACTCCTTAGATGTCAATTTATCCAAGGGCATTTCCAAGTTGAAATCGGGATCACCAAGATGCTCGGCACGATCCGTAAATGCGCGGCGCATAACTTCTGCCACTAGGTGAACGTACTCCGTTGAATTGAATTGAACATCATCCATATCGACTTGTTCCAAAATGTTGAGCATTTCAATCATCGCAACACCTTCTGAACTCGGTGGTGCCATGGAATAAATTTGATAGTCGTCGTACGTTCCTGACATTGGCTCGCGTTCAATTGCCTCATATTCCAAGAGGTCTTGCTTGGAGATGATGCCACCGTTGGCTTTCATGTAGCGAGCAATTTCCTCGGCTACTTCACCCTTGTAAAAGCCGTCACGACCCTTATCTCGAATGAGTTTCAAGGTATTGGCGAGCGCTGCTTGTTTCCAGATATCTCCAAATGTTAACGGCACTCCAGCATGATCTAGGTATAAGGTTTTTAGGAAATCGGGAGCATTCGAGTTTTCAATTCCTTCTGCATGCGAGGCGAACGCATAGCTCAAAACAACGCCATTCTGTGCTAAATCGATCGATGGTTGAACCAACTCTTTCCATGGCAAGGAACCGTATTTTTGATGCGCTAAATATAAACCAGCCATAGTTCCAGGAACACCTACTGATAACGCTCCATTGTGATTACTTCCGCGAACAAGTTGGCCATTCTCATCCAAAAACATGTCCGAGCTCGCGTTTATCGGAGCCATTTCGCGAAAATCTATCGTGATGACTTTCGAAGAATCATTCATATAGACCATGAATCCTCCTCCTCCTCCTCCGATGTTCCCAGCTTGCGGATGAGTAACGGCGAGTGCAAAAGCCGTCGCTATGGAAGCATCGATCGCATTCCCTCCTTTCTTCAGAATATCACCCCCACTTTTGATGCTTCGGCATTATCTGAAACCACCATTCCATTGGACGCATAGGTTTGAGCGAAGGAAAGGGTTTGATAGGCGACTAAAATGAAGAAAAGGGACGAATACTTTATCATAATCTACGTTTTTACGGACCAACCGTTCAATTCTAAAGTTAGGAATAGTTTTGATCAATTAAGGAGATTTGATCAGCTTCAGCCATTAAGCGCTCAGTACAACTTCAAATCACCACTCATTCAGCCTAAACTAACAAACAAAAAAATCCCCCGACATTGCTGTCGAGGGATCTAAAATTAAGTAAATCGAACCTATTGGTTCTGAGCTCCTGCCAATTCAACAAACTCGTCGTATGACACCTCTTTATCTTTTAACTTCACAGTTTCCTTGAAGTAACTCGTCAATTTGCGCTCTGCCAACATATCGTATACACGATTTGCTTCTTCGCGGTTTTGCAATACTTGCATCGCTGATTTCGTCAATTCTTCGTCCTCTGGTGCAGGCATTCCATATTGAGCGTAGTTGCTTACCAACAATCCCTTTGTGTATTCGATAACTTCTTCGTTCTCCAATTTGATATCGTTCGCTTTGAAGATATTCCCTTGAATCAATTGCCATTTGAGGCTTTTCGCGTAGTTCTCGTAATCTGCTTCGATTTGCTCCATCGAAATTTCTTTCTCGTTCGACATTTTAATCCAACGTTTCAAGAATCCATCTGGAAGATCAATTTTTGTTTTCTCTAACAAGTCGTTGTAGATAGTTTGCGTCAACATGCGATCAGAATCGTTTACGAACATTCCACCCAAATCAGCTGTAACACGCTCACGCATTTCATCTTCAGATTTTACCGTTCCAGGTCCGAATAACTTATCGAACAATTCTTCGTTCAATTCAGCCAATTCCATTCCTTTGATCTCTGTGATCGTCATTTGGAATTTCTCAGAAAGTCCTGCCAACTCGTCTTCAGAAACACCCAACATTGCTGCTGTGTCTTTTCCTCCGCGAGAAACATCCGTTGGGTTTACAATTGTCTTGTACCCTACTTCTTTTCCTGTTAACTCTTTCTTCACTTTCTTGTTCTCAACGAATTCCATTGAAACCGTTGAAGAATGCAAGATTCCACCTTCTTTGATCGACTCGTCATCGTTCAACTCAACAAACTGCGACATTACTAGATCGTTGTCAGCAACCTTCTCACTTGAAGTCAATTTCCCGTAACGGCGACGTAAATCGTCAATTTGTTTGTCAATCAGTGTATCGTCAACTTTCACCTTTACGTAATCGAATTTGTTCTTTCCGCTCAACTTAACGTCAACCTCAGGGGCCAAACCAATTTCGTAAGCAAATGTGAAGTCTGAAGGGTTTTTGAAGTCACCTTCTACTTCGTGATCTTCCTTTGGAATTGGATTTCCAAGGATCTCAACACTGTTTTCAGTAAGGTACTTTTGAAGTGAATCGTTCACTACACGGTTCAATTCTTCAGCCAATACAGAACTTCCGTATTGCTTTTGAATCAATCCCATTGGAACGTGACCTGGACGGAATCCTGGCATATTCACTTTCTTACGATAGTCTTTAAGCGTCTCATTTACTTTGTCCTGATAATCTTCAGGCTTCACCTCAATCTTGAGTACTGCGTTCAACGCATCGATGTCTTCGCGAACTACATTCATTTCTTTTACTTTTTCTTTGTACAAACAAAAAATGGTATAAGCTGTCTTATACCATTTCAATTTTCGTGCGGATGGAGGGACTCGAACCCACACACCTCGCGGCACTAGATCCTAAGTCTAGCGTGTCTACCAATTTCACCACATCCGCATTGCTCTAAATTCGACTCGTTTGTCTGAGAGCATTAGTTATTCCATTCAAAATGGGTTGCAAAGATATGAAGAAATTCTAAAAACCTTAGTTTGATTTTGAAATTTTCTTAGAAAATCTTCCATTCGGTGCTTCCCTTGCTATTCTTTAATGAATTTAGTTGAGCTTATGTTGCCTTTTGAATCAGTTATTTTCAACAAATAAACCCCTGCTTTCAAGCTAGAAACATCGAAGGTTTTGTTTGCCGAATGCAGCGGAACAGTAATACTCGTCTCCTTCATCATTACCCCACCATTCAAATCACACACTTCAATCGTGTGCTCACCGTGATTCGACCATGCATAGTGCACCGTCAATTTATCTGTGACTGGATTTGGATACACTCCAACCAAACCGAGGTAGTTTTCTTCGAGCTCAGAGGTTGCGCGAGGACATTGTGGTGCACTATCAACGTTGTACGCATCTGAAGCCGTCGATGGACCCGATGCATCCTGAAGATCCATGTCACCATCCATGCTGTAAAGCGATTTCTCCCAGCTGTTGCCTGCGTCGATGTTATCCAAGGTATTCACGAAATACCAATCAGATTGAATGCGTTGCGAATTGACATCCAACATGAGGAATCCATGACTCGTTAGCTCAACGAATTTAATGTGCGGATTCTCGATTTGTAAAAGCGGTCCTGCATTGATTGGTAAACCTGGCGACGTAATACTAGGCGTTACAAATTCAACTCCCGCATTCGTCGATCCATTTTCAAGGTTGAAAGCCCAACTTGTGTGGATATCTCCTGTGATTACCGTGAAATTTTCAATGCTATTCTGCACGAGGAAATCCATCAAATTTTGTCGTTCCGCTGGATATCCGTCCCAAGCATCATTGTTGATCGGAACCCCAAAAACTTCCACTGGAGCAAACACCACCTGATTTCCAAGTACTTTCCATTGTGCATTACTGCTGTCCAACTCATTTTCGAGCCAAGCATATTGATCCGTTCCGAGCATTGTTCTATTCGGATCACTTTCGTTCACGCCCTGCTCTTCCCTTCCGTGCAAGCGCGTATCCACCATGATTAAATCCACAAGGTTTCCGTAATTGAATTTTCTGAAAATCTCATAGTTTGATGGTGCTTTCGCCCGAATGGGTAACCACTCGAAAAATGCTTTTTGCGCCGCTAATTTGCGATCCGCCCAAAGTCCCTCTCCCAAGTTGTGATTTTGAGCACCGTCTTGGTACGCATCATTGGCTGATTCGTGATCATCCCAAACACAAATCCACGGGAAATTTTGATGCAATTTCTGCAATGCCTGGTCCATGTGGTAGACAGAATAGCGCAGACGGTAATCGTCCAAAGTCAAAATCTCGTGGGTGGGTTCAAACACGCGATCGACGTTTGAATTCGGGGCATATCCTCCTTCTTCGTGCTCGTAGATGTAATCTCCTAGCATCAAAACGGCTTCAAAATCGTTGCGCTGAGCAAGTGCTTCGTAGGCGTTGAAATATCCCGCTTCCAAATTTGCACATGAGACCACAGCGAATCTTAAACTATCCACAGCAGCCGTTTCTAATGGTGCCGTTTTCGTTCTTCCGCGTGGACTGTATTTTCCGAGTGCTTCGAATTCGTAGAAGTAGTATGTGTCAGGTTGAAGTCCCGTAGCGTCGACTTTTACTGTGTAATCGACCGTTGCATCAGTTGTTACTGTCCCCTGCGTGATGACATTCGTCATGTTGGAATCGAGCGAAACGATGTAATTGACGGTAACTGGGACTGTAAAATCGTCCGGTGTGACGCGCGTCCAAATAATGACGCGATCGCTTAACGGATCACCAGAAGCGACGTTGTGATAAAAAGGTTCCACGCAATCGAGGGGTGTGATACTCGTTTGCGCAAAGGTTAGTGTAGGGTAAAGAAAAAGTAGGAGTAGTAGTTTTTTCATCGTTTCATTAGTTTCTTTATTTCTGTTGATGAATCAGTTGTGATACGCACCGTGTAGACACCTGAGTTCAAATCTGAGATCGATAATTTCATTGTTGGATTAAGCACTTGTTCGGAAATGACAACTTGTCCAAGAGCATTGAAAATTTCTACGGTTCCGTTCGATGCAAAATCGTATCCTGAATGAATGGAAATAGCAACAAATTCATTCGCTGGATTCGGGAAAATCGTCCAACCGATTGAGATTTCACCTTCATTCAAACCAACATAACCGCACACTTCTTCGTACGTTCCTTGTCCGCTAGTTCCAAAACCAGTCCCACCACCAATATCGACTGTCGGGTTGATGTTCGCATCGGCGCAATCAGCAACGTAGATTTTCACACGTCCACCGCTTCCGCCGCCTCCAGCAGCTCCGTCGTTTCCTCCACCAGTTGTAATCGATTGATCACCACAGAAGAAATCCTCGTAGATGCAGTTAATTCCGTCTCCACCGATTCCAGCGTCTCCGCCAGCACCTCCGTAAGCCACTAAGTTTCCTGTAATATCTGCCGACCCTGTTGATTCAATGAAAATTCCACCGCCTGATCCGCCGCCAGCTCCAGAACCTGCTCCAGCCCCTGTGCTAAATGTTCGCTCGTCGCATCCATTGCAGGCATCTGAACAGCAGTCTAAGGTTGCGTCTCCACCTCCACCATTTCCGCCATCTCCGCCGTCTTCTCCAAATACGAGAATGGTACCAGAGACCACAATTGAACTATCCGCCTTCAAGAAAACCATTCCTCCACCTGTACCTCCAGCTGAACCGTTTGTTCCGAGGTAAAATGAACGTCCGCCCGCTCCTGATCCAGCTCCACCAGAGCCCAAATCAATATCTCTTTCCGTTGCCGTTCCGTAAACTGGAGAAGTTGATCCTCCATTTCCACCATTTCCACCAACCACAGGATACGTGCCTTCAATTGGTAAATTGTCTGTAACGGTCGATACTGATCCAGCACCGCCATCGCCACCAGATCCTGCAACACCACCGTAAGATCCACCTGCACCACCACCAGAGCCTCCAGCTCCACCGATCACACCTGCTTCGTCTTGGGTGTTTCCACAATATTGTTTCGATCCTGAGCCATCATCTCCATCAGCACCAGCCAAGCCCATTCCAGGACCTGTTCCGTTTACGCCTCCAAATCCGCCTTCAACACTAATATTCCCTGTATTCCCTGGATCGTTACACGAAGAAAGTGAACTTTCATGACCTGTTGCACTGGAAACTAAAGCACCTCGAACGCCTCCATCTCCTCCAACGTAACCTGCATAACTTCCGTCAATTGTTCCTTCAACCACGATGTCTTTTGCGTAGATTTTCAACTCACCGCAACCGTTCGTTTCATGAGAAGTGATGGTAACAGTAACTCCAGCCTGAACAGTAAACGTTCCGTTGATTACGTAGGTTCCACTCATGATCAAATCACTCGACAAGCTATAATCTGAGGGGATTTGAATAGAATCACATTGCGCATTCGCCTGAAGCGATGCCAGTGCAAGCATGACGATTGATAAGATCTTTTTCATAATGGGTTAATTTATCGATTGGTTTATGCTCTCTTGCAATAAGCGTTGAGATCGTTTAAAGATGGAGATAATTTTTGAATCGAATTTGGTTCAATCCAATTAAAATAGTCACATCTCTCATTTTGAGTAAAACTTGAGATTCGAAAGCATTCAAAATCAAGAATGAAGTTTCAGAAAAACAGTAATCTCTTCTACGGGAGCAAACTAGCCTACATTTACAGGTTTCAAATCGCGTCGGATCAAATTCGTTCCGATTTTTAGAAACCGAACATCCGAAAAAGAAAAACGCGGGCGTGAAACTCGTTGACATTTCAATAAAAATGTGAATAAGTCTTTATTTCCACTAGATGAAATCGCGCGAAAACGTCGTACATTTGTAGTCGCAGTAAAAACATTATGGTTACAATCAATCCATCAGAAATTCCAGTTCCAAAACTCCATCATTATTTGTTGGGATCAGTTGGACCTAGACCGATTGCATTTGCTTCAACAGTTGATGCAGATGGGAATGATAATTTGGCGCCATTTAGTTTTTTCAATGTTTTCAGTGCGAATCCTCCGATTATGGTTTTTTCTCCTGCACGCAGTGGAAGAACGAATCAAACGAAGGACACTTACAACAATGTGAAGGAAGTTCCCGAAGTTGTGATCAACATCGTGAATTACGACATCGTTCAACAGATGAGTTTAGCGAGTTCACCGTTCGCTTCAGGCGTGAGTGAATTCGAAAAAGCTGGATTTACATCCTTGGATTCAGAAACCATCCAACCGAAGCGAGTTGCGGAATCGCCCGTGCAGTTTGAATGCAAAGTGATTGAAGTAAAAGAACTCGGTAACGAAGGCGGAGCTGGAAATTTGGTCATTTGCGAAGTACAACGCATCCATCTGAAGGAAGAAATTCTCGATGAAAAAGGAATGGTGGATCAGCACAAAATTGATCTCGTTTCGCGCATGGGTGGAAACTGGTACTGCCGCGCTGATGAAGGATCGATGTTCGAAATCACAAAACCGATTACCTCAATTGGAATTGGATTTGACAGCTTGCCTGAAGATGTTCGATCGAGTTCAGTCTTAACTGGAAACAACCTTGGTCAATTGGCAGGGATTGAAGAATTGCCGAATGAAACGGATGTCAACGAATACAAATTGATCGAATTGAGCGATCTTTTCATCTCGTTGGAAGATGAGCCGAGTAAGCTGGAGTTGGAACTTCACAACAGAGCTCAAAAATTATTAGAAGAAAATAAACTGGACGAAGCATGGATGACCTTGCTTGCGTTCAACAATGGATAGCAAAAACAAACACAACAATTAATATTATGTTCAAATTAACAGGAAGCGTAAAATTGATCAAGGATACTGTACAAGTAACTGAGAAATTCGCGAAGAGAGAGTTCGTTATCAACGATGCATCAAGCATGTACCCACAGGATATCATTTTCCAAGCGGTGCAAGATAAATGCTCAATGCTCGATGGAATTAACGAAGGAGAGCAGGTAGAAGTTTCCTTTAACTTGCGCGGTCGCGAGTGGACAAGTCCACAAGGAGAAGTAAAGTATTTCAATACGCTGGATGCTTGGAGAATCGAGAAAGTTGGTCAAGGAATGCCACAAGGTGGACCATCAGATATGAACTTAGATACGGCCCCTGCAACGGCTTCAACAGAGAGTTCAGACGACGACGATCTCCCGTTCTAAAACGTTAAATATTTCGTAATGAGACTTCTACAAGGACTATTTTTTAGTACCTTGTAGAAGTAATTTTTACGAGATGAAGAAAATACTACTAGTCTTCGTCCTAATTTTATTTAATTCTGCACCCAATTTTGCACAGGAAGATTTAAAAAAAATTACGGCGAATTTTGCATTTAATTGGAATGACCACTTACTCCCGAACAGTCCATTCCTCGTTTATCACGGCAAGGACGAATCTTACTTTATAGATTCTTCTAGGAGTCGTGTTCCAGACCATTCATACACAGACATTAAAACAGGTGGAAACTCCCACTTCATTGTACAAGATGGAGAAGGCTTTCATATCCTGAATAGTCAGTTGGAGCGGGTCACCAAGAAAGCGTACGACAACATTGAGTTGAGTCAACAATCTGAGCTCAAGCTTACATCAGGTGAGCAGGTAACGTTCTACACTTGGGACTACGACAAGCAAGCATACGATTTTACCGATATTCAGCAGCCTACTCCACCTTGGGCAGCATCACCAGAGCGCACTTCCAATTCGAAACTGGGTAGCGTGAACGATTCGAGATTCAGATCAAAGCGCATCGAGCGTTTGCGCTTGGGAATTGACATGAGTGAAACTCTAACCGTAGGTCAAAAAGGCAAGAATATATTAGTAAAAAAGGGTGAAACAATCGTTTACAAAGGCCCAAGCAAGCCGATGTTGTTTTATGATTTCGCGATCACTGGTACAAAAGGACCGCATTCCTTGTATCACCCGATTTCAAAAAAGCCAATTCTGGAAAACTGTGACCGCTTTTGGTGCGTCGGTTCCTACCTGGTTGTTTCAATAAAAGGAAGCTTGAAAAAGCACATCGTTTCAAGTTCAGGTGAGATCATTCTGACATCTGCAGGGGAAATTCGGTACTACGATTATACGTTTGGCGGAAACAAATATTCCTTTTTCTGCGACGGACGATCGCTAGTAAACATGAACGGAGACCTCATCTATAAATCCGATGGCGAATTGATTGGTGTTGGTGAACATTACATTTACTCAGGCTATTCTGGAGCATACCTAGGCGATTTAGCTCACACGATTAAAATGGAATGCTCAAGTTTCGATCGATACAACAACATAACCGTTGCTAAAATAGGAAGAAACAAATACCGTTTGTATGACTCAAAGTCGGTTCTAGTGAACGAAATGAAGAATTACTACATGGACAAAGACGATTCTCTAATTGTATGTGTGACAGATTCCAAAACTATTATCTGCGATCCTTTTAGTGAAGATCTTGCGGATATTCACGGCGTGTACGTTGAAGGAAGGCTTGTCACACCTAAAAAATGGAAGTACTTCGTGACTTCCGTCGATACAGATGACACTCCTCTAGAAGGTCGATTCGATCCAAAAAAAGGCATCATGGTAAAAGCAAACTACCTGAAGGTAGAATGGCCAGAATCAGAAAAATATCACGTAGTCATTACAAAAGAAGGCCTAGTGCGCTACTTAGACAGTGACGGTCAAGAATTATTCGACTAGTTTTTAACGACTAATCTCTTTGAAATCGTGTTAGACTCAGTTGATAACTTTACTGTGTAGATTCCATCAGCAAGCAATGACGAATTAATCATGTGAAGCGTTCTACCTGCTTCAACATTTTTCTCCAATCTTGAGTAAACTACTTTGCCCATTATGTCCACAAGCTCGATAGTCACGTCTTGGTTCTCAGAAAGACTAAAAGCAACTTCCGTTGACTCGCTAGCTGGGTTTGGATAGATTTTTACAGATGCCTCGATGAGAGCTTCGTTCAGACTACTTAACATGTCACCATAATCCGCTTGATACACTTCTAATCCTTTATCAACTAACGTTGCACTCACGGTTGAACCACCTTCTATTTCAGTGATCAATGCTTCACCATCCGACTGTGATACCATAATGGCTGGAATTGTGACATTAATACCACAAACACCTTCACCCATCGCAATAGGAGCTCCTGCCGCGTTATTTACGACAAGTACACCAACCGCACCTGCGTTCTGTGCTTCCTCAGCTTTACATCCGAATTCACAAGAACCACGACGAATCACGGCAATCTTACCATTCAATTCTGCTCCATTCACGGCAGGTTCACACGCATCATATGGATCACCTGTATTATCATTAAAAATCACAAGGTCCTCTGTAAGCGGATTCGTTGGAATCGCACCTCCAAAACTTGCAGCTGCAATTGAATAAATCCCGGCTACTCCAGCGGGTGAATTCACTTCAAATTGAGGTCCGTCTGACTGAACCCATGCCGCAACTCCAAGATCAGAAAACTCTTCTACTGAATGCTCAGTAGCGTGATCAATTAAATCAATTGAGCTATTCGGTAATCTGTAGTTCCCATTAAACGTATAGGTCTCATCATAATAAAAATGGTCACCAACCGACATCGCAGGCATACCAGAACCTTGATCATTTGGCAACATCTTTTTCATAACATGCTCAAACTGCGTTTCTCCATTGCTTCCGATATTATTCGCTGTAACATACTCGAAAATTGCTACATGCAACCTCAATCCTGCATCGGTATTTACCAATGCCTCAACATCCACAGAAACAGTTACGCTTTGATTTAAAGCATCTACTGAATACGTAGTTGTTATGAGTGCTTTCGGAGCAACTGCATATGCATTGTTCAAATCCGTTTGTGAAATACTCCCAGTACTGTATTGAGTATCCCCTTCAATTCTTGTTGCTGGAACTCCCGAAATCCCGTATAAGTTTCGTCTAACTCCTCCTTCATCTGTAAAATAAGGATCACCATTTCCTGGCCAACTCATTTGATACTTCAATGAAACTTGCTTATTGTCATTTTGCGCATCTGCAAGCAGTCCTTCCAAATGAACATTTGCCGGAGCACACGGTGGACAAGTTGAAGAGGTGAAAGTTTCGATTAAGGTTACTCTATCTTGTGCGAAAGACACAGAAGTGAGTATAAGTGCGATCAACAGGGTGAGTTTCTTTTTCATAATCAATTGTATAGGTTTCAAAGAGTTCAATATAGGACAGTAATTCATTTCATGTTGGATACAACCATTGAAATAACAATACAAACTTGGAATCTTACTGAAGTTTAACGCTTTTTCCTCCCTGTGTGAATTAGAAACGTGGCGCTATCTATTTGCAGAACAAGGATCAAGACTTATTCGACTGAATTGCCCTTCCCTTCCATTTGGGTCGATAGCTAATCATAAGAATTCCTAAGAGCAAAGAATACAGTGGAAAAAGGAGCTCGTAGATTGGGATCAAACACCATGTTTTTAACCGATTGATTCGATTGAAATATGGAAAAAAGAACACGAGGTCCAATCCGATTTTTACAGAAAACAGAACGGCAGCGGGAACCCAATTACTGGATACCAAGAAATAAATCAGCAATCCAAAAAAGCCAATCGCAAATGCAAATTGCCCAGTTGCTGACAGTGTTGCCAATGAATCTCCGATATCTGTTGTCTTGCCAACCCAACGCAAGCGCTGATCAATAAACTCCTTGAATGTGTGTGGAGTTTCTGTCGTGATTGCTACGTTTAAGTTTGATTCTAATCGAATGTCCTTTTTGTTATTTCTGAAATCGCGAAGCAAGTAGGTGTCATCTCCACTCGCCATGTGCGCGTGCGATTCCAAATCATCGACTTTGTGGAAGGCTACTCTATTGAATAAGAAATTCGCACCGCTCGAAAAAATGGGGCGTGACCAACCTGATAAACCGGCGTTCAATGCATTCGCAAGCGCGAAGTCAAGTTCATAAAACAACTCAGATGTAGCGTTCCCGATTAATACTGCAGGCAGCACATACATATCAGCTTCCTCCAATAACTCAATCGATTCGAAATAGTTTGAATTGAATGAAACATCGGCATCCCACGTTAGAATGTACTTCGTTTCACAGATGTTAATTGCATCGCGCAAGGCTCTTTTCTTTCCTGATACGTCGCTTGGCAACCTCAAAATTTCGAAAGGAAGATTTCCTAGCTCATTCTCAATCAACTTCACTGATTCATCCTCGGAATGATCATCAATAAAAATGAATCGTTTTGGAAGGTGGTTCGAATTTAAAATGCTCTTCAATAAATCGCCCAAGCGTTTTTCTTCGCTACGGAATGGGATCAACACAGTAATTTCATCTAATCGAATTCTCTGGCGAATCCCTGACACCTTCGACTTTTTCAAATGGAGAAAAAAACCAACAAGAATGACGCCACCAATTACGATAAAATATACAACTAGATATCCGACAGCACTATTCATTTTTTAGGGCGATCACAAATGATTAGTCCAACGAGTGCTGGTCCAAGAGAATTCACGAACCAAATAATCAGCGAAGCAAATAAGATCGATATTTCGTTCAATTCCAACGCCCCCAACACCTCAATGGAAATCATTTCTTTTACTCCCAATTTACCCAAAAACAGAGAAGGGAACATCATGGTGATCAAGTAAACTTGCCATATCGCGATGATCAAATCCCACGTCCAGGTTTCTCCAAAAGCATGCAATACCAACGAAAATTGCAACGTAAAAACGACAAATCGAGCGATACTCCAGCTAATCATTTTCCAACGATACGAAGGGTTCTCTTTCAAAATTGATCGGCTGATACTTAAAAATCGCGACCGCTTGAATAATTTCAGCGCTAACTCAATGAAAAAGTAGCAGAGAAAAGCCACTGAACACCCAAGAAAGAATACTGACATCAATTGCCAGCTATCTCCAAACTGATAAATCTCGCCAGCCAGGAAAACGGCAATCAATCCAAAGAATAGCGTAGCTAGCAACTGTGCATAATTCGAAACGAGTGTTAAAAAGGTGATTGTTCCGCGGTGCTTCGTCTCGAAGTAATAGAGTCTTCCAATGAAATTTCCCACCATGTTTGGTGTCAGCATTCCCGTGACCAATCCTGCGAAGAAAGAATGAACATTTCGTTTCTTGTCTTCGTCTATTTCTAGAAGCCTTAGTGTTACTTTCCACTTCATGAACGCCATCCACATATTTGGGATGACTAAAACCACCGCGGCAACTAACGAAAAAGGACGTTTAATTGAGAAATCTTTCCACTTCTCCTCTTCTATTCCATTGAGTTGAGAATAGATCAAATAACCAACAGCGACAAACAAGATCAGCTTAAGGAAAAAGAAGAATACAGATTGTTTTTTGTTAGTTTTAAGCAACGAAGAGATTTTAATGGTTGAAGATAAAATAATTCTAGGAATAGACCCCGGTACGACGATTATGGGATACGGCATCATTCACGTCAAAGGGAAGAAAGTTGAGATGCTGAATTTCGGGATTATTGAGTTAAAAAAACTGCAAACTCACCCTGATAAATTGAAGCGTATTTTCGACCGTTTGGATGGACTCATCAAAGAATACCGACCTGATGAAATGGCGATTGAAGCACCCTTTTTCGGGAAAAATGTCCAATCCATGTTGAAATTGGGCCGCGCTCAAGGAGTGGCAATTGCTGCAGCACTGTTGCACAATGTTCCCTTCGAAGAATACACACCACGTCGAATCAAACAGGCAATTACGGGTTCGGGAAGCGCCTCGAAAGAACAAGTCGCTGCCATGCTTCAGAAGTTATTGAAGCTTAAAGAAATGCCCAAATATTTGGATGCCACAGACGGACTTGGAGTGGCAATGTGTCATCATTTCTCCAAAGGGGTTGGTGAGCATAATAAAGCATCTAATGCGAGCTGGTCCAGTTTTGTGAAAAACAATCCAAGTCGAAAAAAATAACGCTAAGGGATCAGATGACAAACGAAAAAATTAATTGGAAGCAGTTGGCCATTTTGAAATTCGTAATTGGAGGATTGCTCGTGATCGTTGGCGTCATGGGTGGACTTGAAGCTTTAAAAAACTTGTGGAGCTTTAGAGGAATTCCGAGTATTGGCATCCTCCCTATTGTCTTCCAACTTTTATGGGCATTTGGAAATAGTGCACTATTGCTTGTTGGTTTGCTGTATCTTCAGCAAGGAAAAATTCTTTTGAAACCTCTCCATGAGGCCAATGACTCCAAACAATACAACAAAAATAAGCGACGAGCAACCGTCTTAGTCATTATCATTTTGGTGATGTCACTCGCCATTTTACTCATGAATTACCTCAGTGCGAAAGAATTGGTTCAATTTTTAGGTCGATATAGATAATCTCACATTATGGAAGAAAACATTTTGGATCACTCGGATGAAATTACGGGCATCGAATACAGCCCTCGGAACGGAACTCTTTCCATTGTAAAAGGTATTATTGGATTCGTGCTGACCCTGTCGTTAACGGCATTCTATTTATGGTGCAGCGCAAATATGTTTGCCTTCTCTAGTGGACGTGCGGAAAGCATAGTCAACGGGTTGATCATTTACGCGATACTGGTTCTCGGGTACTCCATTTTATCGATTCTTATCGGGACTAGGATGCGAGAAAACAACCAGAAATCTAGTCGAAACTTAGAAATAGCTATCACAATTGTTCAAATCGCGATTGCAGTGCTGCTTGTCATGGATTGGTGGTTCACATTTGAAATGAACATACTTTAAAAAATTCTTATGCCATATATTGATGTTACATCTTATGATAATTCAGAAGGAAAGCTTCGCGAAATCTACGACGGTCTAATTGAATCTAGAGGGAAATTAGCAGATGTCCATATGATTCAAAGTTTGAATCCGGAGTCGATTATGAATCACATGGATTTGTACATGACAATCATGTTTGGGAAATCTCCACTTCGAAGAGTTCAACGAGAGATGATGGCGGTGGTTGTTTCAAGGTACAATGATTGCGACTACTGCCAAATGCACCATGCTGCCGCTGTAAATCACTATTGGAAAGACGAAGTTAAAACAGAGCAGCTGAAGTCAGATTATAGCCAATTGGAACTATCTGAAGTTGATATGCAACTGTGTCATTACGCGAAAGAGCTGACTCAAAACCCCAATCATAACAATGAGGAATCGATTCAAAAATTGAAAGATCTTGGTCTGAAAGACCGCGCCATACTTGACGCCACGCTCGTGATTTCTTATTTTAACTTCGTTAATCGCATTGTTCTTGGATTAGGCTTGAATGTAAACGAAAAAGAATTGGAGGGATACAATTACGAGTAATGAAGAAGAAACCAACATTTGATGAATACATTGAACAGGCGGAAACATTTGCACAACCGATCTTACATTTCATCCGGGAGTGCATGCATGAAGCCCACCCCTCATTGAAAGAAGAGATCAAATGGAATTTCCCCAATTTCATTTACAACGGAGCGATCTTAGCACATATGGCGGGATTCAAAAAACATGCTACCCTTGGGTTTTGGATGTCATCAGAAATGAAGGACCCTCAAGGAGTTTTTGTACGTGGAGAGAATAAAGGAATGGGAGATTTCGGGAAAATCACTTCGCTCGAAGAGCTGCCGAATAAAGAAGTACTGATATCATATATTCGTGAAGCAATCGTGTTGCATGACCTGGGTGTGAAGATTTCACCAAGTGTCAATAAAAAATCCATTCTAGATAACCTCGATCTAATCGAGGCACTAAAATCCAATGAACAGGCACTCCTGAATTTCACGAATTTTTCGCCATCACAAAAAGCTGAATACCATGAATGGGCGAATGACGCAAAAACAGAAGCTCCCAGAAATCGAAGAATTCTTCAAGCGCTTCAGTGGATTTCTGAAGGGAAACCGAGGAATTGGAAGTATATGAAGAGTTGGAAAGGGAAAGTTTAGGGATTGAAAGAAAATGATGTCTAAAAAACACTCTATAGGTTGGGCAATTGCTGCAATTTTCTGTGGGATATTCTGCATCATCCTTTTTGGTTATATTGACTTTGAAGTAATAACTCCAATGATCTTGCCTGCGGATCTTTGCTATTATCACACCCACCCTACGCCTTACTGGGTTGAATTGCTCTACATGAATGGAGGTTCTAACGGGCATCCCGAAGGCAATTTCACCCACTTGTTCCTAATAATTGCACTCGGAGCAATACTCGGACATTGGATTGTCAGAACAATTCGTAAGAACCTGGCGAGTGATACCAAGGATGGAGGAAGCAACAAAATGGAGGATGTTTTGGATGAAGTATAACCATCTTTAATCGAAATCACCCTCTCCCAAAAAAGGACTCTCTACCACAATTACAGTTCGTCGGATTCTTAAGTCCATCTATCGATTTTATCCCTAAAAAATGTAAAAACGTATTCATTGCTTTAAACGCGGTCGAAGATATGAGTACTTTTGCACCGAATTTCAGGGATGTAAAAATTTAAACCTCTGATAAACAGTTATTTATACCGTTAAATTATCGTCGGAATAAAAAGTAAGTAATATGAAAAAAGTAATCGTATTAATCGCTATCAGCTTGTTGAACATCGGATCAAGTTTTGCGGGGTCTGATCCAGAATTAAAAGAAGAGATCACTCAAAAAGTACAAATTGACTTAAGTGGAATTACACTCGACAAGTACGAAGAGGATTTTGTTCATGTAGAGTTTAAAATCTATGATGGATTAATCAATGTTGTGAACATTAAGGCATCACAGCCAGAATTGAAGGAGTTGATTATGGATAAATTGAACGAGATTCACATCAAAACTTCATACAGTGAAAACGAAATACACAACTTCAATTTCACCTTTAAAAAGAAGTAAGTAATTGCTAACGCATTCTATTGATTGATGCATGTTCGAATTGGGTTAATCCCCGATTGGGACATGCATTTTTTTTGCCTTTCAATTTGGTTGAACTACTCCGATTCCAACTTCCCCAGCTCCTCATTCATCTTCTCCAAGGACTCAGTATAAATCTCCTGCATTTCGTCCTGACGAGAGCCGTAGTAATCAATGGATGCTTCGTAGGTTTTGCGATCGAGATTGAAAGTTGCCAGCAAAGAGTCTCCAGATCGCTGCATCACTTTGTAGTACATCCCAACCTGACCGTAATTCGCCTGAATATGGGATTCGAGAATCATCATGTCTTTAACAACCGTCACCATTTTATCCTTCGGGATGAGCCCGTTGGGTTCTGGAACGCGCTCGATGGTACGAGAACACGAAGCAATCAGAACTAATAGCGATATGGTTACAATGCGAATCATCTGTTGAATAACAATCGACTTCCAGTTGTGCCGTCGATTACAAGACCGTTTTTGTAAACCAAATTTCCATTTACGAAAGTCATGTCGACACTATTTGTGAAGTTCACACCTTCAAAAGGTGACCATCCACAACTGTATAAAACGTTCTCTTTTGAAACGAGGTAATCCTTGTTTGGATCAACCACAACGAGATCAGCAAAATAGCCTTCGCGAATGTACCCGCGTTCTTCCACTCTAAACAAAACCGCTGGAGCATGCGCCATTTTCTCCACTACGCGCTCGATGGAAATCAATCCATCTTCCACCTTTTGCAACATTGCCATCAACGCATGTTGAACCAAAGGACCTCCAGATGGAGCGGTCAAGTATTTGTTCTCTTTTTCCTCAATTGTATGCGGAGCGTGATCGGTTGCAATCACATCAATTTTATTATCCAAAACCCCTTGGAATATAGCATCGCGATCACTCGCTTTTTTCACTGCTGGATTCCATTTGATGTACGTTCCTTTTTCGTCGTATTGTTCATCTGAGAACCACAAGTGATGAATACATGCCTCAGCCGTAATCTTCTTCTCTTCCAACGGAATCGTATTATCGAACAGTTCCAATTCTTTGGCAGTACTGATGTGGAAGATGTGCAATCGGCTTCCGTGTTTCTTTGCCAATTCAACTGCTGCTGATGAACTCAAGTAACACGCTTCTTCACTTCGAATAATCGGGTGCATGCTGATGGGAATATCTTCTCCGTATTTCGCTTTTGCCGCTTCGAGGTTCGCACGAATCGTTCCTTCATCCTCGCAGTGAGTAATCAACTGGTGGTCCAATTGAAAGATTCCTTCCAAAGTTTCATTCGCATCCACCAACATGTTTCCAGTGGATGATCCCATGAAAATCTTGATTCCCGAAACATCTCTTCTACTCACCTTCTTCAACTCTTCTAAGTTGTCGTTGGTTGCTCCCATATTGAAGCTGTAGTTCGCAATGGAAACTTCGCTCGCGCGCTGGTATTTTTTTTCTAATTCTTCAATCGTGATTGCTGCCGGCTTCGTGTTCGGCTGCTCCATATATGAAGTAATCCCTCCTGCAACCGCTGCTCTTGATTCCGTTTGAATATTTCCTTTGTGTGTCAATCCTGGTTCGCGGAAATGCACCTGGTCATCAATACAACCTGGCAAAATAAATTTACCTGATACATCAATCTCTTCAGCATTTACTTCATTGGAAATTGTTGAGGCGATTTTTTCGATTCGACCATTTTTGATCAAGATATCAGCAACAAACTGTTTTCCTTCGTTTACAATTGTTCCTGATTTGAGGATTGTTGTGTTCATAATTTCATTCCACGCATCTTCCAAACTCCGAAAAATGCTTCTTTAAAGATTCCGGTACTCATTTTAGATTCTCCGTACACACGATCCACGAAAGTGATTGGCACTTCGGTAATTTTGAAACCGTGTTTCTTGGCTGCGTATTTCATACAAATCTGAAAGGCATATCCTTTAAACGTTACTCCCTCCAGATTTATTTTTTGTAGTACTTCTTTACGATAACATTTGAACCCTGCCGTTGTATCCTTGATACCAATCCAAAGGATCATTCGCACGTAAACGCTTGCGAAGTAGGACATCAAAATACGTTTCAAAGGCCAGTTACTGACTTTCCCTCCTTTCACGTAGCGCGAACCAATGCTTACATCCGCTCCATCAACATGACAGGCATTGTATAATCGAATGAGGTCATCAGGATTATGCGAGAAGTCACAGTCCATTTCAAAAACGTAGTTGTAATCGTTGCGCAGTGACCACTTGAATCCATGGATGTACGCCGTTCCCAAACCAAGTTTCCCTTCGCGCTCTTCGATGTGAATTCGCCCCGGATACTTCTCCATTAATCGCTTGATGATGGTCGCAGTTTCGTCAGGTGAATTGTCATCCACGAACAGAATATGGAAGTCTTTCTCCAAGGACATCACCTTTTCGGCCATGCGCTCGACATTGTCTTCTTCGTTGTACGTGGGTATGATTACTATAGCGTCTGACACTTCTCTCGATTATCGTGTCGCTAAAATAAGTATTAATACCATATGACGATATAGCTAGATTCATTTCTAAGCATTGTTTTATCTTTACCTTAACAATTTTTGGAAGATTCATGCTCCGCATCCTAATTTGCCTTTTATTTCCAACTGTTCTTTTTGGACAAGACTCGAAAAATGTCGAGTTATTGGATCAATGGTGGCAAGATTCGCTCATCACCAATTCAACAGGCCTGCGCTACAATGAATGCTGGGGATTTACTCAAAACGGAGGAGAATACGCAATTGCCGCTTCAACCGAAGGGACTCACTTTTTTCAGATTGATGACAACAGTCGCTTACAACCTGTAGGTTTTGTTGAAGGGAATTTTTCGCATCCATCGGTAATCCATCGCGACTACAAAACGTATAGAAATTACATTTACGCAGTGTGTGACGAAGGAATCAGCAGTCTTCAAATAATTGACGTTTCGAACCTTCCCAATTCAATCTCTTTGGTTGTCAATGATTCCGTATTGATCGCGCGAGCGCACAACATATTTATAGATACAACCAATGCATTGATTTACGCCTGCACCGTTAGCGGTTCGTCTGGCGGAACTTTACTTCCCCCCTCTTCCATGCGCGTGTATTCCTTGTCTGATCCATTAAATCCGAGTTTGGTTTACACAGGACCAAGTGATATTCCTGAAGTGCACGATGCGTATGTTCGCGACAACATTGCCTACTTGAATTGCGGTTTTGATGGACTGCGCGTATATGATTTCTCGAATCCTAGTGCTCCAATTTATCTTCAAAACCTGAGCATTTATCAAGAGCAAGGATACAATCACCAAGGTTGGTTATCGCCAGATGGACTGAAATATGTTTTCGCAGATGAGACGAATGGTAAGAAGCTCAAGTTTTGTGAAGTTCAAAACAATGAAGTCACGATTGAAAGTTATTTCGGGACGAATTTTGAAGAGAACAGCGTTCCGCACAATATTGTTTTGAGCGATCGATTTGCTTACGTGGCATATTACAACGAAGGATTGAGAATTTACGACATGAGTGTACTTCCACCTCAAGAAGTCGCACATTTTGACACACACCCAGAAGACGAAGGGCCGTTTACCATGCGTGGAGCTTGGGGAATTTACCCAGAATTACCTTCAGGAAGAATCATTGTTTCAGATCGTAGGAATGGTCTGTTTTTGTTTGATTTTCGCGAAGAGATTCATTCCGCTTCCAATGGAAAAGAGTTGATTGTTTTTTCAAACCCCATACAGCAAGGCAGTGCGATTCAGTTTCTCCTTGAAGATGAAAGTGTGGATGCCTTCGATTATCGAATTATTGATATGGCGGGAAGAGTTGTTGTCAGTAATTCAGTGGCAAAACAGAATTACGCTGTGATCAATCCGACCTTAGCGGTAGGAGCCTACACAATTCATGTTACTTATGAGGACTATCTTGGCGATCCTATTGAACTGCAAGAGAAGATCGTTATTTACTAACCTGCTCCACGGCATCTTTGATCAAATCCGATTCGTATCCTTTCGTTGCAAGAAATCGATACAGTTTTCCTTTGCGTTTGAAGAGATCCTTTTCTTTGGCTAACAGTTCCCATTTTCTCTCGGCAAGATGAACGATGTTGTTCCAGTATTCATCCAAATCAATCCCCTTTAACGCTTTGTCGATGGAGTAATTCGAAATCATTTTCTTCTTGAGTTCAATGCGAATTTTGATCTTCCCCCAACGCTTGATGCGCATTTTCCCTGAAGCGAATGCTTCGGCAAAACGTTCTTCACTCAGGAAATTTGTTGTGATGAGTTCTGCGAGGAGTCTGTCCTGATCTTCTCGATCAATTCCCCACTGATTCATTTTTTTGATGAGCTCGAATGAGCACCTCTCCTGGTAAGCACAAAGCGCTTCTAATCGCGCTTTGGCTTCCAATAAAGAGTATTTTCTTTCTGACGGCATGTCAGAGGGTGATTTCTTCGTTCTTTTTATTGACGAATGAGTATTGCAGCAAGTGATTTGCTGAATTTCCGCGAACGGGAACCCATTTCTTGTATTTAAAGAACCATTTCATTTGTTTGGAAATAAATCCTTTTTTGAAGTATGCCTCCAAGTATGGATGAACATTCAAGGTCAAACTGTTTTCTTTTTTCGTACCAAGGAGGTAATTCAAGTTATTCTCGATTTCCTCTGCAAACAAAATAGATGCTTGAACCTCGCCAGTTCCATTACACGTTGGACACTTCTCAGAAGTTGTGATATCCGTTTCAGGACGCACACGTTGACGTGTAATCTCGACAACTCCAAATTTCGATGGTGGAATGATATTGTGCTTTGCGCGGTCATTGCTCATCGCCGATTTCAGCGTATTGAACAAGTCTTTGTTGTTGGCGCGATCATGCATATCGATGAAATCGATGCAGATAATCCCCCCCATGTCTCTCAATTGGAGAACACGTGCAATTTCTTTGGCCGCTTCGATATTTGTCGAAAGCGCGTTACTTTCTTGTCCGCTTGCACCTTTACGATTCCCACTATTCACGTCAATTACGTGCATCGCTTCGGTATGCTCGATAATCAAATAACCACCACTAGGCAATGGAACTTTTTTACCGAATAACGCCTTGATTTGCTTGTTTACACCGAAGCGCTCAAATACCGCGTTTTTACCGTCGTAGTGTTTCACCATTTTCTCTCTACCTGGAGCAATTCCGGAGACATACTCCTTAATGCTGGCAGCGAGCGTTGGATCGTTCACGTGGATGTTTGTGAAGTCTGCGTTTAGCAAATCACGAAGGATGGTGGACGTTTTATCCATTTCACCCAAAACTCTTGAAGGCGGTTTCGCCGTCTTGAGGTTCTCGTGCATTACCTTCCACTTCTCGATTAAGTTTCTCAGATCCTGATCTACTAATTCGATCTTTTTGCCTTTGGCAACAGTTCTGATGATAACACCAAAATTCTTTGGTTTGATTCCCATCACGACTTCCTTCAAACGTTTACGTTCTTCAGAGTCTTTAATTTTTTGTGAAATGGAAACTTTATTGGAGAAAGGTACTAATACGAGGTATCTACCTGCTAAAGTGATCTCAGCACAAAGTCTTGGACCTTTTGATGAGATAGGTTCTTTTGCAACCTGCACCAAAATTGGTGCTGAAGAAGAAACGACTTCTTTAATCTTTCCGTCTTTCGGAATATCCTTCTCCGATTTAAAATATAGCAAATCTGCTACATTTTGCTTGTTCCGCAATGTATCGCGACTAAACTTATTAAGTGAATTGAACTGTGGACCCAAATCGAGATAATGCAAAAAAGCATCTTTCTCATATCCCACATCTACAAAAGCGGCATTTAAACTTGGGACAATTTTACGAACACGCCCTAGGTAAATATCACCTACGGCGAATTCTGCATTCCCCTGTTCTTCATGCAACTCAATAAGCTTACCGTCATCGAGCAGAGCAAGCCAAATGCCATTTCGTCTGGCATCGACTATTAATTCTAAACTCACGAAAGCTTAATTTATATGAATAAAAAGAAAACTTAGTAGTTATCTCAACCACTAAGTTTTCACAAGTACGCTTAGAAAAAGATTACT
>JAQXBM010000031.1 GCA_029252405.1 Crocinitomicaceae bacterium
CCTTGATTTTTTCTATTTGTTGGAATGACCCCGCTGGAGAATGCGCTAATAAGCGAATATTGGATGATCCGTCCTTAAAATTGGTGAATGATCTTGATCTTCGGATAATTGATTTAGAAACGAATGAAACTCACTTTCCGTTTATCCTTGATCCATCGAATCCGTCCGAAAAGGCTACGACGGGAGATAACTTCAGAGATAATGTAGAAAAAATCAAGGTTGTTAAGGAGGATGAGCAAAAAACGAGGAAATATAAGATTCAAATTACGATTAAGAACCAGCTTGTTAATGAAGAACAATCATTTTCCCTGATTATTGGAAAAGTGCGTGCAGGTTAGATCTCTTATAATTCTAAATACTATCCAAAGTATTTATTTATTTTCATATCATGAGCAACCTTTCAAACCACCAAAGACGCCTTGCGGAAGGTACTTCTTCCTGGCTGAATTATGAGTTTAATTGTCTTCGAGGTGAATTATTCAGCGAAAAATACCTTTGCACACCAATTGGTCAAATATTGACTGCTATTTATCCCGGGCGAATATATGAGGAAGTGGATCACCCGATTCTCAATAAGTTTTCAAAGGTAGGTCGACCCGCGCAAATCGACTTTGCAATAAAGAAAGATGACGAAATAAAATCGGTTTTGGAGTCCAAATGGACAGGGAAAAGTAGCTTGTCGTTTAAACAAATACTCTGGGATCTCGTTCGTCTAGAGCAAATGGCGTATCATTATGATGTAGAGGCATATTTTTTACTGGCAGGATTTGCTAAAAAAATACCTGAATCACTTTCGCAAACACACTTTCTTGACGGCAACGATCACGCTTCACATCTCTTTACGACTAAAAGAAGAGCTACAATTAGTTTGAAACTGAATGATCTCGACGATTCATCAAAAACCTTCTTGAATAATAGAATTGCAAAATACAAAGGCCTAAAAGTTCCTACTCGAATGAGTTTTAAGTTTCCTCACTTTTATCCGAAGAAAACAATTAACATGACGTTTCAGACGTATGTTTGGCATCTTCATGAAGAATGTAAGCAATGACACACAAAATGAACTGTGACACACAACCACCATCTAATCTAAACATCCTACGTTGCCCTATAATGTAGTTGCGTTATGTTACTTAGCTAGGAGGTCTGTTCGTCACTAAGAAACGAACAGGGCGAACGTTCCTTTCTTTTGAATTATGTTTCCCAGAAACGACCTCGAACGGATTCCTTTTTTCATGTAGCGCAGCGGAGTGGAATAGGGAAGGAGTGGAACCATCTTTCAGTGATAGGAATTCAACACTAATAGCTAAGTCGAGACATGTCTGCCAAAATAAAAAACAAACTGATTTTCAAGAAGTACTAATTCACCTAAAACATCTGAGATAGTCATTGACTATACAAAAAGGGAATTTCTAGATAACTCCCTTTATTTTTCTTTTGTTTTTCCTTTTAGTCATTTCCGCTTCGAAAATGAACTGCTTTATATGTTCAGCGATTGCTTTAGATAATAGCGGAGGAACTGCATTTCCTACTTGGTTGTATTGCGAAAGTCGATCCGAGTAATCTTTGCCAAGTCGTTGAAGTAGCTTTTTAGATATTAATGTACGTTTCCCCTTAAATTGATAATTATCAGGAAATGATTGAATTCTCGCTGCTTCCCTTGTTGTTAAATTTCTTGGAACTAGTGGATGAATGAAACTAGAATAGAAAGACGCGGGAATAGTCCGAGAAACTTGATTTGTTTTGAGATGTCTATAATTTGAGTTGAATTTTGCATTTGACAACTCTCCATTTCCATTTCTTGCTTTGACCTTAAGTTCATCAGGTAAATTATCCAGCACATCACCATTTTGAATAGCTCGAAAACGATCAACCAATCTTTTGGTATGATTCATACTCACATGATTATAAAGGTGATTTGATCCATTCCTTGACCACCTTTGATAATCAGAATTTGGAGGAGTGTCATAGTCGGAAATTTCATCTCCTTGACCTGCTTCGATTTGCGGTAAATCCAAAATAGCTTCTCCAATAGTAACTACAGGAAGTAATCCATCGTCCTCTGGAAAATAAGAATGCGTTTTTGGCGGTGGCAAGAGGCTTATTCCTTTCCTATTGCCAACAAAAAAAACTCTTTCCCGAGATTGCGGTACTCCATAATTGACAGCATTCAATCTCCATATATCGACCTTGTAATCCAATGATTCAAAAGCCTCAATAATAATATCTGAAATTTTTGTGCCATTGGCGTTTTTACGGCTAAGAATGCCAGGCACATTCTCCATTACAAAAATTTCAGGTGAAGCTTCTTTTACCCAATTAACAAAGTGTACAAATAATGAATTTCTTGGATCCTTTGGATCATGTTTTTTTGAAGCCGCTACGCTAAAGCCTTGACAAGGAGGTCCACCAATAATTACATGTGGAGAATCACTAATTAAGCTTTTTATGTTAACTATTTCTTCGATATTTCCCAGAATTATTCTTTCAGGCGAATGATTAGCTTTCAACGTGTCAACAGCCCACTCATCCTTCTCAACTGCGCAAACTAAGTCATAACCAGCCATTTCAAATCCCGCACTAAATCCTCCAGCTCCTGCGAACAGATCGATAAACTTAAATTTTCCCACCATCATAAATTTGATTCAGCAAAAATTGGAAAATATCTATAGACCTTAGAATACTTCTTTATGTCTCTTAAAGGAATAATGTCGCTAAAATTATCAATATCCAAAGGGGTTGCGTTTGGGTCAATAATTTCGCCTGTTTCAATATTGATATTGTCAGGAAACAAAGACTCTAATCTGTTAAGCTCCCTATAAGTCAACTTGGGAACATCTATTTTAAACTCTTCATGAGTTTCTGACATGAAATTTAAAGCTGAAAAGTTCGCAGAGGAATAATTTCCAGTTTGATGATTGTTATAAATAACACCTCCAACTGTTAGCATTTTGGCTCCATCTTGATATTCAATATTAATCAATTGATTGTAATTCATTTTATCAGGGTGATTATCAGGAAGACCTCCATTCCTATTGCCAAGAACTGATTTAATTTCGCCATCTATTATCTGTCTATATACTTTAGACATTGTCTTAAGAGTAAGGTTTGATGGGGTAGATCCTGCAGGTATATTATCTTCT
>JAQXBM010000047.1 GCA_029252405.1 Crocinitomicaceae bacterium
CCATTCAAAATAACGCTCTGTGACTTCTCGAACGTAGTTATAAGTAGTCTTACTGCGCATCATTCCATGTCGAACAACTTCATCTTGGTAGTATTCCTGTTTCGACAGGTTGAGGATCATTTGCTCGACATTATCATCCCAAACGAGATGGTTGAGACCGTGCTTTTCCGCTAAACGTTGCGCATCGAGAATGTGTCCACGTCCAGCATTGTAGGAAGCCAGTGCAAATTTCTTCCGTTGAAACGGATCTGGTACTTCCTTCCAATACTTTTCATCAGCCTGCAGTTTCTTAGCTCCTCCTTTAATTTGCGTAAACGGGTCGGAATCTGGAAAGACCCCGTAGCTCGGACCGGTATTGGGCATGAACTGCATCATTCCATAAGCTCCACCAAAGGATAGGGCGTTCGGGTTAAATTTCGATTCTTGATAGGCCACTGCTGCCAAATGACGCCAGTCCCAATCGGTATTTTCTGCTGCTTGTTTGAAGTAGCTATCGAATTCTGAAATGTTTGTCCCGTTCAGGGCAACGAAACTTTTCTTTGTGTTAAAACCTAAATACTTCGACTCAAAATAACGACGATAAATATGCGAGAATACGCCTTTCTTTTTGAAGTCTACGAGCCATTCATCGAGTTTCGCTTTCAACAAATTGCTCGACTTACGCATTCCAAATGCCATTCGCTGATTGACGGACAAGGCAACACTTGCATCCAAATTTTTGAAGAACTCAGTATTGATTTTAGCTACGTTATCTTCGATAACTGTGTAGTCGATCAAGCCTTCCGCGACCATTTCCACTAGTTCTTCGCCTCCCATGTTTCCTTCCACGGCTTCAATATGAATCGTATCGCCAATTTCTTCTTGTAAATGTTCCAGTCGTTGGTAGTAGCTTGAATTTTTCCAAACATGCACCGATTTCCCAATCAATTGGTTAGCCGAATTGACCATTTCGTCTTCCCATTCATCTTCAGGAGTCGTATCCCAACCTTCCGGTTTACGCTGAACTAAGACTTGTTTGGCTTCAATAAAAGGAACCGAAAAACTGACTTGTTTACTCCGTTCCTTAGTGATAGTGTAGTTACAAGCAATCAAATCACCCTCGCCATTATTGAGCATTGGGATGAGGTTGTCCAAGTTATTAACAACCTTTACGTCTAATCGGACGCCAATTTCATCCGCGAAAAGTTTGAGCAATTCATATTCAAATCCCATTTTCTTTTCCTTGTAAATGAAATAGGATGTTGAACTATTTTCGATGAGAACGGTGAGTTTTCCGTTAGTGAGAATTTCGGGGAGATCGCTTTTTATGCCAGGACGATTAAAGGTTTCCTCAATACTTTCCGTCTCCATGACGCACGAATGCGAGATGAAAATAAGTCCGGTAAACAGAGCAATATGCCTTATCGCGTTTATCATTCGTAGATTCTCAGGTTATCTGATTTGCTATACAAATTACCTTTTTTTTCGGTAAAAGAACAGAATTGTTAACAAATAGCCGTTCAGGAAAGCCGGATATTCGGCTGTACGTTACAATTTATCGATGAATTCCTTATGATGAGGAATCGCATCTTCCATGAAATCAAAAAAGGCCTTTTCCACGTCTTTTTCATACTCTTTGAAGACAACGTGCGCTGTATTGAGCACATTGGGAAAGGAAATTCGCGAAGAAACTCCTTGGCAAGCTTTCATTAAGCCATACTCAAATTGATACTGATAGAGCCAGTTTCGTTCTTTCATTCTATCGATCATGTATTTGAATCTCTCGGAGTAATGCTCTTCGTTTTCCAGCGTCGCTTCGTAAAACCCATCAATAAACTCATCTAAAGGCTGAGGATGAAACTTATCCCATTCCTTGGCTAGAATGTGGTCGAAGTACAAATCAACGGCAATTCCAGCGACTTTAGGCAGAGGTTCGTACAATTTGCGCATTAAATCGAGTACGACCGGGTGAGTGTCGATGTAGTCATCAATCATTCGGTGGAGTCGGATTCCTTCTTCCAGTTTCTTTGGCAGATGCGAGAAATCTTTCCCTCGGATAAAATCACCATGCAAATTCGCATACATCAGTTGATGATCGTTATTTGAGAAAAAAAGGTGCCCAAGAAAATTCATTTGTCGAAGTTAGGCAAAAAAAATCCCGTCTAGACTTTAAACGTCTGGACGGGATCAATATTAATGGTGCTTATCTAATATTCGTCTTCGTTGAAAAGAAAATCTTCCCTTGACGGATAATCCGGCCAAATTTCTTCGATACTTTCGTATGTTTCACCCTCATCTTCAAGTGCCTGAAGATTCTCTACCACTTCAAGAGGTGCACCAGTTCGGATAGCAAAATCTATTAGCTCGTCTTTAGCTGCTGGCCAAGGTGCGTCTTCTAGATATGATGCTAATTCTAATGTCCAATACATAGTCCTCTGTTTTATTTATTAATTGGCGCAAAAGTAATTTTAATTTGAAATAATCCAAATAAAATCGAAGAAAGTTTGAAAAAAAGTCTTGTTCTCCGAATTACCTTTGCGAAAATTGGAACGAACAAATACGTGAATTAGATGCGCGCGACCCATGGATGTTCAGTCGCATTTAAGTCGCTGCTGAGCTTTCTACTCAAGACAAAGAGGTAATCACTCAGTCGATTCAAATAAGTGAGCAGAATCGCTTGGATCGGCTGATCAGCATTCAAATCAACAGAAATACGCTCTGCCCTGCGGCAAACGCATCTTGCAATATGACAATAAGAAACCGTTGTATGTCCCCCAGGAAGTACAAAGCTTTTCATTGGTTCAAGTGTTGCATCCATTTCATCGATCCAATTTTCTAAGTTGCTTACATCGCCATCAACGATTTCAGGAAGCTTCATTTTCGATGCTTCTGGATCCGCTGCCAGTTGAGACCCCATTGTAAACAGACGGTCTTGTATTTCCAATAGTTGTTCAACGATTTTCTCACTGATTTCTTGGTCACGAATCAGTCCAATGTAGGAATTTAATTCATCAACCGTTCCGTAAGCTTCAATTCGAAGTGAGCTTTTCGGCACACGTGTTCCACCAATTAGTTGCGTGGTTCCTTGATCTCCCTTTTTAGTGTATACCTTCATTTTTCTGATTCTTCCAGTTGTTTCAATTTGATATTCAGCTCACGAATGCGTGCTGTTTTTCCAATGTTTCTAATATTCTTTGCAGTTTGAGTATAGAACTCGTGTGTGTTTTCTAAGAAATGGAGTTGAAATTCAATCCATTCTTTGTCCGTCATTATTCGACCTTCATTTTCGTACTCTTGGCGCAATTTGTTAGCTATTGCATAGTAATCTGGCCTACCCAAATAGTCGTGATCTGCATCACACATGATCATTTCCATCAAATTGGTGGGCTCAACGCTGTGTTTTGTTGAATTGATTATTTTCTCAATGATTTCAATCTGAATACCTGAATAACCAAAATTTGGAAGCATGGATTTTGCCATGTTTATTCCGAAGTCTTCGTTGTTCTTGTTCGAATAAATGTATCCAGCGTCGTGGAATAAGGTTGCAGTTCGAAGTAACAAAATTGATTCTGGATCCACACCTTCCAACGTCGCGTAGCGAGTTGCAGCTATTTCTACATTGAGTGTATGCGGGACATCGTGATATACAACTGTCTCAGGCAACAAAGAGCGCAGACGAGTAATGATGTTTTCGCGTAATTGATCAAAATCCATTGAGGCCAGACCGCACACAGTTCTCAATTTTGCCGAAGGATAAAGCCCACTTCCGTCCATCGAATGTTGATTCTTCAACTTCTTTAAATAGAACATTTCGATGCTTCCGCCTCGCTTATGAATGTCTATTTTTCCACGAGGAGTCGTTTCAAAATACGTACCAATTCCGTCAGCTATATTCGAAGTAATTGTGATGTTTCCACTCTTGGTAACTTCCTCCGCACGTGAGGCAATATTGACAGTGTCTCCCCAGACATCAAAGCTAAATTTTGATGAGCCAATGATTCCAGCTACGAGCGGTCCCATATGTAATCCAATGCGGATTTCCCAGAAGTCTTTGCGCATAGCAATGGCAATATCACGTTCGTTTCGCATGAAATCGCGAATTTCAAGTGCAGCTAAACATGCGCGAATTGCAGGCCGCGGCATTCCCTCCGTTACCCCTGAGAGTGCCATGTAGGCATCTCCAATCGTTTTGATTTTTTCTAGGTTGTATTTGTCTACGATACTATCAAACTTGGTAAAGTAGTACTCCAAGCGTTTGATCAAACCAAGGGGATTGATATTTTTTGCTTTGGATGAAAAATCAACAAAATCGGTGAACAAAACGACTCCATTTTGGACGCGCTTCGGTGAAAATTTTCCTCCTCGACTCAAGTCTGCTAAAATCGCATCTGGGAAAATGTTACTGAGTAGTTGAGCAATTCGCTGATCTTTGTAAAAAAGCGACTTGTACACTTCAATCTTGCTTCGAATCAAATTTGGGTTGAAGGGAGTAGAAATGTAATCCACTGCCCCTTGCTTAATTCCCTTGACTAATTTGCTGGATGCACTTTCATTGGCGATGAGAATAATGTACTGATTTTTAAAATCATGCGATTTTTGAAATTCTTTAAGCTCCTCAACAACAGATTTTGATTCCTCCACATCGACCAGCACAATTCCGATTTCCTTTTTCTCAAGGATGTCCGTAGCGCTTTCCATGGAATCAGCAAGCAATACATTATTTCCGCTTCCTGAAAGCATTTCTTTCAGTCCAACGCGGGTTTTTGCATCGCTTTCAATAATCAATATGTTGATAAACCGTTCCACTATAGTTCAATCTGATCGATGGTAATTGGTGCTTCTTTCAATTCTAATAATTTCTGTATCACTTCATCCACAACCGCATCTGGGCAGCTTGCTCCAGAAGTAACGATGATGTTCGTATGTTCTTTGCTCGGCAGAAAATCACTTTTTTCTTCCAATTCTTTTGTGTGAATATTGAAGGAATTGATGCGATCTCCGGATAAAATCTCCCCTTTATTCTTAATGAAGTAAGTTGGGAATTTCGGCTCCAAAAGTTCTACGAGGTGCGAGGTATTGCTGCTGTTGTATCCGCCGACAACGATGGCTAAGTCAGCCTGTGTATTCAACAATTCAAGTGTAGCTGATTGGTTGTCGTTCGTTGCGTAACACAGCGTATCCCGTGTATCAGAAATGTGTTCTTTGATACTTGCTTCTCCGTACTTTTCAATCATTGTATCTCGAAGAAAATCAGTGATTTCTTGCGTTTCCGAAGCGAGCATGGTCGTTTGATTTACCACCCCAATTCTTTTCAAATCTTTCAGAGGATCGAATCCTTTGGAGAGTTTTCCATCAAAGAATTGAAGGAAATCTTCTGTGCTTAATTTGCCTAGAATGTAATCGGCGAGGTACTTCGTTTCTGCTAAATCTTTCACCACGAGCGAAGGAGCATTTTCTTTACTGTGAGAGAACGTTGCCTTTGTTTCTTCGTGTTTGTGTTTTCCGTGGATGATAATCGTGTGTTCGAGATCACCGAGTTTTGCCGATCGATTCCACACCTTCTCAACGAAAGGGCAGGTCGTGTTGTATTTCACGGTATCAATCCCTTTGGATTCCAACAATTCTTGAATTTCCACGGTTGTTCCAAATGCAGGAATGATCACAATATCTTCTGATTCAATTTCATCCCATGGAATGAGCTGCGTTCCATCAGTATCCTGGATAAATCGAACGCCTTGACTGAGCAAGTCATTGTTTACATCAGGATTATGAATCATTTGACTCAACAAAAAGATTCGTTTATCTGGATTTTCTTGAATTGCTTTGTACGATTTCTCTATCGCGTTTTCTACACCGTAGCAAAAACCGAAATGTCGGCTGATAATGAACGTAACATTCCCGAAATTCAAGTGAGTGGGGGAAAAGTCCTTTTTACGCGGATCTTCCAGTTTGCGTTTCGCCTTTACCTTTGAAATAATTGGCGACTTATAATGGAGAGGAATGTCGAATTTTTTCATCTACTCAAAGTTAAGAATATTGTCGTACCGACAAGAACATCATTTTAGTTATCAAATTTTCTAGCATTCAAACGATAACTTCTTCAATTTAGTTCATTTTTCCCTTGGGATATCACTAATTTCAGGGCTCAAAACTTAACATCGACCTGAAGCGTGATTGACAGGATTTTTTCATCGAAGCGAATGCGTTCACTTTTGAAGCTTTTTCTGGTTTCATCTGAGTTGATTGTCCTGCTATTTATTTGGGCAAATTTCCGCGTACTTGCGGTTAGCAGCGGTTATGTTTCAGATGATATAAACGCGATGCCAAAGGTGAAAGTCGGAATTGTTCCAGGTACGATTCGCTATTTAGCGTCAGGAAACCCCAACTTGTATTTTTCTTACCGCATAAATGCCGCTGTGAAGTTGTATCGTTCTAGGAAAGTTTCTCATTTGTTGATTAGCGGTGATAACGGAAGAAAAGGATACAACGAACCCTTGGACATGAAAAATGCGTTAATGGAGCAGGGTATTCCCGAATCTGATATTACTTTGGACTACGCAGGATTCGATACGTACGATTCCATGATTCGCGCCAAGGAAGTGTTCGGTCAAGAGAAATACGTCGTGATTTCTCAAGAATTTCAAAACGAGCGAGCTGTTTACATTGCCCGACGATTTGGAATTGAGGCATACGGGTTCAATGCTCAAGATGTAAAGCAATATGGTGGACTCAGAACCAAAGTGCGCGAAACCCTAGCCAGAGTGAAAGCATTTGTTGAGGTTCAATTAGGGGTGAAGCCTACGTTTCTGGGCGAAAAAGTCCTGATCGACTAGTAGTTGGTTTAGCGCCGACACACTCGCCATTGAATAACCTAATCGACTGAATGAACTGTTCTTTGGAGCTGTTTTATTTCTTCGAGAAATATATTTTTCAAAAAAAATGCAATGGAATTGAAAGGTTCCGTCTATATAGTTGAAACCTGATTTAGATTTTAAAATTTGCTCAGAAATTCTTTTAAAAAGAATGGGTTAGGCGTCTTTTCAAACTCGAAACTGCCGATATTCAAACGATCTGAGTGCATGTGAAAGTCTAAATCAGGTTTAAAGATCGACAATGCGATATCTTTAAAATGAAAACTGACAAGGAAAATAAGAAGAAATTGGAATCCTTTTTTCGGGATGAATACGATTCGCTGCAGGCGTTTGTGAATTCTCGAATCAAGTCATCATCCGAAAGAGATCCTGAAGATATCATTCAAGACGTAGCATTGCGATTGTTCTCTGGAGCCGATCGATATGCTCCAATAAACAATGTGGCTGGATTCGTTTACCATTCCATCAAAAACAAGATCATTGATGTGATGCGTGGTGGACGATCGTATGCCAAAGAGCAAAAAGACAACGACGCGAAGCTAATTGAATTTACAGAGTTGCTTTACGGTAAATCTGATAATTCGTATTCGGAGCAAATGATGGACGATTTGAAGCGGGCGATCATGAGTTTAAAACCCGAGTACCGCGACATTATTCTAGCGATTGATTTTGAAGATTTCACGTACAGAGAAATCACTGAAGAAACTGGAATTCCTCAAGGAACGCTAATGTCTCGAAGGCACAGAGCCATTGCCATTTTGCACAAAGAATTAATTAAAAAGAAAACAACAAATTATTAAAATAAGAGTTATGGAGAATTTTTTTAAACACAAAATGCGCGGAAAGAACCCCTTTGTAATAGCGGCAATGGTTTTCTTTGGAATCATAGCCATCGGAGGATTGGCAATTCTTTTTGGATTCACGGTCATGTGGCTGTGGAACTGGTTAATGCCTGATTTATTTGGACTTCCAACCTTGACATTCTGGAAAGCGGTCGGTGTAGTCATCTTATCAAAACTACTGTTCGGTGGGTTTGGTGGTAAAGGCGGATCTGGAGGTCGTCACAAATCTGGATCGAAAAAATCTAAAAAGAACAATGACTTCTCCAAGTGGGAACATTACGATAAGTTTTGGGAAGAGCATGGTGAGCAGGCCTATTCTGAATATTGCGAGAGCATCAACAATCCTAAGCAGGAGGAAACTGAGCCCACCGCAACTTTAAAGATTGACAAAGGCGATGAAGAGTCTGATGATACGCAAACTGAATAGAAATGGAGGTGTTGATTCTTAAAACAAATGTTTCTTCGAAGAAGAAGGTGCGTGAATTAGGCCCTGTATTCGATAATCATGGAGCGATCATGCGCTGGTCGGTTGATACAGAAGATCGGCACAATGTGATGCGGATTGTGGCCGGAAATGGATTCAAAATGGAAGACGCGATCGAACTGATTCAGTCGGAAGGTTTTAGCGGAAATGAATTAGATTGTTAGGTAAGGTTGTTTAAAGAACATTGTTATGATGCGCAGACTTAAGTTCTGCGCATCAATCGTCGTATGAATGCAGCTTACTCCATTTCTTTTTTGAAAATAGTTTGAGTTGGATAAGCAAACTCAAGTCCAGCTTCATTGAATTGTTTAAGAACGGCCAAATTCACTTCGGACTGAGCCGAAAGAATATCGTCCTCATCAATAATCCAGTAAATAAATAAAATTCCCATTGAGAAATCTCCCCAGCTATTAAATGAAACCAACACTTCGTCTGTCACTTTTGGATTCGATTTAACGATCTCCTCTAACATATTCATGGCTTTCTCCATGTCGTCTGGTGTCGTGTCATATGTTAACCCAAGATTTACAACGACTTTACGTGTTGGTTCTTGAGTGACGTTTTCAACGGCATTGTCGCTAAATTGACCGTTTGGAATGGTAATTAAACGTCCTTCCAAAGTTCTTAATCGAGTACTACGAACTCCAATCTCTTCAACGAATCCATCCATCCCATTTACCTTAATTCGTTCCTTCATTTTGAAAGGCTTGTCCATGAAAATCATCAATCCCCCAAAGATGTTTTTAACCGTGTCTTGTGCAGCTAAAGCTAAGGCCAGACCTCCAATCCCAAGTCCAGCAATAAGTGCTCCAACATCAAAGCCTGAGTTACTCAAGGCAACGACAATTCCAAAGACCCATAACATAACTTTAACCGTTTTACGGAGAACGGGAAGTAATTGATCGTCAAAGTCACTCTCTGATTTCTCTACAGCGGGAACGATGTATTCTTCAATCAACGAATCGACAACACGCGCAATAAGCCATGTCACATTTAATATAAAAATGATCATGAAGACATTCGCAAAGAATGAATCGACGCTGTCATTGAAACGCAGTCGGTTAAATGCCCAATAAAATCCAAGAATTACAATACCGTAAACTACAGGCTCTTCTAATTTATCTACAAGAATGTCATCTAAACCAGTTTTCGTTTTCGCTGCAAATGTCTTTACAAATTTACCAATTGCCCAATACAATATTTTGCCAATGACAATAGCGGAAATTAAAATTCCAACAGAGGCCAGAACGCTTATCAAGGTGTTTTGTCCAAGCATCTTGAAAAGCCAATCTTGTCCCAAATCTTTTTCTGCAAACCATTTTGATACGTTGTCTTCGTAAGTCACGGTCTTCGCAGCGCTAACAAACGTGCTACCTGCATTTTCAATTACTGAAAGTAAATTCATTATTGTTGATTAGTTAGTTTTAAGGCGAAGGTAATGGTAAGTTTTGTGATAGCATAACATTGTGACGACGATTCATTGATGATCAATCATTTGTCGATGTCCCTTTTTTTTCGATAACTGGAGATTCAGAGGCAACGAATTAGACTGCTGATTGTTCAATTGACATTAAATCATTTAAAAAGAATCACTTCGTACCACCATGCCATAGACACGTCTTCTTTTTCGGTGCAAAAATGGAAAGCGCTTCGACCAGAACCATTTCTTCCTATTCTTTTTGATTTGCTTTAACTCTTTCCTCGAATGTACTTTTTCTTCAGGAGTATCAGCTTTCACTTCGGCTTTACTCATAGAAATGTGCTGACCACTTTCGGTCTTTTCCTTTGCCTCTTCAGGTGTGAGGTTCGGAGCATTGCTTGCCCCTTGAGATTGCTCAACTTTCGGGTCAACTGTTGATTGTGCAGATGCAGATGTGAAATGCAATGAAAGAAAAATTATCGACAGAAAAGCCAAGGAGCGAGCCTTTGGGGCTTCAATTGGTCGCAGGTGCGCTTCGAGTTGCTCAACTCTAAATTGACCGCACATTTCGGATTCTCTCGAACGAATTTCCTGGATTTCAGCAATGGACATCTTCGTGAAATCTATCACTTCTTTTTGACAAGCGCTGCAGAAGTCACCGTTTGTGGTGCTTGTCATCGATTCTGGGTCTTCCTGACAATTAAAAGCTAGTTTGATATATTCCTGATTATCGTTCATTTAATCATCGGTTGTTGAAGTTTTGCGAAAGGCTCCAATCAATGCAAATGCTCCCAAAGGAAGTGGAATGAACCAGAAATCTTTTAATTCGCTCAAATGACTAGAGTCGTTACCGATGATGTACATGGCAATGGACGCTCCAACGCATAAAATCGCAAGAATGATGAGGACTGCTTTCATAGGAATCACACTTTTAGGTTGTTATCCCCAATATAGTGATTAAATACGATTCGACTTATTTACCTCAAAATGAATCGAATACTCACTTTTTTCCTCGTTTGGTTTGCGCTCAATGGTTCCATTCAGTTGATCGACCAAGGATTGTATCAATTCTGTTCCAAAGGAATTGTTGTTTTCTGCATCAGTCCATGAGCCACTATCGGAATAGTTCAAACGGTATTTGTTGGAATCATTCAAACTACTGATGAAAATGGAAATTTTCCCTCTCTTACTGTCCACGAAGCCGTGCTTCACAGAGTTCGAAATCATTTCGTTGAGGATTAATGAAATCGGGACAATATGGTCGTTGTCGACGTCGATTGATTCTGACCGAATATCAAGTTCTACGGGGATTCTGAGTGAATAGGATTCGATTATGCTAAGGGCGAGGTTTTTCAAGTAATCGTTCATCTCAACTGCTACAATGTTCTCAGATTTATAGATCGTCTCATG
This sequence comes from Crocinitomicaceae bacterium, assembly GCA_029252405.1. GTDB lineage: Bacteria > Bacteroidota > Bacteroidia > Flavobacteriales_D > Crocinitomicaceae > UBA4466. The sequence goes on from JAQXBM010000047.1 coordinate 11,008, forward strand.
CAAGTTTGAGATGGATTTGATGCGGTTCACAGAATCGATAAATTTCCCTTTGGCTATCACATCGTCAATTTCATGCGATTGCAACCGAAGCAAGCTTGAAATGATCTGCAAGTTGTTCTTTACGCGATGATGAATTTCCTTTAGCAGAAGGTCTTTTTCCTCATTACGTTCGTTAAGTACTAAATTGGTCTTTCGTAGCTTCTGATTTACATGGTTTTCGTTGCTCAACCCAATTCGAATGAAGTAAATCATCTCTATGGCTAAGAAAGAAACGGTTCCGATGAGCGTTCCTGCTCGAACACTAAATGCAGCAACATCTGGAGCTGATTCAGACTTAAAATAGTTCGATTCGATCATGAGTATCGCTGCACATTCAATCAAGAAGTAAAACAAGACCCAACCCCATTCTTTCCGCAAATCATGTAAAAAGAAGATTCCAAGAAATATGGTGAGAGATCCAATTATTGCATAAGATTCGTATCCAAGTCTTGCAGCTGCACAGCTTCCCAAAACGAACACAGGGATGAAGGTCACGACACGTGCGACTTTAAATCCAACATAATAATGGACGAAAACTGAGAGAATACATGCCGCGCCCCAAGTCAAGTGGAAGATACCGGCGTAAAAATCGAATTGGAAACCTGCAATTGCTTGAGGAATTGAGGCCAATCCGCCGATAATAGTGATGATGTTGAAGAATTCCTTACGTCTTTTTAAGGCAAAGGAATCAGTTTCAGGAATTCCGATCCTACCAATTTTTGTTATTAGACGATGGATTTTGTTCATGTTAGATTAAATCTCGAATCTCTGTCATTATTTTTTTCGCCAACTCGTTGGCAGCATTCAAATCTTTGCTCTCAGAATAAATTCGAATGATTGGTTCTGTATTACTCTTTCTGAGGTGAACCCATTCTTTACCAATGTAGATTTTCACACCATCTGTTGTGTCAACTTCTTCGTGAGCGTACTTCTTAGCCATTTTAGCAAGGACCTTGTCTACGTCAATTTCAGGAGTCAATTGAATTTTGTTCTTCGAGATAATGTATTTCGGATAACTGTCTCTGAGCTCAGAAATTTTCATCTTCTTGTGTGCCAAATGAGAGAGGAACAATGCTATTCCCACAAGCGAATCGCGACCGTAATGTAGTTCAGGGTAGATAATTCCACCGTTTCCTTCGCCACCAATAACGGCTTTTACTTCTTTCATTTTTGCCACAACATTCACTTCACCTACTGCGGAAGCGTAATAGGTATTACCGCTTGCTTCGGTAATATCGCGCAATGCTCGTGTTGAAGAGAGGTTTGAAACTGTTGGACCTGGCGTTCTATTTAAAACGTAATCAGCTACCGCCACCAATGTGTACTCTTCGCCAAACATGCTTCCGTCTTCACAAACGAACGCCAAACGATCAACATCTGGATCAACAGTGATCCCTAAATCAGCTCCCGTTTCTTTGATTTTATCCGAAAGATCTGTCAAGTGCTCTGGCAGTGGTTCCGGGTTGTGTGGGAATTCTCCTGTTGGATCACAGTAGATTTCGGTAATTTGATCAACACCCAATGCTTTCAACATCGCTGGAACAAAGATTCCTCCAGTAGAATTTACTGCGTCCACAACAACACTGAAGTTCGCAGCTTGGATCGCCGACTTGTCAACAAGTGGCAAATCGAGGATCATTTGAATATGTTTCCCAAGGTATGAACCGTCGTCCGAAACTGAACCAAGATCATCAACTTCGGCAAAATTGAACGCTTCCTTCTCGGCGATTTTCAATACGCGTTTCCCGTCATCACCTGAAATAAACTCTCCCAAAGAATTCAACAGCTTCAGTGCATTCCATTGTTTTGGGTTATGACTAGCCGTCAAGATGATTCCGCCGTGTGCACCCTCGTAAGGAACAGCTACCTCAACAGTTGGAGTAGTGGACAGTCCAAGGTTTAAGACTTTAATTCCCAATCCCATTAGCGTCGCTATCACGAGATCAGAAATCATTTGTCCTGAGATGCGAGCATCTCGACCGATGACTACTTTTAATTTTTCATTAGGATGATTCTCTTGAAGCCATGTTCCATAGGCAGCTGCAAATTTCACAGCATCAACGGGAGTAAGACCTTCATTCACTGCGCCGCCAATTGTTCCGCGGATTCCAGATATCGACTTGATTAATGTCATAGGAGGTTAAGTATAGTTATTAAAATGATCGCTTTAGTGCTATCATCTTCATGCACGCAATGGCGCATTCAATTCCTTTATTTCCAAGTTTACCACCGGATCGGTCGATGGATTGTTGAATATTCAAATCAGTTAAAAGACAAAATGAAACGGGTGTATTGTATTTCAAATTCACGTCCACAATTCCTTGAGTCGCTCCGTCACAAACAAAATCGAAATGACGCGTTTCTCCTTGAATTACGGTTCCAATAGCGATTACACCATCTACCTTTCCTTGCTCACAGAAGTACTGACTTCCGAGTGGGAGTTCGAATGCCCCAGGGACAAAACGAATATCGATGTTGTCTGCCTTCACACCATTATCGGTAAGGGCGGTTTTCGCTCCTTCCAGCAATCCAAGTGTGATTTGTTCGTTCCATTCAGAAACAACAATGCCGATTTTAAAATCGGCACCGTTTGGAATTTCTTCCTTAATATATTCTGATAAATTGCGATTTACAGTCGCCATAGTGTCTCTTATTTTCCTCCAGCTTTCTTGTTTGAAGCTCTAGCTAGAAGTGCTTCAATTTTATTCTGACCAGAGTATGCCGGATAATCATCTACAATTCGTTGGTAAACCTCAGCTGCTTTCGGGAAGTTCTTAATTTCCTCAGCACACAATCCAGCTTTCATCAAATACATTGGAGTAGTCAATTCATTTTCGATCATGTCTGCTGCTTCCAAATACTTGTTCGCTGCATCTTCATATTTCTTCATGTCTGAAAGACAATCTGCGTGAAGTCCAACCGCCATAATTGAAACGTATGTATCTTCAACATCAACTCCTTCAAGGTGCTTAATCGCTCCTTTAAAATCTTTGTTAGTCATCAATTGACGAGCAAGAACAAATTGCGCAACCTCACCACCGACTTTACCATCGTATTTTTTCACTTCGCTTTCCAAGTAATCAATTGCCATAGCAGTCGAATCCTTTGCAGCGTAGTTCAAACCTTCCCAGTAACTGTTCTTAGATTTCTCGTTTGCTGGTTTCCAAACAAACTGACGGTAGAGAAGGTATCCTAAAATGGCAATTACCAAAACTCCAACACCGATTGTTACGTAACGCAACACCTTGTTCGTCTTGAATTGTCTCTTTAACTCTTCTCCTGTGATATCTTCTAACATTCGTAATAATTTAAGCTGCGCAAAAATAGTTTTTTTTTTGATAAAAATCGCACCGATTGATGATAATGAAGTAATTCAGTGAATTTTGTTTCTGCGCATTTTCAAAATGGTCTTTTTCGTTCGTTCAAGCATTTTGACTCATTTCCCTTATTGGGATTATAAGGACGTGCCTTTTTTTTGAAATGAGAAAAATGAATTGAAAGGAGCTAGAGTTTGACGAAGCGCTAAATGAATGTGAAGCGATCACCGAATACTCATCGTTTCAAAAGGTTTTTGGCGATAAAAAAAGTTAATGAACCTATGACAATACTGAGTTGCCACGTTCGTTGATCTTGATCAAGTTCCGTTGTTGATAATGATTGGATATAATTTCAAGAAGGCAACGGCTTCTTGCCTGAATTACGCTAATTTTGTTGCAATGCATCTCAAAAACCTTCATTTAGTTAATTACAAGAACTACGAAGAAGCGGAAATTTCGCTGTCATCGGGAATCAACTGTTTTGTCGGGAAGAATGGTGCAGGGAAGACCAATATTCTTGATGCTGTGCACTATTTGAGCATGTGTAAATCGTACATGAACGTAATTGATCGGCAGAACATTCGCTTCGAACAGCCCTTTTTCGTAGTTCAAGGGGATTGGTTCAAGGAAGAATCAACGATCAATATTCACTGCGCCGTAAAAGTGGGTGCGAAGAAGGTTTTCCGAAGGAACAAGAAGGAATACGAGAAATTGGCGGATCACATTGGTCAATTTCCTGCTGTGATGATTTCCCCATACGACCGCGATTTAATCTCTGAAGGGAGTGATCTTCGCCGAAAATGGATGGATGGTATCATCGCTCAGTTTGATCGAAAATACCTCGAGGACATTCAGAAATACGCGAAAGTACTTCAACAGCGGAATGCCTTGCTAAAGAACATGGCGGAGCATCGCTTGTTTGATCGAGAATCTATTGAAGTCTGGAACATGCAAATGGTTCAGTTGGGAGAGCGCATTTTTGAGCGCAGAAAGGAATTTTTGGAATCATTCATTCCGATTTTTCAGAAACATTATGATTCCATTGGGAATGAATCCGAGCAAGTGAGTTTGGCGTATCGGTCTCAATTAAACGAGGGAGATTTTGCACAACTTCTAATAAATGCTGAGCGGAAAGATGCTCAGATGCGCTACTCGACAGTAGGAACACACAGAGATGATCTCATTTTTGAAATAAAAGGCCATCCAGTCAAGAAATTTGGCTCTCAGGGGCAGCAAAAGTCCTTCATTATTGCCTTGCGTCTGGCTCAGTATGAATGGTTGAAAGCTCAATTGAATGTCACTCCAGTGCTCTTGTTGGATGATATTTTTGATAAGCTGGATCAAACGAGAGTAGAGCGGTTGATGAAATTGGTGCACGATCAGTTTTTCGGTCAGGTATTGGTGACAGATACCGATGAAGACCGAATTCGAGACATCTTCGCGAAGAATGATTTGGACAGCAAAATGTTTCAAGTCATGGAAGGCGTTGTTTCAACCGCGGAGTAACTTTTCACTGTTTGAGATTGTTCTATTTAAAAGCAAAAAGTATATGCGTTTCCTTCTTATCCTAATTGGCACATTGATTTTCACTACTGGTTTTTCGCAGGAGGCTGAAACCAATGCTGGAGCCATTAAAAGAAGAAAGGCTCCGAAGCATCAATTTGAACTTTCACCGGCTTCTGTTTGGCTCAATAAAGCTTTTTTTGTTGGTCACCGCTTGAAGTATCAGTGGCAGTTTAAACGAGGCATGCGCGTTGAACTAGAAACCAATGGAACCATTTTTAGAAGTCTTGATCATCGTGCGAAGAGCTTGAAAGAAGATGAAGTATTTCCACTTTTGAATCAATCGACTGCGATTTATAAAATGAACCTCATTGGCAAGGGGAAAACGATCAATCGAAACAAACAAAAGCGATTTGTGAGTTCGTTAAGACTTGGGTATCATTTCTTTCAGCATTCCACTCCATACGCGAATTGGGATTACTGGGCATACGATTCTACTGTTCAAGAGGGGATAAGCAGTATACGAAGCTTTCAGTCGCATTCAATCTCAGCTGGCCTCGGTTTCCGCGCTGATAAATACAAAAGGTTAGACGGAAGAATTACACATGTCGCCTCGCATAAATGGTCTTTGGATTATTTGGGGTGCGTCTATTATCAGCTTTCATCCTATTCGATCAATGATAACAATCAATACAACATTCGAAATATTCCCAATCCATACGACTTGAGGAAAAGTGGTGCTCGTTTGAAATACAATTACACGCGTTATTTGAAGTCCTATTTCGGAATCCACTTTGGAATGGAGGCGGTATATGTTCCATTCTTGAATGATTATGAGCCTCTCACGGGATATCTCTTCGTGCCTAGAGGTGGGGAGCGCATCATTCCTTTATTCACGAATGTTCATTTAGGCGTGACGTTTAAGATTTAGATGTCGGAAAATCAGATCATCCGATAATCGGAAAATCGAAAAACACTATCTTCGCAACATGAGTGATCTCAAACGTACATCCAATGAAGCTCCGTTAAAGGACGTCATCGACCGCTGGTTGAAAGCCTACGGCTTGGATGGAAAAATGAAGGAACTCGATATCATCAATGCCTGGTCAGAAATGATGGGAACAGCTGTTGCTCATCGCACCAAGGAAATCAAAATCAAAAATGGAACGCTCTATTTGAAGATGGATTCTTCGGTAATGCGTGATGAGCTGTCACACGGCAAACAAGTTATTATTCAACGGATTAACGAAAAAGCAGGCTACCCGATTATCAACGATGTTTGGTTCGGTTAATAACAACTGATATGAGTAAGAAAGCTGCACTTTGGATCATGTTCGTTTTACTCGGAGCTGTTCTAGTGTTTCACTTTCTCATTCTCACTGAGATCATCCCTTTCGATCAGGTGTGGGCAGGAAGATTGAAGTCAGTTGAAGAAATGAGGCAATTTGAATCCTTCTCAATTCTGATGAATGTGGTGATGTTAAGCGTTTTTATCATCAAGTACCGATTATTGATCAAGGACAAGCGAAATCGTGTAATCGATATTTTGATTTGGATTTTCGCAGGCTTTTTCGCTCTCAATACACTAGGAAATCTTTTTGCGCAGAGTACGCTAGAATTAATCCTTGGAACGGCTCTTACCTTGATTTCAGCAGTATTATGTGTTGTAATCGCCAAGAAATAGATACAGCTAATTCTAATTGTCCTTCAATTTTTGAAGAAATACACTTCTTTCCATGCATTCCTCGCAGAAACGATTGCGCAATTCTTCGTGATCGAATGCTTGAAACGGAATTTTGCAGTCCCCCATGAACATGTTGCACCAGGTGTCGATATTCATCGTATAGGACAGTGCTAGCAATCGCTCGTAGTAATCCTGCCATTGTTCATCAGACGAATGGTTCCAACTTAATTGCATCAAATATTCAACAATGCTGTCGCTTTTAGCATGAGGCTCCAGCATTCCAATCGCGGCGTACATTTCCGAGTAATGAACAGCGCATTTTGCCAAAGCGATGGCGATGGAATCTGTTAATTCATCGTGTTTGATGTAGTATTCGTACAATTGAGAGATGCTTTTTGCAGCATCCATTCCGTTTTCAAGAGGATCAGCGCTCTGCGTGAAAATGTTATTCAGTAGCATAACGTTCAAATCGAAATTAACTTGATCGATGTTTTTTCTGAAGGCTGAATCGACATCGTACGCGTTCCTCAACAAACTCATGATGTCAAATGTCTCCTGAATTTGAATTTGCTTTGAAGGTGGTTTCAGTTTGAATTTTTCCGTCCTCAATCGCGCTACTTGAAGGAGTAATTCTGGATAGAAATCTTTTTTGTTAACAACCGTTTTTAGCAACCAATCGAAGTCTGAATTGCTGCGTTTTTTCCAATCTGGTCGTCGAGAAAATTCCTCTTCATATTCGAACCCGTAGAGGAGAAATTGCTGGACTAATTTAAATGTTGATTTCGATTTCTCAGGGAATTTGAATTTTACCAGTTCTTCAATTGCAAGTGAATCCGAGGAAACCATATAGTGCGCGAATTCATACAAAGCCTCGATGTATCCCAAAAGGGAATCCTTCTTTTTGGTGTTGGCTTCAGTAATCAATTCAGTGAGTAAGCGATTGTTTTCTTTTTGAATAAGAAAGGGATAATTTTCCTCGGCAACTGGAATTGTAGCGTAAATGCGAATATCGCCGCGTCGAGTGGGAGCGAGGAGTGCTTCCAATTCAGTTGGATCGTTCTTTTTGAGGTATTCATCCAGTTCTGTACTCGTTTTGGATGCCAGGAATTTCCATCGTCTACTTTTCGACGCATTGGTCGTGAATCCGAGCCAATCTGTGGATGTTAGGACAGAAAGTTTGATCGGTTTCGCCTGCCGCGATTGAATCAAGTTGGCAATATTTTGAGCCCTTTGTTGTTGCAGACGTCCGTTGATGATGGAATCACCTTCTATGGAGGCGTAGGCATGGATGTCAATCGAGTCAATATTAAATTTCAACTTTCCGATGGAGCTTAAAAATGGTTCAATGTCATCATCCGTGAATGTCACCTGACCTTGCTCGAAGGGAATGGTAAAGTTGGATATTTCCTTGATGGGATAAAACTCATAAGCGCGCTTCGACTTGAGAGGGATAAATTCACTTTCTTGATAATCTGAATAGAGTTCGCCGCAAAAAGAGGTGAAGTAATCGATGTCGCAAATTTGCTTGTTCTGAATGTAAACCAAATTGTGAGCGTAATACCCAATGTCTTTTGGAACTTTTCCGAGCGTAATCTCAAAGTATTGGCTGCTGTATTTATCCGATTTGTATTGACCGAACCTTCGGAAGAACGAGACAGAGTCTTTTCTGAAGATGTACTTTAAAAATCGAACGTCTTTTTTCTTCTTCCGCTTTTTGTAGCCTTTGAACAGATCCTTGCGGTAGAGCGGTTCGAGTGTAAATCCATTCAATTTGAGCTGCCCATTTCTCCGACTTGGTTTCATGTAGTATTCTGGATTACCGCACATGTAATCTTCGTATTCGACAATTTCAACAGTAAACCCATCTTTTCGGTCACGAATCAACTTTTGGACGTATTCCGAATTTTCTACTTTCAGAATGAACTTATTGCGCTCAATTCGTAGAGTTAAATAGGGCTTTTCTGGCTCTACGGCGTCACAGGTTGCGCATTGTTCGAGTTTGTCGTGACGAAGTTTGAATGGGTATTTGTGTTCAATCAATTGATTCGGAATGCCATCAAAACTCGAAATTACTGGGGGCGGGATGTACTCAGAAAAATTGAAGAACTCCTTGTTTTCTTCGAAACGAAACTTGAAATCGACCTTGGCAAATTTTTGACACGCGTAGATTCTTTCCTTAATCGGATCAATCGAAACGGATAAGCCTGTGATTTGATAATCTTTGGTGATGATGTTTTTGAAATGCCCGGGTGAGTTCACCCATGAGTCGACCATTGCATCGGCGATCCCTTGGTACGTATGAGTATCGAACTTTTTTTCTTTCTTACTTTTCACCTTTGAATTGTAAGGAACATATAAGACATTTTCTCCAACGCGGTAGTTTTCTGCTCCAAAGTACTCCGCTCGAAGTTGTGGCGTTTTGGTTAAAACAGAGTCGGTCTCGTTGTGAGTGATACGCTTTTTCCGCTGCATGTATTGAGCGTGATGATCCGAAGCGACGTACAGAATGGAATCGTTGACCAATGCTTCGCAATCGTGCTTTGCTCTTATGGCATCAATCCTTGTCTTTACAAGGTGTTCTAAGTATTGTTTATTGAAAGTTGACAGGTCAAAACGATCCTCTGTCTGAGCTGAGAGAAGTCCAGAAATGAATAGTGCGCTAAGGAGAAGTACAAGTTTCATTGAATCGTTTCGATGCACAAATAACGCATAATAGTTGAAAGTGTTTCAACTAGCTGTTGAGAGCTTACTTCCGCATCAAATCCAAATACATCTTTTCGACCTTGTTTCGTGCCCAAGGTGTACGTCTCAAAAACTTCAAACTCGAACCCATGGAAGGATCGTGCGTGAAACAGCGAATGTTTACTCTGCGTCCCATTTCATCCCAACCGTACACTTCCTCCAACACGATGAGTATGTCTTTCAACTTTACTCCGTGGAGGGGGTTGTTGGGTTGATTTTCTATTTCTTTTTCTGAGTCGCTCATGAAGCATTATTGAATTACCACCGATTGTCGACTGGACGGGTACGCGTTGAAAAAGCCGAGTGCGCGATTTTCCCAAAGGTAATCTGGGTTCGCTGGAGCTGCGCTATTTGGGTCTGTCAGTGATGACAGCTCAACGTAATAATCGTGAATTTTCTCATTGATCGTTCTCAACTCAATTTCAACGGTATCTCCCAGGTCGAAGAACTTTACAAACAAGGGGCGAATCACCAAATTTCCGTTGGTAAGTTGATCATCGTTTAGAACTATATCATTCAGTTTTTTCAATTCTTTGCCATTTCGCACAAGGTGCGTAGATGTGAAGTTGCCCTCTTCAGGTGGATCTTGGTAGGTAACCGCAACCACGTATCCGCCATCTCCACTAAACGGGCCAGGAGGAATAGAGTCGAAAATGATGCCTTGCTGATCAATCACAGGAAGCATGTCGCAAGTGGCCGTGTACGTCACTCCATTAGCGAAAACCGTCATTGTGTACGTGGAGTTGAACTCAGGAATATAGTTTTCCAAAGTATACAATCCTTCAGAAACAAAAGGAACTTGTTGAGAAACCCCAGCTTGGTTCGTGATGGTAACTACTGCATCGTCAATTGTTGGTTCTTCATCACCAGAGAAGAAATTCGATGTCTCTGTAATCAAAACGCGCACGGTGCTGTCTTCAGCTGTGAAGTTGGCTTCAATGACTACAACAGGGTTCGCTTCATTCAAGTCGATATCAATTGATTTCTGACAAGAAGCAAAAGTGATTAATCCAAGAAGTATGATTGCTAAATATTTCATCTTACTTAATTTTAAAGTTATAGGTAATTGAAGGAACCATTTTGAACAAGGCCGTCTGCAATGCCTCAATGTCTCCTGATGCGTTTTCTTCGAACGAAATCGTGTAAGCGTTTTCGCGTGAGTACAAGTTGTAAATTGAGAAGTTCAAGTTGTGCTCGAAACGCTTTTTGTCTTTCAAGTACCACGTCAATCCAATATCTGCGCGATGATAATCAGGCATTCTGTATCCATTTCTCTCCGTGAACAATGGAATAACGTTTCCATTCACTTCGTATTTTCCAGAAGGGAAGGTTACGGCGTCTCCGGTGTAGTAAATGAACGTTCCTGCCAATGCTAGGTTCTTTGTGATTTTGTACATCAACACGACAGAAATATCGTGAATTCGATCTTGTCGAGCTGAGAATTCGTTTCCATCGTTGATATCATCAAACTGGCGCAATGAGCGAGAAAGTGTGTAACTGATCCATCCAGTGAATTTCCCTTTCTTCTTTTCAAGCAAGAGCTCCAATCCGTATGCTCGTCCTTTACCGAAAACGAGTTCTCCTTCAACTTGATCGTTCAATACTAGATCCGCTCCGTTTCGATAATCAATTTGATTTTGGAGCGCTTTGTAATAAATCTCCGTGGAAATGCGATACGTGTTCTTCTTCAAGTTTTGGTAGTAACCAAGTGCGATTTGATCTCCAATTTGAGGTTTGATGTTGTTGGAGCTCGGTACCCAAACATCAGTCGGACTGCTTGTCGTAGAATTTGACAATTGGTGCAAGTACTGAAGATTTCTGTTGTACCCCAATTTGATTGAGTTGTTTTCAGAAATCACGTAGCTCATCGAGAATCGTGGTTCTAAACCATGGTGGAATGATAAGCTTTCCCATCTTCCTAAAGTCGTGTCAACTGAAGTCACATCTCCATCATCATCGAATTCGTATTTATCACTTCCGACAAGGTCAAACCCAGAGTAGCGCAATCCGTACATGATGTTGATGCGAGGCCCTAGTTTTTGTTCGTTTTGAACATATGCACCGAACTCGATCCCGTAGCGGCTGTCCAAGATGAACTCGTTGAATGATTCGTTTCCTCCAGTCAATGCTCCTGGCTTAAAGGTGTGGTGCATTCCGTTCACTCCAAATTTCAAGGTGTTGTTTGAATTGGCGAACCATGAGAAATCTTGCTTTACGTTCCAATCTTGGATGGAAGAGTTAACACCGAAGGCATCTTCTCCTGTTCCAATTGTGAATCGATAGTCGTAGTTACTGAAAATCACAGAAGTGTTTGAGAACAACTTGTCTGTAATAATTCTGTTGTACCGAATTGTACCAGTAGCATTTCCCCAGTCAAATCCGAATTGATCACCGAATCCAAAATTGTCGCGACCGAAATATCCTGAGAGGAAAATTCGATCTTTCTTTGAAATCTTGTAATTCGCTTTCATGTTCATATCGTAGAAATACAGCTTCGTATTTCTAATGTTTTCATCTTTCGACAGTTTCAAGAACAAATCCAAGTAACTTCTTCGTCCAGATAGAATGAACGATCCTTTGTCTTTTACGATTGGACCTTCAACTGCAAGTCGAGAAGAAATCAATCCAATTCCACCAGAAACACCAAAGTTCTTGCTATTTCCATCTTTCATTTTGACATCCATTACAGAAGAAGCACGCCCACCGTATTCAGCAGGAATTCCTGATTTGTAAAGTGCGACATCCTTCACGGCGTCTGAATTGAATACAGAGAAGAACCCAAGTAGGTGAGAGGCGTTGTAAACAACCGCTTCATCCAAAAGAACTAAGTTCTGATCGGCTCCACCTCCACGAACGAAGAATCCAGAGTTTCCTTCTCCTGCCGTTTTAACTCCAGGAGTTAGCTGTAAGGTCTTCATAATATCTTTCTCACCGAAAATAACTGGAATCGTTTCAATGTCTTTGGGATCGAACTTCGTTACGTTCATTCCTGATGAAGTGATGTTCTCGTTTTCTTTTTCGCCTGTCACAACGACATCTTCCATCTCTTGAACATCTTTGGGAAGCGCTAACTCCACATCAAAGGACATGTCTTCAACAAGGTTGATTTTGATCTCTTTTGTTTCGTATCCAGCAGATCGATACATCAAGGTGTAGTTTCCTTTTTCCAAGGTAAGTGAGTAGAAACCGTAAGAATTGACTGTCGCTCCAGTATTTGATAATTCTTTCACGATTACAGAACCACCGAACATGTCTTCTCCATTCGTGGAGTCTTTCAGCGTACCGCTGATCGTATATGTTTGGGCGAAACTTGTGCTAACTGCGAAGAGAATAATGAGTGCACTGAGGTATTTCATAATAGAAATGATGTTTGATAAAACTGGAATCAAAGTTAAGCTAAACTACTTCGACAAAACAAACAAAGAATGATGATCGGCAAGAAAAAGTGTTCGGTGGAAAAACGATTAAATAGAATCCGATACGACATGATACGTAGGATCTTCTTTAACGTTGATTTCGATGATTTTATCCGCGTTTTTGAGAAGCGTTTGACAATCAGGACTCAAGTGGCGCAGGTGGATAATTTTACCCGCCTTTTGATAACGCTCTGTCAATTGATTCAAGGCTTCAATGGCCGACATATCGACAACTGTACTTTCTGAGAAATCGATGATTACTTCCTTTGGATCGTTCGGAACATCAAACTTACTGCTGAAAGCTCCGATAGAACCGAAGAATAATGGACCGTAAATTTCGTAGTGTTTTACGCCATCGTCATCAATGTATTTTCGAGCACGAATACGCTTCGCATTCTCCCAAGCAAATTTCAATGCCGAGATGATCACACCGATTAAAACTGCCAAGGCCAAGTTGTGCAAGAATACCGTCACGAGTGTCACGATAACCATGACAAGCACGTCGGTTAGTGGCATTTTCCCGAATACCTTTAATGATGCCCATTCGAAAGTTCCAATCGCTACCATGACCATTACTCCTGTCAATGCTGCCATAGGTAATTTCTCGATTACAGGTGCTCCATACATGATGAAAACCAGCAATCCAACTGAAGCAACAATCCCTGAAAGTCGTGCACGAGCACCTGACGAAATGTTGATCAGACTTTGTCCAATCATTGCACATCCGCCCATTCCAGAGAAGAATCCAGTAACAATGTTAGCCGTTCCTTGAGCGACACATTCTTTGTTACTGCGACCACGTGTTTGTGTGATTTCATCGATGAGGTTAAGCGTCAATAGGCTTTCAATCAATCCAACTCCAGCAACGATTAAGGCATAAGGGAAGATGATAGCCAATGTTTCCCAAGTCCAAGGGATGGAAGGCACGTTAAATGGAGGGAATCCACCCTCAATTGATGCGATGTCACCTACAGTTGTGGTGTCAATTCCAAATCCAATCACGATTCCCGAGACCACGATAATCGCCGCCAGTGATGAAGGGATGAACTTTGTCAATTTCGGTAAACCCCAAATGATCAACATCGTGAGAAGAACCAGTCCCAGCATCAACAACAATTGATTTTGACTTAAGTACTCTTTCGCATAACCTTTAGATTCTATTTCGTAGAGGTCTCCGTCTTGGAAATTATAGCGTACTTTTTTCGTTTCGGTATCAAATACCTGACCGTCGTAAACTTCATATTCAACCTCCCCTGATTCAACATTGGAGATTTGGTTGTCGCGGAAATTGTAGGTGATTAACCCTGTTTCGCTATCCGTGAAATAGGTTCCTGTTTCATTGACATCATAGGCTTTCAATGTTGAAACAGTCTCAATTTTATTCTCTCCGTAATGATCTTTGGTGTTCTCTTTGAATGAATCAATTTGCGCCAAGAAAATCACGATCGCCAATCCGTTTACGAAACCGAACATCACAGGATGCGGTACCAAACGAATGAATTTACCAAGTCGAAGTAGTCCAGCTAAAACTTGAAGAATTCCTGCGAGAATAACTGTTGCAAAGATGTACTGTGTGATTTCATCCACACTGATTTCCGGCATTGCCTTTTTCAGAATAGCAATCATTCCAACGTATACAACTGCAATCGCTCCGGTCGCTCCAGAGATCATTCCAGGTCGCCCTCCAAGAATCGAAGTGATCAATCCAATGGAAAAAGCAGCGTACAATCCAGTCAAGGGTGAAAGTCCAGCAATCATGGCAAAAGCAATGGCTTCTGGCACGAGCGCGAGGGCTACGGTTAATCCACTGAGGATTTCATTTTTGTAGTTGACTTTTGCCTTGAGGTCGAAGAGATTGAATATTTTCTGCATAACTCGGGTTGCCTGTTTCGAAGGGGCAAAAGTACGGTTATTTTCGCAATGAAGAGCTATTGATCAGCTTTGAGAACTTTGAGTGTCTGACTTCGAGTTCCAGAGGTGATTTTGAGCAAGTAAAATCCGTTTTGAAATTCGGAAAGGTCGATCTTTCCGCTGATTGGTTTCATTTGCCCCATGTACTTTCCGTCGAGGGTGAAAATGTCCACTTGATCAATGTGGGCATCTGAAAATTGGAGGATTCCCGTTGTTGGATTAGGAGAAACTGTGATGTCCAACGACAATTCATCCACAGATATTAAATCAGCCACGCCAACGACAACCGTGTCTTCATGGAAACAACCAAGCGAATCATAAGCGCTGACCGTTACGAAGTGAATTCCATTTCCAAATTGCGAAGCGATAAATTCAAAGGAGCTGCCAGTTGAGCCGTCCGACCATTCGTAATCGACCATGCCTGGAGTGGAAGTAATCAGCAACGTATCTTGAATATCAATAATTGTATCCTGAATACTCTCAAAAGGAATATCACTCAAGTACGCAGTAACTGGGAATCGTCCTGAAGAGCAATCGCCTTGAAGTCGCTCGCCGTAGTGATAGTAAACACGTCCGTTCCAATCTCGTGGAAAGTAGGAATTCGTCATTGAAAAGTTCACACCACTTCCCGTATTCATCGTCAATTCATTTGTTGATCGTGTTTGTGGAGATCCAGAATTGATGTAAGATAAATTGGAGCCAGCATTCGCCATTTTCATATATACAGCAACCGTGTCATCCAAAGCAACAGATAATCCATTAAATGGAACGTGTGTTTGGATGTTTGGATCGATAACATCGACGGTCACTGAAGCTACTAAGCTCCAAGCACCTGGATTGGATTCAAAACCAACATAGCTTCCTTGTTTTTGGTAAATCTCGACAGTTTGTGTCCCAGTTGTACTGATTTTAACATCGAAACTATCAATCACAATGTCTTCGTGTCCAATGAG
>JAQXBM010000093.1 GCA_029252405.1 Crocinitomicaceae bacterium
GAAGACACCAACGCCATCATCCACGAATACACAGCCTCCGGAATCTATACGGTTCAGCTCATTGGCTACGGTTGCGATGGAGTAAACGACACCCTTACCTTCAACATCAATTTCGAATACACCGAGCCTGGTTACGCGGGAGATGGAACGTTGTTAACACTCTATCCAAACCCCATCTCAACAGGTAACAGCCTAGCATTTTTCATTGGAAATATTCCCGAAGGAACACACTATGTCAACGTAAACAACAACCTCGGACAACGCGTAGATAGTTTCCGGATCGAAGATGGAAACACCAACTACCTCTTTCCCCTCGATTACGCAGCTGGCATGTATCACTTCGCCCTTCAAAACGACACTGAAATTTTAGAAGTTGAGAAGTTGGTTGTGGAGTAAACAAAATGCAATACAACGAAGAAAGCCTGATCTTAGAAGGATCGTGCATTTTTTCAAAAACGATGAGGTCGAATTGAAACACGCGAATTCGAGAGAAAGCGCGAAACGGATGTGTAGCGATCATTGAACGAATCGAGTTTCAAGACAAGCGCAGAAGTGTTGAAAAGAAGCACTAGACTTTTTGCATACTTTTTTGGCGATGAAAAAAGTATGAAGGAAGAAACGCTGTCCAAACAATGCGCGAACGACATAATGTACAATGGACATCATCAAATTCAAAACTTGCAAATCCAAAATAAAACACTACATTTGCACCACATTCACATATAGAATTAACCGAATGAGGGGACGAAAGTCCCCTCTTTTTGTAACAGATGATTAGTAAAAAGAAAGTAAAACAGTTGGTCAACGAACGCATCGAAGAACTCGATAACGGGCTTTTTATCGTTGATTTGAGAATCTCCTCAAGCAGCCGCATCGACGTTGAACTGGATAAATTCGAAGGAAATGTTTCTGTAGATGATTGTATCCGCGTTTCGCGAAATGTTGAGCACAACCTCGACCGCGAGCAGCAAGACTTCGAACTACACGTTTCATCATCTGGATTGGACAAAGGACTGCGCGTTTTTGCTCAATACAAGAAAAACATCGGTCGCGATGTCAAAGTGAAGCGAAAAGAAGGCGGAAAAATTGAAGGAACCCTAATCGATGCAACTGAAGAGCAAATCGTTGTTCAGAATTCGAGAAAGGAACGAATAGAAGGAAAAAAGAAAAAACATACCATTGTGGAGGATCACATCATCCCAATGAGCAATGTACTAGAAACAAAAATTGTGATATCATTTAAATAATCAACTATGGACAGTTTAGAATTGATTGACTCGTTTTCGGAGTTCAAAGAACTGAAAAACATTGATAAACAAACAATGCAGCACGTATTGGAAGACGTTTTCCGTGCGATGTTGAAGAAAAAGTTTAATACAGACGAGCACATTGACGTGATCGTTAACATTGATAAAGGTGACGTTCAGATCTTCTTGAACAAAGAAATCGTAGACGATGGAGAGGTAGAAGATGAAAACATTGAAATCGCTTACTCTGACGCAATTAAAATTGAGCCAGATTTCGAAATTGGTGAGGAGGTAACGGAAGAATTCAAATTCGCAGACTTCGGCCGTAGAAATATTCTTTCATTGCGCCAAAACTTGATTTCAAGAATCATGGAGTTGGAGAAAGATCACTTATACAAACTTTACAAAGAACGTATTGGAGAAATCATTACGGGAGAAGTTTACCAAGTGTGGAAGAAAGAAATCATGGTTATCGATGATGAAGGAAACGAGTTGATCCTTCCAAAGTCAGAGCAAATTCCATCGGATTACTTCAAAAAAGGAGAATCTATCCGTGCGGTGGTTGCTAAGGTTGACATGAGAAACAGTAGCCCGGTAATTATCCTTTCTCGTACAGCACCAGAATTCTTGGAGCGTTTGTTCGAATTGGAAGTTCCTGAGGTATTCGACGGATTGATTACCATCAAACGTATCGTTCGTGAGCCAGGTGAAAGAGCGAAAGTAGCAGTTGAGTCTTACGATGATCGTGTAGATCCAGTTGGTGCGTGTGTTGGAATGAAAGGTTCGCGTATCCACGGAATCGTTCGTGAGTTGAGAAACGAAAACATTGATGTAATCAACTTTACAAACAACCCACAGTTATTCATTCAACGTGCACTTTCTCCAGCAAAAATCTCGTCAATCGAAATTGATGAAGAAGACAGCAGAGCGAAAGTATTCTTGAAGCCAGACCAAGTTTCATTGGCAATTGGTAAAGGAGGTCACAACATTAAATTGGGTGGACGCCTTACTGGGTATGAATTAGATGTTTACCGTGAAGGTGAAGTTGACGTTGAAGATGTGGATTTGGAAGAATTTGCAGATGAAATCGACGGGTGGATTCTTGACGAATTGAAAGCTATTGGATGTGACACTGCAAAATCCGTTCTCGATATCAGTGTTGCCGACCTTGCAAAAAGAACAGACTTGGAGGAGGAAACGATCCAGGAAGTGTTTAAAATACTACAATCTGAATTTGAGTAGAATCAGGCAAATCAGTATATTTAGGCACATTTACAGAAATTAAAGTAAAAGAGGACGCACAAGACTTATGGCGAAACCAATAAGATTAGGAAAAGCAGCAGGAGAATTCAATGTAGGAATGTCTACAATTGTTGAATTCCTGGAAAGCAATGGAGTAAGTATTGACTCGACGCCCAACACCAAGTTGACGCCAGAGCAGTATGACATGCTACGCGCAGAATATGCTGCGGATCAGGTTCTCCATGAGAAATCAAAAGCTCAATCGACGGTTGTTCGCGAGAAGCGTGAAACGATTTCTCTTCGTGATAAAGATAAGCCGGAGGAAAAGCCTGTAGTTGAGCCTGAACCGGAACCAACACCAGCGCCGGCTCCAGCCCCAACACCAACACCTGAGCCAACTCCAGAACCCGTTGCTGAAAAGGAAGTTGCTCCAGAACCTGTGAAGGAGGAGAAAGCTCCTGAGCCAGTCAAGGAGGAAGTGGCAGAGTCTAATGATGAGGTAGGTGTTAAAGTGAAGATGGTTGGGAAAATTGATCTCGATTCAATCAACACGAAAACACGTCCAGACAAGACCAAGAAGGAAGAGCCAAAGGCAAAAGAGGAAACTCCGGCGCCAGCAGCGAAAAAGGAAGAGGCAAAGGTTGAACCTAAGAAGGAAGAGCCAAAAGCTGAACCGAAACCGGAAGTGAAGCCAACTGAAACAATTCGTGCTCAAAGCGCTAAGCTTGGAGGGCCAAAAGTAGTGGGTAAAATCGAGTTGCCTGTTGAGCGATCTAAATCTTCTGGAGGAGGAAATGCTGAACGACGTAAACGTAAGCGTGTACGTAAGATTGATGTAAACAAACAATCACAAGGCGGAAACAATCAAGGTGGTGGAAGAGGCAAAAAGCCGAAGGTTGAAAAACCAGAAATCACAGAAAAAGATATCCAACGCGAGATTAAGGAAACCTTAGCGCGTTTATCGAATAAAGGAGGAAAATCAAAAGCATCCAAAAACCGTCGTGCGAAACGTGACTCTGTCGCGCAACGTCGTCAGGAAGAGGAAATCGCAGCTGAGCTTGAAGAGAAAATCTTGAAGTTGACTGAGTTCGTAACCGTTTCGGAATTGGCAACAATGATGAGCGTGAGCTCGACAGACGTGATCTCAGCATGTATGTCTTTGGGTATTTTCGCCTCAATCAACCAACGTCTCGATGCAGAAACAATTCACATCGTAGCGGAGGAATTCGGATTTGAAACGGAGTTCGTAAGTGCGGAAGTTCAGGAGTCCATTCCAATCGTTGAAGACAATGAAGAAGACTTACTTCCTCGTGCGCCAATCATTACGGTGATGGGACACGTTGATCACGGTAAGACATCTTTGCTTGATAGAATTCGTGATGCGAATGTTACCGAAGGTGAGGCTGGAGGAATCACGCAGCACATTGGAGCTTATAGCGTAGAAATGAAGGATGGTCGAAACATGACTTTCCTTGATACTCCTGGTCACGAGGCCTTTACAGCCATGCGTGCTCGTGGTGCACAAGTGACCGATGTTGCAATTATCATTGTTGCAGCGGATGATGACGTGATGCCACAAACGAAGGAGGCGATCTCTCACGCGCAAGCAGCGGGAGTTCCAATGATCTTCGCGATTAACAAGATTGATAAGCCAGGGGCTAATCCAGATAAAATTAAAGAGCAACTTTCTACCATGAACATCCTTGTTGAGGATTGGGGAGGTAAGTTCCAATGTCAAGAAATTTCTGCAAAGAAGAATCAAAACATCGATCTTCTGTTGGAAAAAGTATTGTTGGAGGCTGAGTTACTCGAGTTGAAAGCAAACCCGAACAAAGATGCACTCGGAACAGTAGTCGAGTCATCATTAGACAAAGGAAAAGGTTACGTAACAAACATGTTGGTTGAAGCTGGTACAATGCGTGTCGGAGATATCATCTTGGTTGGACGTTACAGTGGTAAGGTGAGAGCGATTCACGATGATAAAGGAAACTCTATCAAAGAAGCGGGACCATCTCAACCAGTATCTATCCTTGGGGTAAACGGAGCACCTTCAGCGGGGGACAAGTTCTACATCTTGCAGGATGAGCGTGAAGCACGTTCTATCGCAACGAAACGTGAGCAACTTTACCGTGAGCAAGGATTGCGTACAACGAAACACATTACACTTGATGAGATCGGTCGTCGTTTGGCAATTGGAGACTTCAAAGAATTGAACATCATCGTGAAGGGTGACGTGGATGGTTCTATCGAGGCACTTTCTGATTCCTTATTGAACCTTTCAACAGAAGAAATTCAAGTAAACATTATCCACAAAGGTGTAGGAGCGATTTCCGAGGCAGATGTAAACTTGGCATCAGCATCAGACGCTGTCATCTTAGGATTCCAGGTTCGTCCAACGCTTGGTGCAAGAAGGTTGTCGGATCAAGAACAAATTGATATCCGTCTTTACTCTGTCATCTACAAAGCGATTGATGAAATCAAAGCAGCGATGGAGGGAATGCTTTCTCCAGATATCGAAGAAAAAATCTTGGGTTCTGCAGAAATTCGAGAAGTATTCAACATCACGAAAGTGGGTACTATTGCAGGTTGTTACGTAACGGAGGGAATCATCAAACGTTCTTCTCGTATCCGTGTGATCCGCGATGGAATTGTAATTCACACTGGAACGCTAGGATCGTTGAAACGATTCAAAGACGACGTGAAAGAAGTGAAAAACAACTACGAATGTGGATTGAACGTAGATAAGTTCAACGACATGAAAGAAGGTGACGTTATCGAAGCCTTTGAGGAAGTGGAAGTTGCACGTAAGCTGAAATAGAAATCAAATTAACATCTTTTAAAGAGGGTTATTGGTGAAACAAGCGGCGCTTTCGGGCATAATCCGTAACTTTGCACCAACGAAAAATTAGAAACTATGATTTTAGGAGTTTTTGGTCCGTGGCAAGTAATCGCAATTTTAGTAGTTGCTTTACTGTTGTTTGGTGGTAAGAAGATTCCAGAACTTATGAAAGGTCTGGGAAAAGGTGTGAAGGAGTTTAAGGACGCCTCTAAGCCTGAAGATGGAGAAGCTACACCAGCAAAGTCAGAGGAGAAATAAGAGATACAGATGATTCGTACCTATACTGAAGTCAAGAACGCACTTGCTTCGGGTGATACAGTAGTACGTATCCTTGAAGGTTATTTAGCGCAAATAGAAGCGAATAATCACTTGAATGCCTTTCTTGAGGTGTTCGAAGATTCAGCGAAAGCAAAGGCCGTTGAGGTCGATCAAAAAATTAAAGACGGAACTGCAGGACGTTTGGCCGGAATGGTCATCGGACTCAAAGATAATTTGTGTTATGAAGGACACAAACTTTCCGCAGCATCAAAGATTTTAGGAGATTTTGAATCCTTGTTTACAGGAACTGCCGTGCAGCGCTTGTTAGATGAAGATGCAATCATCATTGGACGTCTCAACTGCGATGAATTCGCAATGGGAAGTTCGAATGAAAACTCGGCTTTTGGACCTGTTCTAAATCCAATTGGTGAAAACAGAGTACCTGGAGGTTCTTCTGGTGGATCTGCTGCTGCAGTAGCTGCGGGTTGCTGTACAGCCGCACTTGGAAGTGACACTGGAGGTTCGATTCGTCAACCTGCGAGTTTCACAGGAACAGTTGGTTACAAACCAACGTACGGAAGAATTAGCCGCTACGGATTGATCGCATACGCGTCTTCTTTCGATCAAATTGGACCTTTCACGAATGATGTTTCTGACGCTGCATTGTTGACAGAGATCATGGCTGGGCAAGATCAATTTGACTCTACAGCATCAACAACACCAGTTGATAAGTACACTGAGTTTTCAGATGAGACATCCTTGAAAATCGCAGTGATCAAAGAAAGCTACGAGATGGAAGGAATCGATCCTGAAGTCAAAGCGAAAATGAAGGAGTCAATCGATCAACTTACTGCTGATGGACACGAAGTAGAATTCGTTTCGTTCCCGTATTTAGACTACATGGTCCCAGCGTACTACGTATTGACAACTGCGGAAGCTTCATCGAACCTATCGCGCTTTGATGGGGTCCACTTCGGATACAGAAGCACAGAAGCTAAAGGAGTCGAGCAGACGTATAAGAAATCACGTAGCGATGGATTTGGACCGGAAGTTCAGCGTCGTATCATGGCGGGAACCTTCGTTCTTTCCAATGAATTCTACGATTCTTACTACACGAAAGGACAAAAAGTTCGACGTGTGCTTCAAAACAAAACGAACGAGATCTTGAAAGATTTCGACTTCATTTTATTGCCAACTACACCGAGTACAGCCTTTGAAATTGATGCCGTGAGCGATCCGATTTCAATGTACTTGCAAGATATATTTACCGTTCACGCGAACCTTACAGGAAATCCAGCGATCTCTCTACCAATGGGAAATCACTCGAACGGACTTCCATTTGGAATTCAAGTTATTGGGCAACATTTCGAAGATGGACGTCTCTTTAACTTCTCCAGTCAATTGATGAAACTAGATACCACTGCATGAATAAAGTATTGACACTCTCCACGTTTTTGATGTTGACCATTTCTTCAATGGCTCAATACAGCGGAAACGCACCCAAGGATACGCTCGTGGGAGACCAAATGATCAATGCGATTGAGCAAAGTCTCAACCTTTATTACGCAGAATACAGTTCTGATGGCAACTACGATTCCATCATCAATGCGCTCAATTACGAATCTACGGACATGCCGGAGTTCTCGGACTCTATTTATTGCGAACGCCTGAATGTAATGAACGAAATGAGCCCGTTTCAATTGGAGTGCAACGAGCAAACCTTGAAAACGATTCGCTTTTTCGTGAAGAAAAGACGTGGATTTGCCCGTGTGGTTTTGGGTCGATCTAAACTCTACTTCGACATGTTTGAAGAGAAATTGGCAGAGCACAACATGCCAATCGAGTTGAAATATTTGGCGGTGATCGAAAGTGGCTTGCGCCCTCAGGTGAAGTCACGCGCTGGAGCATTGGGATTGTGGCAGTTCATGTATCGAACAGGAAAAATGTACGGACTCAAAGAAAATTCTTACGTTGATGAACGAATGGATCCTGAGTTGGCTACAGACGCAGCCTGCCGATACCTCAAGAAATTATACGAAATCTACAACGATTGGAACTTGGCACTTGCCGCTTACAACGCAGGACCGGGAAATGTGAACAAGGCCATACGTCGTTCTGGAAACAAATTAACTTACTGGGAAGTGCGCCCGTTTTTGCCACGTGAAACACAAGGATACGTTCCGAATTTCATCGCTGCAGCATACTTGTTAACGTACCACGCAGAACACAACATCATCCCCGCTGAGTCGAATGTGCAGTATTACCAATTGGATACACTGTGCCCAACGAAAGGGGTTCATTTTGAAACAATCAGTGAAGTGCTTGGAATGGAAATGGAAGAAGTGCAACGCTTCAACCCAATCTATAAGCGTGATTACATCCCATATTCAGAAGGTCAGTATTGTTTGACGCTTCCGCTTGAGCAAATTGGCAAATTGGTCTCTTTGGAGGATAGCTTGTACGAGCATGAATTAAACAAGTACATCAAACCTAAGCCACCTGTTGTAAACAATACACAGAACAACACGACCCCGAAACCAGTAGTAACAGGAAACTACAGCTATCACAAGGTTAAAAGTGGAGAAACACTCGGATTGATTGCTTCTCGCTATGGAATGTCGGTGCGTGAATTACAACGAGTAAACGGGTTGAATTCCACGAGAATTTATGTAGGTCAACGCCTGAAGGTGAAACCAGGAACAGGAACGCAGACTCAAAACAAACCGGCTACCGCTGCAAAAAAATATTACACAGTTCGTTCGGGCGATACCTTTGGTAAAATTGCTCAACGCCACCGTTTATCTCAATCGCAACTAAAACGATTGAACCCAAGAATCAATATTAATCGATTGAGTATTGGACAAAAAATCAGGGTTCGATAGAACATTGCAAACTTTTGCCCGATTTTTGATGTGTTAACGAAAAAACTTAGGAATGATCGTACGTACTTTAACACTTCTATTAGTAGCAGCAGCACTTTTTTCTTTCACACAATGTGAATCCATGAAACCTTCTAGCGCGAGCAGCGGCCTGCACGTAACGGGTAATGTAGGTGAAATCATGGTGGTGTGTGAACCGGGAATTTGGAACTCGGAAGTAAAACAACATCTCGACTCTGGATTGACACAATTCATTATGCCGTACATGCCCGATGTCGCAACCTTCGAATTGGTCCACAGAAAACCAGAGCGTTTTGAGGGAAGTTTCCAACGATGTCGAAACACACTTTTTGTTACGATCGACCCAACACATGCTGGAGACAAAGGGAAAATTGAAATGAGAAAAAACGTTTGGGCGGAAAGTCAAACGATTGTAGATGTTATCGCGAAAGATTACCCACAACTCATCGAAACGGTGAAATTTGGAGTTGGACAGATACACGATAAATTCGATAGAAAAGAGTGGAAGCGCATCATGGATCGCTACAAAGAACGACCTGACTTGGTGATTGGCTCAAGACTTGAAAAGAACTTTGGAATCAACCTGTCGACACCGGATGGATCGAAGTTAGTGACCAACAGACCGAATTTCTTCAGAATAGAATTCCCTAAAACGTACCGACCACTTGATTTTGGGACGGATGGAGTTGATGATGGCGGATTGCACTCAGGAATAATGGTGTACCAATACGATTTCATCGACAGCAATCAGTTGTCGCTTAAAAGCTTGTTGACGGCACGAGATACCATGTTGAAATACAATGTTCCTTATGAAGTCGACGGAATGTACATGGGAACGCAATACGTAGATTTTATTTATCCTGAAGGAGAAGAAACGACAACAGCTGATGGCAAAATCAAAGGTTTTGACCTACGTGGAATGTACATGTTTACAGGTCGCGGGAAGTCAGGAACAGGAGGAGCATTCTGGGGATTCCATTTCGTGAATCCGAAGACGAAAAAGGTCGTTTGTGTCAGCGGATATTTGGATGCGCCACCAACAACGAGTTGGACTCAACCACTCAGGGAAATACAGGCCGTCTTGAGGAGCACGGTGATTGCTAAATGAACATAACCGCGACCATTATAACATTTAATGAAGAGCGAAACATCGAACGGTGTATTCGCTCGGTTGATGGGGTCGCGGATGAAATCATTGTGTTGGATAGTTTGTCAACGGATCGAACCGAAGAGATTTGTAAATCCCTGGGAGTCCGTTTCGAGTCACGCGCTTGGGAAGGCTATTCAGAATCAAAAAATCACCTCAATAGCTTAGTTACCACAGATTACATCTTGTCTTTGGATGCTGATGAAGCCCTCGATTCAAGCCTAAAGGAAGAAATTGTCAAGCTCAAGGAAAATGAACACCCACAAATTTACTCCGTCAACCGTCTAACGAATTACTGCGGAAAGTGGATCAAGCATTCGGGCTGGTACCCAGACATCAAAGCGCGTTTATTTCCAAAGGAAGGAAGTCGCTGGAATGGCGCCATCGTTCACGAAGAATTGATTTTTCCAGAGGGATTGAAGATCATTCAATTGGATGGTCACCTCGAACATTATTCGTATTATTCGTTCGAAGACCATCGCGCGCGAGCGGATAAATACTCGAGCTTGACTGCACAGAAAATGCATGAAGCAGGCAAGAAAGCATCTGCAATCAAACCATACTTGAGTGCATTGGGAAGGTTTGTTTCCATGTACATCCTCAAAGCGGGATTTTTGGATGGCAAAATGGGATTCAAGATTGCGCAAATTAGTGCTCAATCGAACGTGTTTAAATACAAGGAACTAAGAAGATTGAATCGTGAAAACCACTGATTTAAACAATAAACGGTTAGTCATCAGTCGAACAGACAGCATTGGAGATGTACTGTTGACCTTGCCTATTTGCGCTTGGATAAAGTCGACGTATCCAACGGCAACCATTTTATTTCTCGGAAAAGGATACACCAAATCAGTAGTGGAATGTTACGGTTTGGTAGATGAATTCATCGACTGGAAGGACTACGAAAACCAACCCAAGGTTGAACAAGTAGAGGGTTTCCGCTCTTTGAATGCTGATGCAATTATTCACGTGTTTCCCAACAAAGACATCGCCTCTTTGGCGAAGAAGGTGAAAATTCCAGTGAGAGTAGGGACTTCGCACCGCTCTTATCACTTGTTGACGTGTACACATCGCCCCAATTTTACGCGTAAGCGATCAGATTTACACGAGTCTCAACTCAATCACGAATTGCTTCGTCCTTTTGGCTTGACTGATCTTCCGACCTTAGAGCAAATTATAGCGGCTACGAGCCATTTTCTCGCCCCGAAGGCAATATTGCCTAGTTTTGTAGAGAAAGCACTTCAGAATAAAGGAAAGAGTATCATTCTGCATCCGAAATCGCAGGGAAGTGCTCGCGAATGGCCGATAGAGAAATACGTCGAGCTTACGGATGAACTCGTCCAGCGAGATTACACGGTTTTCTTCACAGGAACTCAAGCCGAGGGAGATCTGTTCCGGGATCAAATTCCGACAGAGGACAGCGTCATTGATACAACGGGAAAACTCAGCTTGGATGAACTGATCACCTTCATTTCTAAAGTCGATTACCTCTTAGCGTGTTCCACGGGGCCCTTGCATATCGCAGGATATTTAGGGATCAACACCATTGGTTTTTTCGTTCCTAGACGTCCGATTCATCCAGGAAGATGGAAAGCACTCGGGCCGAAGGTTTCTATTTTGGTGAATGATCCCGAATGCGCAAAATGCGCCAAGAAAGTGGATTGTAATTGCATTGCTGACATTTCTGTTGATCGTGTGTTGGAGCTTTTGCCGTAGGACGTGATAATTGATTAAATTCATCAGAAATTAGTTAGAAAGCGATCAAAGCCCTCCTCCATATTGTTTATACAAACATCATTGTAGCCATCTCCGCAGGATTACTTTCCGCAGGATATTGCTTCATGAACGGAATTGAAAATTGGTACCTCTATGGACTTTTTGCGCTGTTTTCAACCTTTTCGGTATACAACGGTCAACGCCTGATCAAATCTGCTCATCCAACTCAAACTCCCTGGTTAATGTGGGTTCAGCGGAACGAAAAGAGTCTGTACTTGGTAACATTTGCCTCTGGATTGCTCACCCTTTCGTGTCTTTTGTTGATTGGAAAGATCTCTTTTGGATCCGTTATTTTGCTGCTTGGTTCGGGAGTGGTAAGTCTGTTCTATGTCATTCCAATAAAGGGAATCGTCATGCGCGAAATTCCCTACATCAAAGTCTATTTGATTGCATTCACTTGGGCGCTTGTGTTGATTTTATTCCCTATGATCAACGAAGAAAAGTATCATTGGACGGTGCTTTTACACGGATTGGCTCACGCATTATTCATCGTGTCAGCGGCAATTCCTTTTGATATTCGAGATGTAAAATTTGATCAGAATTCGCAAAAAACAATCCCTCAAGTGGTCGGTGTATTTTGGGCAAAGTCGCTGTCGGTCGCTTTGCTGCTTCTCTTTGCTGGCTTGATGCTGGCATACGAACCAAGACTTGAGTTGGCGTGGTCGTTTTACCTTGCGATTGCTTTGCAGTTGATTTTACTTCTTTTCATGAATGAAAAACGGGGAGATATTTATTGTGCTGGAGCCATTGATGGAGCCATTGGGCTAGTTGGTTTGAGTTACTTCTTTTACACTGTAATTATATGGTAATTCAAACAGTCGTTCATTATTCGTTGCATTTGCTGACGCCAGGTGTCATTGCTTTGCTCTTTTTTCGAGAGCATTGGAAGAAGGCTTGGTTAATCATGCTGGCAACAATGTTGGTGGATTTGGACCACTTGCTCGCCACTCCAATTTTCGATCCTGAGCGTTGTAGCATAGGATTTCACCCTTTACATTCTTACATCGCGATTGGACTCTATCCAATTCTGCTTTTCTTCTCGAAAACCCGCATTTTAGGTGTTGGATTGTTGTTTCACATGTTGACGGATTTCGTCGATTGTCAATTCTAATATCTGCAGAGCAATAAATCAGG
Organism: Crocinitomicaceae bacterium; assembly: GCA_029252405.1. Classification (GTDB taxonomy): domain Bacteria; phylum Bacteroidota; class Bacteroidia; order Flavobacteriales_D; family Crocinitomicaceae; genus UBA4466. The sequence goes on from JAQXBM010000093.1 coordinate 12,544, forward strand.
TGAACACTTCACGTGTTTCGTTGGCCAAAAAGTAGGAAAAGCGGTATCTTGTAAGCATGAAATCAATCTCCATTCTCCTCCTGATTTTGTCGAGTGCATTGTATTCCGTTGCGCAAGACACGAAAATCATTTTTTTGAAAGAGAACACCAAGCAAACTCTTGTTGAGAATCCAGATGCGCTTTTTACAGAAAAGTCCTTGGAAAGACGTGAAAAGGAAAACGTTTCTTTTGATCATTACGATCTTCCTGTGAACAAGGAAATCCTCGCAGAATTATCTGAGGATGGCGAAGTGTTGAGCGTGTCAAAATGGTTAAATGCCCTTACGTTTATTTCGAGCTTAACGGCAGATGAGCTCATGGCGAAATACAATTTCATTGATCGAATTCAGGTCGTGAATAGATCATCAAAATCAAAAAAGGATAGCAAGAAGAACAAGTTTGAAGTGGCGGGGAAGTCCTTGGATTACGGTGTTGCATCTGTACAATTAGAGCAAATCAACTTGGATTGTTTACACGATATGGGATTCACAGGTGATGGGGTTTACGTTGGAGTCATCGACGCAGGGTTTCACAACATGCATTCTGTCAGTTATTTCGATGCACTTTACCTCGAGAACAGAGTGATGGATTCGTTCAATTTTGTAACCAATGGTCAAACCATTTACGGTTCAAGTGGACACGGAACAGCAGTAACCTCATGCATCGTTGGTGAGGGCTCGAACAACGGTCAGTACATAGGCGCGGCAGTTGATAGTGATTTGGCTCTGTACCTTTCCGAAGATGTGAACTCCGAAACCGAAATCGAAGAATTCTATTTAGTACAAGCCCTTGAACGAGCAGATTCAATGGGGGTTGAAGTGGTCAATATTTCGCTCGGTTATTTCGGGTTTGATGATTCAACTACGAGTCATGTGTATGCTGATTTGGACGGAGCAACGACAATAGCAGCCATGGGCGTGAATATCGCTAAGTCGAAAGGGATTTTTGTGGTTTCGGCGGCAGGAAACTCTGGACCATCGAACATTTCCACGCCTTGCGATGCAACGGGAGGATTTTGTGTTGGAGCGGTCACGGCCACTGGAGATTACGCGTGGTTTTCATCTGTTGGACCTACTGCTGATGGACGAGTGAAACCCGACGTTATGGCAAGAGGCGGCGAGGCTTGGTTCGTTAACGTAATCGATTCATTGGAACAAGGAAACGGAACGTCATTAGCAACACCGATAATTGCTGGAGGTGTAGCTTGTTTGATTCAGGCACACCCAAGTAAAACGGTCGACGAAATAATGGATGCGATCAGAGAATCGGCAAGTGTGTTTACATCACCAAACGACACAATGGGATATGGAATTCCGGATTTTTGCCTGGCCAACGCCATTCTGAATGATAATGTGAGTGTTCCAACAATTGAAGAAGCTCAAGTATCGATTTATCCAAATCCGACAGCAGGTGTACTTACGATTTCAGGGCTAGAAAATTCCAATGAAACAATCGAAATCACCTTGTTTGATAATCTGGGAAGGCGTGTTTTCAACGAAACTAAAATCGTTCAAACAGAAATGAGTTTGAATTTGGCGTCCCTCAATAAGGGCATGTATCATTTGGTAATGAATCAAGCGGGAAAATTCATAAGAAGAAACATTTCAGTGTCGAAATAATACGACTTGTCAGGTTTTGATCACGGGTACGACTAAGTCAACAAAAGAACCAAACCCTAAAATAGCATCATGCCTGAAAAAGTATCATTTTTGAATGAGAGCGGTCAAACGCTTGCTGCCCGATTGGAATTGCCAGACGGAGAGCCGATTGGTTTTGCTTTATTCGCGCATTGTTTCACCTGCAACAAGGATCTCACAGCACTGCGAAACATCAGTCGGGCATTGATGAAGTCAGGAATTGCCGTTCTTCGTTTCGATTTCACAGGATTAGGAGAAAGCGAAGGTGATTTTGAGATCACCAACTTTTCATCAAACGTCGATGACTTGATTTGCGCGGCAGATTTTATGAAAGAAAACTATCAGGCGCCGAGCATTTTAATTGGTCATTCGCTGGGAGGCGCAGCAGTCATTTTTGCTGCAAATAGAATTGAAAGTGTTACTGCTGTCGCGACAATAGGAGCCCCTTCAGATCCTAATCATGTTGCTCATTTATTCGGATCGGGAATTGACAAAATCAAAGAAGAAGGCGAAGCTCGATTGTTAATAGGGGGCAGAAAATTCAATATTCAGAAGCAATTTTTGGACGACATCAACGACAAGAACATGTCATCGACCCTCAAGAAAATGAGGAAGCCGCTGTTGGTGATGCATTCGCCTCAGGACACGGTGGTGGAAATTGAAAATGCAGCAAAGATTTATCAAGATGCTTGGCATCCAAAGAGCTTTGTTTCACTGGATGGTGCAGATCATTTGTTGTCAGATAGGCGAGACTCTGTCTACGTCGGGAACATGGTTGCAACTTGGTCAGAGAGATATTTGGGCTGAAAGTCGGACATCGAGCGGAGTCGAGATGGGAGTTCTAAGCAAACAACGCCCTCACAACCTCCGTAATCTTCCCACACTGAACCAATTCAATGTTGAAGTTCTTCTGATCGATTCCTTTGTTGTATTTCGAAATGATGATTTTATCAAACCCCAATTTCTCAGCCTCATAAATCCGTTGATCGATTCTGTTCACAGGGCGAACCTCTCCGGAAAGACCTACCTCTGCCGAAAGAGCAATGTTTTTAGGAATGGCGATATCAGCATTGGACGAAAGAACGGCTGCAACTACCGCTAAATCAATTGCGGGATCATCCACTTTGATTCCTCCAGCGATGTTCAGGAAAACGTCTTTTGCTCCAAGTTTAAATCCGCATCGTTTTTCCATAACAGCGAGTAACATGTTCAATCGTTTGCTGTCAAAGCCTGTCGATGAGCGCTGTGGTGTTCCGTATGCCGCGGTGCTCACCAAAGCTTGAACTTCAATCAGCATAGGTCGCATCCCTTCGAGTGTTGCCGCGATTGAAATTCCACTCAAGGAACTGTCGGTGTTGGTAATCAGTATTTCTGAGGGATTCTCCACTTGTCGCAATCCTTGACTGTTCATTTCATAAATTCCCAGCTCGTTCGTGCTTCCAAATCGGTTTTTGATCGATCGCAACAAACGATAAACGTGATTTCGGTCTCCTTCAAACTGAAGAACGGCGTCCACCATGTGCTCCAAGACTTTTGGTCCTGCAAGCGAGCCTTCTTTGGTGATGTGTCCAATCAGAAAGACTGGAACATTGGTTTGCTTCGCGTATCGCAACAACTGAGCGGTACACTCCCGAACTTGAGAAATGCTTCCAGGTGAACTTTCAATCGTTGGAGAATACAAAGTCTGAATCGAATCAATGATGAGTACGTCCGGTTCAACTTCCTCAGCTTGCTGAAAGATGTTCTGAATGTTCGTTTCGGTCAGAATGAAACACGCTTGGTTTTTTACCCCAATGCGCTCGGCTCTCATTTTGATTTGCTGATCACTTTCCTCTCCAGAAACGTACAAGACATTCATTTTGGATGTCGCTACTGCCATTTGCAAGAGCAATGTAGATTTTCCGATTCCTGGCTCACCTCCGAAAAGTACAAGCGATCCCGGCACAATTCCTCCACCCAAAACACGATCCAGTTCAGTATCTCCCAGTAAAATTCTTGGGTGCTCCTGATTCTGAATTTCTTGCAGAGATTGAGGTTTAGCCGCACGTTCAGATTTTGAAAACGCTACAACTGAAGATGGCACTTGCTTCTGAATTAACTCTTCGACAAAGGTGTTCCATTCACTGCACGACGGACATTTCCCCAACCATTTTGGAGTTTCGTGACCACAATTTTGACAGAAAAACGCTGATTTTACCTTCGCCATGAATTTGATTTAGATTCAAATATAAAGATAACTCTAAGAGCGGCAATGATAGCTTTAATAGGGACTTTTTTGTCTCTTGACAGAGTCAGACTTACGCTTCGTCGTAAAAATACGGCGGAGTTGGCAAAAGTCACGTTTTATCGGTATTATTGAGTATCAATCGCATGCTGCAACGAAGATTCATACACCTTTTTAACGTTCTCTCAGGCAGAGAATTTTACCGTCGAAACAAACACAACTCGAAACGACTGTGGAAAAGAGGCTTTGTATTTCTTCCTTGGTACCTCATTGGGGTAGTTTTCGCCGTTCTTGATCTGTTTTTCCTAGGATATCTCACGCAGGCGATCATGCAAATCACCCAACGGAATGGAAGAAAATTGACAACTCAGGAATTGGAGTTGTTTTCGACCTTAACTGATGATACCTCGTATTTGAAAACGGTTCGCGTATATGAAAAATCGTGGGTGGCGAAATTTGGAGCTTGGATGAATCGGAGAAACTCCCTCGGGTTAGGCTTGGCAAATACTGTTCATTTCAGTCGAGAAATCGATAGTGCTAAAAGCCCTTCTGATTGTCGTTGGTTGGTGCACGAAGTGGCGCACACGCTGCAATTTAAGTACAGAGGATTGATCTACATTCCAGAATGCCTCGCGGCTCAACAATTCTCGGGTTATACATTTGGAGGAAAACAAACGTTGAAGCTAGCGAAAAAATTACGCGCATTCAACCCTGAACAACAGGCCGACATATTCGTTGTGATGCAGCTCTCGAATCTTGAAAGTGCCATTCGAGAAGAAGTCAAGAAAGGAAATTGGTAATTATCCAGCGAAGTTTCTACGTGCTGCACGTTGACATCTGCGCTTACGTTTTGCTTTTACGCGTTTTACTCTGCGCTTTTTCTTTTTACCACCATCGAAAACAACTGTTTCCGTTGAAAAAGATGCTTTTTCTGATGTAAATTCTGTCGCGGCCATTCCTGAAAGGCAAAAGCTAAATGCGAAGGCTGTCAATAAATACTTCATAATGTTCCTGGTTTGATATTGATACAACGCTAAAAATTAGCGGATGTTACGTGATTAATTAGTTTTTTTTGGAGACTCGCCAGTAAGGTCTGGAATAATGTCGGGGAAGGCACTATCATTTACCATGTGAATTCGAAGTTTATACAACATGCTCGGCACGGCATTACTTCCCATTACCTTCCACACTGATTCTACATCTTGCAAGGATAAGTTGCAAGCCTCAAGTGTGATTTTTTGTATTTCTTCAGGTAAAGCTGGATTGGTCTTTTGGTCGAAGAACGAATTCGCTTGAAAATACTGAATTACAAGCCTTAACATCTTTAACCCTTCTAATTCATCTTCATAGTTTGCTGCAGCTAGCATGTATACATTCATCTGCATTACTGGCTGGGTAGAAACCTTACCTTGTGTGGCGAAGCCCATGCGGGAATCACTGAAGCGCGCATTTTCTTCCAAAGAGATGTTCACGACAGATAGGAGAAGTTTGTTTATGCTTTCCTGAGCAAGCGTTCCATCAAGTTTTTTTAAACGACCGATGGTCACCATTTTGTTGTCAGTACCCAATTGTAGTTTCAGCGTTTCATTCAACTGGCCAGAGATGAATTCGAATGTTTGATTCATAGAGAATGAATTTTTGTGAAATTTCTTTTAAACGTGATCTGTTGTATGCGCGCGATAAGGATTACAGTCGCATTTTGGTTTTTCCTCACCTCTAGCGTTTTAGCGACAATCTAAATGTAGCCAAAATCATTGATCTACTCCAACTCACTTTCGGAGTACATGGTCGCACTTACACGAAATTCTTCTCCACGATTAACCAAAACATTTTTTTTCCAATCCATGAAACCAGCAAAAACGGCGAGCAGTAGGTATTGACCAGGATTAAGACCCCTCAATTGAAAATGTCCTTGTGGATTGGTAACGACCTTCAGGGGTTGCTCTAGACCTTCGCCGTCAACTGAAAGAACGACGCCCGGCAGGGGTTCTCCGTTTGATGCTCTTATAGTTCCTGAAATTGATGAAAGATTGCTCATAGTGTTTTCGATTAATTTTGAAATGAATTTAGTTAAAATTGATTCAACTAAGAACAAATAAAAAACCAACTCACGAATCAACTTGCTAATTGAAGTGATTACATGAGCTGGTTTTCAGTACTTAGATTCTCTAAAGAATGGACTTAACCATTTGTTCTTCGATCCTTAAGACGCTTTAAAAGCTTGTGGTTTTCTTCTCCAGAAACCTCAGGCCAAATTACTGTATCTGGCATTGTTCCTTTCTCCCACATTACTTCAGTTAACAACTCATGGAGTTCTTGACGCTTTTTCTTGATCATAGCTGCGTTTAACTTGTCTTCAGTTGTTCCATTGTACAGCTGAATAATCGATCGAAGATCTTGATAAGCAAGATTGTGTCTTTCGTCAGGATCATTCGTCAAGTTGTACATTTCGTATTCCATATTCTGATTGTAGTTTGGATCAAAATACACGGAATATTTCCACGTTTGATTCCCTTTTTCCTGAATGATCGTTCGGATCCGACAGGCTCCCATTTCTTGAGGTTCTGCAGATTCAATGTAGCTGTCATCAAAGGTAAAATGAAGGTGATCCTGTACCGTTTTTTCTGGCTTGTCGAGGATGTCCATGAGGCTTTGACCTTGCATTGGGTATTTATCGGTGTTGGCACCTGCGAAGTCCGCTAATGTTGGCATGATGTCAATTAACCCAGCGAATGACTCAGTTGTTTGTCCAGCGAACATTTCCGAGTCTGTTGTGTGGGAAAAGATCATGGGCACATTAATGGTTTGCTGATAAGCGTTGAACATTTTTTGGCGCATCATACCATGTGACATTGCCATGTCGCCATGATCACTGATTCGAACGATTATGCTGTCTTTTGTTCTTGGATTATCATCGATTGCGTCTAATACCTTGACTATTTCTTTGTCGACTACAGAAGTTAAGTGAGCGTAAAACTTAACATAATTGTGCGCAACTTTCTTCGAGTTGATTTCCCCAAAACCTTGCACCATCCCTTGCCAAGTCGACTGAATTTTTGGCTTAGTCTTCAGCTTTTCATTCCACGTGGAAGGAAGCTCAACCGGGATATGCATAAAATGTTTCTTTTTGTATCCTCCGAGTCGGTACAAAGGTGGATTTCTAGGAACGCCATAAGGACTGCTCATCGTCTCATTTCCTGGATAGGACAATACATCATGCGGATTTACAAGTGACACAACCATGAAGAGTGGCTTACCATCGTCGTCTTCGCCCTTTCCATAATTATTGATAAAGTTGACGGCACTCGCTTCGATTTTTTCCTTTTCTGTTTGTTTTTTGCTCTTTCTCGGAAGTTTCTTTCCGTACCATGCGCTCTGTCCTTCCCCATCTACGAAACGACCATCGTTGTTGAAACGACCTCCACCAAAATTGTAGATGTTGGCATCATCTCCCGCGTCAGGAAAATTCCATTCTTTGATTCCGTAATTCGTGTCTAATTGGGTTTCATCATCCTCTGTCCAATACAAATGATCCATGTCCGGCGTCAACGGTCCTTTTCTTTTCTTTTTGACAAAATTCACGGGTTTGCTGACGTGCCATTTTCCTTTGAAGGCAACATTGTACCCAGCGTCCTCCATCATTTTGAACATGTTCCCCATGTTGTTGCGCAATTGTCCTTGCATAACTTGAGTATAGCCATTTGACGGATTAGCCTTGTTAAATGGATCATCAAACGCCAATACTTGTGTCGCTCCGTGCGTCGCCGGAAAGGTGCTTGTGAACAAAGTTGCCCGACTTGCAGTACACGTGCAGGAATTGCAAATAGCGTTGTTAAATGCGAGGCCCTTCTTTAAAAGCCTGTTCATTGCGGGTAGATGTTTTTCTGCCCAAACGGTGTCCCATTTTTGCTTCCAGGTCTGCTGATCTGTGATAATAAGAACAATGTTTGGTTTTACTAATTCGCTTGCTTTAGCCATAGTTTTTAATTTATGTGTGGTATATGAAATGCCCTCTTTGGACACGTTCAGTTGAATTTAGAGTTAATTATTCAGCTTTTGTAATTCCATTTGGAATCCAGTTTTCACCGTTTGGACCCTTCACCAAATACAATGGACCTTTTTCGATGTTTCTTTCTTGTCCCCAAAGGATCGGGCTGTAAATGCGCAGGAAGACGATAAATTCTTTCGTGCCCTTAAATTCTTCGTTGTTCGGTATTGGCAACCAGTTATTGAATTTATCGGAGTCAGCCGGTGGAGCATCGGCTTGAAGGTATAATGTGATGCTTCCATCAGGATCGACAGTTACATCGTGATCTTGAATCAGTGGTTGTCCGATCGCGTCATAGTCGACTCCTGCTTTTGTTGCGTTGGAATTGTCGACCAAAGTTCCGTCACTGTTGTAAATGGTAACAGACCAGAATGAACCTTTCTCAAGAGGAATTGGACCGTCAAATTTGAGTTCATATTTGAAGTTTCCACTGAGTGCGTTCCCGTTGGAATCCATCGTTGAATATCCGTAAACACAATCTTCCACGCGATTGGCACCCAATGCCCAACGAGCGATGTTTGCGCGGTTTTTGAACTTGGTTCCAAAATCTCCAAGAAATTTATATCTCGGGAAAGTCCATTGATTGGTTTTGGAACTATTCGAACCTTTTCGCTTTTCTTGAAATTGAGCTGCTGCTTCAAGCGCTGATTGCACGGTTGCTTGACTTTGCAAATCCAATTCTGTGAAATCAAATGACACCTCAGGATTCTCAGTCGTACCGAAATTGAACCCGATTTGTTCCAGCTTCTTGACCATTTTGCGGTCTTTTTTGGTGTCGAGCGGCGGGCAATAGTTGAGCATTGCAGCCATTCGACCATAAAACGCGGAAGCATCCATCTTCTGGATTTGGTAGAATGGAGCAGTAACGATATCCACTACAGGATCAACTTGGATGATTTCTGGTTGGTAAGGCTCGTTGTGCTTGCTCAAAGGCTGGAGATAGAGGTTCGGATAGATTTTTTCGTTGATCCAAGCGAGATCTTCCGCTCTGCCATCTGAAAAAACGCGACCAATGATCCAGGCTGTGTCCGTGTCCATTCGGATAACGGTCATTCCATCAAACTCATTGTTCCGCTCCTCATAATTTGTACCTACGAAAACATACTTTCCAGGCTGACTGTCAACTCGTCGTCCAGGTGTGTTTTCGATAACATTTGTCCAGCCGTCAAGCACCTGCATGATAAAAAAGCGCGTGTTTTCGCCGTTCATATCCGTAAAGGCAGGAAGATTCATCACGATTGGTTCATCTCTTAAATTGAGAGAAGCTATCATGTATAGAGTAGACGTGCTCAGAAGAACAACATTTTTTGCTTCAGGACCAGGCCACTGCGTTTGCAATGCGAATTGGTTCATGGGTGCTCCTCCAGCTCCGCCATTTCCGGGATCTTGAGGGGTGTTGTTCAATTGTTGCAGGGTAACACCCATCATCACCAATGGATATCCATAGATGTAGGCGTCAAATGCATTGTCAAAAGTTTTCTTGACATATGGAATAGACGATTGAAGTCTACTTCTGTCTTTTTCGGTCTCAGTGGGTTGCTGTGATTTTAATTCTTTCGTGATTTCAAACATTGTAAATAGTTTTAATTAAGATGTGTAGATCAATCACTTATCTCACATTTTCGAGAGGTGATTGCGTGGTTGCAATGTCGAAATTTCGGAAGGATGCAGAATGAGCAGAATAACCTGATTGGCAAAAACAGGTCAATCAACCTAGTCAGAAATAAGTGGATGAATGTTCGGAAATGTCAGCTGAAAAGTCAGGACGCGAGAGGTCAAGACCTATCTTCTGAGGAATCACAAAAATCGGAAGCAAGCTCTCGGGCGTCGAAAGGAAGCATTCTTGTTCAGCTGTATTCTAGCCTATCATTCGGGCTTCATTAGCAAGGCCTTGATTTCCTCATCGAATTCATTTTCAACATCTTTCAAATAGATTACCCTTTTTTCTTTCGTGCTTTCAGGTGGGGCAACTAAATAATATTTGAATGAAGTTTTGGTATTCAGCTGTGTATCATCTTGTGCAAGCGGAATCTCGATTGCCCGTTCTTCAGCAACAAACCAATCCGGATTAATAGCATAAGCTCCTGCTAGTAAATCGAAGGGATTAAAGCCATTGACTGGAATCTGCTCACCTTCGTCATTCAAAATAGGCTTCAGGTTATCGTCAATTTCATTCCCAAAACTTCTCCATAGGCCTAACCATTGGTCGGAAACAGAGGCCATATAGGCAACATCAGGGGAGCCGTGCTCCTCAAAGTTATTGAGGTCGTTTTTACTAATCCATAGCTTTCTGGCCACTTCAACTCCTACTAATACCACCTTTACTGTGCTTTGCAATAATGCTCTAAACGATTCAGGGTCAACATCGAAATTTAAATCACGAAACGGTGCTTTCGTGTCATCACATAATTGTTTGGTTCCAAAGTAGAACTGTTGATCAACGCTGTAGCGTCCAGCAATCACGATGACTGATTCAATTTTTTCTGCAAGTTCTGGATGAAGCAGAAGGACTGTTGCAACATTTGTGAGCGCACCAATCGCCACAATAGTGAGTTTCTTTCCTGGTTCAAGATTTTTCAAATAGGTCGCTAATCCTTTTGATGCGTCCGTTTCAATCAAATTAACGTTTGGAGCTAGCTTGGTATGAACGTTGAGTTGCAATGGTTCTTGGGCTCCCCAATAAATTGGTGGAGCTTTGGGCTCCAAACTCATTAGTTTGATCAGTTTTTGGTAGGCATTCGCAACATACGTATTCCCGAAAACCGCACTGACGCCTACGACTTCAATATGTTTACTGTGAAACAACGCAATCATGGCGTAGCCATCATCGCAATCACCTAAATCATCGCCGTAAGCTGGATCAGTATCGACCCAAACCAATTTTTTATTCTCGCTCATAGAATTCTTGTTTCCTCTAAAGCTAGAACAATTCAAGAGACTGGTAGCGGGTAGTATTACCCGTATTGTTGGAAGACAAGTATGTTTGACCTTAAAATTTCAAGCGATACACTTCCACAGGAATTCGCATAAACTTCGCCATTCCATCAAAGGTCAAGCCATTCGCCAACGCCACTTTTTTAGAGGCTTCATTTTCAGGATGGATCATGGACATCACGCTTTTGGTATCGGTTTCGGCTTTCGCATAATCAATGAAGTGCTTCGCCAACTCGCGCGCATAGCCCTTTCCCCAGAACTCAGGCAGGAGAGAGTAGGTGATTTCTAAATCGTCGTTTCCGTACAATTCGCGGTGAATGATTCCTCCAACTCCCATGAACTTCCCCGAACTTTTTTCTATCACCGCAAGCTGACCGTAAACTCCATCTTTCTTGCGCTGAATTTGTCGGTCAATCCAGACGTGCGCTCTTGCATCCGCAGGTTTTGAAATATCCTGACCCAAGAATCGGTGGTAATCTTCGGAGTTGAAAAAGGGCATCCACAATTCAACGTCCTCAACCGTCAGGGAACGAAAAAGCAGCCGATCGCTCGACTGCTTGTAATAGGTTGTCTTTGGTTTAGACTTCATTATTGGTTAGTAATGAATATTCCAACGTTTTTTCTGATCTGCGTAGAATCCTCTCTCGGCATTCGCATGACGTTTGAATTTTCCTCCAGCGCTGATCGCTAGGTTGACGTTGATGTCACATTTGTCATACTCACCCTGCCAAGCAAGTAATTCAGCCATGTTAGACTGAATCATAGCGGTGATCTTATCGTTGATGCGTGCTTTTTTATCGTATGAATTGCTTTCTTCCAAGATCATGTTCCAATCTGCAAGAGCTTCTTCAATTTTGTCCATGGCAGAACCACGGTCGCGATCTTGTGAAACAAGCATCAAAGCCTGAACAGTCTTCGTATATGCCATTGTAACGTCTGAGTAATCGTACGATTTGAATTTCTTCACAGCATACAATTCAGCATTTCTTGTTTTTGGAACGTACCCAATTTGATTGTTCAAGAAAGAGTTCGTTGCTGTTGCCGCTTTGTTACGAGCAGCCACTTCTAAATTTCTTCTGAATTCATCTTCACGAGTTAACATGTACACTTCGTAGTCGTATTTACTTGAGTAACTTCCGACAGCATATGATTGGCGCCCAGTGTTGATTCTCTGAAAGATCAATTTCCCTTGCGTTGGTGATTCCACAGTTATTTCAACAGGAAGGTTGTATGTTGCTGTGTAAGTATATTTCGTTGATGTTCCCGTTCCTTTTTTGCTTGAAGTGATTTGAACATTTGAGAGACCCAAAACGTTCACGGTAACAACAAATCCGCCCATGCCTTTTTCGAAACCGGCAATGTTCACCCTGTTAAGAACAATGTTTTCATCCATTGGTGTATTCAAACGAGGCTCTTGCAAACCTGCGGGAAATATTGGTGCAACTGGATATGCTGGTTTTATTGGTTGAGGAAGTGCTAATCCGTTCGGCTGTGTTTTACCAGCATTTACGTCTTTCTCCCAAGTCGCCATTCTTCGAAAATAGGCAACGTCGATAGAATCAGTTGAACGCTTGTACTGAATCATTGATTGCATGTACATGTCCATTGACGCCTTTTTGTTGAGTTCGTGCGCAGCAATAATCTCTTGGTTCGATTGCTCGTAGCCATGTACGAACTTGACGTCATAATTGGTGAAGGCATTGTCTACCTTGATATACGGCAATTGCGTAAAGGTAAAATTGATTTTGTTATCATCGATCATCTGCCCGAAAGCAAGAGAAAGTGACCCTACAAAGGATACGATTAGTAGTAGTGTTTTCATAATTGGTTTGTTTTATGGTAATCCCGATAATACCAAATTAGTTTTGTTTGTGTCTTCCAAGGTCAAATTGAATGCCAAAAAGGCCCATTTAACAGGAAAATAACAAAGATCAATTGCCTTGTTTTAACTCCTGACTCAATTTTATAACTACTTGACGATACGCTTCATCCATGTTATCGACTGTGAAAAATGAAACGCCCGTGGCACCTTTCTCTTTTGCGATTCGAATGGCTGATTCGAGTTCTTCGGCTGATTTGAAACCGGGCAAATAAAGTCCAGTGTTAATCGGGAACGGAACACTTTTCACTCCTTGTTCTGTCGCAAAACCGATCCAGTTAATGTTTTCTCTATAGAAATTGTGGTAAATCATAGGAAAGGCTTCGTCTAAATCCCAATCGTTCCATGCTTGGCGAACCATTTGCCTCGACATTTCTGGAAATGGGAATACCGCGGCAGTCAGCGATTGCCCCTCTTTGTGAACGAGATCAGCTATTTCGTTTATCAGCGAGGTAACGGCATTTAAACGATACTGTCGCCATTCAGTGCTGAGTTCAGGATGCTCCATTTCCGCTGGATCTTTGCCGAAAATGGTCATAAATCCTTCTCGAGCAATTAGGTGATATCCGTAATCGAATTCTGGCATTTCTGTCGTTTGCACGAGGTCGTATTTGGGCTGGAGGTCGGCTCCAAGTATCACATCAACGTATCTCACGTAATCTAAATGAATAGACGCTAGCCCTTCAATTTCCAGCAACTTTCGGACATTGTTTTTAATGTGTTCCCTTGCTTCAGGGTGAAATGGACTTAACCATTGATAGTAATCCACATAGGCTCTGTACTCCAATGAATTTTGACCATTTCGATTCACCGCGTACCATTCGGGATGTTTGTTGGCAATAGTATCATTGGGCCTGTTTAAGGTCCACATCCAAGCGTGAATTTTTATATGCTTTTTGGAGGCAAGTTCAACCAAATCAGACAAGAATTCTGGACTTCCCCCAACGAGAACTTCTGTAATGCCTAATTCTTGGTAGTCATTTAGTTTTTTGGTCCAAAGATCGAAGTCCATGGTTTTTCCACCATGCGCCCAAGTTGCGAACGTAAATGAATTATCAATGTCCTTTTTTTGGACTTCACCCTGTTCGTTGATGATAAAGAGCTGATTCGTTGAGGCATCTTCTACTCTGATTTCATAACCAAAACTAGTACGTTCATAACGCGCAAGCATTTTTGGTTGTCCTTTGATGGATATCGAAATGGAGCAATCATTAAGATTTTTTACGCTTTGCAGTTCTCCCCAATTCCTCTCGCGGTAAAGGGAATAAAGAACCTGCTCGATGGAGAGGTCTGGGTTTTCAATATAGTCGACACCCTTGCTTGTTTCTTTTTCGGTGAACTGAACAACTCCCCACATTTCAGGAGCATGCATGTTGATCGCTTTCTGGTTGCTCCAAACCCAGTTGTACTCGCGGGCGTATTTTCCATCGACTTTTTTCCGCTGGTACTTTCCGTCAACGATGTCGTAATCCCATTCTACTCGTGAGAAGTTGAGTCGCCATTGATCGCCTTCTTTTATGGGTTTTCTGCGGTCATTTTTTAACTCTATCATAGGACCCAGAGGAATCGCCATTTCGACGGTCCATTTTTGATCTTCATCCGAAGGATCATTCAGCGTACCGTCAATTCTAACAGCCGTTTTCAGATCGTCTAAGTTCCAATGAAAATTCGCGAAACCACCTGCACGATAAGGTTTATTCAAGAGTAAATCCCAAACGGTATTCAGGGCATTGATTTCTATTTCGCCGTAATTTTCTCCTTTTCCCGATGGGTCTAGAAAGACCTCAAAATCATTATTGTAGTAGATGATTTCATCGCGGTTTTTAATGTCTCCCCAGATCTGCGGTTCCTCGATTTCTGCAAACACATACAGGTTTTGATCATCCCAAAGCAAGCGCACGGAAGTTCTGTACTTCACGTCTTTCTCCCCTTCAATATCTATGAAATCTTTGGTGCTAGAGGCATTTTCCCAAGCCTTGTCCAGTCGGCCATCAATTTTGATTTTCTTTGAAGTTTTCGTGATGATAAGGTGCTCCGGAACCACAACTTTATCCGTAAGGTCAATTTCGTAATTGGACTGAGCCATACTCAGTTCAACAAGCGACAACACAAGAAAAAATGCAAACAACCTCATATAGAGCTTAAAGATAGTCAAAGAAAAGCTGAGGCGAGTCGTTCTTTGAAGGAGAGCTCTTATGTGAATCTTCTCCAGAACGTAGCTCCAATGAATGGAAAAATGGATATTTTTGATTCAAAGCACTTTATCATATGAAACTAGTTGGCGTTTTTCTCATGAGTTTGATTCATTTAGTTGGATTTTCTCAATCCTATACATCATATTTCACAGGAAGCACAACGGACATGGTCATCTCGCCAACTCCTCTGGGTGGAATTTGCATGATGGGTGGAGCAAGTGAAAACGACGAAGCAATGAAGTGGTTTTTGCAGAGAGCTTATGGCGGCGACGTACTTGTGATTCGTGCGAGTGGGTCCGATGGCTACAATAATTACATGTATTCTGGGCTTGGGGTCAGCGTCAATTCCGTCGAGACAATTGTTTTCAATAACTCAAGTGCGTCTTATGATCCGTATGTTCTCGATAAAATCTCCAAAGCCGAAGCTGTATGGATGGCGGGTGGCGATCAGTGGGACTACGTTTCATATTGGAGAGACACGCCCGTTGATAGTTTGATTAACGATGGAATTGCCAATCGAGGAATGACCATTGGGGGAACGAGTGCAGGAATGGCCGTTCAAGGACGGTACTATTTTTCTGCTGAGAATGGAACTGTGACATCTAACACTGCATTACTGAATCCTTTTGATGCGGACATCACTGTTGATTCGACAAGCTTTTTTAAGATCCCTTTTTTGGAAGAGGTAGTCACTGATTCGCATTATGACGACCCAGACCGCAAGGGGAGACACGTTGTTTTTATGTCGCATATTCTTCAGAATTACGGCGTTAATGCCAAAGGAATTGCTTGCAACGAGTACACCGCCGTCTGTATTGATGAGAATGGATTGGCGCGCGTGTTTGGGGAATTTCCACAGTACGATGAGTTCGCTTATTTCATTGCTAAGAATTGCGAGCTTGACGGTATTCCAACAAATCCTGAAGTATATTCATCAGGAACTCCACTAACGTGGAATTACTCGGGTGAAGTACTGAAAGCGTACAAGGTTCCAGGAACCATGACGGGAACAAATACCTTCGACTTAACGGATTGGGTAACTGGTTCCGGAGGAGAATGGTACAACTGGTCGGTTGACGATGGGAATTTTGTTGAAGTCCTTTCGGATGCTCCAGTTTGCGCGACATCGATTTCAGAACTTTCAGGAGAAGAAATGTCAGTTTATCCAATCCCTGCTGAAGATGAGGTTAACGTAGCGTTTTCTTCCAGTGAGGAAAGAACAATTCAACTACTTGATCTTAAGGGTCGAGAGTTAAATCGAACGGAAACGAACCTTTCAAACCTACAGATTGATCTGTCAGATTTACCAACGGGAATGTATCAACTGCGAGTTACTTCAGAACAAGGGGTTAGCATTCGCAGAATTGCAAAGAACTAACTATCGACACTCGATTTTTTTGAGGGAATGTTCCTTGTATTCTTCGGTTCCAGGCATTGCTTTCGTTAAGAAATTACCGCACTCCTTTTCCATAATCTCCAATTCTATTTCGAGAATTTCGCGCTCTTCGGCGTCTGTTTCTGTTACGAGCTCAACTTTGGTTTCCATATAGGCGCTATTGCACGAGCAGAACGTCCATCCGTATTCATTTTCAACAGGTTCTGGTGCTTCGCCACAAGATGAAATGACTAGTAATGTTCCAAATAGCGTGAGTGATGCAATGGTTTTCTTCATGATAGTTTTATGAGTTTTCATTTTCGTTGCTTTCGCCCACTTCCAATTTATTTTCGGCGTTTCTTTTCTTTATCAATTGTATCGCCTCCTTCGTCTCAGCATGTTTAATCTTCTCTTTAATGGTCAGATCAAGCATGATTCCCAAGAAAATGGAAACTAACACATAGCCTCCAAAGTAATAGAGTCCGAATAAAGAGTTCGCATCCATTTGCACGCCTGGGCTCATGTTGGCAAAGCTGAGATAAGCGAGGAAGGCGCCTACAACGAAAACATCGGCCATACTCCATTTTGAGATGTAGCTCAGCACTTTACGGAGTGTTTTGGCTCGCGTAATAGGGAAGAGTAATATGATGATTGAGAAGAGCAATTTGATCAATGGAACAATCACACTGAAGGTTCCAATGGCCGCGGCAACAGGTTTATTGTTGTTGTTCCAGAGGAGCGTGATAACGTCCATAATTCCCTTGTTCTGATAGTAGAAGTACGTTCGACCCTTAAAGACTTGATCTTTTCCAAACTCTTTCTCCGCGTTTTCCTCCATGAAGCCGGAGATAGTATTTAGCGTTGGCTGAACATATTCGGCGACTTCACCCGTGACCTCCTCCGCTGATTCTGTGAATTCGCCCAGAATTCCATCGGTATACTCTGACCATTCATCAGGAATAAACTCTTCAATTTTCTCTTCAATTTTGAAATTCCCCAAGGCATTCTTTCCTACGTCTTCAGCGGAACGCATCATCTCCATTGCATCAGTGTAGTATGGAATATCTTTCGGTTTCACGTAAATTTTAAACGTCATGTCTTCCTCAAATGCACCCATTTCCAAAATCGGATTCATGATTCCCTGAAAGAGCAAGGCAATTCCTACGGTGGCGAGTCCAAGTGTAATCCCAAAGTAAATCCGTTTTCGGGCATAGATGAGAATAATTACAATCATAAAAATCAGACACCCGATTAGTAAATTGTATCCAATGGACAGCGCTTCTTGGTAGTGCACATCTGCTCTAGCTAGGGTTTCTTCATACTTTACGCGTTTTTCCTCCCATGCGGTTTCGGTGAAGACCCAATCCCGAAAGGATAATAAACGATCTTTGAAATTGAGGATTTCGGCAATCTTGTTTTTCTCAACTTTGAATTCATGTGAGGCTTCAACGCTCTTGTTCACCATCATAAAGGCGAAAACCAAAAATGCTCCAGCTAATATCAGCCCTGGAATGCTATACCACCTCTTGTTGTACCATTCTTTTAAATTCATAATCGTTGTTTGTTGATGCTCTTGGTCAGCTAGTTCACACTAAAAATAGAATTTTTCAGAGGATTTGAGCGGATTTATGACGAGTGGCAGGTTGAATAACAAAAAACGCCTGCTCTCATGAAGAAAGCAGGCGCTGCTATTTTTTAGAAATTCAATTAGTTCTTCACAATGCGTTTTGTTGTTTTCAACCCGCCTGCATAAACAGTTACGTAGTAAACTCCGCGTTGATATGAAGTTAAATTAATTGCTACTTCATTACCAAGTAATGCACTCGACGGCAATACTTCGAGCGTTTGTCCAAGTTGATTTGTGATCACAACCTTAGAATCATCATCCAACTGATTTGAAATAGCGAGAGTCGCCGTTCCATTTGTTGGATTCGGGTAAAGACTGAAATGCACTTGATCATTTTCACCAATAGACAAGTCGCTCATCACATTGATGTTGTCAATGTACGTTGAGTTTCCATATCCAGTGATGTTGATGAATCGGAAGGTCACGTTTTCACCCAAGTAACTCGAGATATCGACCGTTTCGTTTCTCCAATCGTTCGCCGATCCAGGACTCCAGTTGCTCGTTACAGTGTTCGCTGTTTCTAGAGTTCCACTTCCTTTAGCGTAAATCGTCGCCCAAGTCGCACCACAGTCATCTGAAATTTGAACAGCAAGACTGTCTTTGTATGTGTTCGAGTATTGAACTTTCGCAAGATCGAAGGATAGCATGGCCATTCCTCCATCAATGTAGAAGATTTCTGTTTCAATGTAATCCTCTTCACCGACTGCGTTGTAAGCATAATTGTTCACAAAGGCTGCATCCGTAGAGGCTCCACTTGCTCCTGTAACAGAAACTTCTTCCCACGTATCGTCGTTGTCCGGGTTGTTCAATGTCCACCCAACAGGTAAGAATCCTGTTGCTTGAAAGTCTTCCTCAAATGGTGTCGCTGTTGCTACAACTTGAACGTAAATGTCAACTGTTTGTTCATTGTTTCCAGCATAACCATCTCCAGAGACAGTTGCCGTACACGTCAAAGTATATGTTCCTGTTGCTGCCACGGTCAATGGAGTAGTGAATGTGTAATTTACCACTTGACCTGGAGAAACCGTTCCCGTGTATGTTTCTGTAACCACAGGCTGTCCTGAAAGTTCATACGAAACAGGGAAATTTGAGATTGGCGAAGTACCTGCATTTAAAATCTGAATTTCTGGGTAAGAATCACCCGTGTTACACAGTGAAAGGAAGTCAGATGAATTATTGATTGCTGCTAATTCAACATCTGTTGCGAACGCACAATTCAAAAGCCCACCAGCGTAGTAACTTGCTACTGATCGACGGCTTTCCCATCCATCGGTTGCATTTTTTGAAGCCACTGCATACCAAATGTCGTCGTTCGGATCTGTAATTGTATGCGTGAACGTATTTGTTGTAGCATTTCCAACAACCTCCATGTATTGAGGGCCAAGAACGTAAACATCATAGCTTTCAGCGTCTGGATCAATGTTCCATGAGAATGTCACTGTCGTAGGACACACTTGTGTGATCGTTTGACCTGAAACTAATGCAGCAACTGAAAATGTTGAGTCACTCACATCTGAAACTCCTCCTCGCGTTACACGAACCCTTCCTTCTCCTGTCAACAGCGTGTTTGGAACTGTCCAGTCGTACATGCGAATATCTGAGGCAACAGTTGTAATCGTGTTCCAAGAAGCACCATTGTCGTCGCTGTATTCGAGATCAAATGATCCAGAAGATTCTGGGGCATCCCAGTGAATTGATTCTTGCTCACCTGGAACCATTTTTTCTCCTCGGTTTGGGTAAGTTACTGTGATTTCATCAGAAATGATTTCGTACACTACGAAGTATTCTTGTGGTCCCATTGGAACTGCAAATCCACTTACATCAATGGTGTAGTTACCCGCAGTTGGATTGTTGATTAACACTTGCTCCATGTTGTTCAGGTGATCGGCACCTGTTGTAGCTGGTAAGTCTAAAGTCGTCGTGTTTGGTGTGTGATCTAAGAGCCAGGGCAAGTAAGTTCCTGCACCTGGATCGTTCACTACTAAGTCCAAGTCGTTGATCAATGCAGTGTTTGCACCATTCGCTGCTGCTGGATCAGACCAATACAACATAAATCGAACTTGCTCTGTTCCTGCTGGAACTGAAATCGTGTGTGAGTTTGAGCTTCCTTGAGAAACAGAAGAGCTTAAGTGTCGTCCATCTTCAAGAAGCATTCCTGCGCGAAGTCCATTCACGATTCCCCATCCAAATTTGAAATCTGGACCAACATTTCCGGCATCATTCGCCGTATTTAGGATACTTGCTTTGATAAGTGCTGCATCGGGAAGATCTCCCCCATTGTAGTCACCATATAATTCATAAAGCTGAGCAGAAATTCCTGCAATTCCTGGCGCTGCACCTGATGTTCCACCGAAGGTTAAGTAATCATTGTCTTCGTCTGTTGACAAATGTTGATATCCATTAGCAGCAATGTCCGGCTTAATTCTTCCGTCATAAGCAGGACCTCTTGAACTTGAATTTTCTAAGATTCCTTCAAAAGAAGTATTGGCCGTTGCAATTACGTTTTTCCCTTGTTTGTGCCCTCCAGTGATATTTCCCCAGGTTGATCCTGCACCGTATCCACAGTTGGAAGTTCCAGAGTTACCAGCAGAAAATACGTGTAAAAGAGTAGGGTTGTTGTAGGCTTGATCATCAACAGTCACTGTCGTTGATGTATATCCACCGTTACATCCATTTGAATAAGATGAATTGGTGATTTGCACTGTCCCGTTGTTGATGCGGTCTACCGTTGCGGCATCCATAAAATTGGATGCGTAATTTGAAACGTACACATCTGAACCAGCTGCCATTCCGCGTTTTGTAGGGTCGAGGTTTCCAGCACCTGTCATGATTCCTGCAACACCGTCTCCGTGTGTTTGTCCTGTTCCTGTGGCTGTTGAATTATCCAAACGACCTTCAAAATCAATGTGTGGACCAACGATACCATCGTCTCTTACCATTACACCAATGCCGACACCTGTATATTGTCGTCCTGTTGATGTTTGTGTATCCAAACCATTAGCGCGATGTAGTCCACGTCCTCGAGTATCATCTTTTACAGATGGAGCAGTAATCTCTTCTACCCATTTCACACAGTTGAAATCGCCAATTGAATTGATTTGACCCATCGGCACAGTAACCTCAAGCGTTTGAAAATCTGGGTATGCGTTATCTATTTTAACTCCTGAACCCTCCAGTAAAGTGGTCGCGTCGTTCATGTTCACACCTTTAAAAAGAAGGACAATCAGTTTTACGTTATCACCATCAATCGCCCAAGAATTAATTGCGCCATTTCTTATTTGTGATTCCGTTTTCACCTCTTGGTAAACTGGAATAATTCCTTTTACATTGTTGCCTGTGAGCACCTCACGCGAAATACTTCTATCGAAACTTACGAGATAGGTGGCGTTTGCGATGTAATTAAGCACTTCTACGCCGCCGTCCTTCACAGCGTTTTGCTGCGCTTGATTTGGAATTTCGTTGAATTGCATCCATGCGTAAATGGTGTTGTTGAATCCACTTTTAGAATTCAACTCATCAAAACTGATCGTTTCAATGTTTTCTGGGATCGAAATGTCGACGCCCTGAAATGTAAAGCTGTCGTCGCTTTGCGCAAAAGTGAGGCTTGATAAGGAGAAAGCACTCAGAAGAAACGCGCAAAATAAGCGAGAGATGAATGGGGAAGAATTGTTCATTTAATAATGCTTAGTTTGAAATAAAAAGATGGTGGCATTATGCCACGCTGCAAAAGTTACGTTAATTAAAGCGAAATCGCACGTAATATGTGAACAGATTGAAATAAACATTGGATTCACAAAGGGGAGCGATGATTTCGAAAATTTACGTTCTAATGGATTTTTGGCATTATATTTAACATCATTAGTAAAACAGACTTTAACTCAACCGATATGAAATACACGAATCGCATTCTCGTTTTTGGACTTATTCTCTCTGCAGCGGCGGGCTTGCAGTCATGCAAAACAACTGAAGAGATTCCAGAAGAAAAGCCGACAGAAGTTGTTTCGGAACAAACGAATTTCCCTATTAAAACGATTTCTGAAGGATACCTAACAGGAAACGAGGAAGAAGGAATAGGTGAGGGTGGAATGGTCATCAATTCACAAGCTGATTGGGATGCTTTAACCACTAAAATGAATTCCGTTAACGAGGCAATTGAACCACAAACGGTTGATTTCAGTAAAGTGACGGTTTTGGCATTTTTCGATCAAATGAGAGGTTCGGGAGGGTATACGGTTGATATTGTTTCGGTCAAGAAAGATGGAAACAAGCTCGTGGCTACAGTCAAAAAAACGGTTCCCAAGGAAGATGCGATTGAAATAATGACGCAGCCCTTCATGATTGGGTTTATTGATAAAACGGACCTACCAATCCTTTTTGTTGATTAATTAAGTCGCTAAAGCTTCAGTCCCGCGCTGCTCGAGGCGTGTAAATTCCATTTTAAACCGATTCCGTTGTTGCTCAACTCGATATTTTTGATCAAAGGATTCAATGACTTTTTGCGGTGCCTGTTGTGAATGAAGTAGGCTGTCATGTCAAATACGAGAAGAAATCCTCCCTGAAGAATTAAACCATTTCCGAATCCATTGAATTGATCTTGCTTTTCGAGATTCGTGTTCGCGGCGCTTCGGAGCAGCAGGCCGCTGGAAATGTAGGCGATATCCAATCCAGAGTTGATTAAGAAAATCTTTTCCGTTTTCTGTTGCGCAGATTGTGTCTCAAAGAATCCGATTTCTGGATTGTCACGCTTCGCTTTGATGTATCCAGGAATTGCAAGGGCGATATTCACAGTATTCCACATCACGTTCATTTGGTGGAAAGATTTCATTTCTTCGTTTGGAGCCGTTGCCCATCCAATTCCACTGCCAACGATGTTGAGGCTTGCCCATGAACCCAGTCCGATCATCAGGTGTTGATCCGTTTTCAATCGATCTTTGTTGAAGTCAATCAGGCTTTGAGAGAAACAAATTGAAGGGATAAAAACGGAGAGAAGGAGAAGCTTTTTCATGAGATCAAGTTACGGATAATTTGCTCCAATGAACTAGTCAAACAGAAACAGCTGCCCGCCTGACGGTCTTCGAAACAAATCGGTTCTCAACTTTGACGATTTTGAATTAGGGAAATATTTCCGCTTTGCCAATGCTCGCTGCCTTCTGATGTTCAAAGCGAACGCTCCCGTTCCTTTCATGCGATCCCCAAAGGTTGAACTTCCGCTCTTGCCTCCATGGATGTCTCGTACTTGATTCATTACTTTTTGAGCCCGGTCTGGGTAGTGATGATTGACCCATTGTTCGAAAATTTTTTCGTTGGGTCCCATGAGTCGAACCACATGCGAATGAAAACTAGCAGCTCCTCTTTCTGAGGCTGCTTTTGCGATGGCTAAAATTTCGTGGTCATTCAATGCGGGAATAATGGGGGAGGCCATCACATTCACAGGAACGTTGATATTGGCTAACTTCTCGACTAAATCAAGCTTTCGTTTCGCCGTGGCGGTTCTAGGTTCTAACTTTCTTCGCAGTTCTTCATCTAGGGTGGTAATGCTCAAATTAACCCCAATTAGGTTCAAGTCGGCGAGTTCTTCAATTACATCCAAATCGCGATTCATCAACACATTTTTTGTGATGATTCCTACCGGGTTTCGGTATTCCAGAAATACTTTTAGGAGTTCCCGAGTCAACCCGAACTTTTTATCCGCAGGCTGATAGCAATCCGTATTTCCAGAAAGCACAATTGGTCTTGGAACCCAGCTTTTTTTGTCCAGTGTTTTTCTCAACAGGTCTGGCGCATTCTTTTTTACGAGAATCACTTGCTCGAAATCCAGTCCGGCGCTCAGTCCCCAAAATTCATGGGTGGGTCGCGCATAGCAATAGGTACAGCCGTGCTCGCAACCTTGATAAGGATTTAAGGAGTAATCCATTCCAACGTCTGGACTCGTTACTTTGTTGACAACCGATTTTGGAAAAATGTCTACGTACTTCGTTCTGGCGGCTTCGTCGAGAGGAACATCCATGCCATCCTTGTCATCATCTGAATAGGAATGCTTTTCGAACCTGTTTGTGGGATTGTATCCAGATCCTCTTCCTGAAAATTTTGGTTCGTCGTCGTGATTCATGATGTAAATATCCTAATTAAAACCGAATAACGATTAGATTTTAACCTGATTTTGATTAATTAGTAATCGAAACTCATTGTGTGAAATGATGTCGGACCTCGGCACTTCGGCAGGCGCAGTGACCGCCTCGGCCCTCAGTTTTGGTTTCGGAAAATCGGAAAATCAGATAATCTATCTGGCACGGTCTTCGTAACCTACTCATCAACATCAGTTATAAAGTTGAACATCAAAACATGGAACTATGAAGTATTTAGCAGCAATTTTTTGTTTGGGAATGATTGGATTTGCACAGGCACAGTCCACTTCGCGAGATGTAGAAATTTACGAGCGATATGAAAATGGCGAGCTCGTTGAGCAACGACAAAGCGCTACCGAAAACGGTGTTCCAATCGAAAACTTTGATTTTGAAAAGGCAAAACGCGATATGCAATTGAAATCTGCGGAAATGGAGCAGAAAATGGAGGGCATGCAAAAGCGCATGGAACTTAAACTCCAGGAAATGCAAAGCAAGATGCAGTTGAAGCAACAAGAAATGAAGCAGCGCATGACTGATTTCGAAAAGCGCTCTGACGAAATGCACAAACGCATGGATCAAAAGATGAAGGAGATGGATTCTAAAAGCAACAAGCTTGAAGAACAACCTTCAAAAGTGGAAAAACCAGTTGTCGGTGAGAGTAATCAGAATGTGAAGTTTACGTAGTGAACGAAGCCCAACTAAACGTTATCATTCAAAAATAATTCGCCCGGTGAAATGCGTTGTTTCTGTTTGAATTTGATACAAATAGACTCCTTTCAGTTCTGCTAAATGAAGTTCGTGCTTACCCGAAACGAGTTCTTCTTCAAAGACCATTCGACCCTTGAGATCTAGGAACCTTAACTTTGAATCGGAAGAAACTACTACTATTAAACTTCCGTTCGAAGGGTTCGGATAAACGCTCACCAACAACTGG
>JAQXBM010000069.1 GCA_029252405.1 Crocinitomicaceae bacterium
TAGTGTCCATTTTTTTGTTGCAAGTCCAGAGAGGGTCTCTTATATTTTGCAGAGTGTCAGAAAAGCATTGATATATTGCCCTGCTTGTCCGTTGTATTTCGCTACTCTGATATTTTTCGTAATTAGTAGTGAATTCTTTAGCACCTGAGCCCAAAACATAAACTTTGTCCGAGTAGTCAACATGGGAGACTTTATTATCACTCCACTTAGCCGATTTACTCCAAGATAATTCATAACAAACAAACTCTTTTTTAGAGACTCGAGCACCGTAAATAATCGAGAATGAATCTTTCATATATTTCTTTGGGTAGGGCTCTAGTAGCTCTTTAATTTTGTGCTTGATTCTTTCAAACTTCTTACTTGCAGAATGGCTATCATCAAAAATCACCCCGTTATCGGCTAAGTTAACAACTTGACTTATAGCTTGAAGTGGAAAGTGAACATCTCCACAATAGCCAATAATGTCTGGAGAATTCTTAAATGCAAACACTTTTTTTCCAAAGTCCCATGAATCCTTATCCCAAGATATACGACTGTCGCTAATCATATAAAGCGATGCAGGCCCTCTCGAGTCAACTCCAATCCATGAAACTAATAATGTCATTTGTGTATTTTATAATTGGCCCTAACACTTGTATACGCGCCACTATGGCACATATTCATCCTGTATCTAGCCGACAACAAATGCTTACAACTACTTAATATCGAAAAAGAATATCAGTCAGGCTCCTTCAATTTAACCATTTCCACCCAAAAATATTCCATCACATCCAGTAAAAAATCCAACTCAACAAACTATGCACAAAACCGTGAATTTAGTTTGAACTAAAACTCAAAAAAATAGATATCAAAAAGGAAATGCCACGAATAGCGGGTAAAAGAAATACTAAGAAGTAATCAAGCGATTCTACCGTATCAAATTCACATGCCCCACAACCTCAATGCGCTCATCCGTACTCAAGGCCTGGAAAGTGATCTTCCACACATACGTTCCGTCCTGCGCAATCCCAGTAGATTGGTTTGCATCTGATCCGTCCCAACCAACAGTATCATCATTCGATTCCCAGATGATCTCACCCCAGCGGTTGAAGATCAAAATCTCGAAATCATTCGCATCATAACCACTCGTAAAAACGGGTTGGAAGTACTGGTTCATTTCATCACCATCAGGCGTGAAGGTATTCGGGACATAAAAGATCGGCTCTTCGTTCACGAGCAAAATTCTCTGAGCAGTATCCGAGCATCCCAAAGGAGAGTAGGCAATCAATTCCACTTCAACATTTGGTTGCGCTTCGTTGTACACATGACTCGGGTTCTCTAAGGTAGAAGTGGCTCCGTTATCTCCAAAATCCCAGAAATAGGAGACAGCTCCCGACGAGTTGTTTAAGAAGTTCACTTGATCGCTGAGACCGGAGATCACAGAAGGGGAGGGCGTAAACGCCGCAGTGACATCTTCTACGTAAATGTAATCCGTATACGTTTCAGTGCTGAAGCAGCCGTTTGTTGAGGCTATTTGCAAGGTCACATCGTAAAATCCAGCGTCTGTAAACACCGTGGATACTGATCCGCAGCCAGTCAAAACCGTTCCGTTACTGAGCGTCCAAATGCAATCTGAGAAACTTCCTTGCGTCGTATTGGTCAAGGTGACGTCCAAGGGAGCACATCCAACCGTAAAATCTGCCACGAAGGAAACACTTGGCGCTGGTTCAATTGTCACGGTGACGTCGTCTGTATTCACACAGCCATTCGCGTCGGTTCCAGTTACGGTATAGATCGCAGTCGTTGAAGGTGAAAAGGCTTGTCCGTCAATTACTGTTGCGGGATTCCACGCATAAATCAACGCTCCCGATCCCGAGAGTGTCACTTGTTCGCCTTCACAAACCGTCAGGTCAGCTCCGGCAGAAACTGCTGGCAATGGATTCACGATTAAGGTAATGTTCGACGTGCTGTCGCATCCAGATGGTAAGGTGAGGGTCTGGGTATAAACACCAGCAATGGTTTCAGTGTTTCCATGGATTACCGCTGATTGACCGTCGCAAATTTCGACCGTCGAATTGCTCGTAAATGGTGTCGTTTCCGTCAAAAGGAAGACAGTTGAAGTCGCTGAACAACCCAAGTTATCGGTTACAGTTAAAGTAATTGGATTGTCCGCAATTGTCGCGTTGATGGTTGGGGTTACTGCTCCCGTAGACCACAAATAGCTTGTAAAGACTCCAGAGGCTGAAAGTGTAGCAAAGGTTCCCGCGCAATATTGGCTGGTTCCGTTAATGGCCACAGTCGGACTTGGATTTACATTGATGTCAACTTGATCTGTACTCGTGCAACCGTTCGCATCTGATCCTGTGACCGTATATGTCGTCGTTCCTACTGGTGGATTGAATGGCAGTCCGTCCGTTACACCATTGTCCCAAACGTACAGCACACCACCATTTCCTGATAGCGTGAGGAAATCGCCTTCACAAAGTGTCTGATCTACTCCCGCGTCGATAGTTGGATTGGGCGCTACTGTCACAGTCGTTTGACCGACTCCAACGCAGCCATTTGCGTCTGTTCCGCTGACATCATACGTAGTCGTTGTGCCCGCAGTAAAATCTACAGATGCGCCTGTTGAGGCACTTAAATTCGTTGCTGGTGACCATGAATAGGTCGTGGCTCCTGTGGCTGTTAATGTGATGGTTCCGCTGTTACAAACTGTATAATTCGGAACGTTTATGGTTGGTGCGGCATTCACTGAGACTGTTTGTGTCGATGTCGCAGGACAAGCTCCAATCGTTGTGTACGCAATCGTGTACGTTGATCCACCGACTCCATTCGTAATCGAACCTGTGTTGAGATCCACAGTTGATCCATCAACAGGATTTGGATTGTAGAAGAATGTTCCTCCCGGAGTTGCGACAACGGGTGCTGGCGAGACCGTGCCTTCGCAGAAATCGGTTGTGGTAAACGATGCATCGTCCAAAGCAGACACTGTTAAAGTTATAGTTGTTTGACAATCGTTGATGTCCATGTAGGTAATGTCGGTTGTTCCAACCGAAATCCCAGTAATGAGCCCCGTATTTGTAACTGTCGCCACAGCAGGATTTGAGGACATCCAAGGCAGAAAAGGGTGTACCGTTCCTGAACCTGTTAATTGTGTGGTCGATCCAATACAAACGGTCGAATTCCCGAGAAGCGTTGGAATCGGGTAAACCGTAACTGGAATGATCAAATCTGCTCCAGTTGTGCAGGCCACCATCGGCGTTACCGTATAATTGACAACTTGAGCTGAAGTAGATGAGTTTGTGAGTGCTTCATCAATGGACGCTCCATTTTGGAGAGCAAGACTTTCACCATTGACGTTTGTATTGTCCGTGGCATTCCATTCGTACGTAGTTCCTGGAACTGTACTTGAAAGTGTAATTCCTGTCAGCTCTCCTGAACAAATTTCGACTGGGTCTGGCAGAAAACTCGCAACAGGCTCAGTACAATTGCACGATGGATTCACTGGGCTAGTGACCATTTCAACGTCACACACACTTTGGTTTTGATTGGCTCCTCCAGATCCAGCAGTGAATCCCCAGCGCACAACGGGAGGGTTCACAAAAAATGCGCGAATGTCTCCATTGTACGTCGTTACGAGTGCACTGTCGAAATAAACAGAATATTGTAGGTTCGGGACATCCCAAATGATGCACACATCGTGAGGTAGACCATCCGTCACATTGGCTCCCATGGGAAGCAAACAATTCGGACCAGCTATCGTTCCAGCCGCCGTTTGATTGGCATTTGTTAAGATAGTCGCATGGTCGCACGCTATATCATCTATGGTTCCAAGTGCAGGCGTGTTGCTCGACCAAGGGTCAACTGAATTATTCCATGTATCGAATTCAACAACCACGGATGGCGTAATGCTGCAATTAGTTGGAGGAAAACAGCCGGTATTGGTTCCGAATGTATATCCCATTCCACCTCCAGCGCCTCCGACGAGATCAATATTCGCGTCACTTTTGAGTACGAAGGCAATACCGTCACCGGAATTTATTGCACCTAAATTCGCTTGAAAACTAACTTTAAATGATTGATTGAGGTTGATTTCATCACAGACCCACAAAGCACCAGAACTGAAGGTAGTTTGAGTAAGAGAAACACAGTTTCCCGCGCCAACCGATGCTCCAACCATTCTGTAGCCATTGGGAGCACAATTGTTTACGGGGCCACCAGGTACGTTGGTGAGAGTTGTTCCATCTACAACGATACTCTGTCCGAAACTAGAGAGCATGGCAAATGTAAAAACAACGATGGTAGAAAATTTAGCATAGCCCATATTGTACTCTTTACAATAAGCTAAGATAGTAAGTTTTCATGAACTCCAAAAGTTTTATTTATTCAAAGGAAACTGCAAATGCTTCGAAGCCGTTATTTTACCGATCAAAAAAGGTTGTTTAAAAAATGATATTGTGTTCTGTGAGTGCTAAAAAAGGCGTCGTCAACTTAGCGAAATGGATCGCCTTAAAGACCTCGTCCTGCAGGAGACAATAGCTCGCACGTTTTTCCTCCTGAACCAACAGATTGATTCGAATCTGTGTCACCGTCATCTGAATAATCCGAGTCGTCGGAGTAATCGCCAAGGCCAGAAAGTAAACCTGCACCTATTTTGATTTTTACACCCACTCTGAATTCAAATCCTCCGAAGTAATTTCGCGAATTGTAGTCGAAGGTAGGAACGCCATACGGATCTATGTGAAAGGAGTCGGGGTCAGGTGTTCCCGAAAACTCATTCCTCCGCAATCCCCACGTACCATAATATGTAGCGCGCAGGTCAAAAATTACAACTTCCTCCACGTGAAATTTTACACCAATTCCGGATGAGAAGCCCAAACTTGCGGTTTCAGAAATTTCTTCAGGCACATTCGAGCAATAACAAGGCTCTTCCTCATACAAAGCATAGGTTGCCCACGCCGAATGAAATGAGAAGCGACCGCCAATGGATGCGTAAGGTTCGACAAACGACCATTCCTCTTTGTATCCCATGTCGTACTCCAATCCGAAGCTCATCTTCTTGAATTTTACATCGGCATATCCCGTGCGATTTGTAACCGAATCTGGTAAGTCGAACTCAATATTCTCCAAGCGTTTTCCATCTCGGGCGAGGTTGAAAAGTCCGATGTATCGGATAGAATAGGTGAGTGGAGATTCATAAAAGTTCTCGCTTTCAACTCCTAGGCCCAGCATGATCCCATTGTTGGTCGTCCACGGAAAGCTTGAAGGTTGATCGTTGTAGTAGGAAATTTCGCCGCCTATGAATTGTGCTGTACTGTACAAAGAGCTAGAAATGAATAGAGTGAGTAGCAATTTACGCATGTGTCTTAGTTTTCTGCGGAACTTGCAAATTTCACACCAGTTGTTAAATAGTTGTTAACGCCTTGCCTTTTGAGTGCATAAAATAGATGGCAATTTGCTCTTGAATATTAGTTGGGTAAGCTCTTGATACTAGTTTTCACCACATTCTCTCAAATAAAACTCGTAAACATCTAACGTACTTTTTAAGCTTGATTTTCGTTTGTTGATTTCATCAACGAGGGCCTTGCATTCCTCAAAATAGGCTGATAACAGTTTCTTTTTCGGACCGAAAATCCCTTGCTTCGCGCGCACCATTTCTCCAGCACCCGGTTTGAAGAGAAGCGGTATTGCATCGAGGAAATCGTTGTCGCTATCAATGAATTCTTGCTCAAAGTAGATCAATGTTTCTGATTCTCGAATAAGCTTCAGGAAAAGTCCTGGAGCATGGCTTGTTACTATATATCTCACCTTAAGTCCTTTTTGTGTTTCCTGAAAACGCATCGAGCGATAAACTGATCCGCGAACGCTATATTCTTTAATTTCTCCTGGACCCAATTTTTGTTTTCTTCCTTTAGAATCCGCTTTGAATCGAATTTTGTCGTACAATTCGACGAAGGGTTCAGCTGATCGGTCTTTAATGGAGCCACGGATCGTATCTCCTTCTAGGTTGATGATCTATCCAGACGCGTAACCGCGCTTTTGCGAAAAACCTGTTGATGCGACCAAAACCATTAAGAATAGAAGTGGAATTTTGAGGGATGCTTTCATGTAGTGTTTTTTGAAAATTGATCAAATATTATACCGAACGAATGAAATTCAGGAATTAGGAAGTTGACATATTTCAATATCGTCATATTGCGATATTCCAACTAAACCTTTAGTTAAAAGAATCTGACAGGGACTTCCTCCATTTTCACAGCATTCGTCTATCATTTCCACCCGAATATTCCTATCTTTGTTATCCCAAAAATGAATACCAATGTTTGAAAATTTATCCGATAAGTTTGACAGAGCCTTTAAAGTCCTCAAAGGACAAGGGCAAATCTCTGAAATCAATGTTGCTGAAACGCTTAAAGAAGTGCGCCGTGCCTTATTGGACGCCGATGTGAACTTCAAGACAGCTAAGGAATTCACCAATACTGTAAAGGAGAAAGCACTCGGGCGTGATGTTCTAACATCTGTTTCGCCGGGTCAATTGATGATTAAGATTTGCCATGAAGAGTTGGTGAACTTGATGGGATCGGAGCAAGTAGACATCGATATCAAGGGAAAT
Organism: Crocinitomicaceae bacterium; assembly: GCA_029252405.1. Lineage (GTDB taxonomy): Bacteria > Bacteroidota > Bacteroidia > Flavobacteriales_D > Crocinitomicaceae > UBA4466. The sequence continues at coordinate 6,593 of JAQXBM010000069.1, forward strand.
CCTGGGATTATCTTGATGTCTGGTTTGCAAGGTTCGGGTAAAACGACCTTCTCTGGAAAATTGGGGAGTTACCTCAAAAACAAAAAAGGGAAGAAACCTTTGTTGGTGGCCTGTGACGTTTACCGTCCGGCGGCCATCGATCAATTGCACGTTTTGGGAGAGCAATTGGATATCGAGGTGTATTCAAACAAAGAAGAGAAGAATCCAGTAAAAATTGCTCAGGCTGCCATTCAGCATGCTAAGTCAAAAGGATTCAACGTTGTAATCGTCGATACCGCGGGTCGTTTGGCTGTGGATGAAAAGATGATGGCAGAAATCTCTGAAGTAAAAAATGCTATTCAGCCGACTGAAACATTGTTCGTTGTGGATTCCATGACGGGTCAGGATGCTGTAAATACAGCAAAAACCTTCGATGAGCGCATCAACTTTGACGGAGTTATCTTAACGAAGTTAGATGGTGATACTCGAGGTGGAGCTGCCCTTTCGATTAAGTCTGTTGTAAACAAACCAATCAAGTTTGTTGGTACGGGTGAGAAAATGGACGCATTGGATGTGTTCTACCCATCACGTATGGCAGATCGTATCCTCGGAATGGGGGATGTTGTCTCACTTGTTGAGCGTGCTCAAGAGCAATTCGACGAGGAAGAAGCAAGAAAACTTCAGAAGAAAATTCAGAAAAACCAATTTGATTTCAACGATTTTCTTGGACAACTTCAGCAAGTGAAGAAAATGGGTAACGTGAAGGATCTCATGGGAATGCTTCCTGGAATGGGGAAAGCGATGAAAGATGTGGATATCAAAGACGACGCATTCAAACACATCGAGGCGATTATCCAATCAATGACACCAGACGAAAGAGCGAATCCACACACAATCAACGGATCACGTAAAGCGCGAATTGCTAAAGGAAGCGGGCGCAAAATGCAAGAAGTGAATAAGTTGATGAAGCAATTCGGCGACACGAAGAAGATGATGAAAATGATGTCCAATCCTAAGAACATGCGCCAGATGATGAGCCAGTTTAAAGGAATGGGTGGACCTGGCATGTAGGTTTTTAATCCTCGCAATCACACTTTTCCTCACTCAATCAAGGTCTCACACTCGATCTCAAATTTTCCAAGTCAGATTTCGGTCTTCATGGCATAGTTTTGCTGTGAATAGAAATCGGCAATACCCAATTCAATCGATGTCAAAGCTAGTTTGTTCGATCACAAGTCAACGGTGATAGTCTAATATTGAGAATTTATCCATTTTTGAGATTATTTCTTAATTTGAAAGAAACATTTGAATGGAACCTTTCAAGATTATTGTAGCGGAAGATGATAAATGGTACTCGGACTTCTTGAGTTATCAATTAGGTCTAATTCCTGAATATGAGGTCGTAATTGTTCGTTCTGGAGAAGAGTTGAAAAAAACACTCTATACGAGACCGGATGTAATCACGCTTGATTACAATTTGCCTGATTCAGATGGTCTTTCCTTATTGAAACTGATAAAAAAAGAATCCCCGAATACTGCTGTTCTGATTATTTCGGGACAAGAAGATCTCGGAACGGCAGTCGAATTGTTCAGAGAAGGAGCTTACGATTACATTATGAAAGATGTGGATACGAAAGAGCGCCTATGGAATATTGTCGCAAAAATACGAGAGCAACAAGAGCTTGTTGGTCAGGTGGAGGAATTGCAGTATGAAGTTAAGAAGAAGTACAAATTTGAGAAATTCTTAATTGGGAAAAGCCCTATTTTCACCAAACTATTTAGGCTCTTAGAAAAAGCCGCAAATTCAACAATTAATGTTTCAATTACAGGTGAAACAGGAACTGGAAAGGAGGTGGTTGCAAAGGCAATTCATTATAATTCAAAAGCAGGCAAAAGCAAATTTGTAGCTGTAAATATTTCAGCAATTCCAGAAGGTTTAATTGAAAGCGAATTGTTCGGTCATGAAAAGGGATCTTTCACCGGGGCTTCGGCGCGGCGAATAGGGAAATTTGAAGAGGCGAATAACGGAACGCTATTTATTGATGAGGTTGGTGAGCTTGACTTAAGCAGTCAGGTAAAACTATTACGAGTTCTTCAGGAAAGAGAAATCCAACGAGTAGGAGGCAGTAAAACAATTCCCGTGAACTGTCGGATAATTTGTGCTACACATAAAGACTTGAAATCAGAGGTTGAAAACGGAAATTTTAGGCAAGATTTGTTCTATCGATTGGTAGGTTTACCCATTGGTATACCTGCTTTAAGAGAAAGAAAAGAAGATATTCTAATTCTTTCAAAACACTTCCTCGCCGAAGGGGGTTCCAGTTCGCAAGAGATCCAAATAAGTGAAGAGGCAAGAGTAAAACTACTGCATCATTCATATCCAGGAAACGTGAGAGAATTGAAGTCGGTTATTGAACTTGCTGCAGTTCTGAGCGATGATGGGGTGATACAATCGAAAGATGTTACGTTTATGGGGGGGGGGTCGCTTAGCTCAATTTTGTTAGAAAAAATGACACTCAAGGAGATGAATACAAAGATAATTCTTCAATGCTTAGATGAAATGGATCAAAACATTCCAGCAGTAGCCGAACGATTAGATATTGGGAAATCATCGATATATAGATTATTAAAAGAACAAGAATGAAAGGAATAGTATTTACAGAATTCATGGAGATGGTCGAGTCAAAATTTGACGAGGATATGTTAGAAGGTATTATTGATGACGCGGGAGTTAGCGGAGTGTACACCTCAATTGGAACCTATCCACATACAGATATGATTCAACTCGTCATGGCATTGTCATCAAAGTCTGGAATTGAAATCCCGGAGCTACTTCGCGTTTTCGGGGGGTATTTGTTCAGTTCTTTCACGCGTTTGTATCCTCATTTTTTCGAAGATATTGACAACTCGTTCGATTTTCTGCAACAAGTAGAAGGGTTCATTCATGTTCAAGTGAAAAAGATATATCCAAATGCAGAATTGCCTCGCTTCGAAACGAAAAGGTTGAATCCATCTGAGCTTCAAATGATTTATTATTCGGACAGGAGAATGGGGGCTTTGGCCGTTGGTTTGATACAAGGCTGTATGGAGCATTTTAAGGATGATGGTGAAGTGAAAATAGTTGATTCTTCGAACGACGATACTGTGGTGACATTCTTAATAAGACTAGCAAAGTGAAAGAAGTAGAACTCTTAAAGCGGAAATTGGCTCGTGAAAGAGCGTCCAGAAAGGAGGCAGAGCGCATTCTAGAGGAAAAAGCTCTGGAATTGTTCAATGCGAATGCAGAACTTATGGCAATCCGCGATAGTCAAGAGCTTGAACTCAAGAAGCGAATTGCTGAAATCAAAGACCAAGAGAAAACGTATCGTAACCTAATTGAAAATGCCAGTGACATAATTTACACATGTGATGTGAAAGGGTACATAACATATGTGAATCCAATGATGGTTAATTTGTTCGGGTTTTCTGAAGAAGAGCTTATCGGGGCTCATTTTGAAAGGTTTGTGTCACCTAGTTACCGCAATAGAGTTCAAGGATTTTATGCCTTTCAGTTCGAAGAGAAGTTGCAGTCAACGTATACGGAGTTTCCTATTATCGACGCCAAAGGGAATGAGGTGTGGATTGGTCAAACAGTCGACATCTCTATCAAGGAGGAGATAACCTTTAGCGCTTTAGCTAGAGATATTTCTGACAGAAAAAAAGTAGAGAAGTCACTCATGCTGAGTGAAGAAAAATACAAGAGCATCATTGAAAACATGGAGCTTGGTTTACTTGAAGTAAGCAAGGAAGGGAAAATAATTAGAGCCTATCCGAAATTTTTAGCACTAACGGGCTATACTAACGAAGAATTAGTTGGAAAAGATCCAGTAGACTATTTTCTCTCTGAAGAAGAAGCTGAAAAAATGCAGCAGAGGAATAATGATCGATTAAATGGAGAATCCGAAGTTTATGAGGTCAAATTAAAAAGGAAAGATGGTTCTGAGATTTGGGTACTAATTAGCGGTGCCCCATACTATAATGAAAGAGGTATTGTTGAGGGCTCAGTAGGAATTCATCTAGATATTTCTAGGCAGAAGAGAATGGAGGATGAGCTCAGAAATGCCAAGCGCATTGCTGAAGACTCACTCAAGTCAAAAGATTTATTCTTAGCAAATATTAGTCATGAAATCCGTACTCCATTGAATGCGATCATTGGGATTTCTGAATTAATGCTGGATAGTATGCTATCAAAAACACAGAAGAAATACTTGGAAACAATAATGGCTTCAGGAGACAATCTTCTAGGGCTAATTAATGAAATTCTCGATTTATCTACAATCGAATCAGGTAAGCTTAAGTTGAGGAATGAGCCTGTTGATTTAGCAATGCTCATGGAGCATATCCACAGAAGTTTCTCAGTTATTGGAGGAAAGAAAAATATTCCTGTTCATCTAAATAGTGAGCTGGAGGAAAATCAATTTCACTTGACTGACCCAATGAGGTTAAAGGAAGTGTTGTTCAACTTGGTAGGTAATGCGGTTAAATTTACTGCTTTAGGATCTGTGACTATTGATGTGAGCCATCTAGGTTCCAGTGAATCGCATGATACGTATCTTTTCAAGATAGTTGATACGGGAGTGGGAATTCCAAAGGAAGAGCTGAAGGATGTTTTCAAGATGTTTACGCAGGCATCTAACACTTTTGCAGGTTCGGAAAGTGGAACAGGACTTGGATTGTCAATTTCTAATGGTATCATCGAGAACATGGGCGGAGATTTGACCGTTACTTCTGAACTTGGAAAAGGGGCTTGTTTTCAATTTAGTTTAGATTTTGAACGATCAGAGAACGGAAACTCTAAAGAACATGTCTCAGCTAAATCAGAAGAGAAAAGAAGTTTAAAGGACAGGCGAATCTTAGTGGTTGAAGATGCTGAGATTAATCGTTTTTTGGTCAACACAATTCTGAATAAATGGGGCGTAGTTGTGAAAGAGTCAGTTAATGGGCAAGAAGCAGTCGAAACGTTAAGAAATGACTCCTTCGATCTTGTTCTAATGGATGTTAGAATGCCCGTTATGGATGGTTTAGAGGCTACCAGAATTATTCGAAGTGAAAAGAATGATGTCCCAATAATTGCCTTAACCGCGAATGCGATCGGCGGAGAGGTTGATAAGTGTAAATCCGCTGGGATGAACGATTACTTGAGCAAGCCTTATTCACAGGATGAGCTTTATGCTGTATTGACTAAATTCATTGGGCCCGATTCAGACAGGAGAAACAGCTTAGTTAACTTAAAAGGAATTGACAATATTACTGGCGGCGATATGACTTTTCAGATAAGGATGATATCTCTTTTTAAGGAGGAAACCATGCTGAATATAGAAATTTTGCAGGATGCAATAGAAAAAAAAGATGAAGCGTCAATTGTGAGGGTTGCGCATACCATGAAGGCTGCGGCAGCGCATATTTGCACGGATAGCATTGTAGAATTACTTAGAAATATAGAAATGGATGATGTTCCTTTTGAAAAGAGAACACAAACCGTATTAGATCTTATTCCTCTCCTAAATGACCTCATGATAGAATTGGATGCAAAATTCTCATAATGAGAATGCTCTTTCATTCAGAGACTATTAAAGTGTCTTTGGAACGCTGAACCCCTTTAAAAAAGGGGTTTTTCTTTATTGGAACAGTTTTCATACAGATTGGTTGTACTAGAAATTTATCAATCATGAAAACAATCAATACATCCGCATTCATCGTAGAAGACGATAGATTATACGCCGAAATCATTAGGAGTACATTAACTAACGAAGGGTACAAAGACATTCAAATTTTTGGCTCTGGGGATGATTTTTTGCGTCATTCGAACTCCAAGCCAGATATTGTGATTCTTGATCACATGCTTGGACAAATGAGCGGAATTCATATTCTAAGAACTATCCAGGAAAAGATGTCAGATGTGAAAGTGATCTTTTTGTCAGCTCAGGAAGATATGGAAGTTGTAGTTAAAGCACTCAAGTTAGGAGCATTCGACTACATAGAGAAAACGGACCCAAATGCAATGACGCGCCTAGTCGTAATGATGAAGAAGGCCATTCGTGCAAGAGACAAATCCAAGAAATCAAAAAGAGTTGAACGACTAAAGGGGTGGTTCTTAATTAGCTAATTCTAATCGCGAAAGAATGAAATCAATCATATGTTTTATTGTTGTTGCAATCGTATGTTCATCTTGTGGATACGGGAGGTTCTTAGAAACAGAGGAAAGGGGCAGCATTTCTGAACTCTTTGCAGAGAATAAAGATCAACACGTTTTGAAAATGGACGATAAAGTTACCGTTAGCGTTTGGGATCACAACGATGTCAGTTTAGGATCAATATTCAGCATTTATAGCGCGAATGAAAGCTTCGGAAAATGGGTGCTAATAGACTCACTTGGGTACGCTACTTTGCCCAAGTTAGGAAGAGTGCAGATGGGTGGTCTCAATTGCAAAGAGGCTGCAGATGTGATCACTTCAATGCTGAAGAAAGACCTCGTTGATCCCATTGTTGTTGTGAAAATTCTTAATCGTGAAGTAACGGTTCTAGGAGAAGTTAAAACTACTGGGAATTTTATTATCGATAAAGAACACACTGCCATTTATGAAATGTTGGGCAAATCAGAAGGATTTCTTCAATACGCTGATACACGTAATGTACAGCTCATTCGAAACAATCGTTCTTACCGGATTGATCTTTCGAAAAAAGATGCTCTTGCATCCCATCGAATCTATGTCAAATCTGGAGATATCCTTTTCATCCCTGCTAAGTCGGGTAAGAACTTCGATTTAGCCATAAAACGAGTGATACCTTTTGCAAGTGCTATAACAGCAATTGCTGTACTCATCTCTTTATTGAAATAACTATGAGCAGCGGATATCAACAAATTAAGAAGCAGCTCATACCCTTAATTAAGGGAGCACCCATTGTTCTTGTATGTTTTGTTCTCGCATTGTTTCTGGGTAGTATGTTTATTAGATACTCCAGTGAAAAGTACCAGAGTATGGCCAAGATTAAATTGGACGATCAGAAGATAGGTTTCAGTAGCAATGAAATCTATAAAGATTTTAGCATGTTCAGTCTAGAACATCGAATAGAAGCAGAGGTGGAGCTGATCAAGTCTCCAATAATTATTGAACAGGCGATTGATTCACTTTCATTGGACGTTCAAATCACGCGAGTTGGAAGTCTTAAAGAGACTATTTTATATGGTAACACCCCCTTCCAAATTTCATATTCTGGACAACCCTTAGATCGCACTTTAAGCTTTGATCTTTCTATTGAGCCAAGTGGTAAATATGTTTTAAAACACAAAGGGAAAAGTGTAAAAGGTGAACTTGATAAACCCTTATGTTTTTTAGGAGATACTCTGAGCGTCAAGAAAAATGAACTAAAATCGGATAAAAGAGCTTTTGACCTAAAGGGGAATTATCAGGTGCGCATTGTGCCTCGTTCACAAATGATAGCTCAGATTGCCTCTAAAATTGATGTGGCAGCTCCGGACAAAGAAACTCCAATAATACGCATCAGTTATGTAGATCGAAACCCCAAAAGAGCGGCAGATATAATAAACGCTGTGTGTTATGCCTATATCAACGATTTTGTAACAACAAAGTCAAGAGCAGCATCAGGTACTGTTGATTTTATCGATCAAGAATTAGCAAGTATATCTAAAAACTTATCGAACTCTGAAAAAAGCTTGGAGTCGTTTAAAACGAGCGAACGTGTCGTCAATACCAAACAAGAGACGGAAACTGGATTACGTGAGATTTCTCAGTTGAGAGTCGATATGATTAACCTGGAGATAAATGAAAGAGCAATGCGGGATTTACAAGTTTATATTGATCGTGGAAACTACTTCAGTGAAACTGCTGTCAACTTCGGTTTCGGTGATTTGGTGCTAACAGAACTAGTTAAGAAACTCAAAATGTTAAATGATGAGAAGATTGATAAATCAACAAAGTTCACTTCGGATAGTCAACAAATTAAGGCAATTGACACCAAGATCTCAGAGATCAAAAGATACATTAAAGAAGCTGTAAAAAGGAATTTGAATGATATACAAATCAGAAAACAAGGAATCCAGCAAAGCTATGAAATTCAGTCTCATATGTTTGATGAGCTTCCGACTCGAGAAAAGGAACAACGCATATTGGAGCGTGATTTCATGATCAATGAAAGTGTGTACAATTTTCTCTCAAAAAAGCGTATTGAAGCAGCCATATTAGCCAATTCGATGATATCTTTTCATCGAGTGATTCACCCTGCAGTTGAGTCATTTGAGCCAATTTCACCGAACAGAACATTAATTAAATTCGTCTCCGGATTGTTAGGTCTTATCGGTGGGATTGGCTTTGTTTACTTGAGAAAATTAGTTGCAGCCAAAGTTGTTTCGCGTGAGGATATAGAAAAAAAGAGTGCGCTACCTTTTGCAGGTGTAATTCGTAAGAAAGCCAACATCAGCGATTTTGAAATTCTCTTTAGGACTTTCCAGATGAAGCACAAACTCGAGAAAGGTTCTGTTGTAGGAATTTGCTCTTCAAACAAGCTAGAAGGTAAGAAGTATGTGGCGTCCAATTTATCTAATGTAATTGAGAGTTATGGGTATAGCTGCGCGACAGTTTCCTTTGCTGATTCTGGGGATGACGAAAAGGATTCGGAGTTCGTTTTTCAAAGAAATTCTCAAGAAATTGCTGAGAAGTTAGAAGACATTAGAGCTAAATTCGATTACACACTATTCATCGCTCCACCGTCAACACAGGATGTACTCGTGGTCAAGGTGCTTGAATTGTCCAATTTAGGTTTGTTCATTTTCCGTGCAAATCGGACAGGTGTGAATTGTGTCCAAGAACCAGATAATTTGATGGAAGAGTATAATCTCAAAAACCTCGAATTATTGCTCAATGGAGCGCACAAAGCCACGAATTATCGAGGGAGTTACATCGGAACTCGATTTACATCTCAATCTCAAAGAAAACCCCTGATCACAAGATTGCGCAACTACTACAATGTCTACATGAAATGATGAACTCAATTAAGTCATATGTAAATACAACTGCCTTTTGGACCTTTTTGGATCAAGGAATAGTGAGTGGTTCAAGTTTGATACTGAGTATACTCCTGGTTTCTTATTTAGGAATTGAAGGTTTCGGGACATATTCATTATACTGGATGGCCGTTTTGCTCATATCAGGGTTTCATCAAGCATTGATCATTATGCCTTTGTATACACTGTTTCCAAAGATGGATTCGTTAAAGGAATACGTTCATGAATTGATTGGTGAGCAATTGCTCTTCTCGCTGTTGGCTGTATTACTGGTCTTGGCTTTATTTTCTGGGGCTTTCCTTCTTGGATATGATGCGAACATGTATCACGGATTCCTACTTGGTCTGATAGCTGGGACTTTCACATTTCAGGATTTACTTCGCCGCATTCTATTTGTGAAAGAGCATCCGCTTGAGGTTGTTTTTATTGATATTGTAAGTGTTGGTATTTTCCCTTTAATCCTCGCTTTTATATGGACATTCGATGCAGTAAATCTGAGTAATGTTCTCTTATTGATTGTGGTTCTTAAAGTGCTTTCAATTCTCCTTGCGTTCTATTTCATCTCTCCAAAGGTATCCTGGAAGAACACAAATAATGTAAGGGTACGACACTGGAATAGTGGTAAGTTTCTTCTTGCATCAAGCGTACTTCAATGGTTCTCAGGCAATGCTTTTGTTCTAGTGTCTGGTGTTTTATTGGGGCCAGCTTCGATTGGAGTGCTCAGAATCGCCCAAAGTATTTTGGGGGTAATAAACGTTTTTTTTCTTTTTCTTGAGAACAGTATTCCAATTCAAGCGGCCAAAGTGCTTCACGAAGGAGGACAGGGAGCTTTTAACAAATACATGATTGGTGAATCCAAGAAGTATTTATGGATTTTCATTTTTTCATTGCTTTGTTTAGGGATGTTTCACCAGTCAATTACGTCATTTTTCTACGGAAATGCAATGGACAATCATCAATGGCTGATTCCAACCTATTGCTTTTTATACCTTCTAATTTACGCAGGAACAATGCTTCGTTTTGCATTCCGGACCTTGGATCAAAACAAGATACTTTTTTATGGCTATGTCGTGAGTGCATTGGTTGGATTGTCATGTGTTTATCCTATGATTAAATGGCTTGGTTTGTCAGGAGCAATTCTGGGACTGTTCACCACGCAGATAGCGACAATTGCGACTTATATATTCTATCTAAATAAAAACTATGGTACTATTTAAATCTATTGCAAGATCAATACTTATCTCTGATTTAGCTGGAGACTTTATTCGCTTTTTTAAAAGTGAGGTTAAATTAAATAAGCTGAAATTTACCATCTCACCAAAGGAAATTCGGGGAAAGATAGTTTCGCTGCTGTTCTTTAATAAGTACGAAAAGGAGGAGCTTCAAATGATTCGAAAGTACATGAGAACGGATCTTCCTATGATTGATTTAGGTTCTAGCTTGGGAGTTGTTGCCACAACTGCGGCCAGCATTTCAAAGAACAAAATTGTCTGCGTTGAAGCCAATCCAAATTTGACTGGAATCATAGTGAAGAATCTTATTGCGAATGGTATTCACGAGCAAGGCTTCTCGGTACTAAATGGTGCAATTTGTGATGCCAACGGAAATAAAGGCTCCATATATTTTTCCTCCAGAGGATCGAATGAATTGGGGAAAATTTGTCCCCCTGATACGAATGGAGCCATTAGGGTAAATAGCTTGTTGCTAAGTGAACTTGTTATTGAAAAAGGGTTGAAAGACTTCATATTGATTTCTGATATAGAAGGCGCTGAAGCAGCATTTCTATACGCGGATTCATCTGCGCTAGATAATTGTAGTCAATTGTTCATTGAATTACATGCTGTGAATTGGAATGGAATAGACTACACTGTGAAGGACTTAAGAAAGAGAATTGAGTTTCTGGGCTTTCAACAAATGGAGCAAAGAGGTATGAACTTTTACTATATACGTTATGAAGGAAAATAAAATTATACATGTTGTACTTGGGAAGGCAAATCCGAATAGACAAAATGGTGTGAATAAGGTGGTTTTTGAATTGGCCATGGATCAGTCCGATAAGGGGCATGATGTGACCGTTTGGGGAATAACCTATAATCCTGTTGTAAATTTTCCAGAAAGGACTTTCAAAACTCGCCTATTCAAGGATTCAAGATTGAAGTTCAAGATTGCGCAAGAATTAAAGCAAGCAATAAAATACTCACAGCAAGGGACGGTTTTCCATCTGCACGGAGGTTTTTTACCACAGCTGTTCATAGTTTCAAGACTCTTAAAAAAGCACAGATGTGATTACATCTATACTCCTCATGGAGCGTTTAATTCGGAGGCCTTAAAGCGTTCTAAATGGAAGAAGACCATTTACTCGCGGTTATTTGAAAAGGTATTGGTAGCAAACGCCCGATTCGTTCATGTAATAGGTAAAAGTGAAATCAAAGGGACTCGGTCATTATTTGGGTCATCTTCAAGAATAGAGTTAGTGCCAAATGGTCACAGTTATTCGAAGAGTATTTTTCCGAAAATCCACAACAACGGCGAGGAAACAAACTTTGGCTTTATTGGAAGGTTGGAAATGCATACAAAAGGCTTGGATATTTTAGTTAACGGTTTCAAGGAATTTCTTGACAACGGAGGATTAGGAAAGTTGCACATTGCTGGAACTGGTTCTGACGAAGATGAAGTAAAGCTCCTTATAAAAGAAAATGGAATTGAAGATTTTGTCGTGTTTTATGGAGCTCTTTTTGGCATCTATAAGGATCAATTCCTTTCAGGTTTGGACTACCTCTGTTTGACTTCTAGAAACGAAGGACTTCCAGGAGTCGTGCTTGAAGCAATGGGAACAAAAATACCCTGTATAGTAAGTCAGGAAACTAATATTGGCGATTTTATCGCAGAAGAAAACGCAGGATTCGTTCTAGAATCCAATGCACCTAAATTCTTATCTCAAGCAATGAGGAAAGCTGTTATAGCAAGAGAAACTAGCAAGTACAGATTGCTTTGCTTCAATGCATTTTTTTTAGTTCACGAGCATTTCCAATGGTCAATTGTTTCAGATAAGCTAATTCAGAAATTCCATGAAAGCTAGGCTTCCATTTTTTATTCGTCGTATTAGAACTATTCTCATTCTTGTTTTACTGATAAAAATTGCCGGTTATTTCTCTATAGTAGAAGAGAGAAGTGTTAATCAAGTTTTCAAAACAATTTCTCGTGTTGGAATGACTGGAGTAATTATTCTCCTAAATATTAAGTTCCTTCGTTTCGGTTGCCAAAAATTATACGATCATAAAAATTTATTATCTCCAGTTCTGTATGGAGTTTATCTCTTGCTTGGTTTCGTATCATTCACTTGGTCGACGAACTGGACGTATTCTGCATTGCAATGGTTAATGACCTTCGAAAGCTTCGTTTTTACGTACTTCTTTTTTCGAGTTGTTTTCATTGTGAACGACCATTTTGAGGACCGAAAATTAGACATCGTTGAATTATTTAGTTGGGCGATATTTCCCATAATGATCACATTCATTGTAGGGTCCTTTGCTGCTCCTGATGTCTTCTATCGGGGAATGAGAGGTGGAGAAGAGCTTCGATTGGGAGGGTGGATAATGAATCCCAATGAATTGGGTATGCTCTCAGGGATTGCTGGTGCTCTCGCATTTATGCGTTTACAAATGGGGAAGGCCAGGTTTTGGTCAATACTAATGATTCTTTCGGCAATAGTTGTTTTGCTGATGACATCTTCTCGATCTTCAGCTATAGGTTTCGCATTGATTTTGGGAATTCTTATTCTCAAATCCGAAAATAAACGAATGAAACGCATCATGTTGGTGGTGGGTGTTGTGACCATTCCGATAATGATTAATGCAGTTGTTTTTAAAGCGGCCGGCGGAGTGGAAGAAGTCATGAGTATGACGGGTAGGCTTCCATTCTGGAAAGCGCTGTTGAATGAAGGAATCGTGAAAGAACCGTTCTTTGGGTATGGATTTATGCGAATAAATTACACTGAATATTTTCAAGGAATGAATACTTACGCCGCAAAAATGACCCACAATACTTTCGTTCAAGTGCTAATGAATTTAGGTTTTGTAGGTTTTTTTATTGCGATTTGTCAAATGATTGTAACGCTCAGGGTATTCCGATCCTATAAAAAAAGTGATTACTCCAAATACTTTATTGCCTTATTTATTCCGTTGTTAATCAATTCGTTTACGGAGTTCGGAGTGTTTGGAGAAGCTAATTATGGGATCCTATTTTATCAGTTTCTAATCTGGCTTTTTGTTCTCCAGCCAAGAAAGAATTTTACGCTTAGAGAAAGAGTTGGGCTTAAGATTTTTCACGCTAGAATGGCAAAGTTTCAAAAACCCTCTCAAATTGAGAATGACTTCCCAAAATAACAACATTCTCCATCTCTACTAATTGTCCTATTCCTTTGTAAACCCTTTGATATTAAGGGTTTTTCTATTTAAGGTCTGTCGATGGCACAATTATGAGACTATTCTTAAAAACGAATTGTATGAAACGGACAATAGCAGAGCAAGATGTGTCGATATTGAAAAGGTTGTTTATTCCTGAAACGTCAAAAGTCGATGTTTTTGATCCAAAAAGAAATTTTGAATTACACAACTTGGCCATTCTGATGAGATCGAAAAGTGAGGAGAGCAGGTCACTGATTCTAAGTGGGAATTTAGAAATATCAATGCTGGAACAGAACTATGACAGAGTTATTCAGTTAGATGGATCCAAAGGTGTGAAGTTGGACCGTAAAAAGGAATTTAGATTCATTCAAGTGGGAGGGAATGTTCGTTGGGTGTACCCAAAAGGTAAATTGAAAACAGTCTTCGATTTCTATCATGCATCCACAAGAAGAGCGAAAATGATCAGGTTTGGATTGAAAACACTCGCCGCATTGAGACTAGATTTCATTATTTCTCGCAAGATTACCGTGCATTCGAATTGTTCCAAGGTGCTTCAAAAATCACCCAAAGGAATTCCCTTTACCGATTTTTCAATTTTTATGGGAACACCAGGAGTAGAGCGTACAGTATTGGTGTCATTATTGAACAATAATAAAAGTACAGCATTTCTGAAGGTAGGTCTAAATTCTCTATCTCAATACAACGTTGGAAGCGAGGGCTTGGTGTTGTTCAGGTTAAACAGATTGCCGCTTGAACACATTGTGGTACCGGAGGTTAAATCTACATATCAAAGAGGTGTGTTGGTTCTTTCCAAACTTTTTGCTTCGGATAAACAAGTGGTCAATTCATTTCAAAAAGAACATGTCCAGGGCTTCTTGGAGTTAACGAAGCTTTCACGAACACATCAACGATTTACTGATTCAACTTTTGGTGAAGAAATACTAGACAATTGTTCGGTTATTCAAAATAGTTCTGAAAGTGATAGTCACTTAGGTAAATTACTGCTCGAGTCGATTAAAGGAATTCCTCATAATCAAGGGTTTTCCGCAAGCCTAGCACACGGTGATTTTACGCCCTGGAATATGTTCATTTCAAGTAATAAGTTGTACGTGTACGATTGGGAATTGTCGATAAGGAATGCACCAGTCTTATTCGATTTATTTCACTTCCATTTTCAAACTGGAATATTTATCAGGAACTGGTCCTTCAATGAGATCTTTGCTCAGATAAAGTTTACGATAGAATCCCATCATGAGCTTCAGGAAGAGATACAGATTTATTCGATTGACATTCAGGATCAGCTGGAATTATATCTGCTTTACGTTGCTTCCAGAAAGTTAGCGTTGAAAATTGCATCACGTGAAGACAAGCTGATTAATGCTAAGGAAGCGGCAGTCTGGTCTGATGCAATGAGGTACGTGCTTCCTGAAAGAGAAAATAATCGAATTAGCTTCATGCATGAATTTGAAAGATTTCTATCTGGTGTTGAACACGCTTTCTTGAAATTTAATGCTGATTCTTTGGCCTCGTTACCAGCATCCTCAGATTTAGATATCGCTATTGATAAGTCTTCATTGGATTCAGCCATAGCGTTTTGCAAGAATCAATTCAATGTTAAACGCCACAGAATAGTGCGTAAATCATTTATGACCACGGTCGAGTTGTTTTTTAACGATGGTCGTTATTTAAGTATCGATTTAATCCATGACTTCAGAAGAAAATGGCTTCAATTTATGAATATAAAGGAGTTGTTGTATTTCTCATTTAAGAACAACCAAGGGACTACAGTTCCATCCCTCGAGTATGACATGGAGTATACATTCCTGTTTTACACGCTTAACGGTGCTGGCGTTCCCGAAAAATATCTAACCCTTTTTAAAAAGGCCAGTAGAGAAGATAGAGTAAGGGTTTTGCGTTATTTTCAAAACAAATACTCTCTACCATATTTGAGTTTTGACACTATGTTGAATAGCTCAAATGTTTGGCGGGCAGTATTCGAACTATATTTTATTAGAGAATCTTCGATAGCTCCGCTCTCGGCTATTAAGTCACGATTCAATTACCTGATAGATACAATTAAAGAGAAAATTGGAAAGCGCGGATTCATTTTAACGGTAAGCGGAGTAGACGGTGTTGGCAAATCAACGGTGATTGAGCTTGTAAAAGAGCAACTGCAATCAAAATATCGAAAGGAGGTTGTATTGATGAGACACCGTCCCAAGGTGTTACCTATCCTCAGTACATTTAAATACGGGAGCGTGGAAAAAGCAGAAAGCCGGTCTACTCATCAAGATCCGAGTAAGGTCTCAAAGAAGTCAACGCTTGCTTCGTATTTAAGGTTTTCATACTACTATTTCGACTATGTGTTTGGTCAGTTTTACGTACACCTTCGATACGTTTGGGGCGGAAAAATAGTGCTGTACGATCGGTATTATTTCGATTTGATTAACCATCCGCAACGGACCAACCTGGTTGTGAATCGAAAATTTGCAAAGTGGTTATATGGTCCAATCCTCAAGCCCTCAATGAACATTTTCTTGAATGCGTCTCCGGATGAAATTGTAAAAAGAAAGCAGGAATTAACAACGCGGCAAATAAGCAAATTGTCGGATAAATACCTTAGTCTTTTTCGCGACTTATCCAGAGACTATTCATCTTCTCGATACGTCGTTCATAGAAACGACAACCTAACGAATACGGTTACGAACATTCTTCGAGATATTCAACAAATCGCATAGAGATGAAAACAGTATTAATTACAGCATATGCAGTAAACCCATTTAAAGGTTCTGAGGACGGAACGGGATGGAATATAGTGAAAGAAATAGCGCAGGAATTCAACGTTATTCTCATTACTAGAAAAAACAACGTTCCTCATTTGGATAGGTATTTTTCAGGGAATGACGAAGTGTTGAAGCAAAGGATACAATACCACGGTTTTGATCTTTCCGATTGGATTTTGAAGATTAAAAAACGATCAGGAACAAAAGGCCATGTCGTTTACTTTTATCTGTGGCAGAAGGCCATCATCGGCTTCTTGAAAAAACGTTCTTTTGAATTCGCTGTGTCCATGAGTTTGAACTTTCACAGTGACAGCCACCCACATTTCTTATGGAAGTTGAATAAACCGTGTTTGTGGGGGCCTATTGGACATCATCCATTAATTCCTCGCCCTTTCGTGTTGAAAGGCTCTGGAATCAAGGCCTACATGATAGACCGCATGTTTTATCAAGTAAAATGGCTCATGCGAAACGCTAATCCTGCATTTAAGAAGGCAGTTAGAAAGTCGGAAAGGATTTTCGTCATTAATTCTTCAATTCGAGCTGTAATTAATGCTCCCGAGTGGAAGACAATAAAACTACCTGCTGTGGCAGCAAAGAAGGTGGCTGATAAGAAAGAAAACAGTAGAGAATCATTCAATGTTCTATGCGCTGGTCGCTTTCACTTTATGAAAGGGTTTGATGTAGCCTTGAAGTCATTTCTCATTTTTATAGAGCATCTATCACCAGAGGATCGAAGGAATTCATGTATTACCCTCGTCGGAAGTGGTCCGGAAAAAGAGAGGCTTCAGAATATTGCGCGAGAGTCCAGGTACGCTAATCGCGTTAAGTGGATTGAGTGGGTTGATCATTCCGATATGGATGCGCTTTATGCGAATTCTGATGTATTTCTTTTTCCGTCACATGAAGGAGCTGGAATGGTTGTACCCGAGGCAATGAGTCATGGAGTTCCTACATTGACATTTAACAATGTTGGTCCAGGAGAACTGGTAGGTATCAAGGAACTGACTGTCGAATATCAAGACTACGAAAGCAGCACTTTGGATTTTGCAACTAAACTACTTGAGTTGTTCTTGGACAGATCAGAACTCATTCGATTGAAAAAGCGCGTGAAAGAAAAGCACGCAAAGAGTTTGACTTGGGCAGCCAAGGGAGCCGTAATCAGAAATGAATTAAATCAAATCATATAACTACTTACTATGAAATCAATAGTTGTTTTTCACCCCTCAAATGACCTTTACGGAGCAGATAGAATTTTAGTCAATGCTTTGCAATCATTTCCAGAAGAATCTGAGAAAATTGTATTCCTGCCTAAGGAAGGTCCTCTTACAGTTCTAATATTAGATTCGGTAAAAAATGTGCAAATCAAAATTGAATCGGCACTCCCAATTATTTTTCGAGCAATCTTCTCTCCGCTCGGCATGATAAAATTCGCAAAGAATTATTACGCATTTAAGCGTCTTCTCATTAGGGAGCATTCCAAACACAACTTCGATTTGGCCTATGTGAACACATTATCTTCATCTTTTGTTCTTCCAATTCTATCTAAACTAAAAATAAAGAGCTTCATACATGTACACGAAATATTGGAACGTCCAGAAATTGTAGCTCGCGTAACAGCAAGAATGGCGAGAAGGCACAGTGATTACATCATTTGTGTGTCGAAAGCAGTTGAAAAAAATCTTGTGAAATTTGACCCTTCTATTAAGACCAGTTGCCACGTATTGCACAATGGAATTCAGCCAATCCAGAATTTCGAATCAGAGGAAAATAGCCATTTAACTTTCTATTTATTTGGGCGAATTATGCCCAAAAAAGGACAATGGTACTTAGTAGATTCTTTGTCCATTTTACCTGAGTATATTCTAAAAAAAGCCCGTTTTGTTATTGTTGGAGGGCCACCTCCTGGTAGGGAACATTTATCCGAGTCACTTAAAGAAAGAATTAAGGAAGTTGGGCTGGATGCTGTGATTACGCTCAAAGGTTTTTGTTCCGATATAAGTGAGGAAATGTCAAAAGCAGATGTCTGTGTTGTCCCTTCTCTCATGAAAGACCCATTCCCAACGACAGTATTGGAAGCAATGTCATCTGGAAAACCAGTCATTGCCACCAATCATGGAGGAGCCGCAGAAGTGATACAAAACGATGTTGATGGTTATTTAATTCCTCCCAATGACACCGAACAATTTACTAGAGTAATTAAAAAAGTGATTCAGAATAGCGAGTTGATTCCAGAGATGGGAAAGAAAGCCCAACAGCGTTTTCAAGAAGGATTCACCTTGGAGCGATTCCAAAGAAACTGGACGAAACTACATTTAAGTAAATGTTGATTCAATTTTGGAAAAATGACCCAGAATGAGAAAATACTCGCTGCTATTTATTTTGAAGCCCCCCGTTTCTAAGGAGTTGTCTTTGTGGCGCGAATATTAATCCAAGATAAGAAATGAATAAGATGAAAAGAATAGCGATAGTCGGAAGTGTCGGAGTTCCTGCGAACTACGGAGGGTTTGAAACTTTAACTGAGAATCTAGTTGAGCATTTATCTAGATCAAATGAGATCACCGTTTTTTGCAGCGGTAGAACATATTCTCGTTCTAAGCGGAAGGCCTATCACAAAGGTGCAAGATTGAAATTCGTTCCTGTGAAAGCGAACGGAGTTCAGAGTATATTGTATGATTACATTTCAATTATTTGGAGTTTATTTTACGCTGATACTATTCTCATTCTGGGAGTGTCTGGTTGCACTTTATTGCCATTTGTTCGATTTTTTACCAAAAAGAAGATTGTTGTAAATATTGATGGACTTGAATGGAGACGAAAGAAATGGAACAAATTTGCTCGTTGGTTTTTAAGATTGAGCGAAGGACTCGCTATTAAGTGTTCTCACGCTCACATTACAGATAACAAAGCAATTCAACGCTATACCTCAATGTATTATGGGCAAATTGGACATGTTATTGCGTATGGAGGCAATCAGCGCAGAGAGAAAGGGAGAGATGCTTTGTTTATGAAGAAGTACAGTTTTCTAGTTGGAGACTATTACATCAAAGTCGCCAGGATTGAACCAGAGAATAATATCGAATTAATTCTTAAGGCTTTTATCTCGAGTGATTTACAACTGGTAATCGTAGGGAATTGGAAGAATAGCGAATATAGCAGGGACCTTTATGAACTGTACTCCGGTCATGTTAACATTTTTCTACTCGAACCCGTGTATGAAAACGCGGAGATCGATTTCTTAAGAGAACATGCTAAAGCTTACATTCACGGGCATGAAGCAGGTGGAACTAATCCATCACTTGTCGAAGCAATGTGTTTGGGCATTCCTGTATATGCATACGATGTCTCGTTCAATCTTGAAACGACAAAATCCAAAGCCATTTACTTTAAGAGTTCTAAGGATCTCATTGAAAAGATAAAAGGAACAATTCCAGTCGAATTGAAAATGAATACTGTCAATATGATTTTGGTTGCACGCAAGCACTACAATTGGGATAAAATTGTCAATCAATACGACACATTAATAGAAGAGGTTTATTCAAAAGGTCTGAAGAAAAAGCTAGTGGAAAGAATTGATCGTTCGGATCGTATTCGCCTACGCACGCGGGATTTTGAGACCATTGTTAGAACTCGAGGAGTTAAATTTTAAATGGGAATCATG
>JAQXBM010000079.1 GCA_029252405.1 Crocinitomicaceae bacterium
ATAAGCAGCTTCTTGAATAGACTGAATCACTTGATGTTGGAATCACAAATTGATAGCCGTGATTCGACAAGTATTCAAGCTGGGGAGAAGATAATAACCCTGTTCCATTTGATAAGCCATAATATTCTTCAATTTCAGGAATAGTTAGATAACTTCTGGACAACGGTACTTCTCCACCCGTAGTTCGAGTAATAAGCGCTTCGTAATACTCGAAATCCTGAGTTTTAAAAGCAAATACGCGCCCCAAACGATCAAAAATCACGCTGTCAATACTTTTTAATCCACTTTGTTGAAATTTATAAGGTTCTCCATTCAAGAGATAGAAAGCGGAGTTCGAGTGATTAGAATTAATAGGAATTGCAGTTTTAGTGTCTTGATAAAAATTCACATATTCCTCGAAACCATACAGACCATCTTCAGCAGCATCGAAAAGACTAGGAAGAAGATTAATATTTCTCATTTCAGTCCACTGCTCTCGAATCAAGTTTCCATCAAACGTCCCATAATCTAGTAGGTTGGATGTTGAATCTTTGTCTGGCCCGTTGTGCTTCCAGGTATGTTCTAATGCACCAATTCCGTGACCTAATTCATGAGCAATCGTGTTAAGTACGTTCGTCTGTGCTGCCCTAATAAAGCCCATTCCGCGACCGCGCACCATGTAACCCAATTCACTTGAATTCTCAAATGAATGCACCATAAAGAGGTAATAAGCATCTTTGTTGGCACTCGGATTTGAAGCGAAATACGCATCGCGCAAATCACGCATTTCCTCAGAATACTTGGTAAGAATTCCTACTTCGGTTGGCAAGCTGATCGACTTTGTAGGTGTGAAAAGCGTATCATTCCATTGCGGAGCGAGTGTGACATTTACATTGATATTCGCTTCTCCCAGTGTTGCATCAAGCTTGTTTTTGATGTCTAAGTCATCAACACTCAAATTCGCCACCAATGGCACTACGATGACTTCTTTTTGTTTTTCAGAATAGACAACAATATTCATTTCACCAACCTTCTTGTTATTGGCAAACACATGCATCGAATAATTCCCCGCCGATGGCATCACGGGCAAAGTCAATTTGAATTGCGCTCCATTCTGGTACTTGGGTGTTCCCATCCAAGTACCTTGAAATGGAATACTTGAAATCGGTGTTCCATCCGCCAATTGGAAACTAGCTTGTGTACCTTGGGGAAGCTCAACGTTAACAACATCCGATTCACCTTCCGCCATGGATTTATTGGCGACAAAATACAGGGTGGAATCTGCCAAACGCATGATTTCGTAATTCTCGTGCCACTGCATGTGTTCTTTTGGATCGAACCCTCTATTTTCGTTCGCGTTTTGCGAGAACATTGCCACTTCATCAGGATCGACCGCCCAATTCTCTGAAATCGCTACATAGCTTGTAACCTCAATTGAATCATTCGGATAGATCGTGTATTGATTTCCGTTTTCGTCATTTAAGATAATTGGGTAAGTTGGTGGGTCGAAAGGGTATTCGTAGGCAACTCCATCTACCATCGCCCAAGCAACTCCCGTCGAATCTACCCAAGCGGAGTCTATTACGCCATTCACATAAATTGGATCAACAAATTGTCCGTACTGCTCGTGTAGCCAATTTTCTAATCCTTGGGTGATAACATCGGCACGTCCTTCGCGTACCATGTATTCAGTATCAATGAGAATATCATCAAATGTCACTTTGGCTTTTGCTCCCATCAAAAAGGGAATCGGAATTGTTCCTTTTCCGCTGTAATGCCCTGTCCCGCCAACGGCTTGAAGTTGGGTTGTATGCAACATGAATTGACCAATCTGCACCTGAATTCCCGCTTGCGCGTTTTCAAGTGGCATCCAACCATAAGGCAAATACGGCATATCCGTATCTCCACAAGCATACTCACGCGGATCTTGGGTGGTGAATGTTTTGACGGGTGTTGGATCACTGATGTTGTTTCCAACAATACCTGACACTTTTACTTCATAGGTTGTACTTGGTTCAAGTTGATAGATAAAATCCAGTGTGTCGATAATCGTGTCCGAAATCCACGGTATTTGGTAGGATTCATTTCCCGTTGGTTGTCGTCGGTATTCCACCAGATACTTGTCATACGAATCAAGCCCTTGATTGGGTGTATTGTCAACGACCGTCCACCAAGCTTTTCCCTTTATATCTGTGGTTGAAGTTGCATTCAAATCAATGAATAATCCATCGGTTAGCACATCTGCGAGTGTTTGTGGTTCGCCAAAATGGAACGTGCAGGGCAAGGAAATCCCACTATTTTCGATCATTTGAAGCTGAATGCCGTTATTGGAAAAGATTCGTGATTGTACGCGCCAAATGTAAAGCCCTCCAGTTTCTAATTGTAAATCAATCAGAGGGATATTCACCATTGGAGCAGCAGTAACTACTTCGGTCACAAAACCTTGACCTGACTGAAAAATGGAGTAGTTATTTGGGGTAAACCATCTATGAAGCGTGAAGGTATGCTCAATGTATGAGTTCCCATCTGGGACGTAGCCGATCGGATCAGTCCACTGGCAAGTTAGAAACATCTCATTTGTGTCTATGACACTTTCACAAATGGGGAAAGAAAGTAAGGAAGGTTGAAATCGGGTCAACTGAAACCCTGTGCAATTGTTTGAGGAAATTACCTCTTGGTTTGTTCCGTCCAAAATCACATCTACACAAACTGATGTGTAGCCTTCGGGAAGGTTATTGATGTCGAGTCCACTTGGAGAAACAATCAAATTGTTTTGATGCAAATAAGGCTGTAAGTCAAGGTCGGTAAGAAAAAGTGGAATACCTGATTCAAGTGTAAAGGGTTGACCAACACTGATATTTGGATTTGTGTAGAGCACATAACCCGGTCCTTCTATTCGAACACGCAATCTAACATTAATTGGAGCTGTATTGAAGTCCAAAAGTGTCAACATCACTTGAAGGTGGTTGTTCTGATCTGCAAGGTGTGAGAGGTAATTGTAATGTGGTCCAGAAGGAATTAACGTCGTTTGCACCGTGTAGGTCTGTGCCGAAACGTTTTTGCCCAATACAAGAAGTAAGGCAACAACAAGAACTCGAAATATGTATAATCTACGCATAATTAAAACTGATAAGCGAGGTTTGCGGTTATTGTTAGGTTTTGAGTTTTAGCAGTTGTACCAACGGGTAGTCGGTTGGTCAAATTGCCGTTGAACGCCATTGAGAGTTTGCCGTATTTCTTGTCCCAAATCTCAGGTGAGTAGCGAAGTCCTGCTCGGAAATTCAGTACATGGTTGGTATGAATAGAATTGGCGTATTGGCGGTTGTAGGTGATAGAAGAATTCAAGGATAATTTCCTTTTGAATAGCGATTTGGAAAGATTTGCGCCTGGACCGATGTAGGAATTGGTATTACCAACTGCAATAGAATGGTTCGCGTTGAACGTCCAACCGATTGACAAACCGCCCTTGAACAGTAAGCGGTGTCCTAAAATACCATTGTAGACGTCCACGGGTAAAGACGAAGTGTCGCTATCTACATTGAACCCAAACGCTCCTGCATCATTTAATCGTCCTGTGATGTTTTCGCTTTGAGCGTATGATCCCATGAGGTTAATGGATTGGCGCAAAGTGTCACCAAATGAATAAGTAATGTTTGAAGAGAAATTCTGAGACACTTGATAGTAATTGAGCGTGTCGGCAAATTGGGTATAGAATGGATCGGCAGCAGGGTTTCTGCGTGTAAATGACGATAGATTCGAATAGGTCAGATTAAAGCTCATTCCCTTGATAATTTGAGCCGTTAGGTTCGCGCTCCCGATCCATCGTTTGCTATCAGTGGCGTTGTCTTTATCCAAGTTGTTGCGCTGATACCCCGCACTCATCGAAACATTGACCTTGCTTTTGAAAAGCGAGAAGGAAGGATTGAGCGTAACGTTTTCCAAATCGTTGTTGAAGTAGATCGCTCCAAGCGTTGAGTAGTTTGGATCTATGCGTTCGTATTTTAATCCTACTCCAAAGGCTTTGGCTCGGTAATCAATTGATGCGTTGTAAGCATTCGAAAACCCCGTTGTTTGATTTCCTCGAACGATACCAGAATAAAACGAACGTTGGTAGCTAGGATCGTTCAAAAGAACATCACGCGTTAGCAGACTTGAAGCAATTTCTGCGTTCAGGCGAATGGATTTGAATAATGTTGCGTTGGTGATCAGCGAAGCAACAATATTATCGCGAACCGTTAACTCAGGATTGTTGTGGGCATAATGCAATGATGTTCCATCATCGTAGGCTTTAAAGAGGATTAGTTCTGCCCCATAGTTCGATGCTTTGTAGGCGGTTGAAAAACCAAAGCCCATTCGTTTGTAGGAAACAAAATTCACGTTGTTTACCGTCGGATCGTACTCGATGGCTTTTTTCAATCGACCGCCGAAGGCTTTGAATTCCCATTTCTTTGGTTTGTATTCCAATCCCGCCCCTGCGAAGTTCATCCCTGAATAGGTATAGCGAGAAAAATTCATTGAAGTAATACCGACGTGCGCTTGCCAGTCCTTGTATTTTGGGTGCAAGGCAGTCATGTTGAAGGGCTGTGAATAACTTCTACCTTGGTTGGAAAAACTAAAGGTAAACGGGAGTGATAAATCCAGAAAATTGACTGTTACGTTTCCTGAAAGTACCCATGCAAAAGGATCACGAAACTGTTGTTGACCAACAACATTGTTGTACACGAAGTTCGAAGTCATTCCGCCTGTTACGGTCGTCATTTCTTCCTTTCCTATTTTCTCCAAGTTCTGAGCCTGTGACCATGAACTAAAGAGAAGGGCGATATAGATTAAGATTCTCTTCATTAGTTCAGCATTATGGCAATTCGTTTGGCATCGTAATCAGCAATGAGATTGATGTAGTATGTTTGAGAAGCTGTTCCAGATGGGAAACTCATAATTTGATTGATGAACTTTCCTTGTCCCGACACGTTCATTGTCGGAATTGGTTGCCCCATCGCATTGGTAACAATGATTGAATAGTTCTGCGCCTTTCCAAACTCTACGCTAATGGTAAAAGTTCCGTTTGTAGGATTCGGATAAATCGAGTCAGAAACGATACTATATTCTACATACAAGGAATCAAATGATGGAGCAAGCCCACCGAAATAAACAGCTTTTGTCAGTGAGTATTCGCACACTGAATCCAAGTAACCAAGTAGGGTAATATCATACCACCCTTCTGTGTCCATCGAGAGTTGTAGAATAGAATCATTCTCAATTTGCACATCAGCCGATAGCGGATACTCCCACTTTAGCGAATCCAGTCCATTAAAGACTGTTGTATTCGATACCAGTATCGTATCACCTTGCTCGTTGTAGGTTGAAGCAAGGAAGTTCATATCAATCGTAATTGCTGAACCATTTAAAGTTTGATCGAAGGAATATTCACACCCCAAATCATCCTGAACTACGACGGTGTAGTTTCCAAAGGAAAGCCCTGAAAACAGCGTTGTGTTTTGCCATGTTGAACCATCTATGGAGTATTGAAATGGAGGTAATCCACCTGTGATACTTGTTACTTGCAAGTTACCA
>JAQXBM010000095.1 GCA_029252405.1 Crocinitomicaceae bacterium
TCGCTTAATTGAAAATTTGAAAACAGTTTTTCTTGATAGTGCTTCTTGCCTTGCATACTTCAAGATACTTAAATATTAACTATATTTAAAGTACGGTTGTGCAACAGGCACACGTCCTACAAACCATGCTAAATGTTGCCTCGAAAAAACATTTTCGGTTAAAAGCCTACTCTTAACTTCAAAAACAACCTTTCCAGCGAGCCGCGCGTTTCACAACCCAACCCAAACCTAACACAGAAATCAGCTGCGACACACCCAAACTAAATAACTCACACCTACCTTTTCACATCAAAATAACTATCTTTGATTCAAACATTTTTTCAATGAATAATTATTCGTCTACAGTAGAACAGCGCTTCGTTAAATACGCGAAAATCGATACAACAGCAGATCCAAACTCAACCACTTTTCCTTCTTCTGAAATTCAGAAAAATTTAGGGAGAGAATTGGTCTATGAACTCAAGCAATTGGGGGTTGAAGATGCTGAAATGGACGAATGGGGATATGTTTTTGGAACCATTCCGAACAACACTCAGAATCCTGATCTTCCAACGATTTGCTTCTGCTCGCACATGGACACAGCGCCCGACGTGACAGGAAAAAATGTGAAGCCAATTGTTCACAGAAAGTACGACGGAAAACCAATCACCTTGCCGGACGATATCACGCAAGTAATCACAATTGAACAGCATCCATACCTGAAAGAGAAAATCGGAGATGATTTAATCACAGCGAGCGGACAGACTTTGCTTGGCGCTGATGACAAAGCAGGAATTGCAATCATCATGGATTTGGTGCATCACTTATCAAAAAATCCAGAAATTCCTCACCCAACAATTCGCGTGTTGTTTACACCTGATGAAGAAGTGGGACGCGGAGTCGATCACCTCGACATGGAGAAATTGAATGCTGATTTTGGATACACACTCGACGGTGGTGTTCTCGGCTCGTTGGAAGATGAAAGTTTTTCGGCGGATGGCGTAACAATTACCATCAATGGAGTCAGTGCTCACCCTGGCTATGCCAAAGGAAAAATGATTCACTCAGTGAAAGTAGCTGCGGAAATCATTGAGAAATTACCGAAATACAGCTGGTCGCCTGAAACAACTGAAAAACGCGAAGGATTTGTACACCCAACGTCATTTAACGGAGGATTGGAACAAACGACAATAGGATTCATTATTCGTGATCACATCACAGCGAAACTGGCGCAATACGAAGAGCGCTTGGAAGGAATCGTGAAAGGTGTGGTTGAGAAATACAAAGGCGTGACGTACGAGTTCGAAGTAAAAGAACAGTACAGAAACATGAAGGAAATTTTGAAAGATGTTCCTTTCGTTTCGAATTACGCGATTAAAGCGATGGAAAAGGCAGGTGTTGCACCAAAGCCGACCATCATTCGCGGAGGAACAGACGGATCACGATTGTCATTTATGGGATTGCCTTGTCCGAACATCTTTACTGGAGAAATGGCGATTCATTCGCGTCACGAATACGTGAGCGTTCAGGATATGGAAAAAGCGGTTGCGACGCTTACAGAATTGGTTCAAATTTGGTCAACACACAAGGCGTAGATGGATCACAAGCAGATCATAAAAGACATAGAGAGCGGGAAATTTGAGAAAATCTATTTCTTACATGGCGAGGAAGCGCTTTTCATGGATATGATCACGGATGCAATTGTGAAACATGCACTGGAGGAGCACGAACGCGACTTCAACCAAAGCATTATCTACGGGAAAGAAGCAGACGCACTTAGCTTGATTTCCGAAGCGAAAGGCTATCCAATGATGGCGCAACGCCGTTTGGTAGTGCTCAAAGAAGCGCAAGATTTCAGAGGAATTGAGGATTTACTCCCCTACTTTGAAGAACCCAACGAACAGACGGTTCTCGTCATCAATTACAAATACAAAAAGTACGACTCTCGGAAGAAATCCATGAAAGCGGCAGCCAAAACCGGGCTCGTTTTCAAATCTGAGAAAGTCAAAGAATATAGACTCCCCGATTGGATCAAAACCCACGTGATTTCCAAAGGATACAGTATTTCTCCAAAGGCATCGATGTTATTGGCGGAATTCCTTGGGAATGATTTAAGTCGAATCGTGAACGAGATTGAGAAGCTTGAAATCTTGGTCGAAAAGGGAACGACAATCAATGAAATTCACATTGAGGAAAACATTGGAATTTCAAAGGACTACAATGTTTTTGAGTTGATCAATGCGGTTGGCGCGCGAAACGTTGAAAAGGCGAATCGCATTGTCGATTACTTCGATCACAACCCAAAAGCAACGTCGATTATTGTGGTGGTTTCGAACTTATTCAACCACTACTCCCGGTTGATGCGCATTCATTTCTTGCAGAATAAATCGCGCGAGGCCGTGGCATCTGCCCTGAAAGTTCATCCTTTCGTCGCAGGAGAATTGGTGAATTCATCCAAGATTTACAATCCAAAGAAGATTGCAGCCAACATTGCCGTTCTGCACGAATATGATTTGAAATCCAAAGGAGTTGGAAACGCATCATTTACGCACGGTCAACTGATGAAAGAACTCGTTTTTCGTTTAATGCACTGATGCGCCTTTTCTACGATTCACATATCGAACTGGGTGCTGAAACACATCAACTTTCAGAGGAAGAATCGAAGCATATTGTGCGTGTTTTGCGCATGAACGAAGGAGATCAACTCGCAATCGTCAATGGAAAAGGCGGTTATTTTGAGACCGAAATTTCAATGGCTCACCCCAAAAGATGTGCGGTTTCGATTTTGAAATCTGAGCAAAGTGAGCCACTCGAACACGAATTACACATTGCCCTTGGACCAACAAAATTGATGGATCGCATCGAATGGTTTGTTGAAAAAGCGACGGAGATTGGAATTACCGAAATATCATTCATTTCAGGAAAGAATTCAGAGCGTGTGAAAATGAAACCTGAACGGATTCAGAAAAAGGCAATCTCAGCCATGAAGCAATCGAAGCGACGATTTTTGCCAAAGATCAATTCACTCGTTTCTGTTTCAGAATTCATCAAAGAACACCCAAATGGACTTATCGCACATTGCGAAGAAGGAGAAAAATCGACTATTCTCGATTCATTTCAAGTAATAAACTGCCCAATTTTGATTGGACCCGAAGGAGATTTTACCTCGGATGAGATTTCTCTTGCGTTGGAAAATGGTTACAAAACAATTACTTTAGGAGAAAATCGTTTACGAACAGAGACCGCAGCACTTTATGCGTGTGTCTGCGCCCAACTTAAGATTGATTTGTCATGATGAAAAACGTGTTATTTGCTTTTGCCCTGATTACATCGAGCTTTTCTTTCAGTCAAAGCACACAACTGGCATTCCTGAAATACGGAGGTGGCGGCGATTACTACGCCAACCCAACAGCACTGACAAATCTCATTTCATTCTGCAACAAAAACCTTGGAACATCTATCGACAAGGAAACACCATATGTTGAAGTCGGAAGCCCCGATTTATTCCTCTACCCGTACATCCACATGACAGGTCACGGAAATGTTGTATTCACGAGTCAAGAGGCAGAAAATTTGAGAACGTACCTCGCAGGCGGAGGATTCTTACACATCGATGACAACTTCGGAATGGACGAATTCATCCGGGTGGAATTGAAGAAAGTATTCCCAAATAATGAATTGGTGGAAATCCCATTTGACCACGATATTTTTCATCAGAAATACGACTTCAACGGCTTACCGAAAATTCATGAGCACTCAGGTAAACGCGCCCAAGCCTTCGCCATCATCGTAGACGGGAGAATCGTTTGTTTGTATACATACGAAACCGACCTTAGCGATGGATGGGAAGACCAAGAAGTTCATAGCGACCCTGAAAACAAACGCCAGGAAGCACTAAAAATGGGTGCGAATATTCTGATGTACGCGTTTATGCAATAACGCATTACTCCTCGCAATCCTTTATTTGGCCTGCCTGGCAATCAGGAGCATTATCCATCTTCACGCGGTTTTCGTATTTCTTAACATGATACTGTACGATGCTTTCCGATAAACGTAAACTTTTCATTGGTGTCCACCACAAGCCAGTTTCAAAACTTGGAGCGTTGGTTGCATCTGTATACCACACAACACCAGCTTCATGTTTACAACTTATGCATTTTTCTATCGAGGACATTCTCTGACAGTAATCTCTGTGTGGAAAAATGGTTGCATCAACCACCCATTCAAGACCATCACAACTACTCAAGCACTTGTCGTAGTATGAAATGTAATTTGCTACGAAGCGGGTATTTCTATTCGGTTCAAATGCAGGTAGAATTGAGCATAAATCGTTATTTGCACACGTGACAGGAGCTTTTTCAGGCGAATCGAAAAGAGAGAGTTGAATCCGCTCAATTTTACTTCCGTTATCCATTTTCCGTTTCAAGCCAATTGCCGTGTGGGATACCACCTTTGTTCCGTAGCTGTGTCCAAGGAGGTGGAATTGATGATTAACACTCCAATCAGTAGCAATTGAAAGAGCACCGTACATTTCGTCAGCGGCGATCTGCGTATTATCTTCTGCCTGACACATTTGACCCCAATCTTTCCAAAGATCTCCAGATTCCGATGTAGCAGATTGATCGATCCAACTAAACACTAATACTGTTGATCCTGGATCGGCATTCAAAATGGATGCTGCAAGATTGAAAAATGTGGGTACGAAAAAACGTTCGTTCGAACTGTTGACAGCCAATGAGTCCCATGCCAACAAAATTTGACCTCCGTGATTGGAGGCGTAATCATTTACAGCTTTCAAATATCCTGGCGCCCACCCGTGTGTAATTACGTGAATGTTCTCTGTTTTTATTGAATTTGCTGTTACTGGTGATACTTTAACTTTACCCGAATCCAAGGTACATTGCCTCAAACGGTAAAGATATTCCACAGATGCTTCCTCCGTGTTTTCGGTAACTTCCTCAACCGTTTCCTTAATAATTTCTTTAGTGGTATTACACGATTGATTTAAAAAAGCGAGTGATCCGGTTAATAGCAAACCGAATGCAATCTTTGCAGTAATAGTTTTCATAGTGGTTATTCGTTTAGATTTCATTAAAACTACGAAATTATTCACGTCTACGATCAAAGGGGTGACGTCAAACCCCTAAATCACAACGAGCCAAAGGACTATTCTTTTCTCAGAAAATCACCTCAATGGTTTACCAAACATTCGGTAATGCCTTTCCAGTTTAAATTGAGTACCTTTAGTTATTACTAATCAATTTAACATGATGAAAAAAGCACTATTACCAATTGCCTTTTCCCTGCTAAGCGTTTCAACACTATTCGCGCAGAATTACAACGTCTTAGCGTCAAGTGAAGATTCGCTGATTGTGCTGGATGCAAGCGCTAATGTTGTCGAACTAATTGGCATCTCCGAAACAGGTGGCGAATCCATTCAGGGGTATACCGGCATGGCACAGAACCCAACAACCGCAACAATTTATGTTGTTGCAAAAGGATCAACTGGTCGTTACTTGGCCACTTTCGATGAGAGCGCCAACACAATTACCAAAATCGCTGACTTGACAGATAATATTTCTGGGATTGCTTTTAACACACAGGGCGTGCTTTATGGAATCACTGGAGATGGCGCTGCAACACCGAATTTCTTGTATACGATCAACGTATTTACTGGTTTAATGTTACCGGTGACAGATCTTTCAGGCGTCGCTGGAGATGACGGAGAATCTATTGGATTCAACAGCACTGATAACTTCATGTATCGCTTAGCTGGTGGAACTTATTTGTACAAAATAAATCTGTTAAACAATACCCAGACTTTAGTAACGGATGCTCTGGCAAATGCCGGGATTTCCGGTCATGCTCTTTATTATAACGGGGTTGATTTTGTCAGCATGACGAATTCAATGTGCGTGATGACATCTACGGGAGTTCAAACAAATTGTAACCTATTAGACGGGGACTACAAAGGTATCCTTCCACGAACGATTGTCGGAATCACACCTGTTGAGTCAACAACTGTAAAGGTTTACCCAAACCCAGCATCGTCACTTCTTAATATTGAACGCATCGAAGGTTCAAGTGAACGATTTGTTATCACAGATAACAGCGGAAAGATCTTGAAACAAGGAACGATGGAATCGCTGCAAACAAGCATCGATGTCTCTGACCTATCTGCAGGAATGTACTTTGTATCAGTCGGAAATGGAAAAACGAAATTGATGATTCACTAAAATGTGAAACGCTGAAACTGATCAGTTTTAAATAACTATTCGAGTTGAAGAAGATCTAATGATTGATT
>JAQXBM010000076.1 GCA_029252405.1 Crocinitomicaceae bacterium
ACTTCACAGCATTCCGTTTGAAAACAGCTGTGTAACTTCTTTTCTTCTTTGACATTTTGCTAATTTAAGTTCTAGCAAGAATATCTTAACTCACTGTCCAGTCTAATGTAGCACTTCCAGTCGTCTGAATACGATACTGCTGATAAATTAAAAACGAGAAGTGTCAGAAAAAATGAACTCAACATCCATTTACTCATGATTGTTTTAACGGATTGATTCATTAACTAATTTTCTCTGATGTAATTTTGAACCGTGAAAATTTAGATTCATACATTATCCAAATCTTCATCTACTTCTCTTATATCGGGGCATTTATGCTCTCTACAACGTTGACGAAATGCATTCAAACGATCACTATTAACGTCAATCAAAAGATTACGCACCCTCTCATATACCTCAAAATCGCAGGCTTCATCTGCATCATCCAAATGTTTAAGACATTTTTGATAAATAATTTCCGCAGATTCGGGATTATCTTTCGCCAATTCGATCAATAATTTCTGAGATTCTATCTCGTTATGTCCAGGATATACCGCTCCACTTACAAGTATTTCGATTAATCCTCTAGTGAGCTTACGCTCACTCTTTCTATAGCCGACAGGCTCTAAGTGCATGATTTGTTCTAATGCATATTTTTCGTTGTCGATAGAATATGCATACTTCAACGTCTCAATTTGTTCTTTGATATCCAATTGCGCGAACTTATACCTCAGAATATCTAGTTCTTTACGAAGTTGAGATATTTCATCCCACAACACTGTATTTTTAGAAAAATTTGACATTAATGATTCGTTACTAACATTTTTTTGGAACAAAACCTTTCTTCTTATCAACCTTACCAACATGAGTTGTCTCAACCTGTTGTAGTTTATTATTGAAATCATCAAACGACATATCTTCTGTAGGATAAATAGTGTGATGACCTGCTTTGTGAGGACCTCCGACGTCAGCGCCATCGGCAACCATCCCTAATCCCTTTGGTAAATCTGTGTTGTCAATCTTATGTACCTGCCCTGTTAATCCACTATCTAAATCGGTCGTTGCCGATTTTCCTTGAGGCCATACCCCGGCTTCAGGATCAACAGATTGAGCAGAAACATTACCGTCCGTAACGGTAATATCTCCCTTCATTCTTCCATTATCTCCCATCACTCTTGGTCTTGCATTAGCAGGTCCTGAGGCGTTACCAAAAATAAAGATATCCGACAAACCAAAGACATCTGCCCAGCTATTGGTGTCCTTTACATATGAAAAGACATTAAAGCCTCCTCTAATTCCAATGGGGTCTCGACTAACGTATGTCCCACTCTCAGGAGAATAATACCTAAATCTATTGTAAGCTAACTCAGTTTCAACATCGAAATACTGTCCTTGATACAAAAACGGAATAAAGTTCTCAAATCCTGTTTCTTTTCTTGTCTCACCGTAAATGTTCAGTTGTCGACTCCAAACTTTCTTCCCTTCTTCGTCATACGCCTCAGTTGGAGTTCCCAAATGATCTGTAATGATCGAGTAGGACTTGAACCCGTGCATCTTCGCCATTGGAATAAACGTTCCATCTTCGAAGACCCATGTTGTGAGGTTTTCTGGAGTAATGATTTCTCGTTCCCCATCTTCGTTCACTTGGGTGATCGCATCGTCAATACCTGATGTCCATTCGTGGAGTGGAACATTTCCATCCCACACGAAGTGTGTTGTTTGATCTTTGTAGGTCTTTGTCAGTCTTCGACCAAGTGCATCATAGGTGAAGTCGACATGCTTTCTGTCCGGTCGAATCACCTTCTTGAGCATTCGGCCTTGTGTCCATTTGTAGCGCCACGTTTCTGCGATTGATGACTTTTCAATCAAGTTTCCAACTTCATCGTAGGTGTATGAGTACTTCTCATCTTTGAGAAGTTGTCCTGCTTTTCCGTACTTGCGGTCTTTCTTCTCCTTTGT
Organism: Crocinitomicaceae bacterium; assembly: GCA_029252405.1. Classification (GTDB taxonomy): domain Bacteria; phylum Bacteroidota; class Bacteroidia; order Flavobacteriales_D; family Crocinitomicaceae; genus UBA4466. Next base: position 1,939 of record JAQXBM010000076.1, read on the forward strand.
TTTGAAAAGGTTTCCAATTTCGTCGGGGAGTTTGTAATCCCAGCTTCCATCTGAATATTGTGCCGCCGATAAGTTTCCAAACAAATCATGCTCAAAGTTCACGAGCTCGTTCTTGAGGACATCTTCGATTGATCTTAGTCGATCATTCACATCCCATTGGTAGCGTCTCTTTGATTGAATTTGCTCCTTGGCGCTCACGCTGTGTTGCACGGGACGTCCACTCTTGTCTCTTTCCCAATTGCTGGTCACACCTCCTGGAAGGCTACGTTCTATTTCTAGTCCAACAAGGTTGCGGGTGATGTCTACTTCCCATTTGTTGGTTCCTGCTTCTTTATCGTTGATTAGCTCTTCCTCTGTTTGCTTACGTGCTTGTTCCACGCTTGTGTTGAGGATCTGCCCAAATTTGTTTCTCGAGATTTTGATATCTGCTCCTAGATCACTCGTCAGAGATATTCGTTGTCCTAATCGGTTGTATTCGCTTTCAATGCGAACTCCATTCTGCGTCTCTGCGATTACTTTTCCAAGTTTATCTCGCTCAAGTGTCACTACTCCGTTTTCGTTGACTGCCTCAATGAGTAATCCAGACTTATTGTAGGTGTAGACTTCTTGTGTTTGATCGTCGTAATGAACGATGCTCACGTTTCCGAGTAGGTCGTATGAGTAACTCACTTTCTTTCCATCTGGAGTAACCGTTTGGCTGACTTGTCCACCTGCATTTCTGGCGTACTTGCGTTTCAGTCCATCAAAACCACTCTCTTGGATGATTTGTCCGTTTCTATCTCTATCGAATCGGTACAAGCTTTTGTGCTCGTTGGTGATTGCCTTGAGTTGATCTGCTTTGGTGTAAGCAAACTTGATCTTCGTATCGTTCTCTTCTCTTGCCTCCAGTTTTCCTGTTGCAGAGTATTCGAACTTCACTTGGTGGTGTTTGTCTTTTGCTTGGACAACATTTCCTACGCAGTCATACTTCAAGTGAACCATGTTTCCGTCCACTGTTTTCATTTGCTTCACTCGTCCGAGTTCGTCGTAATGATAATTGACTGAAGTATCTTGGTTGCTCACTGCGTGAAGTAGCTGACCTTGTCCGTCGTATTTCCAATTGGTTACTTCACCGTTTGGAAGCGTCACTTTTTCTAGCGAGTGCTCTTTGTTGTAGGATAGATAGGTTTCTAGTCCATTTGTATCGGTGATTTGTGTGAGCAAATCATTGGTGTAGTAATAACGCGTTGCGTCATTTGAGGGGCCGATGCGCTTTGTCAAAAAGCCATTCTCATCGTATTCCCACAACCAAAGTGCATTGGTTGCGTTCTTGGCTGCAACGAGGTTGTTGTCCTCGTAGATATAGTTCGTACTTCCTCCGTTTGGAAGTCGCTCCGATGTTTTGTTTCCGTAATCGTCGTATCCGTAATAGGTATGCTGACCGAGTTTGTCCGTGTAGCGCATCACCATTCCATTCAAGTTGTATTCCCACGATTCGCTGTTGCCCATCGCGTCAGTTACCTGGATGATTTCTCCATTGCGATGCCAATGAGTTGTTTTGGCACCCATGGCATTCGTCTCAACGGTATTTCCTAGCTTGTATTCGAACGAGCGCAGTTGCTGTCCGTTTTTGTTAAACCAGTGTTTTAAACATTTGGGATCCTCGTCTGTGTTTTCAAACTCCCAGTGTTCCGTTGCTCCGTTTCGATCTGTTTTGAGGGTCAGCAGTCCGTTGGTGTATTCTAGCTTTTCCTCTTGACCCAAGGTATCGCGAATGATGGACATAAAGCCCTCTTCATTGTATTCGTACTCAACGAGTACTCGATCTGCCTGAACATCAGAAACGTGTGTTACCGAAATGATTCGTTGTTCACTGTCTCGTTCGATATCTAGTGTGCGATTGCTCGAATCGATGATTTTTTCCAATCGACCTGAAGCGTTGTACAAAAACAAGATCTCAAAACGGTGACGTGAAATTCTGGCAATGCGGTACGTATCTTTTGATCCTCCCACATATTTATAGTGATAAGTCAATTTCTGATCGTAATCTTCAATCAGTACTTCGTCCTCATTGTGCGCGTATTTGATTTTTTCAGTCGCAACTACTGCTTCTTCTCCTATTTCCAAGTAGGGTAACCCCGTTTGGTTTCCATTCCCGTTCAACCATTCATATAAGCCCTCTGAGCGTTTGAATTGAAGCGTTTGATCAGCAAAAGAATGCCACGTTTTTCCCAATAAACCATTGACCTCGACTTGCGTGCGGTATTGGCGTGCCCATTCGAATGAAATTGGACCATTGAGACGAAAATCTTCTTCCAATAATATGGATTCTCCCGTGATGAAACTGATCATAATAATTCAAATTGTTGATTAGCAGTTAATGTCGACCTACAAAGTACATAATCTTAGACGCAAAGTCAATCAAGTTGGGAGAAGAAATTTGGAAATTACATACAAAACAAAACCCCGATCTCTTTTCAGAAATCGGGGTTTGAAATAATATTCAGTTTCTCTTAGTTTCCTTTCAATGCTTCCGCACCTCCAACGATCTCGAGAATTTCGTTTGTAATTGCAGCTTGACGTGCTTTGTTGTATTGAAGTGTTAACGTACGCTTCAAATCCCCTGCGTTGTCTGTTGCTTTGTGCATTGCTGTCATACGCGCTCCGTGCTCAGATGCGTTTGAATCTAACAAGGCTTTGTACAATTGAGTCTTCAATGACTTAGGAATCATCTCCTCAACAATCTCTTGTTTTGAAGGCTCGAAAATGTAATCTCCCGCAGATGCAGATCCTTCTTCAGCTTCAGTAACTTGGATTGGCAAGAATTGCTCAGCTTGTACGAGTTGAACAGCAGCATTTTTGAATTTGTTGTAAACAACAACTACTTTATCAACTTTACCCGCTTCAAACTCATCCATTAAAAATTGCGCAAGTGCAGAACAACGATCGAATGTCAAATCATTAAACATCTCTTCAGCTCCTCCCAATTCCTCTGGACGGAAGTTCGCTTCGCTACGCTTGAATGAATCATTGATTTTCTTTCCAACAGCGATCATCTTCACATCTTTCCCAGCATATTCATCTGCGATCAATGCGTTTACTTTCTTAACGATGTTGTTGTTGAATCCACCACACAAACCTCTGTTCGATGTTACACCAACGATGTAAACAGTCTTAGCTTCGCGTTGATCAGCGTATGCATTTTCAGAAAGGTCTAATGTTGCACTCAAATTCCCCAAGATCTCTTGTAATTTCTCTGCATAAGGTCGCATTTGCGTAATTGCATCTTGCGCTCTTTTCAATTTTGCAGCAGAAACCATTTTCATCGCAGACGTGATTTGCATCGTAGATGAGATCGAGGTGATTCTGTTTTTTATTTCTTTAAGATTTGCCATCTTTCAAGTAATTAAGAATTGAGAATGTGATCCTATAACCACAATCTCAATCAAAATTCATTTAGTATTTCGAAGCGATTTCTTTGGCTACTTTACCAAGAACGTCAGTCAATTCATCTGTGTATTTACCAGCTTTCAATTGATCTAGAACGTCTCTGTGCTTAGCGTCTAAGAAATCCAAGTATTCTTTTTCGAATGCTTTCACCTGGTTCACTGGTACGTTTTGGATCATTCCTTTCGTTCCAACGTAGATGATTGCAATTTGCTTTTCAACTGGGTAAGGATCACCTTCTTTTTGCTTCAAGATTTCCACGTTACGTGCTCCTTTGTCCAATACTGATTTTGTTGCAGCATCCAAATCCGATCCGAATTTCGCGAATGCTTCCAACTCACGGTACTGAGCTTGATCCAATTTCAATGTTCCGGCTACTTTCTTCATCGACTTAATTTGAGCCGATCCTCCAACACGTGATACCGAGATACCTACGTTAATCGCTGGACGAATACCCGCGTTGAACAAGTCACCTTCCAAGAAGATCTGACCATCAGTAATCGAAATTACGTTCGTTGGGATATATGCAGAAACGTCACCTGCTTGTGTTTCAATAATTGGCAATGCTGTCAATGATCCACCACCTTTAACCATTGGTCTCAATGATTCAGGAAGGTCATTCATTTGTGATGCAATGTTATCATCAGCAATAACTTTCGCAGCACGCTCTAATAATCTTGAGTGAAGGTAGAATACATCTCCTGGGTATGCCTCACGACCTGGAGGACGACGAAGAAGAAGTGATACCTCACGGTATGCTACGGCTTGTTTTGATAAATCATCAAATACAATTAATGCTGGACGACCTGTATCACGGAAGAACTCACCTACAGCAGCCCCTGTCATTGGAGCGTAAAACTGCATTGGAGCAGGATCAGATGCATTGGCTGCAACGATAGTTGTGTATGCCATTGCACCAGCTTCTTCCAATTTCTTAACGATACCTGCAACTGTAGAACCTTTTTGTCCGATTGCTACGTAGATACAGTAAACTGGTTCACCAGCATCGTAAAATTCTTTTTGGTTAATGATCGTATCGATACAAACTGTTGTTTTACCAGTTTGACGGTCACCAATCACCAACTCACGTTGTCCACGTCCAATTGGAATCATGGCATCAACGGCCTTTACTCCAGTTTGCATTGGCTCATCAACAGGCTGACGGTAGATAACACCTGGCGCTTTACGCTCGATAGGCATTTCGTACAATTCACCTTCGATTGGACCTTTACCGTCGATTGGGTTCCCCAATGTATCAACAACACGTCCAACGATTCCTTCACCAACGTTTACTGAGGCAATACGACCAAGACGTTTAACTGTGTCTCCTTCTTTTACTTCAGTTGAACGTCCCAAAAGAACGGCACCAACATTATCTTCCTCAAGGTTCAATGCAATTCCTTGCAATCCTCCGTCGAATTCAATCAATTCACCGTATTGAACTCCTTTCAATCCGTAAATACGAGCGATACCATCTCCAATTTGAAGTACAGTACCTACTTCCTGCAATTCTGCTTCTGAACGGAATCCAGATAATTGCTCTTTTAATATTGCAGAAACTTCTGCCGGTTTTACATCTGCCATCTTATAAAGATTATCGTGTTAAACGTTGTTTTAAATTATTCAATTGACTCGCAACAGAAGCATCGATTTGCTGATCTCCCATTCGAACCACAAAACCACCGATTAGTGATTCGTCTACTTTTTCTTCTACCTCCAATGTTCCTTCTACAGAAGATTGAACTTTTGCCATGATTGCAGCACGGGTAGAGTCATCCAATGGAACTGCTGACGTAATCGTCATTGGTACAATTCCTCTGTGCTCTTTCACTTGTGCTTCAAATGCTTCAGCGATATCTCCAAGCATTGCTTCACGACCGTTGTTTGTAATCATGGCGATGAAGTCTTGAGTGCTTTTCTCGAATGGCTCGAATGCCAATTTGAAAATCTCAATCTTCTTATCCGCCTTTACAACTGGACTTGACAACAACAACTCAAATTCGCTCGAATCTTTTACTGTCGCACTGAACACTTGCATGTCTCCCAAAACGGAATCCACGTTTTTCTGTTCGATTGCTAAATCCAGTAAAGCTCTTGCGTATCGCGCTGCTACTTTTGTATTCTTCATCGTAAGATGATTAATTCATGTTAATATCTTCAGCCAACTTATCGGCCAATGCTTTTTGTTTGTCAGCTGCAGAAAGCTCTCCGCGTACTAACTTCTCAGCGATTTCAATAGAGAATGCTGCCACTTGTGTTTTCAACTCAGAAATTGCTGCTGCTTTTTCAGAATTGATTGACTCACGAGCGCTAACCATTACTTTCTCTGCTTCATCTTTCGCTTTTCCTTTGGCGTCCTCAACCATTTTGCTGGCTGTTTCCTTCGCATCTTTGATCATTGAATCACGTTCTGCACGTGCTTCTTTCAACAAGTTTTCATTTTGCGTTTGAAGAGCTTCCATTTCTTTCTTTGTCTTCTCTGCAAGATCCAACGATTCAGAAATTTTTTCTTCACGCTCGTTTACCGCTCCTAAGATTGGTTTCCAAGCGAATTTTCTCAAAAGCAATAATAATCCGATAAACAATAATGCTTGCCAGAAGAATAATCCAAATGAAAACTGATTCCATAAATTTTCCATGTCCTAAGTCTTTTAAATTTTAACTCTAAAAATCTATCAGTTACAACCAACCGTTGCAACTGATAGAAAGTTTGGTTTGATTATACTGCGAATAACGCGGCAAATCCAATACCTTCAATAAGCGCCGCTGCGATCAACATTGCTGTTTGAATTTTGTTTGTAGCTTCTGGCTGACGTGCAATTGCATCCATCGCAGATCCACCGATACGTCCAATACCGATACCAACTCCGATTACTACCAATCCAGCTCCTACTAATTTTGGAATAAATTCTACTGCTTCCATTTCAATTTATATTTAGGGTTAAAAATATACTTAATTAATGCGCCTCTTCGTGCGCGTGTTCTGCTGCTGCTGAACCGAAGTACAAAGCAGTTAGCATTGTGAAAATGTATGCTTGCAACGCTGCAACCAACAATTCAATGATGTTCATAAAGAATGTCAATCCTACGAAAGCTCCTTTTGCGAAGTACGAATCGAAGAAGACAACCACTGCGATCAAACTTCCTAGTACGATGTGGCCTGCCAACATGTTCGCATACAAACGAATCATTAAGGCGAAAGGCTTAACAATCATTCCAACCAACTCGATTGGAATCAACATGATCTTCATTGGAACTGGAACTCCTGGCATCCAGAAGATGTGCATCCAGTAATCTTTCTTTGCAGACAAGTTCGTAATCAAGAATGTGAACAAAGCCAAAGCGAATGTTACAGCGATATTTCCTGTTACGTTAATTCCTAGCGGCGTCATACCTGCCAAGTTCAAGAACCATATAAAGAAGAATACCGTTAATAGGTAGTTCATGTACTTCTTGTAATCGTTTCCGATGTTTGGAATCGCGATTTCATCACGAATAAACAAGATGATTGGCTCTAAGAATTTTGCTGCACCTGTTGGCGCCAAACCTGAAGCGTATGTTTTTGCTACCTTTCTGAACAACCAGAACAAGAAGATACACATCAAGATTGTTACGAATACGTTCTTTGTGATCGAGAAATCAATTGGGTTAATTTGAGAAACAGTTTCAACACCCTCCTCATCTGTCGTTACGTCTGTCAAGATTGCACCGTGCTCATCGCATGAGTACACTTTACCATCATCATGACCAATTACGAAGTACTTACCATTTGATTCGGCAACTCCGTGTTCGTTTCCTTCTTCTGCATGAAACGCTGTAGACATGAAAACGTGCAAACCATCTTCCCAAAGAATAACTGGAAGTGGAAAACCGATGTGGTGACCTGTCTCTTCGTTTGTAAACAAACCGAAATCGTGAGAATCGTTCGTGTGGTGCTTCACGTATTCCGTGTTATTCGCACGCGCCTCTTCCTTTGTTAACTCCTCTTTGTGAGTTTCTCCGTGTGGGCCTTCACTTGCAAAAGTAACAGCCGGAATCAACGCCACCGCTACTATTAAAATTTTCCAAAGTTTGTTCATATCTACGAACCTTCTAGTTGATTAAAATCGGTGCAAAAGTAAGGATAAAACTGCGAATGGTAAAAGGATTCGAAATTAATTTTGAATTTATTTCAGATAAGATTGGAATTCTTTGACGAAAGGGGTTAAAAGGGTGGAATTTTACGCTCGCGGAGTAAGATGTCGCACTTCGAGAACCTCAGTGCTCAGGTCCCTGTGCTGGATACAATCCGAGGGCTGAGCGGAGCCGAAGTCCGTACTGAATCACTCCGATTTTTTTAATACTTGAATCAAAAAAACCGTACCTGCGACAAGACAAATGGCATATGGGATAAAAAATCCGAAGTACTCGAATCGATCTTGGACGCCATCCATCTTAAATAAAGGGATAAACACAGCGAAGAACACGAGGAATTTCAACATACTCATGCCGAGATAGACATTACCAAGATTGGCGCCTTCTTTCATTCGGCGAGTATTGAGCAACCAAATCTCTACAATTACAAAACCGAAATTGAAGAGGTATGATGCGACGATGAAGCTGCCTAAAAGGGCATAATCATACGCTGAATGCAAATAAACATGAATTGAAAAGGCAATCGCGAGTGCGAGGGGTACACCAATAAAGAACAGCTTATTTCTTTTTGCGTTCATCTTCTTCTTGGTTCATCTTATTGACTTGACGAAGGATGTTGTACATCGACATGACGGTTGCGAACAAAACTAGTCCGATTGTCCACCATTTTTTATTGCTCGGGTATTTTTCGTCCAACCATCTTCCGAGCAGAGCGAAAATAAAAATCGTACCTGCCATTTGAATTCCCATTCCAGAAAGGCGCGCAAGACGCGATCGCGAAGAGGGTTGTTTCTTCTGCTCGTCACTCATGAAATCAGTTGAATTAGTAAACTACGTCTTCTTGAAGCGTGTTTTCTTTGGCTGAGTCGATCGTTTTTGTAGTACTAGAGCTGAAGTTGCTCATCTTGCAAGTGCCAGAGAACTCAGCTCCTTCTTCAATTTGGATTTTTGCCGTTGTGATCTCTCCGGTAACGACAGCTGTTGAGCGAAGGGTTAGTAGGTTTTCCACCTTCAATACTCCTTCAATTTTTCCTTCAACATCTGAATCAGCGCAAACAAGGTTTCCATTGATGATTCCTGTTCTTCCGATTACTATTTTTGCTGATGACGAGACATTTCCTTGAATTTCACCATCAATGCGCACGTTCGATTCAGCGATAAAATCACCGATAATTTTCGTACCTTCCACGATCACGTTTAAACGATCTGGACTACTGTCTCCCATCACTCCCACTTTCTTCTTCATAGCTTAGTAATAATCTTCATAAAATAAATCGTACTCTTTCGAGTCTTGTTTCTGCAATAAGATAATGAGATTTTCTTGAGAGATCATCATAATCTTCGCATTTTGCAAATCGAGTAAGTATTTACGCGTGTTCTTGTAGGCCGATATGTATTTTGCCGCATCGGATTCGTTCTTGAATTCATCGACAATGATTACGCTACCATCTTTGAATACCTTCGACTTAATTTTCAATCTATCGCGACTGAAAAACTCTCTGTGGAAGTCAGAAATACGCGATTTCACATCCGAAGAACTACGCTTCGCATCTGGAAAAACAACAACCATCAATTCCACTCGATCATTGTATTTGTACGGCGATTTGCTTGAGAAATCAGCCACAATGTTTTCTGAATAACCGTTTTTGATGATATCAATCATTTCCTGCGCTCTTGACGCTTCAGGAGTTTTTGGGTACTCATCCATCACACGATTCAGCGTTGGCAATAAGGTATCCTTGTCATCAAAACGTTGCCCCAAACACATTGCTTTTAACAGCATGTATTTCGAACGGAAAATATTATCTGGCTCTTCGTTGATCACTTTGTCCGCCTGCGCTAATACTGGGCCGTATAACTTTTTGTTATAACGCTCAAGCACACGTGTGTATGATTCCTCAGCCAAGGCATCTCGTTCTTTCTTCTTGATGAAGAAATCTGGATCGCGCAGGTAATTCGCGTAATCGCTGTTTGTATAATTGTTCAAGATATACGATTTCATTTCCTCCGCTTTGGTTGGATTTGTGTTTTTGTACATCGTGTATAATTCGTAGGCTGATAACAGATTGTGCTTATTCTCGACATTCCTGTCCAGCACTTTATTGAAGTTCTCTTCGGCTAAGCTTTCCTCTTTAAGCTGCTCTTTATATAAGTAGCCAGCGTTGTAGTATGCTTCGAGCAAGCGTTCATTTGACAAAGCCATCAATGAGTCGTTTAGCGGCAGGCCTACTGTCAAAGACTCAACCGTAAGTGAGTCTTCTTGAACCACATCTGCCACATTGGACGTATCGCCATCGACAAATTCGGGGTCGCCGTCTGAGATGAAATTCTGTACTTTATCCGAGCGCCTCCAGTCGTCTTCATTTTCACGCTCTCCCCACAATCGTCGGAATTCCTCGTAGCCTTGGGCACGTGTTTTCTGATTGTTCCAATACCATTTCGATCCTGTACCCGTTTGTGCAAATAGGTTCTCATTCTGCTGCAATTCTAACAAGCGTTCAGCCTCTTTTTCCTTGCGTGCTTTCTCCTCTTTCTCGATCTTCTTGATCAAATCTTTCAAGAACGATTCTCTATCGCTTTCAGACAACTGCGCGATTCGTTGCACACTGTCTTCGTACTGAGCAGTTTCGACCGCCACAACTAAATCCGAAAGTTTAATCGCTTTGTTTCTGATTCCTTCTGCATTTGGATAGGTATCTGCGATTACACGACCACATGAGTCATAATATTTTTGCGCAAAAACGTAGTTCTTTTCAGAGAAACTCATGTTTCCTAAACGCTCGTAGGCCATCCCTTTTTGTCGGGTATTGTTTACGGAGTAAAACGCCGATTGATGAAGGTACACTTTTCCTTGTGCGACATCACCAGCGCGAATTTCCATATCTGCTAGAGCGTAGTAAATCTGATCTTTGAACTCAGCATTCTTTTGATCCTTCAGCATCTTGAGCAAGTCCTTTTTCACTTTATCTCCTTCACCGAGGAATGTTCGCTTCAAACGAGCATTAAACGCCATTTCGTAAGAAGAAGTCCCACGAATTACTTTACTGAAGTGCTCAGCTGCTCCCGTTTTGTTCCCTTGTTCTTCGTGCAATTGACCCAAAATGAAGTGAACGCGTGCTTTTCCTTCCTTATCTCCAAGACGTGTGTGATTCAATGATTCTTCGAGGTGTTGAATCGCTTGAACCTTCTCACCTTTGAGTAAAGCCAACTCAGCCTTCGTTTTTTCAAAATCAAAACGAATTTTCTTAGGGAATTGAGCAGGCTTAACCTCTTTCTTGGTTCCTTTCTTTACAATTTTTTCTTGTTCGCCACTTTCTTGTTCGGCAATGGCCGCGTCTAAATTATCCAGGTTGAACTTCGCTGCGGTCAAATCACCTTTTGCCATGTTCGTTTTTGCCATCCACAATTCACCAATAAACAATGAAGGATCATCGCTGTAGAATTTTCGGATAAACTTGAAGTTCTTCATTGCGCCTTCGTAATCTCTTCGATAATAAAGTGCTTCTCCAATTAAAGTCCAGTTTTCATCAATCCATCTGTTATGTTCTTCCTTCTTTTTGGAAGGTCGATCGTTACTTGGCATTGAATGGTCGCGAATCACTTTCGTGCACTTCACAATTGCAGTATCAATGGCAGGGTACATCCCCGCTACTTCTGTCTCGTCTGGAACCGGATTGATTGGTAGCAATGAGTAATAATCCTCTTGTCGTGACGTTTGATACGTTCGAATGGATGACTTGATTAGTTCATTGGCATTGAAATACCCGTTGTAATGTGCATTCAAGCTATGGTAATTCCGCGAAATAGCCGTGTTCTTTTCAGTGGAACAGGCTACAGTAGCGAATATGATCACCAATGACACACTTCCTATTTTGAGTATATTTCTCATGTAATTTTCGTCGCAGTTTGTATTCTTCATGCTGAAGAACTCCAAAAAAGCGATTTTATTATGTTTATTTCCAAATAAATACGGGCTTTCTAGGCAATATTCGTGAAAACTTGCTGAATATCATCATCGTCCTCGATTTTGTCGAGCATTTTTTCAATGTCTTCCAACTGTTCATCCGTAAATTCTGTCGATGACATGGCAATTCGTTGAAGGTTCGATTTCAGAACATCTATGTTCATTCCTTCGAGCCCTATTGAAAGCGTTCCGAATGACTTGTAATCACCATAAACGAACACCTTTCCTTCCTCTTCTTCAATCGATTCTAGTCCGGCATCAATCAACTCAAATTCCATCTCCTCCAAATCCATTTCTTCGGTTTTCTCAAACTCGAAGACACATTTTCTGTTGAACATGAATTCAAACGAACCATTTGGAACAACTGATCCACCTGCTTTGTTGAAGTAGGATTTTACGTTGGCTACTGTTCGAGTTGGATTATCCGTTGCACACTCAACATAAACCAACACCCCGTGAGGTCCCTTCCCTTCGTACAAGATTTCGGAAATATCATCTGCGTCTTTTGCAGTAGCGCGTTTGATGGCAGCATCGATATTATCCTTCGGCATGTTTTCAGCCTTCGCATTCTTAATTGCGGTACGCAACGTTGCGTTCATATCAGGATCTGTTCCACCTTCCTTTGCGGCAAGTGTAATCGCTTTCCCCAATTTAGGGAACAACTTTGACATCTTATCCCAACGTTTTTCTTTTGCCGCTCTGCGATATTCGAATGCTCTACCCATAGTTTCAAATTAATTAGGATAACAAAAATAACTGTTTTCTCAACAAGCACAAACCTTTAGCGCAATGGATATAAATAGATCAAAATCCTGCATATCTTGAATTCCTATCAGAATTTTAACAAAGGTTAGGTGAAAAAGAATTTAATTTAACGCTTTCAAAGCTAAAATGATTCTCTACATTTGAACATATGCATCTACTTTCGCAAAAAAACATACTCGTACTTGGAGCTGGACTCTCTTCTTCTTCATTGATCCGATATCTTCTTGAACAATCTTCCGAATTCAATTGGAAGATCAAAGTTGTAGACAGAGATTTGGAACTCGTGAAGCAGAAAATTGCTGGTCACGAAAATGGTGAAGCGTTAGAATTCAACGCAATTGATGCTGACCAGCGCAAACCTCATATTGAGAAAAGTGATTTGGTGATTTCTATGCTCCCGGCACGTTTTCATTACGAAGTAGCATTGGATTGCATCGAGTTGAAAACTGATTTGATTACTCCATCCTATATTTCTGAGGAAATGCAATCGCTTGATCAGAAGGCAAAAGATGCAGGAATTGTAATCATGAATGAAATTGGGGTTGACCCAGGTTTGGATCACATGAGTGCGATGAAAATCATTCATCATGTTCAGGAAAAAGGTGGGAAATTGACAAGCTTCAAATCCTTTTGTGGTGGATTGATTGCACCTGAAAGTGATGATAACCCATGGAACTACAAGTTTACATGGAACCCAAGAAACGTGGTTTTAGCTGGACAAGGTGGAGCAGCATCCTTCATTCAGAACGGACAATACAAGTACATACCTTATAACAGACTGTTTGGAAGACTTCACGAAATGTCAATTGAAGGCTGGGGAGATTTTGTAGGATATGCGAATCGCGACTCATTGTCGTATCGTTCAACTTACGGTCTAGATGATATTCCAACTATTTTCAGAGGAACACTCCGTCGTCCGGGATACTGTGAAGCATGGAACGTGTTCATTGAACTCGGAATGACTGATGACACATATAAGATGAACATTCACAAGAGTATCACTCCACGTTCATTCTTAAATGCTTTCTTGCCCTATCACTCAACGAAGACTGTTGAGGAAAAGCTAAAAGAGTTTTTGCGTAAAGATCGTATTCATTTATATGAGCGCTTTGAGTGGTTAGGTATCTTTAACGATGAACCACTGATCGAAATTGAACACCCAACACCGGCCCAAGCACTTCAGCAGATTTTGGAGCACAAATTATCATTGAACGATGGTGATAAAGACATGCTGGTGATGATTCATGATTTTGAATATGAATTGAACGGTAGAAAATTCAACATCTCATCGCACATGGTGAATATTGGTGAAGATCAAGTTTACACATCAATGTCTAATACAGTGGGCCTTCCAGCGGCGATTTGCGCCAAAATGATCTTGAACGGAGAGTTGAAATCAAAAGGTGTGACGCTTCCTGTTCAACCTGAAGTATACAACCCAATCTTGAAAGAGTTGGAATCTTTCGATATTCAATTTGTGGAGACGGAAGTCGAGCTTGGCGTTTATTCGAACTGTTAGATCATATTGTAGGAAGCAAAATCCTACTTTTCAATTATCTTTGCGCACTATTGGAACTTCGAACCATTATCGCGGTTTCCAAAACATCAATTTTTAAAGTGATTCTCAGTTATGAGCAAAGACAAGTTCACGGTCACGGCCGCCCTTCCCTACGCTAACGGACCCCTTCATTTAGGACACGTAGCAGGAGTTTACCTTCCATCAGATATTTTCGTGCGTTTTCTTCGAATGAATGATCACGACGTTGCCTTCATTTGCGGGAGTGATGAACACGGTGCAGCAATCACGCTTAGAGCGAAAAAAGAAGAAACGACTCCAAAAGAAATCGTCGATAAATACAACGGGATCATTGGAAAAGCCTTTAACGATTTCGATATCTCATTCGATATTTTTCACAGAACTTCAGCAGAAATTCACCACGAAACTGCACAAGATTTCTTCAAAGTATTGAATGAAAAAGACCATTTCACAAAGGAAACGAGTCAACAATACTACGACGAGGAATACAACCAGTTTTTAGCCGATCGCTACATCTCTGGGGAATGTCCAAAATGTCAAAACCCAAATGCCTATGGTGATCAATGCGAAAACTGTGGATCAGCGTTAAGTCCAACTGAGTTGAAAAATCCAGTATCAACGTTGAGCGGAAAAACGCCCGTGATGAAAGAAACATCGCACTGGTATTTGCCAATGGAACGCCACGAAGAATGGTTGAAAGATTGGATCAAAGATGGAAAACTCGACGGTGTTCAACAGCATGATACAGCAAAATGGCGGAATCAAGTTGTTGGACAATGTATGTCTTGGATTGACGGTGGCTTGCGCCCTCGTGCAATGACCCGCGATCTCGATTGGGGTGTCAAAGTTCCTGTTGAAGGTGGAGATGGAAAAGTATTGTACGTTTGGTTGGATGCGCCAATTGGATATATTTCTGCGACGAAGCAATGGGCTTCTGACAATAACAAGGACTGGAAAGATTACTGGACAGGCGATCGTAAATTGGTTCACTTCATTGGAAAAGACAACATTGTGTTTCACGCGATCATTTTCCCAATTTTGTTGAAAGCGCATGAAGGTTTAATCCTTCCTGACAATGTTCCAGCGTACGAATTCTTGAATCTCGAAGGAGATAAATTCTCAACTTCTAGAAACTGGGCAGTTTGGTTGCACGAGTACATTGAAGCTTATCCTGATAAGATTGATGAATTGAAATACGTCTTGACATCGATTGCACCTGAAACGAAGGACAGCGAATTTACATGGAAAGAATATCAAACTAGAGTCAATAGTGAACTAGCGGATAACCTTGGGAACTTTGTTAATCGTGTTACAGTACTCACTCAGAAATACTACGACGGAGCAGTGCCTGAGCGTGGTGAAATGACTGAAATTGATGAGTCTATCGTTGAGCAAATGGGAGTATTCTCCTCGAAGATTTCCGATTTGGTATATCAATACAAATTGAGAGATGCTCAAGCCGAAGTCATGAACTTGGCTCGACTTGGAAACAAGTATTTGGCAGAGACAGAACCTTGGAAAATGTTCAAGGATCCAGCAAACGAAGAACGTATTCGTACGATCATGAATATTGCGATGCAGATCACCGCTAAGTTGAGTATTGTGCTTCAACCATTCTTGCCCGCAACGGCGAGCAAGATAAGCTCTGCCTTGAATTTTGTAAGCAAAAGCTGGAGTGATGCCGCAGAATTTGAATTGATTCCCGCAGGTCATTCGACGACAAAAGCACCTATTCTATTCCCTAAGATTGACGATGCCTTAGTTGACGTCGAAGTAGAAAAACTCAATGCGAGCAAGGTGGTCGAAACTGTTTTCGAAGCTCAAAAGAAAGATACTTCCTTCGATAACTTCACTGAAATGGATATTCGTTTAGGAACAATCTTGGAGGCTGAAAAAATCAAGAAAGCTGATAAATTGTTGAAATTATTGGTGGATACTGGATTGGACAAACGCACAATCGTTTCTGGAATTGCGAAACACTATTCTCCTGAAGAAGCGGTAGGTAAAACCGTGACTGTATTGATGAATCTTCCTCCTCGAAAAATCCGCGGAGTAGAATCCAATGGAATGATTTTGATGGCTGAAAATGCTGACGGTGAATTGAGCTTCATTTCTCCTGAAAAGAACTTTGAGGCAGGTTCTGGCATTAGCTAATTTAGACGCCTTTTTTCGCTCTCTTCATTACAATAATCCTTAGCTTCGTGTATATAAATTTAACTAACTATGATTTCACCTATTAAGAATTCACTATTCGCTGTATCGACGGCGCTAGTGATGGGGAGTTCAATCCATTCATCGTATGCCGCTGAACTGGAACCTTCTCAAACAATCACTCAAGAAGATCAAATCGGAAAAGATTGGACATTCGTTCAATTGATCGACGGGATTTCTATTTCTTATTCGACAATTGCTGTTGGACAAGAGCGTTTTCTCTCCGTTAAATTCGAAAACACCAATTCGGAAGCTACCGATTTCGTTTGGTCAATGACAAAAAACAATGCCTCGATCCGAATCACGGCCGATGAAATGATTGAATCACGTGTTCAACTCACTTCATTCGCATCTGAAATTGTCGATGGTACGTACCTCATTGAACTGAATGATGAAGATCAATTCTCGGATTTTATCGTTTCAATCAAAGCTACAAAACACTAAACAGATGAAAAAGAATTTATTTAAAGTGACACTTGGATTGTCGCTCCTTGCATTCGCGCAGAATGCTAATGCGCAGTGTCCAGAGATTACATGTGCGCCAGATGTTCCCGCAAATACGGACTCTGCGATGTGCGACGCAATCGTGACATACGCACTACCAACGGCAATTGACACGTGTCAACCAGCCAACTTTCAAACTTTTACTTACACCGGAGTTCAAGAGACCTTCGTTGTTCCGGCTGGCGTTACTAGTATTTCAGTTGATGCTTATGGTGCGCAAGGAGGATCAAATTCTCCTGCAACAAACATCAATTTTGGGGGACGTGTTCAAGCAGATCTTCCTGTTACACCGGGCACGACTATTTACGTTTACGTTGGAGGACAACCTACTGGATTAACTGGTGGTTTCAACGGCGGAGGAAATGGTGAATCAGGTGGAATTGGCGGTGGCGGTGCTTCTGATCTTCGAATTGGAGGTACAACCTACGCAGAACGCGTTATTGTTGCCGGCGGCGCTGGTGGCGGTGGATTTTGGTCTAGCCAAGAAATCTATGGTGGGCTCGGTGGAGACTCAATTGGAGGACCTGGATACAGAGACAATCCATCGATTCTTGGAGGTGACCCTGGAACACAAACGCTAAGTGGAAACGGAACATGTGTTTCGTTCAATAATCCAGCTGTAAGTGGCGGATTTGGATTCGGCGGTGCACCATCTGGTTGTGGTTGTGAAGGCTACGGCGGTGGCGGTGGCTGGTACGGAGGTGCTGGAAGTGGAAACTGTCGCGGTGGTGGCGGTGGAAGCAGCTACACAGATCCAACGACAAGCAATGTAATTCATGCTCAAGGAGTAAGAACGGGGAATGGCGAGATTACAATCACATGGGCTGGAGCAACGGCAACCGTCACTCAAATTGCTGGTCTGCCAAGTGGATCTGCTTTCCCTATCGGAACAACAACAAATACATTTATTGCAGAAAGCAATGGTGGAGTTGACACTTGTTCATTCGTTGTGACTGTAGCTGACAACCAAGCGCCGACTATTTCGTGCCCACAAAGTATTGATATTTGCGATGGAACGGCAGTGTCTGGAACAACACCTTCAAGTTCTGATAACTGTCCTGGAGAAACTGTGACTTACAACACGACAGGTGCGACTACTACAAGTGGAACTGGATCTGTTGATGGCGTAACATTCAATGTTGGAACGACAACAGTTTGGTACATCGCAACGGACGCTGCAGGAAATCAAGACAGCTGTTCTTTCGATGTAACTGTGAACCCGTTGCCTGCTGTAATCATTGATGCTTTTGGTCAGGATACAGTGTGTAACTATAACAATCCTATTCCTCTTCCTGTTGGAACGCCAGCATCTGGAACGTACACAGGACCAGGAATTAGTGGTTCAAACTTCGACCCGTCAACTAGTGGAGATGGATTGATTAGTATTTCATATACTGTGACTGACTCTCTTGGCTGCACGAATTCTGATACAACATCAATTTTTGTAGATGCATGTGTAGGAATGAATGAGTTCAATCCATTGTCGAATGTGTCTGTGTTCCCGAATCCATCTAACGGTTTGGTGACTATTTCACATGAGGATATTAACGGTTCGTTTGACTACACGGTGACTTCAATTGACGGAAAAGTTGTTCGTCAAACAATGAATTCTGTTGATGAGAATGTGACGATTGATTTGAGTCAAGAACCAAATGGTACTTACTTAATTCTCATTGAAAGTGGCAGGTTCCAACGAACACTCAAACTAGTAAAAGACTAGTTCAATTTTGATTGATTATTTCAAGTCCCGCTGAACGTTGTTTGGTGGGACTTTTTTAATTTCGACGTTCATGACGGATCTTCTCGACAGCACGATAAAGAAAAAAACCGTTCACGACGGTTTCTCAAATATTCAGGACCGAGTGCGGCATCTTTTTATAGACGGACTCATTGTTATGATTTCCTCAGCCTTGATTCTCGCCTTGCTGGATATCCTTTTTCTAGAGATTAGAGACACAAACCGATTAGCACTGAGCATTATAGTGCTTATCGTTTACATGATTTACTACTCCACTTTTGAATTCTACGTTGGTTTTACAATTGGCAAACTTCTTAACAAGACACGAGTTATCAATATAGATGATAGTAAACCGACGTTTCAGCAAATCCTAATTCGGACGTTGACCCGCTTGATTCCTTTTGGTTTCATCACCATTTTAACACCATACAAAGGAGCGCTTCACGATCTCTTTTCGAAAACAAGAACAATCAGAATAAAAAAGAAGAAGTTTGTTGAAGTCAACGAAATTTAACTCTGTAGGGTCGGTTTACTCAACAATATCATCAACAAGCAGACCTTACGAAAACAAAGTTCTACTCACCAATATCCTCATTCCACAAAGCAGGGTGTTCTTCAATGAAATTCGTCATCATGTCAATGCATTCCTGATTATTCAAATCAATCACCTCCACTCCGTGTTGTTCCATGAGTTCGCGCGCCCCTGAAAACGTCACAGACTCTCCAACAATCACTTTTGGAATATTGAATTGCACAATCGTACCCGCGCACATATAACAAGGCATCAAAGTTGAATAGATTGTCGTGCCGAGGTAGTTCCCAACTCGACCCGCATTATTCAGGCAATCCATTTCTCCATGAAGAATAGGATTTTGCTCTTGAACACGCTTGTTTCGTCCTTTCGCAATCACTTTTCCACCTCTCACAAGAACGGATCCAATTGGAATTCCACCTTCCGCTCGACCTTCTTTCGCTTCGTCAATTGCTAAACGCATGAATTCATCCATAGCCTATTTTTTCCAACCAGATTTATCTGCTCGTTTCGTTTTTAATGCTTCAATTGGCTCAGGAACGTAATGTCCTTTTCCTCCCGCTCGATCATCATTCCAAGCATTCGGAATTCGATCTGACTGAGTTAATTCGTCCCATGTTTCGTGCTGAGTGCCATCATCAAATTTCTCCATTGTTATACAATCTTCAACTGGACAAACCAATGAACA
The DNA here is from genome assembly GCA_029252405.1 of Crocinitomicaceae bacterium. Classification (GTDB taxonomy): domain Bacteria; phylum Bacteroidota; class Bacteroidia; order Flavobacteriales_D; family Crocinitomicaceae; genus UBA4466. The sequence continues at coordinate 21,438 of JAQXBM010000076.1, forward strand.
TAGGTTACAACCTACACAATTCTCCTCAATAATCGAAGGAATTCGAGAACCATCTTTTGGAAGAGCAATTGCTTGATGCGCTCCATCATCACAGGCGATATAACATAAATCACATCCGACACATTTGTCCTCATTGATCTTCGCTTTCACTTCACTTTTTAGGTTCAAATGCTTCCATTGCGTCACATTTGGCAGTGCTTTCCCTGCGAAATCGTAGATGGTATTATAGCCTTTATCCGCCATAAACTTGAGCAGGCCAGCCTCCATTTCACGCACGATTCCAAATCCGTAGTGCATCACAGCCGTACACACTTGAACCGAAGTGGCGCCAAGAAGGATGAACTCAACAACATCGCGCCAAGTTTCAATTCCTCCAATTCCACTGATGGGTGTACCCATAATATCTGGGTGCTGTGCCAAGTCTTTCAACATGTGCAAAGCGATTGGCTTCACCGCAGGTCCACAATATCCACCATTTGACCCTTTTCCATCAACAACGGGATATGGCGCGTAAGTATCTAAATCAACTCCAACGATGCTTTTTACCGTATTGATCAATGAAATCGCATCTGTTTTTCCTTGAACAGCTGCCAAACCAGGATCAGTAATGTGAGAAATGTTCGGTGATAATTTCGTGATTACTGGAATATTCGCAGCGTCCATTACCCATTCGACAATTGTTTTGAGTACTTCTGGTTCTTGGCCAACAGCCGATCCCATTCCGCGCTCACACATTCCGTGTGGACATCCAAAGTTCAACTCGATTCCATCAGCTCCAGCATCTTCCACTTGCTTGATAATATCAATCCACTCAGCGCGGGTATCAACCATTAATGATGCAATTACAGCGTGATCAGGAAAGTGTTTTTTGACCTCCAGCATCTCGCGCAAGTTATCCTCCAAAGGTCGATCACTGATCAACTCGATGTTCGAGAATCCTGCCATTCGCCTGTCGCCATAATTTACAGCTCCATAGCGACTTGAAACGTTAATCGTTGGCATTCCCAACGTCTTCCAAACGGCTCCTCCCCATCCAGCTTCGAAAGCTTTCATGATTTGATATCCTGAGTTTGTTGGTGGCGCCGATGCGAGCCAAAAAGGGTTTGGTGCTTTTATCCCTGCGAAATTCACTGATAAATCTGCCATATCTTGAGTTTTTTTGTTCTTAGTTTATTTGTTAATCCATTCGTGAATTCCATTCGCAGCGAGCTTTCCATCGTAAGCTGCATTCACTACTTCTGCGCCACCATTGATGGCATCTCCACCTGCGAAATACTTCGGATTGGTAGATTGATTTGTATCTGGATTAACGACAATTCGTGTTTTTTTGTCGATTTCTAATCCCTCGATTAGGCTGTAAAAAGGTCCCTGTTTTGCTTGTCCAGTTGCCTTAATGACCATTTCACATGGTACAGTAAACTCACTTCCTGGAATCGTGTTTAGTTTTCCATCTGTTGATTCAGTCTTGATGAACTTCACACCTTCAACCTTTCCATTTCCAACGATTTCTAATGGTGATGCATTGAACAAACCTCTCACTCCAGCACCAACAGCTAGTTCATATTCGAATGAATACGCACCCATTCCACTTTTGTCGCGGCGGTAGGCAAGTGTCACCTCATCTGCTCCTAATCGAGCTGAACCTGAGGCAGCATCCATGGCTGTGTTTCCACCACCAATTACGACCACTCTGTTAGGAATCTTGACATCAGAATGCTTCAAACGTAGTTCTTCAATGAACTCAACAGCTCCAACAACTCCATCCAAGTCTTCGCCTGTCATACCAAGTGTTGCAGTTCCTCCCAATCCAACGCCAATAAAGATAGCCGAATAATTCGCTTCCAATTCTGCCAGTTGCTCTTTTGACGAGATTGGAGAATTGTACTTGATGTTATAGCCCAACTGATTTTGGAGGTATTCCATTTCCGCAAGCACTTCCTCATTCGTGATTTTGTATGGAGCGATTCCGTGAACTGTCAATCCAGATGGCAAGGCTTTCGCTTCAAAAATATCGACTGTATAACCGAGCAATCGCAATTCACATGCACACGCAATTCCTGCTGGTCCGGCGCCGATAATCGCCACGCTTTTTCCGTTATCTCGACCCGGAGTGTACAACTGTTTCCCTGACTCAATTACTTGGCTGGTCGCGTAATTTTGCAAACGTCCAATCAACAAAGGCGCTACATCCTGATTGTTGTAAACACAAGCTCCTTCACACAAAACACCCGTTGGACAAATCGTTCCGCAGGCATTTCCCATCCAGTTTGAATCGTAAATTGTTTTCGCCGCACCTTCGGGATTCCCAGAATTAATCTGCTTAATGAACAGAGGAATATCAATCCCTGTTGGACACGCATCCATACACGGAGCGTCATAACAAAACAAGCAACGAGAACTTTCGTAATACGCTTGCGTGTCGTTCATTAATGGTTTCTTCTGTTTGAAGTTTTCTTTAAATTCCTGCTCATTTGCAGGCCGTTTATATTCTGCCATATTTTCACTTTTAGAGAAATCATTGACGTGCACCTTGCTGAAGGCGCCAGATTTCTTAAAGATTAATGTTCGTTTCTAAAGTTCTGTAAGGACACCATAAGTCTCTGGACGACGATCTCTGTAGAATTGCCACGTTGATCGAACTTCTTCAATTAAATCCAAATCAAAATCTGCAATTAGTAATTCGTCATCGTCTCTTGATGCTTCCGCGAAAATTTGTCCACGTGGATCCACGAAGTAGGATTGCCCGTAGAATTTACCAAGGTTCCAAGGTTTCTCCTCGCCTACTCGGTTGATACATCCCATGAAATATCCGTTTGCGGCTGCGTGTGCAGGTTGCTCCAATTTCCAGAGATATTCGCTCAAACCAGCTACAGTTGCAGATGGGTTGTAAACGATTTCAGCACCGTTCAACCCAAGCGCTCTTGCTCCATCTGGGAAGTGGCGGTCGTAACAAATGTAAACTCCTACTTTCGCGTACTTTGTCTGGAATACTGGGTATCCTAGGTTTCCTGGCTTGAAGAAGAACTTCTCCCAGAATCCTGTTGTATGAGGAATGTGATTCTTTCTGTATTTGCCCAAATACGTTCCATCCGCATCGATTACCGCAGCTGTGTTGTAAAGAACACCCGCCGACTCTCGCTCGTACAATGACGCGACAATTACCATGTCGTACTTCTTCGCGTAGTATGATAGTTTCTCTGTTGTTGGTCCGGGAACAGCCTCTGCTGAAGCGTACCATTTACGGTCCTGACCAGGGCAAAAATAGGGCGTGTTGAAAATTTCTTGGAGACATAAAATTTGAACTCCAGCTTCTCCAGCTTGCTCAATGTACGGGATGTGTTTGTCGTACATCGCTTGGCAAATCTCCGCGATTGTTCCTTCTCCTTCCGTCATTGGAAGGCTCATTTGAATTAATCCTGATTTTACGATTCTTGGCATAGTATAGTATTTTTTGATTTCGTGTTATTAAAGTCTCAATGATGTTTTCCCTCTAGGGATGAATTTCCCGTCTCCGGGTTTCAGCAGACATTGTTCGTTTTCGATGGCGATATTTCCTCTCAATAAAACAGTTTCCGTTTTACCTGTTACTTCCCATCCTTCGTAACCAGAGTAGTCGCAATTCATGTGATGTGTATCAACAGATATGGTATGCTTTTTCTTTGGATCGAACACAACGAGGTCGGCATCCGAACCAATGGCGATTGTACCTTTTCGCGGATACATTCCAAAGATCTTCGCAGCATTAGTTGAAGTTACTTCTACAAACTTCGTCAAGGAGATCTTCCCTTTTTCAACGCCTTCAGAATACATGAATTCCACTCTGTGTTCAATGGCAGGATGCCCGTTCGGAATTTTTGCGAAGTTGTCTTTCCCCATCGCTTTTTGCTCCAAAGTAAATGGACAATGATCCGTTCCAACGACTTGCACTAATCCTTGATTGATTCCTGACCACAGTGCTTCTTGATCTTTCTTTTCACGAAGCGGTGGACTCATCACCCATTTTGCTCCGTCCTCTCTTTCGTAGAGTGAAGCGTCAATCATTAAATATTGAGAACAGGTTTCAACCAGTACTTTTTGATTTCGTTTTGTCGCATTTCGAACAGCGTTCAATGCTCCTTCGCAGGTCATGTGAACGATGTATCCTGGGCAACCCGTGTAATGCAACATGTCTGTAAATCGAGCGGAAGCTTCTGCCTCAGTAACTTCAGGTTGTGATAAATAATGATAGATCGGTTTGGTGTTTCCTTGATCGAGATTTTTGCTGATCAATGAATCAATCATGTCGCCATTCGTAGCATGAACAGTTACCAATCCGCCGTGTTCTTTGACCACTTTCATGAGTTGAACCATCTGACCGTCATCGATCATTAATGCTCCTTTGTAGGCCATGAAGGTTTTGAAAGAAGAAATTCCTTCCTCCTCGATCATTTGGACAACCTCTTTCGCCACATCGTCATTGAAATCCGTCACTGCCATGTGATACGAGAAATCTCCCACCGCTTTGTGCAAGGATTTATCTTGCCATTCTTTCAAGGCATTGTGCAAGGTATCGCCTTGTGTTTGTAGAATAAATTCAATGACTGAAGTCGTTCCACCGTGCAAGGCTGCACGCGTTCCAGTTTCGTAATCATCACTCGAATAAGTACCCATGAAAGGCATATCGAGATGAACGTGAGGATCAATTCCACCCGGTAAAACCAATTTGTCGGTCGCATCAATAACTTTATCAGCTTGATACGACAGGTCTTTTCCGATGGCAACAATTTTTTCGCCTTCAACATACACGTCGGCGATGTAATCTTCTGAAGCTGTTACAACTCTTCCGTTTTTGATTAATACAGACATATTAGTGTTCGTTTAATAGGTTTCGATCGATTTGCTTCGACATTAATAAATAGTAAACTAGAAAGGCAACAAAGAATCCAGTGAACCAGGCTAGGTCAGATAAATATGCCAGACTTGGAACAAGATACCAAATAAGTGCGGCTCCAATTCCAAAGAGCAAGCTAAACATTGCCTTCATGTTGAATCCGTTGGAATAAGAATAGGCACCATCTTCCTTGTAGAGTTCTGCTAGTTGAATGCGTTTTTTTCGAATCAGGAAGTAATCGCACAACATGATTCCAAGAACAGGTCCGAGGAATCCACTCACGAGAATTAGAATTCCTGCAATGTCATTCATGAGCCACCAAGGGCAGATTACAATGCCCAATATTCCCGTTATCGTTCCTCCCATTTTGAAGCTAATCTTCTTTGGGAATAGGTTCGAAAAGGCATTTGAAGGAGCGATTACATTGGCTGCGATGTTTGTACTCAAAGTCGCGATAATCATAAATACTTGTGCAATAATGACCACCCACGGACTTTCAAACTTACCGAGTAAGGCTGTTGGATCCCAAGGCGCATCAGCAGCAATTAAGACATCACTAAAAACTAGAATTGAGGCGCAGGTTACGAAAATCGCGACGAAGGAATAGAGCATCATTGTTCCAGGAAGGCCAATAAACTGTCCTTGACGTTGCGCTTTTTGAGTTGGTGCGAAACGCGTGATATCAGAAATACTTAAGGACATCGTTGCCCAGAATCCTAACATGACTGTTAACCATTTGATGTATTGCCACAATTTATTTGTTGGCGCTGGAGGTTCTGCGTTGAAATCAACTGGAGTCCAACTTGACTCGAGATGCACCTCATTCGTTTTATATATTAATTGAAGCTCGCTGTCTTCTCGCTCCGCTATGTATTTGGGAATCGTCACAACTCCATCGGTCGGAAAAGCATGATACGATATTTCAATGCTTTCTGCTTTGGAAGTCTTTTGATGAGCATAATGTGTGGCTTTGGGCTGTCCTTCTTTGTCCGTGATCGCGTTTATTTTGATCAAAAAGTCATCTGCCAATTCAGAAACTTCGAGTGTTGGTTTTTGCAATTGCGTGCTTTGTTCTAACACGACACCAAATCCACCACTGTTGTATGCTCCCCAGCCAATTAGAACGACTCCCATGAGAATCAAAATTGGTGCTGAGTACTCTTCCAACCACTTGATACTGTCCGTTCCTTTCCAAATGAAGAACATATTCATAAACCAGAAGGCTCCAAAACAAGTAAACATCAACCAATTTAAATCGGTCGGTGTAGCACCATCGCTGAAAGCATATATGATTTCATAGATCGCCATTCCACCAATCCACGTCTGAATTCCAAACCAGCCGCAAGCGACAATTCCTCTCGTAACAGAAGCAAGGTGAACTCCTTTTGTTCCAAAAGATGATCGACCAATTACCGGAAACGGAACACCGTATTTGACCCCAGCATGTCCATTCAAAACCATTGGGATGGTGATAATCAAATTCGCGGCACCAATGATAATAAGAGATTCCAACCAACCCATCCCTTCTTTCATCATGTACGATGCTAGCAGGTACGTAGGAATACATACAGCCATTCCCACCCATAAGGCAGCAAGACTCCAGCGTGTCCAAGTCCGCTTATTTTTCGGGACTGGCGCGAGATCCTCACTGTAAAGTGATGATCCTGTTACATCCTCGTTTAGTTCAACAATCTCTTCGTCTATCATTTTCCAGTGTAATATTCATCTGCGATTTCCAGCACTTGCGAAATAATCGCCAAGCCTTCGTCAATTTCCTCTTTTGTGATGATCAATGGTGGGGCAATAAAAATCCAATTCCATCTAACGAATGTGTGCATCCCAAGCTCCTTCAATTTTGCTTGCATTCGGAGGGTTGGTTCCATGTCAGCTCCAGACGCGTTCCAGGGCGTTAACGGTTCTTTCGTTTCACGGTCTTTCACCAACTCGATACAACCAAGTAATCCTGTATTTCTGAAATCACCAATTGACTTATGCTTCTCGGTTAATTTCGCCACCTGTTGCTCCATGTAAACACCCATATCTGAAGCGTTTTGCACAAGACTGCCCTCTTCGATGACCTTAATGTTTTCCAAGGCTGCGGCGCAAGCTACAGGGTGTGCAGAACAAGTCAAACCTAAAATTAAGGGCTGATCCTCGAAGTGTTTGGCAATTTTATCGGTGACCATCATCGCACCAAATGGAATATACGCGGAGGTTAAACCTTTCGCAAGCACCATTATATCCGGTGTCGTATCGTGGTGATCAATTCCGAACATTTTTCCTGTTCTACCAAATCCACTCATTACCTCATCATCGATCAGCAGTATTCCATACTTGTCGGCCAATTTGCGGAGCTTTTTCCAATAATTTGGTGGGTACTTGATGCATCCGGAAGATCCAGATTCTCCTTCAAACAAGATCGCTGCAACACTATCAGGGTTATTGAATTGAATCACTCGTTCGAGATTCGCCAATGCCATTTCACCGCATTCCTCAATTGAATCAGTTCCCCACGGACATCGATATGCATACGGATTTTCAACATGCACAAAGTTTGGCGCTCCTTGCACGTCAATTGGATGTCGTCTTGGATCACTTCCACTCACAGCCATTGCGCCATATGTAGCGCCATGATAAGCTCGGTAATGACCAATAATTTTATGTCGCCCTGTGTAAATTCGAGCCAATTTCACGGCATTCTCAATTCCTTCGGCACCTGAAACGGTGAAGAATGCTTTTGTGAGATTTCCAGGGGTGATTTCTGCCAATTTCCTCCCAAGTTTGGCCCTTACTTCAGTAGCCATTCCTGGGTATACAAACGACAAATCCTTCATTTGATCGCTTACTGCTTTTGTAATTCGCTGATTCCCATGTCCGATGTTCACATTCATCAATTGAGATGAAAAGTCGATTATTCTCTTCCCTGAAACGGGATAAACATATACACCTTCTGCGCGTTCAGCTTGAACTGGGCTAATTCCTCCTTGTTTCGACCAAGAAAAAAGTGTGTAGTCCATGCAATCTTGGACCACTGAATTTTGCTTAGAGCCTGTTTCACTCATAGTTTATTGCTGCTTAATGTTAATTATTTTGAATGCTATGTGTTAGCTCATCCAGTTCGTTTTCGCTTCTGGATTCCATTTGATAGTTGTCTTTTTATTTTGCGTCCAAAATTCAATTGAGCTACGACCAGTAATGTCGCTTACTCCAAACTTTGATTCATTCCAACCTCCAAAGGAGAAAGGCTCTCGTGGAACTGGAACACCAATGTTTACACCAACCATTCCTGCACTTGCGCGCTCCATTACTTGTTTGGCTAATCCTCCACTTTGCGTAAATACTGCTGCAGCATTACCATAATTAGATCCATTTTCTATTTCGATGGCTTGATCCAAATCCTTGGCGCGAATAATTGAAATTACGGGTCCAAAAATCTCTTCAGAAGCAACACTCATATCTGGAGTTACATGATCAATGATAGTCGGCCCAACATAATACCCGCCCTCTTTTCCTGGAACAGTCGCACCACGACCATCAACCAAAATTGTTGCGCCAGCCTTTTCAGCCGCCGTGATGTATCCTTCGATTCGTTCTTTCGCTGCTGCGCTAATCACAGAGCCAAGGTTTTCTCCTGGAACAATCGTCTTTGCTTCCTCAACCATTTTATCGATGATGTGTTGAACTTTGTCAACTCCCACCATTACTGAAGCCGCCATGCAACGCTGTCCAGCACAACCAGACATGGATGCTACCACATTTGACGCTGTCATTTCAAGGTGAGCATCTGGAAGTACGATCAAGTGATTTTTCGCTCCTCCTAATGCTACGCATCGTTTCAAGTTTGATGTCGCCCGGATGTAAACGATCTTGGCAACTGCGGTCGATCCAACAAAGGAGACAGCTTCAATTCCCGGGTGATCGCAAATCGCCTCAACGACTTCTTTTCCACCATTCACAACATTGAAAACACCATCTGGAAGTCCAGCTTCTTTCAATAATTCAGCCATTCTAACAACGCTCAAAGGAACGAGCTCAGATGGTTTCATGACCATTGTGTTCCCCAACATTAAGGCATTTGGCATAGTCCAATGAGGAACCATATTTGGGAAATTAAATGGTGCAACTGAAGCTACAACCCCCAAAGGTTTGCGCTCCGTTCGACATTCAACACCCTTACTAACTTCTTGGACTTCGTTGCTGATTATTTGCGGAATAGAAACTGCGAATTCACATAGCTCCATGCTTTTTTCAACCTCGGCTTTCGATTCACCATAACTTTTTCCATTCTCAAGAACGATCAACTTTGTCAGCTCATCCATGTGCTCTTCAAGTAGCGAGCGGTACCTGAAAAAGATCTGCGCTCTTTCTTTCATAGTCGTATCCGACCAACTTTTAAACGCTTCCTTGGCTGCAGCTACAGCTCTGTCCACATCCGCGTACGTTGACATTGGTATGGAAGAAATTACTTTTCCGTCAATCGGGCTCTCTACATTGAGTGCTGTTTGCCCATTTCGTTCAAATTTGCCGTTAATGAAGTTCTTAACCTCAGATTGTTTCTCTTTAGTTTCCATAGAATTATTTCAATTTATCGCCACAACAAAACATGTTCGTTGCAAAGCAATCGTTGTTATTTAAAAATAAAGAAGCGGTTTCCGACTGGGAATGTGTCGGTTAGGGTAATCACTATCAAGGTTGCCAGAAAAACAACCTCACTGCAAAATATGAAATTATTTGAAAATGTCAATACTATTTGGATTGAAAAAACCTGTGTTGAAGTCAACTTCTCCTGCCATTCTTTAGGAATCTACATCGCGAAACAGAACGTTCAGCTTTCAAATTGATTAACTTCATGCTTTGAAGAAATGGTGATGATGAACCCAGAAATTTTAAATCAAGAATTAAACTCCGTTGAGTTCGTTCTCAAAACGCAGCGTCAAATCATCAAAGATTTTGGAACTGCGGGAGTCGATTTCCCAGATGATTTTCGATCAACGCCGTATCACATTGATCAACTTTTGCGAGAAATTTCTATCCGTTTGAAGGACCTTCATGCGGGTAGTTCAAGCACTTTTTCGCAATTACTGTATCAAATTGACATTCCTGAATCCATTCTATCAGACCTCTCGGAGACAGACGATTTCAGTTTAAGTCTAGCCGAAGTGGTTTTAAAAAGAGAGGCCTACAAAGTATTCTTGAGAAACAAATATTCCTGATCACCATGAAAATATTCTTAACCATCATCAAGTGGATTTTGATCATCGCGTTCTTCCCACTATCGCTTTTGTTCGTGGCATATTACAATCAGCGACGATAATTCGACGTCAAATTCTTCTTCGTAACCTTGTCCTGAATGGATTTCAGAGTAAATTAATCTCAATTCAACGAGTTTTTAATATTTCAACACTTTTCGCGTGAACTTTTAAATGTTAATACAACATTAAGTGTCGAATTTCTCTACATTTGTTAATCCATAATTGTGCACAAAGAACATGGACAAAATATCATACGTTGGTAACGCAGACGTAAATGCGATAGATCATTTATACAAAATGTACCTCGAAGACCCACTAAGCGTGGACGAAGGCTGGAAAAAATTCTTTGAAGGATTTGATTTTGCCCGAACAAACTACGAAGAAGGTGGAGCAGTTCCTGAGAATTTTCAGAAGGAATTTAAAGTCATTAACCTCATCAATGGATACCGTGAGCGTGGACACTTGTTCACCAAAACGAATCCTGTAAGAGAGCGTCGTAAGTACGCACCAACACTCGCAATTGAAAATTTTGGTTTGGAAGAATCAGATTTGGACACTGTTTTTCAAGCAAGTGAGGAAATTGGTTCAGGGCCTCAAACGCTTCGAGCAACTATAGCAGAACTTGAAGAAACGTATTGCCAGTCAATTGGGATTGAGTACATGTACATGCGTGAGCCAGATCAAGTGGCTTGGTTCAAAAATCACATTGAGCTCAAAAATAGACCGCAATACGATCGTGAGCAAAAACGCGATATTTTCAGAAAATTGAATCGAGCGACAAACTTCGAATCTTTCCTCGGGAAGAAATTCGTTGGTCAGAAACGTTTCTCTGTTGAAGGATTGGAAGCATTGATTCCAGCGATGGATGCGCTCGTTCAAAAAGGTGCTGTCGAAGGTGTTGAGTATTTCGTAGTTGGAATGGCTCACCGTGGACGTTTGAATACACTCACGAACATTTTCGAAAAACGACCAAAAGATATATTCTCTGAATTCGAAGGAAAAGAATTCGAATCAGAGGAGCGTTTTGATGGTGATGTGAAGTATCACCAAGGATTTACGTCTTACATCAAAGCGAATAATGGAAAGGAACTGGCATTGACTTTGTCTCCTAATCCATCTCACCTCGAAGCGGTGAACCCAGTAGTTGAAGGTATTGCTCGCGCAATGGCCGACAACGACTTAGACAACGATTTCTCTAAAATTTGTCCTGTATTGATTCATGGTGATGCTGCAGTTGCAGGTCAAGGTGTAGTCTACGAAACAGTTCAAATGGCTCAATTGGATGGCTACAAAACAGGTGGAACAATTCACATTGTAGCGAACAACCAAGTTGGATTTACAACGAATTATTTAGACGGTCGATCATCAACTTATTGTACTGATGTTGCGAAAACTACTCTTTGTCCAGTATTCCACGTAAATGCGGATGATGTTGAGGCTGTGATTCAAGTGATGGAAATGGCGATGGTTTATCGTCAGCATTTCCAAAGTGATGTTTTCATCGATTTGTTGGGGTACCGAAAGTACGGACACAATGAAGGTGATGAGCCTAAATTCACGCAGCCTAATTTGTACAATTTGATCTCGAAGCATTCAAACCCGAGTAACATCTACTTGGATCAATTGATTTCTGAAGGACATGTCACAAAGGAAGAAGCGAAAGAATTCAGTGACAAGTACAATCAATACTTAGAAGACGAGTTCACCGAATCGCGTAAGCAAGAGAAAGCACTAGCTTATGACTTCTTACAAAAATCGTGGGAAGGATTCCGTCAAGGTAAAGCAGAGGATTTTGATGCTTCTCCCGAGACTGGTGTTGCTAAGAAAAAACTATTGGAACTTGGAGAAAAACTCTCTACGCTTCCAGAAGGAAAGAAATACTTCCGTAAGATTTCGAAGATCTTCAAACAGCGATTGGAGGCAATTCAAACAGACAAGTTGGATTGGGGATCAGCAGAAATGCTCGCCTACGCAACGTTGCTAGAAGAAGGTCATCCTGTTCGAATCAGTGGACAAGATGTTGAGCGTGGAACATTCTCTCACCGTCATGCTGTTGTAAAAACAGAAGACACAGAGGAAGAAATTGTTACGTTGAATCTTCTTTCTGATAAGCAAGCTCCATTTACTATTTACAATTCATTCCTTTCCGAGTACGGAGTATTAGGATATGAATACGGTTACTCATTGGCATGTCCAAAGGGGTTAACGATTTGGGAAGCTCAGTTTGGAGATTTCTACAATGGTGCGCAAATCATGGTCGATCAGTTTATTACTGCTGGTGAAGACAAATGGATGACGCAAAGCGGTTTGGTGATGTTACTCCCTCATGGATATGAAGGTCAAGGAGCAGAGCACTCTAGTGGACGTATGGAGCGTTTCTTACAGCAATGTGCAGATTTGAATATGCAAATTGTGAACACTTCGACTCCTGCGAATCACTTCCACTTATTGAGAAGACAAGTGAACAGAGAGTTCAGAAAACCATTGGTGGTATTCTCTCCAAAAATGCTTTTACGTCACCCAGAAGCGACTTCATCATTGGATGAAATGGCAAAAGGAAACTTCCAGGAAGTGATTGACGATCCAAATGCAAACGTTGCAAACGTAGATACACTGGTTCTTTGTTCGGGTAAATTCTACTACGAAGCGACTGCAAAAGCAAAAGAAGAAGGTGTTGAAAATATGGCCTTCGTTCGTGTTGAGCAATTGTACCCGCTTCCACTGAATCACCTTCAAGCAATTAAGAAGAAATACAAAACGGATAAAGTCATTTGGGCACAGGAAGAACCATCGAACATGGGAGCTTGGGCATATATGGCCATGGAATTGCGCGATTGGAACTTAATTGGTGTGAGCAGAAGACCATCAGCGGCAGCCGCAGAAGGATCGCATGACTTGCACAAACGTCGTTTGAAACGTTTATTCAAAGAATTATTCGAACACGGAAAATCAACCGTAAAAGCATAAACAGAATTGAAAATTGAAAGGTTGAAAGTAGAATTTCTCAACCTTTAAATACAAAATAGAAGAAGATGTCAGTATTAGAAATGAAGGTACCAAGTCCTGGAGAGTCGATTTCAGAAGTGGAAATTGCTCAGTGGTTGGTATCTGATGGAGACTACGTTGAAAAAGATCAAGCCATTGCAGAAGTTGATTCTGATAAAGCTACGCTTGAATTACCTGCTGAAGAAAGTGGAACAATCACATTGAAAGCAGAAGAAGGTGACGCCGTTGCCGTTGGAGCCGTTGTGTGTTTGATCGATACCTCTGCTGAAAAACCAGAAGGATTTGAGTCTTCTGCCGAAGAAAGTGTGCCAGCTCCAGTTGCTGCTGCTGCGCCGAAAGAAGAACCAAAGCCTGAAGCGAAAAAGGCAGCACCAAGTCCTGATCCAGTGAAAAAATCAGGTGGTGAAAAAACATACGCTACTGGGACGCCATCGATTGCAGCCGCTAAAATCATGGCGGAAAATGGAATTTCTTCGAACCAACTAAGCGGAACAGGAAAAGACGGACGTATTACCAAGCAAGATGTTGTAGCGGCAATGGCAGGAGGATTCTCAGCTAATGCAGCACAAGGTTGGGGTGGTACTCGCGATCAGAACCGTGAAAAGATGCGCATGTTGCGCCGTAAGATTGCCGAACGTTTGGTTTCTGTAAAGAACGAAACAGCCATGTTGACGACCTTCAACGAAATCGACATGAAGCCAATCATGGACATGCGAACGAAATACAAAAAAGCCTTTGCAGAGCACCACGAAGTGAACTTAGGATTTATGTCTTTCTTCACCAAAGCAGTGACAGAAGCATTGAACTTGTACCCAGCAGTGAACGCTCAAATTGATGGAAACGAATTGGTTTTCCACGATTATGCAGATATCGGAATTGCCGTTTCATCTCCAAAAGGATTGATGGTACCAGTAATTCGCAATGCGGAGCAAATGTCATTGGCCGAAATTGAGCGTGATATTAAGCACGTTGCAATCAAGGCTCGTGATGGAAAAATTACTCCAGACGAAATGACGGGAGGAACATTCACGATCACGAATGGAGGTGTATTTGGATCGATGTTATCGACACCAATTATCAACCCACCGCAAGCAGCAATTTTGGGAATGCACAATATCGTACAGCGTCCTGTTGCAATTAACGGGGAAGTTGTTATTCGTCCTATCATGTACGTAGCACTTTCGTACGATCACAGAATCATTGACGGGAAAGAATCCGTTAGTTTCTTGGTGAAAGTGAAAGAGATGTTGGAGAATCCGGAAAGAATGATTTTTGGAGCGAAAGATCCGGCTGAAGTGTTATTGGGACTTTAATTTGATACTATATATAATGTGAAAGCATCATCTTTGGATGGTGCTTTTTTTATTCACTAACTTTATAGAAATCGGCTACTACAATTATAAATGAAATCGATCGTTTTTCAACTAGTTTGTCTTCTGCTCATTACATTGAGTAGCTGCATCCCTGTAAAAAGTGTTTTTCTTGGGCGTCCTGACAGTAAGGATCAGTTGCGATTTCAGAATTCTAACATACAAGCAGGAGAGGAATGCTTTGCATTTCATCAATCTGAAGATGATTCACTTGGAGAGCTTAAAATTAGTGACTGGACCAACGACATCCCTTTCTTTGTCACTCTGAACGACTTCGTTGGTACGCACAAAATCAGGAGCTTGGCTATCATTCAAAACGATACGTTGAAGTATCAATATGACGCCGATTCATTCGACGAATCGAGTCTCCACCCTTCTTACTCAATCGCCAAATCATTTACTTCGGCACTGATTGGAATTGCTATAGCAGACGGTTTCATCAAAGATGAACAAGAACTAGTCGTGAAGTATGTTCCAGAACTAGCAGGTAAAGCGTATTCGAATCAGTTGACAATTGAGCATTTACTTAATCACACCTCAGGATTCGAATACAATCTCAGCACAGATGCTACCATTTATTACGGTCGAAACTCTTTAAAAACGCTCGACAAATTAAAATTTAAAACCGTTCCAGGAACAAAGCAGCATTATTTAAACATCAATGTTCACTTGCTTGGGCTTATTCTCAAAAGGGCTACCAACATCCCTCCCTCCAAGTATCTCGAAGACAAAATCTGGAAACCTATTGGTATGTGCACCGATGGTGAGTGGAGTATTGACAAAGTAAATCAACAGGAAAGAGCATTTTGTTGTCTGGGGGCCACGACCTTAGATTATGCAAAATTCGGAAGGCTCTATCTCAACAAAGGCGTTTGGAACGGAAAACAAGTGATCAGCGAATCGTGGTACAACAAGTCAATCAAAAGAGCTACGACCAATGGCAGTAGTTTTAATTACAATTATTGCTGGCATATTGGACTAAAAGAATATGGTGATTTCATGGCAATAGGATTGTACAAGCAACATATTTACATTAACCCAAAAAAGAACCTGATCATTGTACTGCTCAATGAAGATGAAACACCCTTGAAGGCTGAACGTGTAAATTGGTGGTTTGTTTTTCGACAAATAGCCGATCAACTTTGAGTGGTTGAAGATGAATAGTATATTGAGTAACTTCAAGCCATGCCTATAAACACCATATCGGAAGGAATGACGAATTCCTACCTCGTTCCTGCACTCGTTGTTCTGCTAACCGGCTTAGCCTCATTCGTGATTAGTTGGATTTTGGCCATACCCATTCTAACAATCGCTGTTGGACTCTTCGCATCGACGACGGGCGTTCAAATCAATACTGATTCGAAGCAATATCGCACCTACGTCGGCTTCTTTGGGTATAAGATGGGATCGTGGTCATCATTGTCCAAAATAACAGAAGTAACACTCATTCTTTCAACGGAAAGAACAACCATTAAAGGAATCATTCCAGGGGCAATGCCAATAGGTCGACGTGCAACCTTGCAAGTTAGAACCTACGACGTTCTGCTGAGGGATGAAATCAGCCAGTTCGAGTTGAATGATTACTTGACCTACAAAAATGCCCGAAAAACGTATGATGCACTCATTCAAACACTCAATGTTGAGGGAAGAGATTACGTTGCTGAGAAATTAGCCGCAAATCGAGCGAAGCGATCTCGGTAGAATTTGGCACTATTTGCCTTATTTTCTGTCAAAACGGGCGAAAAACAGCCAATTTGACGCTAAATCACAAAAAATATGTTAAAAAACGACCCACACGTGTAATTTTTCGGGGAGTTGAGCGTATTACATATAACAATACGCTTGATGCACGGTTAAAAAAGCATCAATACGTAGAAGTTAGTTTTCATAAGTAGTAGTAGTTTAGGTTTTGAAAGGAGAGAATGCCAGTTCTCTCCTTTCTCTTTTCAACAACATTCAGTCTTTCGGTTCTTTGTCACCTAGAAGGATCAGCTCCCAAAGTTTATCAATTACAAGTCTCCGCACTTGCTCCTTGTGTTCACCTTCCAATAGCTCTAACCTAGCCTGAAGTATCAATAGCTCACGAAGTAAACTTGTCAGTGTTGCATCTAATCTGTGTTCATGTGTTGTATTCATCTTTTCCTGTTTTAGGCTGATGAAATGAATCACAATGCATCCATGCAAGACCTGCGAAGCAGTTCATACAAGTCTTGTCAGGGATGAGAAGTGGTGAATACAATTGCCTAGAAATCAGGAAAAAGGATAACAACACATACTAAGCGATAGAAATGCTAAAATCCGTTAAAAACCTCTTGATAGTTCATCTGTTAAATAAGTTTGGCACGAGGTTTGAACTACACTAAGCAACTAAGTAGAAGTTAGTTTTCATAAGTAGTAGTTTAGGTATTAAGAGGAGAAGACACCCGTTTTCTCCTCTTATGTTTTATAACAATTTGAAACGGAAGCTCAAACTTTGGAAGAACCCCCAACATATGTTAAAATTAATATGCTTGCACAACACTTTTAAATCTTTGGCACGGCATTTGAACTATACTAAGCAACTAAGTAGAAGTTAGTTTTCATAAGTAGTAGTTTAGGTATTGAAAGGAGAAGACACCCGTCTTCTCCTTTCATGTTTTATAAACGAACTCATCGAAGAAGCAACCATTTCCCTTGATAGTGCGTTAAATCACTAAAGACATTCATGTAGAAGTGAGTCTAATTAACTTTCGCTTTGGTTATGCGAAAGAATAAGTAGAGTTAAAAAATACTCGGGGCCCAAGTTATTATTTGCGCCCCTTGTTTTTTATAAAACCCCATACTTTTAGCGTTTTTTAATATGCTTGCACAGTATTAAGTTGTTTTTGGCACGACATTTGAACTACACTGTACAACTAAGTAGAAGTTAGTTTTCATAAGTAGTAGTTTAGGTATTGAGAGGAGAAGACACCCGTTTTCTCCTCTCATGTTTTAAAAACATTCCTCTTGACTGTCTACATCGCACTTTTCGCCAATGTTTTCAGGCTTCCTCAATCTTTTCCTGTAACTTTGCAGGTGCTAAAAAAATACCTTAGCCGACAATTTTATGGAACATATTCGAAATTTCTGCATCATCGCTCACATTGACCATGGGAAGAGTACGTTAGCCGACCGTTTGCTTCAAACGACTGGAACCATCTCTGATCGTGAAATGCAATCTCAAGCCCTTGATGATATGGAACTTGAGCGCGAACGCGGAATTACCATTAAGAGTCATGCGATTCAAATGGACTACGAACGCGATGGTTTGGCATATACGCTCAACCTAATCGACACTCCAGGTCACGTAGATTTCTCATACGAAGTTTCACGATCCATTGCAGCCTGTGAAGGAGCTTTGCTGATTGTAGATGCTTCTCAAGGAATTGAAGCTCAAACAATTTCGAATCTTTATTTAGCATTAGAGCACGACTTGGAAATCATTCCAATTCTCAATAAAATGGATTTGCCTGGAGCGATGCCTGAGGAAGTTACGGATCAAATTGTTGACTTAATCGGTTGTGATCCAGCTGACGTTATTCCCGCTTCTGGTAAAACTGGATTGGGTGTTGACGATATACTCAAGGCGGTTATCGAACGTATTCCAGCTCCAAAAGGAGATCCAAATGCGCCTTTGCAAGCCATGATCTTCGATTCGGTATTTAATCCGTTCCGAGGAATTATTGCTTACTACCGAGTCTTGAATGGAAAAATCTCAAAAGGAGAAAAAATCCGATTCTTGAATACCGGCAAAGATTACAACGCAGAGGAGGTTGGGATTCTGAAGATGTCAATTAGTCCTAAAAAGGAAGTTTTGACAGGTGATGTAGGTTATATCATCTCAGGAATCAAAAAAGCTGCAGAGGTAAAAGTTGGAGATACGATTACGAGTCATGCAAATCCTTGTGAAGTTGCTGTAAAAGGATTCGAGGACGTAAAACCAATGGTCTTTGCTGGAATTTACCCAGTTGATACTGAGGATTACGAAGAGTTGCGTTACTCTATGGAGAAATTGCAATTGAATGATTCATCGTTGGTTTTTGAACCAGAATCGTCCGCCGCACTTGGTTTCGGATTCCGTTGTGGTTTCTTGGGAATGTTGCACATGGAGATTATCCAAGAGCGTTTGGAGCGCGAGTTCAACATGACTGTGATTACAACCGTTCCTAACGTATCGTACAAAGCATTCTTATCGAAGACTCCTGAAGATGAGCTGATCGTAAACAACCCATCTGAGTTACCCGATCCTTCTAAAATGGATTTCATTGAAGAGCCATACATCAAGGCTTCAGTCATAACAAAATCAGAATACGTAGGTCAAATTATGACTTTGTGTATTGAGAAACGTGGTGAGTTGAAAAATCAAGTATACTTGACACAAGATCGTGTTGAGATCACTTTTGAAATGCCTTTGGGTGAAATCGTCTTTGATTTCTACGATCGCCTGAAAACGGTGTCTCGCGGATATGCTTCATTTGATTATCACCCAATCGGATACAAGCGTTCTGATCTGATCAAACTCGATCTTCTTTTGAATACGGAACAAGTGGATGCTCTATCCGCATTGGTTCACAGAAGTAATGCGTTTGAGCTCGGAAAGAAAATCTGTTTGAAGCTAAAAGAACTGATCCCAAGACAGCAGTTCGAGATTCCAATTCAAGCGGCTATTGGCGCGAAGATTATAGCTCGTGAAACGATCAAGGCACTTCGTAAGGATGTGACTGCAAAATGTTACGGTGGTGATATTTCACGTAAACGTAAACTCCTTGAAAAGCAAAAAGCCGGTAAGAAGCGAATGCGTCAAGTAGGTCGTGTAGAGATTCCTCAAGAAGCCTTCTTGGCCGTTTTGAAGTTGAATGACTGATGTCTTCTTCAGAGAGACAAATCCTTTATGCTGAGACGTTTGAAGATCTCATTTCGGTATCCTTTCAAGGGAATCAAAATGCCGCATGTTGGTCAAGAAATTTATCCGGTGATTTTTCAGAAATCGTCGATAAAATTGATTTCTCTGAAAACATAATGGAAGTCGACTTGAGCGACCTTTGCTCACTCGAATTAAGCAAAAACGGACAGCTTGCTCGCGAAATCTTGCTCAGTGACATGAGCCTGTTGAAAAATCATGGAGCATCTCCAGTTCTCAATCTTATCAGGCATTACGACAGAGATGAATTCTTCTTTCCAACCGATGTCTACTCTTATCATGTCGATCGCTCGCCTATTCCAACGTCAACCTTTTTGTGCACCTATAACGGAGCATCAAGTGACATTCTATGCAATTCTCAAGCTGAGCAAAAAGTTCTCATTCCTGAAATTCGCGCAGAGTTGAAAAAACTACATGATGGTTCTGAGGAAAGTTTCGAAGAGTTCCTGAGTGAACATTTCTTCGACCTCCATTATCAATCGAAGGTGGATGCACAACCCATTAATTTGGGAACCGGTCATCTATGGCGATTAGCGGTGGATCATCCAAACAGTGAGAGTTTACCCTGTGTACATCGAGCGCCGGAAGAGAATCATGGTAAAGTAAGGCTGATGTTGATCTGCTGAAAGCGTTATTTAACATAAAGTCCATACCCACTAGAATGTACATTCTCGATCTTCACCGAGCCATCATCTTTTAAATATTTTCTCAGTTTTGCGATGTACACATCCATGCTTCGCGTTGTGAAATAGTTGTCTTCCTTCCAAATTTCGACCAGTGCCTTTTCGCGGGGTGTTACATTGTTCAAATGTCTACACAGCATTTCCAATAATGCTCCCTCCTTTGGTGAAAGCTTCTTAAAATCACCTTTAAAATGAAGCAATCGCGGTTTTACTTCGTAACGGTAATTTCCAAGAGAATAACTCTCTTCAGTTCGAAGGGAATTGACG
>JAQXBM010000014.1 GCA_029252405.1 Crocinitomicaceae bacterium
AAATTATAGCGTAATAAATATACAATAATTCGCTTTCCTACACTCCTCATCACACGCATCTTTGTCGAGAACTTTTAAACTAAAGAGTATGTTAGAACAAACAAATTATTCAGTATCGAATCCAGTAGCAGAAGAGAAAACTGGATCAAAGAAGAAAGAATCGAAAATCAAAGAATTGAAAGGCATTCGCCCGACCGCCGCTTTCATTGGAGCATCATGGGCAGCACTCGGAATTGGCCTTATCTCCTACTGCATAGGTTTATGGAACGCAGACATGTTACTCAACGAAAAAGGATATTACTTCACTATTATCCTCTTCGGCTTGTTTTCAGGAATTTCAGTTCAGAAATGTGTTCGCGATAAATCTGAAGGAATCCCTGTAACGGACATTTATTACGGAATTAGCTGGTTTACAACTCTTGCATCCATCGTATTGCTAGTTGTCGGTTTGAGAAATGCTGATTTGGAACTTAGCGAAAAAGGATTCTACGGAATGTCGTTTACCCTCGCTTTGTTTGCTGCGATTGCTGTTCAGAAGAACACACGTGACACGAAGCTAATCGACACCGAAGAAGAATAAAAACCATCAAATTGAACGTTATGAAAGCAATTATTTTAATTACTGGATTCGCCATTACGATTGCGGTTTGCCTGGTGAATATTAGTCTATTGTGGGATCTAACAGGAACAGGACTATTGTTGAGTGAGATTCTTTCAGCACTGACTTGTTTCCTTATTCTTGCGTATTCATTCATCCCGTCAGGAGTTAAGTGGGTCCTAGCTTCGAAGTTATTCGCAATCATAGTAATGATTTCCCCATTGTTCTTTGATGAATATCGTAGATTTCTTTCGTTTGATCCTGCCAATTGGTACTTGCCGTTAAATATTACGTTGATCCCGATTTGTATCGTTTCGATCAGGGCAATTCACAGAAAACACTTCAGCGAGCTTACTAAAGCGCGTTCTAGCAATTCATAATTGAAAGTTACGTGGATTGTATTCCCGATTCGTTCTGATTTATTGGAATGGGTCGGGATTTTTGTTTTAGACATCATTAGATCTACCCTACTAAAGCAAGGCCACTGAGCGGAGTCTAAATAAGCTCTTAAGGAATCGAACCACAAGAAAGATTAACTAACTTAGTGCTCACTGGAAAATCGAAGATCAGAAAATTGAAAAAATGAAAAACCTCAAATACATCTCGCCCATCCCCTTACTCCTCTTGATTATCGCGATCTTCCTTCCATTTATCGAACATCAATACGAACCAGGAGTAAAAATCATTGAGCGGGGTTACGATTTCGGAATGGTCTTTCTCCCTTTGGGGATCATGATTTTGATTTTACTCGTCGCAAACCTCAAACGCGGTCGATTTACGGCTATTATTTCCTTTGTGCTTTGCTTTGGCTTGCTCTTTTCGCTTTTCCTCATGCAATTCACCATGCGACCAATGATTGGAACCTTCACGGTTCATACCTATAAAATCGGCTATACCATGGCGTTCTTTTCTGTGGTGATCTTGATGGTGATTTTAATGGTCAACCTCGTAAAAACCTTTCGGAACCCAATATATCAAGCAAGTACGCCGAATGAAATAACGAAGAAATAATAGTCTAACGAGAAAGGAACTGACTTAGAATAACGACGTAAAAAAAGTCTCCACAGCAGAACCGAGGAGACTTTCTAATATTAACTAAACAATTTTACTCAGGCATGACCACAGTATTAATTGCGTGAATAATTCCATTGGAAGCTTCAACATCTGCGATCACCACCGTTGACGTATTTCCTTTCTCATCCGTTAAGATAACACTATCCCCGTCGAGAGACGCTACTAATGTACCTCCTTGCACTGTTGTTACTTCAAGAGCACCAGCGTTTGCTGTAATCGCTTCTACTACAGTCGCAGCATCGAATTTACCCGATACGACATGGTACGTCAAAATACTTGTGAGTGATTCCAAATTTTCTGGCTCTAACAACGACGCCACCGTACCTTCCGGCAACTGTGCAAAAGCATCGTTGGTAGGAGCAAATACGGTAAACGGACCATCACCGCTTAAAGTTTCTACTAAGTTTGCTGCTTTTACTGCCGTTACTAAAGTTGAGAAGTTTTCATTTCCAACTGCAACACCTACAATGTTTGGCGTCTCAGTCATTTCATCCATTTCCTCATTCGCATCATCCTCAGCAGTCATTTCTGTTTGTTCATCTTCTACTTCTTCCGTTGCTGGCGTGTCACAAGACGTTGCAGCAAAAAGTCCTACAATACCGAACGCCATTATTACCTTTCTAGCTTTCATAATTTCCTTTTTATTAGTTTTTGTTTTTACTTAATTCGTCGAATTCCTAACTTTTTCAAATCCAACGAGCGCAAGTTATGTTTAATCATTTAAATAAAATGTTAAACAAAACTAAAATTTGGGAAATCCACTCTAATTATTATTAATCCGTAAACTGAACCAAAAATATTTGATTACCTCTTTATCAGGAGAATAAACCGTCTTAAACAAATTTATTTATTTTAGTCTAAACTAAAAACTAACGCTTATGATGCCGAATTTACTGATTGTGGTGCTTGTCGCACTGATACCAATGGTTATTGGATTTGTTTATTACAACCCAAAATTACTCGGAAACGTCTGGATGAAAGAAGCCATGGTGACGGAAGAAATGATTAAAGGTGGAAACATGTTGAAAATGTTGCTTGTTTCTTTCATTTGCGCCTTCCTTTTCTCCGCATTCTTGTTTGGATTTGTTGTGCATCAAACGGATGTTTATTCCCTCTACGCTGGCGAAACTGGTTTCGGTGTTGAAGGGTCGGCTGTAATGAACAGAGTTGACAACTTGATGTTGGAATTTGGTGATCGTTTTAGAACATTCGGACACGGTTCTTTCCACGGTATACTCATCGGAGTATTGTTTGTCACACCAATTTTGGGAACAGTGGCAATCTTTGAGCGCAAATCATTTAAATATGTTGCAATCAACGGAGGT
Organism: Crocinitomicaceae bacterium; assembly: GCA_029252405.1. GTDB lineage: Bacteria > Bacteroidota > Bacteroidia > Flavobacteriales_D > Crocinitomicaceae > UBA4466. Next base: position 2,998 of record JAQXBM010000014.1, read on the forward strand.
TACTGGATCTTTACATTGGCTCTAATGGGTGGTGTGCTTTGTAAGTTCGGTTAAGCTGCCGCAAGAGTGATAGCGAATTCCAGAGAACGAAACTGTAATCTCGGCAGCTTCCCTCTTCACTCACACTATCCCTCACACTCAAACTATCGAACAAAAAAGAGTAGTCTCGACACAATCGAAACCACTCTTTTTTTATTCAAATATTTTTAAATTCCCGAATCCAATAAGTCGTCGTTTGTTATTGTGCTCGAAATCGAACTGTCGTTTGAGTCAAGTTTCATCAAAAGCTTCTCCATCTTCGAGTAGTTCTTGATCATCTGTACGCCAACAAGTGCACAAGTAATAGACAATAAAAAGCCAATAAAAGCTCCCACATTCGCCTCGACGGAAAGTACATTTTTGTTCGCGTAATACGTGCTCGTTCTCACCAGTACTGCAGAGGTAATCCACAGTGCCCACCATGTCCCCTTAACGATGTCGAAATTTCGATTACGCATCCATTTATCCTCACTCATCAGATAGTCTTCCGCCTTATCGAACAAATTCGTTGCAATTTTATACGGCCCAAAAATATTCCAAAGAGGTATAAACCACACTACTGCTGCCGCCCAGGGACGATAAGCGAACTTTGATTTTGGAAGCACAATTTGAAGGTTTCGATAGGCCCGTGTGAACCATAGAATGAAAAAGATGGCGCAAAGTAAGTAGCAAATCGCATAAAGGATTGTTCCTAAAGAAAAGAATACCAAAAGCTTATCCAATTGTTCGAAAGACGGGCTGTCCCCTGTTTCATAACTGTTAATGATGTAAATATTGACCAAGTAATGCAAGGAAAAGATGAAGCTAGCGGCAGCAACAAAGTACAAGAATACAATTGCAAGCTTGGCCCTCTGTTCGTTTGGCCTCATCTTACTTGACGCGATCTTCCAGCATCGGAACGAAGCTAAAAACGCCTAAATCTTCTTCTGTGTATTCTGATTCTGATGTTTTGATGACGCGTTTCATCATCTGCTTCTCTCCTGCTCCAACTGGAATAATCATCAGTCCTCCAATTTTCAGTTGATTCAACAATTCCATTGGGATTTCAGGAGCACCACAGGTTATGATGACTTTATCGAATGGAGCAAATGTGGGCAATCCTTTGTAACCGTCGCCGAAGCTCAATCGTGCTGAATATCCAAAGTGACGAACGATTCCTTTCGCTTTCAAATGCAACTCCTTGTGACGTTCAATACTGAAGACTTTAGCTCCTAACTCGCACAGTACACACGTCTGAAAACCAGATCCAGAGCCAATCTCTAAAATTTTATCTCCTTTTTTAATCTCCAACAACTGCGTTTGGAAGGCAACTGTATAAGGATGACTGATCGTTTGTCCAGATCCAATTTGAAATGCCATGTTCGTATAAGCCTGTTCTGCGAAAGCATTGTCCAAAAAGAAATGGCGAGGGATGGCATCAAATGCATCCAATACTCGCTGATCTTCAATTCCTTTCGCTGCCAATTCAGAAATTAATTGACGTCGCATCCCTTTATACTTAAACGAATCTTGCATGAAACAAAGGTAGCACTATAGCGCAAATATTGCAGATCGATTTTCAAACAATTCAATGTGAACAAGGGATGATATTCGGGATGGTTGGCTAAGAAAACTTAATCGATTTGTCTATATTTGGGGGACTTTTGAAACAAGAAAATGGCTATATCAAAGACAGAGTTAGAATTCAATAAAAACGACGATGAAATGCGCACGAAATTATCGACGCTAAAACGTGAGCTGGCAACGGTTTACCTTGGCGGAGGGAAAAAGCGCATCGAGAAATTGCACGACAAAGGCAAGATGACTGCTCGGGAGCGAATTGACTTTCTTTTGGATGAGGATACGGAACGCATTGAGATAGGTGCTTTCGCTGGACGTGGAATGTATGAAGAACACGGCGGATGTCCAGGTGGTGGAGTTGTTGTAATGATCGGTTATGTAAGCGGAAAACAATGCATCGTTGTGGCAAATGACGCAACTGTGAAAGCGGGAGCTTGGTTTCCTATTACTGGGAAGAAGAACCTTCGTGCTCAGGAAATCGCCATGGAGAACAAACTTCCTATTATCTATTTAGTAGATTCGGCAGGTGTATTCCTTCCGATGCAGGATGAGATCTTCCCGGATAAAGAACACTTCGGGCGTATTTTTAGAAATAACGCTGTAATGAGCTCAATGGGAATTACCCAAATTGCCGCGGTGATGGGAAGCTGCGTCGCTGGTGGAGCCTACCTCCCTATTATGTCAGATGAATCATTGATCGTGGATAAAACGGGAACGATCTTCCTCGCTGGATCTTATTTGGTGAAAGCAGCAATTGGAGAAACAATCGACAATGAAACGCTTGGTGGAGCGACAACGCATACCGAGATTTCTGGTGTGTGTGATTATAGCGTTCCTAATGACGAAGAGTGCTTGAAAACAATTCGAGGACTTATTGATAAGGTTGGTCAAAAGGAATTAGCAGGATTTGATCGCAAGGAATCCATCGAACCAAAGGTTGAAGCGAAAACGATGTACGGAATCCTTCCTGAAAATCGCGCAAAACCCTACGATGTTACAGAATTAATCAAATGTTTTGTTGATGATTCTGAATACACTGAATACAAAGAGGACTATGGAAAATCCATCGTTTGTGCCTACGCACGTGTTGATGGATGGAGCGTTGGAATTGTGGCGAATCAACGAGAAATTGTAAAGAACGGAAAAGGTGAAATGCAATTTGGAGGTGTAATTTATTCAGATTCAGCCGACAAATCCGCTCGATTCATTATGAATTGTAATCAAAAGAACATTCCATTGGTATTTCTTCAGGACGTATCTGGATTCATGGTTGGTTCGAAAAGCGAACACGGTGGAATCATTAAGGACGGAGCGAAAATGGTTAGCGCCATGTCAAACTCCGTTGTTCCGAAGTTTACAATTGTCACAGGTAACTCATACGGAGCAGGAAACTACGCAATGTGCGGTAAAGCTTACGACCCGCGCTTAATTGTCGCTTGGCCAACAGCTGAGCTGGCTGTAATGAGTGGAGCATCCGCAGCGAAAGTATTGCTTCAGATTGAAGTAGCGTCATTAAAGAAACGTGGAGAAGAAATCACACCCGAAAGAGAGAAAGAGTTGTTCAATAAGATCAAAGATCGATACGATGAACAAATCTCACCATATTATGCAGCAAGTCGTTTGTGGGTAGATGCGATCATCGATCCAATTGAAACGCGCAAAGTAATTTCCATGGGAATTCAAATGGCAAACAACGCAAAGCCAGAAAAACCATACAACGTTGGAGTTATCCAAACATAAAACAAAGATTGAATGCACACAGACTGGCAAATAAAACATTTTCGCGATTTATCATTGAACGAATTTCATGATATCATCGCATTACGCATGGAGGCTTTTGTGGTTGAGCAAAACTGTCCGTACCAAGATTTAGATGGAAAGGACAAGAAATGCTACCACGCATTTTGTAGAGACGGAAAAGGAAATGTCATTTCCACAGCTCGCATCGTCCCTCCAGGATTGATTTACGATGACGTGGCAATTGGTCGCGTAGTCATTCAAGAAGAATCCCGGGGAACAGGACTTGGTCACGAACTGATGAAGGAATGCATCGATTTCTCAAAACTCGAATTTGGCAACGCCCCTATTCGCATCTCAGCACAAAAACATTTAGAAAATTATTACGGAAAGCATGATTTCGCCTCAACAGGCAAAGAATACTTGGAGGATGGAATTCCTCACGTTGAAATGCTTCTCACACCCAATCAGAAATAAGTTATGAAGAAAAACACAATTATTGCCTTGTCGATCGGTGCTGTTGTACTTATCGCTTGCGACGTTGTAAAGGAAACGACGGAAGAAATCGCAGAGGAGGCTGTTACATCAGTAGTTGGTGAAACAATCGATATTGATTACATGGACCAAGCGACGCGTCCACAAGATGATTTTTTCCAATTTGCGAATGGAACATGGACGAAAAACAATCCTGTTCCTGCATCAGAATCGCGTTGGGGAAGTTTTAACGAGCTGGATCAAGCCAACAAGGCAAAGCTGACAAAGATTCTTGAAATCGCAAAAGATGACAAAGACGCAGCGAAAGGTTCTACGAATCAAATTCTTGGTGATTACTACGAATCGTACATGAATTTGCAAGTACGAAACCAAAAAGGTGTTGAAGTGATCGAGAACGAATTGGTGCGAATTGACAAAATGAACTCAAAGAAAGATTTGGTTTACGTTGTTGCTGAACACCACCAAATGGGAATCAATACGCTCTTTGGATTTGGCGTTGGGCAAGATTTGAAGAACGTCGATTACCACATCTCTTACATGGGACAAGGTGGAATGGGATTGCCAAACAAAGATTACTATTTCTCTGATGACAAGGCTGAGATACGAGAACAATACGTTATTCACATTTCAGGAATGATGGAATTGTGTGGGATGAAAAATTCCGATGCAATGAACTTTGCTGAAGGTGTATTGGAGTTTGAGAAAACTTTGGCTGAAGGAGCAATGACACCGGCGGAAAGAAGAATTCCAGAAAACACTTATAACAAGCGCAGTCGAGATAAAATGACGACGCGTTCAGAAGGATTCGAATTGGAAAATTACTTCTCATTGGTTGGTTCAAATTCATTTGATTCTTTGATCGTTGGACAAGTTAAATTTATGGATGGTGTATTCCAACAGGTGAAAAACACACCACTTCAGCAATGGAAGAACTACTTGAAATGGAAAGTTGTGGATCACTACGCTGGACACATGAATGAGAAATTCATTGAGAAAAACTTCGCTTTCTATGGAACAGTTTTGTCTGGAAAGAAAGAAATGAAGCCATTGAATGAACGTGCAATTGATGAAATTACGCGCATGACTTTCAGTGAAGTATTGGGTAAGGCTTTCGTTGAAAAGCACTACTCTGACGAAGCACAGCAGCGTGTAAATACAATGGTTGACAACTTGTTAATCGTTTTCCGTGAGCGAATTGAGGGCTTAGACTGGATGTCAGCGACTACGAAAAAAGAAGCGCTAAACAAATTGAATTCGATTGGACGTAAATTAGGGTTCCCGTCAAAATGGGAGGATTTCAGTGCATTGAATTTTACACCTGAAAACTACGTTGAGAACATTCGCGAAATGGCACGCTACGATCACAAGAAAAACATGGCGAAGTTGGATGCACCAGTTGATAAAGACGAATGGGGAATGCCAGCTCACATGGTAAACGCATACTACCACCCTCTTTTGAACGAGATTGCTTTTCCAGCAGGAATTATGCAGGCGCCTTTCTTTAGTGATCAATACGAGGATGCCGTAAACTACAGTAGAATTGGAATGGTGATTGGACACGAGTTCACACACGGATTCGACGACATGGGATCGAAATTCGCAGCGGATGGTTCATTCAAAAACTGGTGGACAGAATCTGATCGGAATTTGTTCGAAGAGCGCACATCTAAGTTAGGAGCGACCTTCTCAGGGTTCTGCCCTATTGATGGTCACTGTGTAAATCCAGACTTGACAATGGGAGAAAACATTGCCGATTTAGGAGGATTGACACTTGCTTACTATGCTTACAAGCGCACGGTTGAATACCAATCAGGAGTAAAGAAAAAAGGATACACACCTTCACAGCGCTTCTTTATTGGATTCGCTCAGTTATGGAAAATCAACTATACGGACGAAGAGTTGAAAAACAGAATCGCGAATGATCCGCACTCTCCAGGAATGTACCGAGTGAATGGACCGTTAATGAATTGCCCGGAGTTCTTCGAAGCATTTGATGTGAAAGAAGGAGATCCAATGAGAAATTCTAGCGAAACGATTTCGAAGATTTGGTAGAGAGATTGCACTTCGGCTCCGCTCAGTGCCCAAGGTTTCAGCTCACCATTGAAGGCGGGCGCTGAGCGGAGCCGAAGTGCATATTCACTATTACAAGACGAAAAAGCCCCATCTGTTAATCAGATGGGGCTTTTTATATATTAATGGGTTTAGTTCAAATGAATCAACAATCTCGCGTTGTTTTTTCGTGTCTTCTGTACTTCAATCGACTTGCTGTAATTCAAGATCGCGTTGAGTGTTGAAGCTTTTGGGGCACTTTTCAACTCCGTGCTAGGAGCAGTTTTAGGGTATTTTTTTAACATAGGCATGTATTTGAATTGCGTTTTACATGATTAGAACGCGATCAATTCTAGTTTATTATATACAGGTCTAAAATTATTAACTGAAAGATGCTTAATTGAAGGATTGCAAGATTCTTTCGCGAGCTAAATTCACATAGAATAAAAAGAAAAAGTGCTTATTATGATTTCAACCAAGCTATTTTTTCAATCCTTAAAATCTTTTAATTTTTTAATAGCGGACCGAAGGGAAGCTAATCTTTCAATGAAGCGACCGAAGGACGCTTAGTACGACCCCACTCTCCTTCTCAAGAACCATTCTAGCCCAAGAAGCACAATCAACAAGAAGAACAACCACTTGTAATCAATGAAATCTTTAAAGGTTGATTCGTCTGAAGTGATCGTAACGATATCTGTTCGTTTGTCGATATCATCTAACATCTTGTTCACGTTCTTCAATTTGTAGAACTTCCCATTCGAATTGTCTGCAATCTGCTGAAGCAAGTTGTGATTCGCGCTTGTCTCCAAGTTTTCCAAAGAAATATCATTCACAACAAAAGATCCAGACTTAGAATAACTCTTTCCATTGAAGGTTGTTTTGGCTGTCCAATCGTATTTTCCAACTGGCAGTTTTCCTAATGATAAACGATAATCCAATTCTCCTTTTGCGAAGGTGTAATCTACTTTGTCGCCATCTTGATCCGTCAGAACGAACGAAATACTCGGGTCTGTAATGCGTTCCAAAGATGAATTGTAGAACTCAGCATTGATGATTACATCATCATTTACATTGAATCTTCTAGGTAGATTTACGCGCAAGGCATCCGTGTTTTTCTTCACAACCAAATACTGAACACTCTTTTGAATCAATTCATTGAAGCCTTTGTTTCCTTTGGTGCGTGCGTACTCCATGAGTTTCCATCTCCACAAGCCTTCACCAATGATCGCTCCTTGCTTTCTATTTCCTGAAGTGAAATAGATGATCGGATCTTTCTTAACAACCGAACCAATTCGCTGTGTGAGTAAGATATCGCCCTGAGAGGCTCTAATCTCTCCAAAAGGAACAGTCAACGGTGGCCAGTACTCCAATCCTGAATTTAAGTCTGAAGAGGTCTCAAAGAGTTGGAATCCACTTTTAGGTGCTGCTTGCACTTCGTCTGATCTTCTACCCGACGGCATTTTCAAGCCAATCCCCAATTGAGATATTGCAGCTGGACTCGAATTATTCCCAATCATATACAATACAGGAAGCTTCGCAGTTTTCACCTTTTGCAAGAAATTTCCGCTTGCTGATCCTCCCGGTTCGTGAAGAATTAACAGGGCATATTCTTCAAGATTACCTGAGAATTCACTCGTCAACATGGAAGTAACTTCGACATTTTCATCGCGTTCAATGACATTTTTCACAGCCGCAACGTCTGGATGTGGAGCGTTTGCGAGCAATAAGATTTTACTTCTCGAATCAATAACTTCAACATAAAACGACCACCTGTTGTTTTCGTATGAAGATTCATTCGCCAATGATTCTAACTGAACAGTGTAGTTGACAAATCCGATTTCCGTTGCTTCCAGCATCAAGGATACATGGGTGAAATCAAGGTTTCCATCTGTATACGTAATTGGTTTTGAAGCTATTTTCTTTCCGTCTTTGTAGATCGAAACGGAACTGGCCACCTTCCCTACTCGAGCTGCTTGGATATCAACTTCAACGGGAAATTTATTTTTGTAAAATGCAATATCATTTACTGCGACGTTGCGAATCACTTGATCACGCTTTCGAATCGTATCGCCCATTCCAACCGTGAAAATTGGAGTCAGAGCAATCTTTTCCGCTGCATAACTCGGGTCACTTCCTTTGTTGAAATTACCATCAGAAATAAAGCAGATCCCACCAATATTTTGATTGTAATACTTCGTAAACAATTCTTCAAACCCGGCATTCAGGTTGGAGAAATGATCAGAATAAGTGGGCTTGTCAGTCGAAAAGGAATTTCCTACTGAATACTGAACAACATCAAACTTATCCTTGTAGCGTTCCTTTAACTCTTTGGTGAAATTGTCGACTCTTTGCTTGACCTTTGAGCTGTCTTTGTAATTTAGAACAGATGTCGAATTGTCAATTAAGGTGATGAAAACAGGCTTTTCTTCGCGGTGTTCCACAGACTCTAGTAAGAGACCAATTAGCAACACTCCAAGAATAAAGAGCGCCGAACTTCTCAAAGCAATGAGTCCACGTTTCATCCAAACTGAAACCTCTTCCAATCCCTTTTGTTTTCGGTAATACCAAAACGCGATTAGAACAGAAATGATCGCCCAAGGAATGAGCCACCAAATAGAAATATCAGAGAAAAACTTCATGCGATATCAAAAATAACAAACTCGTTGACAACAGGACAAAAAAAAGCGTCCCACCGATTAATTGATGGGACGCCGTGTAGTAGATTAGAAGTAGCTAAAAACTATTTCTTATCTGTGAAGTTTTTCATCGTGTACGAAACTCCTAATCCTAAAACTGATTTGAATTGTGTTCTTGGACCCGTGTTCCCGTTGCTATCTGTAATTCTGATATCATCATCGTAGATCAAGTTCCACAATAATGAAGCTGAGAACCAGTTGTTCACTTTGAATGAGAATAAGATTTCCGCGTTCACGTCAATGTTCTGTGGTTTTTCGATGTAATTCGAGAACAACTCTATCTTGGATTTCATCTCAATATTCTTGAACAATTCTTTGTTGTACTTCATTTTGAAGTATGCCCCGAACTCACCACGGAACGTCTCCCCTGCATCAACACCAAAAGAACCAACAGCTGACAACGTTGGATCAGTTACAAAGGTCATTTTCGATGCTAAAGGTGAAAGGAAAGCTGAGAAATTATCATTTGGCGTGTAATCGATACCCAAAGATAAGTTTACGTATCCTGGCGCCATGAACGTCGATGTTCTAACCAATGACTCATCCAAACCTTCAATAAACTGTGTTCGGAATGAACCTAGCATAGAAAGGTAATAGTGTTCTTTCAATTTGTACCCTAAGTTCGTTGCAAGCTCCATACGGTCGTCTGTTTTTTGCAATTCGCTGCCAACTTCAGCATCCAAATACTGCATTCCTCCAAGCGCCGCTCCAAGGTCATTGTCCCATTTAAGGTTTCCCTTTTCGTACTTCGCTGACGCTGCAACGTATCCCAATAAAGCGATGTTGTTACGTCCTCCAGCATTCCAGTTTACAAATGAACTTTGCGTCCCATTTAAGCCATAAATTGCTTTTAGTCTCCAGTTCGAAGGAATGGTATCTTCCTGAGCGTGTGCACTTGACAAAGCGATAATAGCAAAAAGCGCAATAATTAGGTTCTTTCTCATTTTTCTTGTTTTCAATTTCAGTTACAAATTTAACGCTCTCCTTTTAATACATGTCAACAAAGTTCGTTTTTTCTGTCAGTTGTAGGAAAATTAGGGTGAATTGTACAATAACTGCTGCTCTGCACAGTCGTTTTTTATTGTTATTTTCGTGGCTCAAAACAAAGATATTACGATGAGTAAAGAAGTTTATATAGTATCAGCAGTTAGAACACCAATGGGAAGTTTTGGTGGTGCACTTTCAAGTGTTCCTGCAACGAAATTAGGAGCTACTGCAATTAAAGGAGCACTTGAGAAAGCAGGAATCTCTCCAGAAGTGGTAAATGAGGTTTACATGGGGAATGTACTTCAAGCTGGATTAGGTCAGGCACCTGCTCGACAAGCATCAATTTTCGCTGGAATCAACGAAAACGTTCCTTGTACAACAGTAAACAAAGTATGTGCATCAGGAATGAAAGCTTTGAGTATGGCTGCACAATCGATTATTGCTGGAGATAACGACGTAGTTGTTGCAGGAGGAATGGAAAACATGAGTTCAGTTCCACATTACTACAATGCGCGTAAAGCAACTAAGCTTGGGAATGTGAAAATGATCGATGGAATGGTAAACGACGGTTTGACTGACGTTTACAATGAAGTTCACATGGGAGTTTGTGCTGATAAATGTGCAACTGAAAACAACATTTCAAGAGAAGATCAAGATAACTTCGCAATTGAGTCATACAACCGTGCGGCAACTGCTTGGGATGCTGGAAAATTCGATGATGAAATCATTCCAGTTGAAGTGCCACAGCGTCGTGGAGATGCGATTATCGTAGATAAAGACGAAGAATACACAAACGTTCGAATGGAGAAGATTCCACAATTGCGTGCTGTATTCACGAAAGAAGGAACAGTAACTGCAGCAAACGCCTCAACATTGAATGATGGTGCTTCTGCTTTGGTGTTGATGAGCAAAGAGAAAGTTGATGAATTAGGCGTTACTCCAATCGCGAAGATCGTTGGTTACGGAGATGCAGCACACGAGCCAGAATGGTTCACTACTGCTCCATCGAAAGCTGTTCCAGTTGCATTGAAGAAAGCTGGTTTGTCTACTTCTGATATTGATTTCTGGGAATTGAACGAAGCATTTTCAGTTGTAGGAATTGTAAATACGCAGAAATTAGGATTGGATCCTGCTAAAGTTGACGTGAACGGAGGAGCAGTTGCACTCGGTCACCCACTTGGAAGTTCAGGTTCAAGAATCATTGTGACATTGATTAACGTGCTGAAACAGAACGGAGGAAAGTACGGAGGTGCTGGAATTTGTAATGGAGGCGGTGGTGCTTCTGCGATGATTATCGAGAACATATAGTCAATTACACAAATACTTGGGCCCCACTTCGTTAATATTCGAAGTGGGGTCTTTTTTTTGCTTATCCCTTTTTTGCTTGAGTAAAATTTGTAAATTAGTTCACCATCCAAACCATGAACCGCATGATAGATAACATCCGATTTCAAAAAAATGAAGAGTATATCGAAGTCAAGGACGGAAAGTACTTCGTGAACATAAACATGTCAACCTCAGAAGGAAAGGACTCAATTTTAATTGATCTTCCAGCGCTTGAAATTCATTCTTATGCGAGCAGGCAGGACAAAATTGATCAGGAAATTCACGATGCGATCCTTTCTTTCATTCATCATTGGATCAAAGTAAAAGGAGAAAAATTGTTTACTGAGCACATGGAATCACTAGGATTTGAGAAAAAATCAATAGAAGCAGCAATCAAACCAACAGTATTTGCAAAACGAGCATCAACCTTAAACAGTTATTCTGAAAGCAAATCATTGAAAAAATACTCGGAAGAATTTGAATTGGCCTAATTCTACGAAAGAACTATTTCACTAACAAAAACTACACAAATGTCAAGAAAAGTAACCCTCGGACCTAAAGTGTTCAATTTAAAAAGAGATCGTGATCAAATTGCGAAATCGTACCCTCCAAATGAGCGAGAGGTTGCTCAATTTCTATCAGCTAAAAACGCATCTGGCAAATTAGATGGCATGCTTAATGAACAGGTGTTTGAATTGATTTCACACGAGTTAGGGCATACAATGCAGCAGTAGCTGTCGTTACTCTAAGCCAATTCTAATAAAGAATTGTAAACCGCTTCATATTGAGAAACCACTGAGCTCAAATCGAACTCTTTCGCTCTGTTTTGAGCATTTCGTCGGTACTGCATCAATGTTTCTTCGTCTTTGAAGATTTCGAGCATGTTTTTAGACATATCGTCGACATCTCCTACATTCGATAAGAATCCTGTTACTCCGTGAATATTTACTTCAGGAATACCTCCGGTATTAGAAGAAATTACTGGAACTCCAACTGCCATTGCTTCAAGCGCAGCCAGTCCAAAGCTTTCAGTTTCAGAAGGAAGAACGAACACGTCCGCTATTTCCAATACATGCTGCGTATCTGTGACTTTACCTAAGAATTTCACGCGATCGCAGAGATTCAATTCGCGACACATTTCTTCCAACTTGTACCTCTCAGGTCCATCCCCCACTAACAAGAGATGAGATGGTTTTACTGCATTTACCTTCTGGAATACACGAAGAACATCTTCGACACGTTTCACTTTTCTAAAGTTCGAGACATGGCACAAAATGAACTCACCTTTTTCTGCATAACGCTCCCTCAACGATCGATCGATATCCTCTATTTCCGCAGGGACTTTAATAAAATTCGGAATAACCTCAATTGGTCGTGTTGTTGTGAAATGCTTGTACGTATCCTCTTTCAAACTTTTAGATACTGCTGTCACAGCGTCAGACTCATTCAAACAGAAGGTAATCACTGGCTCAAATGACGGATCGCGCCCGACAAGCGTGATATCCGTTCCGTGCAAAGTTGTCACGAATGGAATTTCAATGCCTTGAGATCTCAAAATCATCTTTGCCATATATGCCGCAGATGCATGTGGAATCGCGTAGTGTACGTGAAGAATATCCAATCCTTCGTGCTTCACAACATCCACCATTTTACTGGCCAAAACAGTCTCGTATGGTTGATATTCGAAAAGAGGGTAATCTGAAACAGCTACTTCGTGGTAGGTCACATTTTCTCTGAATGAGCCCAATCTTACCGGTTGTGAGTACGTGATGAAGTGTACATTGTGTCCTCTCTTTGCTAGAGATTTACCTAATTCCGTCGCTACTACTCCACTTCCTCCAAATGTTGGATACAATACAATTCCTATCTTCATTCTATCTAATTCTGATTGCAAAAATACAAGTTTATACTTCTTTTAGACGACGATAAATCGCTAAATCGACAAGCTTCACAGTTATATATGCAAACGGTAGAGCTGCAAGAATATCGATAGAATAATGCACGCGCTGAATCATCAAAAGAATTCCTAAAGTCACCCCAACAAGTGCAAAAAGCCACTTCCATCCCTGTGTTTGAAAGAACACCAAACAAACAAGGGCTGTGTGTCCGCTGAAAAACAAATCAGAATCGATTGTCCCTTGGTAAATAAAGGTATTCAGAAATGGGTCTTCTAAATACACGATGGTTTCAGGTTCTTTTAATGGGAGCACAGAAAGTGTTATGGTTCTGATTATGAGCAATAAACCATAGGAAAAAGCCATCCTACTAATGAAGTACTTCTCTTTGCGATTCAGAATTGCGTAGGTGATAATTGTTCCATACGTAATTGTGAAAATGGGAATAGAAACGTCTTTTGCGGGTAAGATCCAAAACGCTGGATCATCGAAATACCACTTTAATTCATCCACTCGTGCTTCATGAATCGGGAGAAACAATGAAAACATTGCTGCACAGGCGAGCAGGAAAAGTAGGGATACAATTAGTAGTTTGTTTTGCGACATTTTAAACGCAATCGGTTTTATAGATTAGCTTGTTGCACCGCTTCGTAAATCACACGCTGAATTTCAGTTCGAGTACTCATTTTTACGAGGAGCCAATTCTCAGCATCTGGATACACGCGGTTAGACAAGAATACATAATTAATTTCATTCACAGGGTCTGCCCAGGCCAAAGTTCCTGTAAATCCAGAGTGACCAAAACTAGATCCAGAAGCGCCATTGTGGCTCGGACCACCTTTACCGTTAGTGGTTGGTTTATCGAATCCAGCTCCTCTTCTGTTCTTTGAATATTGTCGTTTTGTATATTCTCCAATCACTTCTGGTTGAATGTACTGCGTTCCTCCATACGATCCTTTGTTCAAGAACATTTGCATGAGTGAAGCCATGTCACCGGCATTAGAGAATAATCCAGCGTGGCCTCCAACTCCACCAATCATTGCGGCTCCAGGATCGTGCACATGACCATGCACCAGCTGTTTTCTGAAGATCTTATCGTCTTCTGTTGGTGTGATTTTCGACAAGGGGAAATAATCCATGGGTTTGTAGCGCATGTAGCGCAGTCCCATTGGTTCGTAGATTCTTGTTCGTGTGAAATCTTCCATTTTCTCCCCCGATTGCTTCTCGACGATTTTCTTGATGAAATAATACCCCAAATCCGAATACTTGTATCGCTTCGTTTTAAGCGGAGTCCGTAAGATTCTCTGATAAATGGTGTCCGTGTACGCTTTTTGAATCCAAAGATCGTTCGCCACTGGAACATCCATTAGCGAAGATTTCATTGGTGCGTACCATTGTTTGCTCGGTTGACTACCGTCCAGCGTCCGCTTGTAAAATGGTATCCAAGCTACAAGCCCCGATTGATGCGCTAACATGCTCCTCAATCCAATGTTTGAATAGCCAGTTCCTTCCGTTAAATCCGGCAAATACTCGCCCAACTTCGAGCTCAAATCGAATTTACCTTCAGAATCCAAAATCATTAATGATGAAGTGGATGCGGCTATTTTGGTAATGGATGCGATATCATATAGATCGGTGTTCTTAACCTTGCGTTTCTTATCGTATGTGTGATATCCGTAGGACTTTCTCCAGATCACCTTCCCTTTTACTGCCACGACAACTTGACATCCTGGAAAAGCACCGGCATCCAATCCTTTTTGAACAATGCGGTCAATCTCCAGCAATTTCACACGGCTAATTCCTAATTCTTCTGGCTGAGATTCTTTCAATCGGCCTGACCAAGCCACTTCCACGCCATGATTTCTTCTGTAGGCGTCATTCATTGTGATGGGCAGCTTACCTGATGAAGCGTATGTTCCCATGAGGAATTGTCCCATTCTATCTTGAGCCAAAGCATGATTCTCATAGCCCAGCACAACAGCATCCATTTTACTGAGGTTTGCATTTTTCAAACCAAGAGGATTTCCGAAGAAGGCCAATACGTTTTTCTTTTCTGGCAGATTGTTGATCCATTGCTGCCATCCTTTTGGTAAACCATAATCGTTTCGAGAGCGCACCGTATTGCTGTGAAGTGCCGTTATGATCATGTCATACGAATTCAAGGTGTCTCCGAGTCGTCTTTCAGCTTCCTCAACAGTATAAAAATGAAAATGGTCCAATGGCGCAGCCAAATTTATCGACTCCTTCAGGTTGCGCGTATTCGTTCCGATGCTAACATGTGCAATTCGCTGATCGAATCGCTTGATAGGTAAAGCTTCGTTTTCATTCTTTAATACGGTAATCGCTTTCTCGTAAACTTGCTTCTTGGCCAATTCAATCTCAAATTCATCGTAGTTTTTGACCTTTTTTGGGTTGATGATCGCTTTGTACTTTGCGTTCAGTACTTTTCTGCATCTCGCATCAATTTCTTCCATCGAAATCTCCTCAGCCTCAACTTTCATTTTAATCGCTTGAATTGCGTCTTCAACACTTTCCGGGAACAACAAAATGTCACATCCTGCTTGGAACGCTTTCACTACCACTTCTGTCTTTCCGTAACGGTCGGCTACTGCCTTCATATTTAACGCGTCACTGATCACAAGTCCTTTGAAGCCAAGTTGACCTTGCAGATACTCTTTGATGATGATTGGGCTCAAGCTACTTGGTGTTCCAGAAGAATCCAAAGCAGGCACGCTTAAGTGAGCGATCATCACACTAGCAGTTCCAGCTCTTATTCCAGCTCTAAATGGAGGAAAATCAATTGCGTCAATTTGCGTGTATGAGTTTTCTACTACTGGCAGTGCATAATGCGAATCCTTTCCAGTGTCTCCGTGTCCCGGGAAATGTTTGATGCTCGTAAGTACCCCTTGCTGCTCCATTCCTTGGACAGCAGCTTTTACGTGCGAAGCGACGGAAATTGGATTCTCACCATACGATCGAAATCCAATTACAGGATTGTTTGGGTTACTGTTGACATCTGCCACGGGCGCAAAATTGATGTGAACACCGATATCACGGCACTCTTGAGCGATCATTTCTGAAATCGTTTTGGTAAGTTTTGGATCATTGGCAGCACCAATGGTGTAATTGTAAGGAAATCTATCCTCACCAAACAAGCGCATCTGCACTCCCCATTCAGCATCTAGTCCAATCAGCAAAGGAACATCAGACTTAGCTTGAAAGCGATCAATCACATTCTTCATGTTCAATCTCTGGCCTTGAAAAAAGATCATTCCGCCAATATGCTGCTCTGTAATCAATGAATCTAAATGCGCATAATGCTCTTCTCCTCGATTCGAATAAGCTGCCACCATGAAAAATTGACCGATTTTCTGCTCCAATGTCATTTTCTCCAATTCGGCATTGACCCAAGTCGTTTTTGTTGGGACCTTCACCTTAATTTCAGGCTTACTAGCAACAAGAGAAAGTGATAAAACACCGGCAAATACCAATGCAACAACGGCAAAAGATCTAAATAAGAGCTTATTTTTCATATATTCAAAAATACGGCTTGTTGTACTGGTAATCATGTTGCTGGTTTTAACTTATCCACAGTAGATAATCAAAAACTTTTCCAAAGTATTTCAGATTTAAAACTGCCGCATTGTCATATCGTTACATTAAGGTATGTTTTTTGATGCTAGGATAGTCGTCCAACGAGGGAATAATTGTTAATTTTGATACAAGATTATGAGGTTTCGATTCTTAAATAACACGCTTCAAAACAGGCGATTTGATTACAATCCAAGGTATTACGATGAACGTAAGGAATCCCTTGCGCAGAAAAAGGAATACTACGAGAAAATGAAGTCAGGGGAATTATCTGATGACGAGCGTCGTTCGGCGTTTCGCGATAATTTCAAAAGTGAGCTCTCTCGGGGTGAATACCGTCAAGGGCAGAATCGTTCTTCAAATATCCGCGTCATAGTGTTAATCGTTGTCATTGTGGCACTTGGTTATTTCGTTCTGAACGGATTAGATGGTGTTGATACCATCGTGAACAAACTTTGGTAGCCTAGAATGAGTTTGATACAATTACTACCCGATCACATTGCGAATCAAATTGCGGCTGGAGAAGTTATTCAGCGCCCTGCTTCTGTTGTAAAAGAGTTGATGGAAAACGCCATGGATGCTGGAGCGACTAAAATTGATGTAAACATCAAGGAATCGGGGAAAGCATTGATTCAGGTTGTTGATAATGGCTCAGGAATGAATTCTGCTGATGCCTTGCTTTGTTTTGAGCGACATGCAACAAGCAAAGTACGTAAGGCTGATGATCTCTTTTCTTTAGTGACGAAAGGTTTCCGCGGGGAGGCGCTCGCCTCAATTGCAGCTATTGCGCATGTTGAAATGAGAACACGCTTAGAGTCAGACGATACTGGAATTCAAATCAATATTGAAGGCAGTAAAGTTGTGAGCAATGTTGAGGCTGTTTGTGCTAATGGAACGTCTTTCGAGATTAAAAACCTTTTTTACAACGTTCCAGCTCGAAGAAATTTCTTGAAATCGAATCAAGTTGAGTTCAGACATATTCAAGATGAATTTGAACGCGTGGCACTCGCCCACTCAAATGTTCATTTCACTTTGCATCACAACGATTCAGAAATTTACAACTTAACGCCAGGAGTATTGCGTAAACGTGTTGTTGACGTTTTGGGAAGAAAAGCCAACGACCGTTTGGTTCCTATCGATGAATCAACTGAAATTGTTGAATTGAAAGGATTTGTTCTAAAACCTGAGTTCGCTCGCAAGACGCGTGGTGAGCAGTATTTGTTTGTGAACGATCGCTTTTTTAAGAGCAATTACTTCAATCACGCCATCAACAAAGCGTTCGAAGGCTTGCTGAAGGAACGAACATTTGCGAGTTACTTCCTGTTTTTGACGGTCGACCCTCAAAAGATCGATGTCAATGTTCACCCAACAAAGACAGAAATCAAATTTGAAGAAGAAAAACACATTTACTCCATTTTGTTGAGCAGCATTCGCTTGGCGCTTGGGAAATACAACATTGCTCCAACATTAGACTTTGAGCGTGAAACAACTTTCGATTTACCATCTGAGATGAGATCGAAGCCTATTAACGAACCTGTGATTAGGGTGAACCCAAATTACAATCCGTTTGATAGCAATACAAGTAAAGTCACATCAACAGGATCAAAAGGGAAGAAATCGGAGAATTTCTCTGATGCGATAAACAAGCATGGATTTGGAACCAAAGAAGCCAAAACTGCTGATTGGGAGAACTTTTATTCGATTGAGGATTCGTCCAAAGAAGAAGAAACTGCACCATTAATTGAAGAAGAAACGACTCCGGGAATTTCGCAATTTTTAATAAAAGGCAATTACATTTTCACACCTAGCAAGTCGGGTTTCATGGTTATTCATGCTCGAAGAGCATATGAACAAATACTTTACACAGACTTAATTAACTCATTCATTACAAATCCAGTAGAATCTCAGACACTTCTCTTTCCGCTTGAAAAAGAGCTCTCCAAAAACGAGCTCGCATCATGGAAAAGCAATGCGATGATGTTGAAGCAATTAGGATTTGTTGGCGAAATCAAGGATAACGAAGTACACTTAACGGCTGTACCAAGCGTTTTACAGGATGAAACGATTCAAAAGGCCTTGGATAGAATTATTGAAACGATTGCTCATCGAGAAATTGACAAAGGAGAAATAGCGCATGAATTGGTTCACTCCATCGCTAAATCTGCCGCGATGAAAAAGATGAACTTAAATTCCATGGATGCTGTAAACGATATCATTGAACGCTTGTTTCAATGCGAGAATCACGCGTACACTCCAGGAAATAAGCAGATTATTGATACGCTTTCATTGGAAAGCATAGACGAAAAATTTAGATAAATGTTAACTCAGATATTCAGAAATATTCCAGACGTCACGAAGAACTTGGTGATTTTAAACGCCTTAATGTTCTTGGTGAAGTTGGTTCTAGAGTCGCAAGGAATCCTTTTGGGGTATAAACTCGGGGTTTATTATCCTGGTTCAGACCTGTTTGAGCCCTACCAGATCGTCACGCATATGTTTATGCACGCGGACTTCTTCCACCTTCTGTTCAATATGATTATGTTGATTTTTATCGGATCAAAATTAGAGCAGGTTTGGGGTAAAAAGCGCTATTTCATTTTCTACTTTGCAACGGGACTTGGCGCTGCGCTATTAAACTGGGTTGCTCAGGGAGTTGAATTGTATCAGCTTACAGGTGAGATCTTCCCTACTGCAAATTATTCGGATTTAGAATTACTTAGAGACGGGGTTCAATGGGAAGGTACGCTTGCAGGAAACAAAATCCTCCAAGTCTATTTCATAGGTGGTGTTGGAGCTTCAGGGGCTATTTACGGTCTTATGGCCGGATTCGCTCTCTTATTTCCAAATACAGAGCTTCAGTTATTATTTCCTCCTATTCCGGTTAAAGCCAAGTGGTTAATGCTCTTTTTGATAGCAAGTGCCGTTTATATGGCATATCAGAGAAACCCGAATGACAATGTAGCCCATCTCGTCCATCTAGGTGGTGCTTTAGTTGGGTTTATCATGGTTCAAATCTGGAAACGAGGCAGATCAAATTTTTATTAGAGAATGCAACAACAACGATCCATATCCGACGAACTAAAGAACCAGTACAAAACTGGAGGCACTTTGATTAAGCTCATTTTTATCAACGCTATTGTCTTTCTCGCGATCAACCTTATTGGTGTTGTAGTTCGCCTATCTGGAGGTGATACTGGGATTCTTTTGAGCAATTTGGTACTTGATATTTTCTACCTACAAACTGACCTTAGCGCCTTCGCTACGCATCCCTGGGGACTTTTTACAAGTTTCTTTTCACATCAAGGGTTCTTTCACTTACTCTCAAACATGGTGGTTTTCTTCGTTTTTGGCCGCTTGTTTATTCAGTTTTTCTCACAGAAAAGATTGCTGTACACCTACATACTTGGAGGAATTGCAGGTGGTATCTTCGAAATTGGCGCACAGATTTTCCCAACTATGGGGACATCAGTTGTGCTTGGTGCTTCAGGCTCAGTAATGGCGGTGATGGTGGCAATAGCAGCGCACAAACCTTTTTTAGAGTTAAACTTTTTCAATATTTTTAAACCTAAACTTTATGCAGTAGCGGGAATCTTATTTATTCTAGATTTAATTAGTTTAGGGTTGAAAGATGGAACAGGCTACTTTGCACACATCGGTGGCGCGGTAATTGGTTATATTTCAGTACAACAATTAAATAGTTCAACAAACATCGTCAGTATGGCAGCAAGATTTGGAGATTGGTTCCTGAGTTTGTTTCGCAAGAAGCCAAAGCTTTCTGTTGATAAAGGTGACACTCGTCGTATGTCTGACGAGGACTACAACCAGGATAAAAAGCAACGACAAGAACAAACAGACAGGATTTTAGACAAGATTTCTAAGTCCGGATATGAATCTCTTTCAAAGAAGGAAAAGGATTTCTTGTTCAAGCAGAGCAAGTAATGCAATGGAAAAGTTGAAGCGCATATTTCGACTGAGAAACTTTCTGGTCATTAGTTCGGTTCTCTCAATTTTCACGCTTTTACTCTCCTACCTGAGCGTTTTTGTTCATCCAGAAACCCTTCGATACCTTCCTGTTTTTGGTTTAGGATACCTAATCATTGTTGGAATTCATCTCGTCCTGTTCGTCGTATGGATGTTCATAAAGTCGCGCGTTTGGCTACTAATTATGTTCGGAGCTTTGCTTCTAGGAGGGAATCTTCATTTTCGTTCCATTTCTATCGGCTGGGACGATGAAAACACACTCAAATCTGAAGAATACAAGGTGCTCAGTTACAATGTTCGTCTGTTTGATGTCTACAATCAAGATCCTACTCTAGCTAAGAAAAACAAGGAATCCATTTTCAACTTTTTGGAATCAAGTAAGGCCGATATCTATTGTTTTCAAGAGTTCTATCATCAGGAAGGATCAGAAGAATACGACACAAAGGAATCACTCGGAAAAAGGCTGAATACACCCTATCATCATGCTCGTTTATCTGTGAGCGATTATAAAAAACAGTCTTTTGGAGTCGCAATTTTCTCAAAGCACGAAATTGTCAGTCAAGGTGAAGTGAGTTTTGATGAAGTGGAGAAAACCTTCAATTATTGCATATACGTGGACATTGTAGCTAAAAAGGATACCATCCGAGTTTACAACGTACACCTGCAATCCATTCATTTCCAAAAAGACGATTACGCTTTATTCAACGAGGACAATCCTCAAGCATCAAATGAGAACTCTCAAGCTTTCAAACTATTGAGCAAAGTGCTAGATGCCTACCCTATTCGTGCCGCACAAGCCGTTAAGCTGACGGAGCACATGAAGTTGTCGCCGCATCCCATCATTGTGTGTGGCGATTTCAATGATGCGCCCATGTCGTATACCTACAATCAATTTCATCGATTTTTGGAAGATGCGTTTGTAAACACCTCATTCGGAATTGGTCGCACGTATGCAGGAAAAGTGCCTGCAGGAAGAATTGACTACATTTTTTATGATCAATCCATGGGTTCTCGTAATTTTGTCATTCAAGAGGAAAAATTGAGCGACCACTACGCTATTAGTTGTTCCGTTTTCAAAAAGGAATAGATGTTATTAGAAATTAACGAGCATAATATTGACCAACGATCCATCGACGCAGTTGTAAAAGCGCTGCAAAAAGGTGCCATTATTATTTTTCCGACGGATACGGTTTATGCGATGGGGTGTGATCTCAGAAACAAGAAAGCACTGAAGCAATTAGCGACTTTGAAAGGGATCAAGTTGAGTAAGTCACGGTTTTCAATTATTTGCTCTGATCTCAGTCATCTTTCCGATTACGTGAAGCAGTTGAGTCGACCTACGTATAAATTGCTGAATCGCGCCTTGCCTGGTCCTTACACGTTTGTATTGAATGCCAACAATGAAGTCCCAAAGATGTTCGATAATAAGCGAAAGGAAATCGGGATCCGAATCCCAAGTAACGACATAGTCTTAAGAATTGTAGAAAGTCTAGGGAACCCATTGGCTACAACTTCTTTACACGATGTAGAAGATGAAATCAAGGATTATTTTGTTGATCCCTATGAGATTTATCAGCGTTACGATGACAAAGTGGAGATGATTATTGATGGTGGATATGGTAACCTAGAGGCGTCAACCATTGTTGATTGCACGGGAGATGAACCTGAGATTATTCGTCAGGGTATCGCTGAGATTGAACTTTGATTTGATATGTTCACAGCTCTACTTTGTGGAGCGATGTTTATGGATACTAAATAGACGTTCGAGTATAACTTAAGTTAATTACCACTAGCGAATGATTTTGGATTTCTTTAAAATATTACTTCTTCTAGTCATTCTGTCCCCTGAGTATTGTTTTTCTCAGGACTTGACAATTCGGGTGAATAACAATCAAAAGTTTTCGAGCAATGAGAGTATTTCGGACATGTTCAATATCAAACTTTCTATTGATGGTGATTCCAGAATTGCCACGAAACCAATTTCGAGTGGTAATTCTCGAATCTTTTACTTCTCAGACCTAACGACCTCTCGCGCAATTACCCTAAAGAAGAATCGAAAGAACAAATCGATTTTTGAGGAGAGGATTAGTAGCATTGCACTTTCGAATAACCAATTGCTAATGCTTGGGAATGCTAGCATTTTTGTATTGGAATTATGCGACGATAATTCCTCAATTCGATTAGTAAAACAAATAAACAATAAGGACAATTTTACTTTTTCACGAAGACTAGGCGAGAACATATTCCTCTCAGTATTCTATGATTTTCACCCTCTGGACGCTGAAAGCAAGCATGTTTGGGCTGTTTTCGACCTAAAATCACTCGAAATTACTCGGAAGAAAGTGATGCCTGATAACGATGTGATTTTCTCTTACTTCGTAAATCAACTTCATTCGACCTACAATGATAAGATCGCGCATGCGCTCTCAACGAATTACAAAATTTTCATATATGATAGTTTGTTCAATAAAATAGATTCAATCGTTTCCGACGAGTTCAAGTTTGATCGACAACTATTGGTTGAAAACAACCTGACAAGATTCAATTCAAAAGAACAAATATCAAGACTTAAAAAGTTCGACGATAGCCTTTTCACACGAATGCGGAAGGTGTATTATTGCGATGACTCCACAGTTTACGCACTCATTAAAGTTAAGTCCAGTAATCGTCTACGCATGGACAAATGGGGAAAGACGAATAATTCTTGGGAACGAACCGGATCTGGAGATTTTACTGTTTGGTACGAAGAGGGAAAAGCTTACAATAAAGACGATATATCAACGGCAAGCGACTTTTATCAGAATGTCTTTGATTTGAATCATGTTCAGGGAGATACGTTTGAATTGTGGTATTATCCATTTATTCCTACTGTGAATACTGAGAGTTTTAATGTAAATAAGGATTATTATGCTCCACAAAACGACTGTATTGTTAATAAAGAAAGCTACATCGGGATTAAACAAATTTCCATTACTGATCGCACTGGCCTTTAGTTTACATTCCAGTGCACAAATACTTGATTCAGTCTACAATCTATCTTTAGAGAAAGTGGCGCTGATAGATGTTGTTAGTTCTGAAAACTTGATAGTCATCAAGAATACTAATTGTATCTCGTGCGTTGACTATCTTGTTAAAAAATCACCCTATAAAGATCTTGTTATTGTCGCAGAGAATTTAAGCGTAGTAGAGTTCGGTAGACTTCGCGAAATGTATAAATTAGGCAGCCATGAAAACGTGTTTTACGTGAATCAAGATGGAATTCAATTTACGACGAGTAAAGGACCTGAAATGATACTTAATAATGAATGCATCTTGGATTATGACATGTTAGTGAAACTATCGTCGAACTTTACAAGTTGCAGGAGAAAGTTTAAAAAAGCTATTGTCAGAACAGATAATTGTCTGATTCAATGATAGGCGCCACTTCACAATTCTAGAATATCAACTATCTTAGTTCCGTAAACTTGAACAATGATTCTAATCATCGATTGCGGAAGCAACAAAACGAAATACATCGATCAAATCGTCTATGAATTCATGGATACCAAGCTCATCTCGCTGATGGACTTTCAAGATGCTGATTTAGATGGGATCAAAGGTGTAATCTTATCTGGAGCTCCCCTCCTAGTCACGGAAATAGATACGACTCCCTATCAGGATAAGATGAAATGGATTCTGAACACAGAGCTTCCCGTACTAGGAATCTGCTTTGGACATCAACTTATCGGTCTACTGCATGGTGCCTTTCCGAATCGAATGCGTGATGATCGAGATTGGCAAGTGATCGAGAGTATCGAGGACAGCCCATTGTTCAATCGATTGCCAAACCAATTCAGGATGATGGAAGATCACTGTGAAGCCATCTCAATTCCACCAGGATTCAAGCTAACGGCCTCATCTGACGCCTGCGTAAACGAGGCGATGCAGCACAATGATAAACCGCTATACGGCGTTCAATTCCACCCAGAGGTGTCAGGTAATCATGGGGCGGTCCTTCTGGAGAACTTTGTAAAGGTGTGTGAAAGGAATACTAGCGTCCTTTAAGCGAGAAACAGAAAATCAAAAGACAATAAAGAACCAAAACTTCTTACTATCATATTCAGATAGTAAGAAGTAAGAAATTCGGATGCGGCTTAGTGGTTCAAACGTTTTATTATTTAACGACTAATCGCTTGATTTGAACCTCACTCGATTGCTGAACTTGCACGATGTATGCTCCTGTTTTGAGATCAAGCGCTGATAGGTTGATTACTTTCTCGTATCCGAGTTCCATAGAGTGTGCTATACGCCCATCAGAATGTAAGATCTGGAGGATACCTGAATCATTTGAAGGAAGATTGATCGTAAGTTGATTACCATCACTTGGATTTGGGTAAACAACCAATTCATCTCTTACCAACTGAACAGCTACTACATCTGAGTAACTAAAATTCCCATCAAAATCGATTTGTTTTAATCTGAAATATTCAAATTGTCCTTGGTTTGGAGATGTAAACGAATAATTCTGTACTTCCTGAGTAGTACCTGCACCTTCAATTCGATTGATAGCTATCCAGTTCAATCCGTCAGAAGAACCTTCAATGGTGAAGTAATCATTGTCTTTTTCCGTTGCAGTTTGCCAGATGAAATCAACTTCTGATCCACTCGCTTCTGCGTCAAAATAGTTGAGTTCTATTGGTAGCACGATTCCAATAACAAGAGGTCCTGTTAATTTGCCATCTGTACCTTTCCATACTTTACTGCCGCAAATACGAATGCTATGACTCGATTGGCCATTCCCAGTTGATTCTATAGATCCAGTAGCAGAAATAATGATGACTGAACCACACGGTAGTCTTAATTTCGCACTCGGCGTGTCAAACAAGAAAACTCCGTCAATATTAATTGTTACTGGTGCTCCAGTGATTGTCGTTACAGAAGATAAAGTGACCGTATCGCCTAGGGCAATAGTAATATTGTCACCTGCCGATGGAACAACACCGCAGTCCCATGTTGCTGGGTTGTTCCAGTTACCGTTTCCGAGTGATGTACAGTTCGCGGCAAGTGAATTGAAAGAAAATAAAACTGATATTACGATTAATATGATGCAGGCTTTCATAGATAGATGATTTACGGGTTTATATTGCTAAAACGTTTAGTGTGGTCGTTTGGTTGGCTATTAACCTGTGTGTGCATAGTACTTTTTATCCAAAAATGTCCTGTTATCGATTATTTTGACCCTTTCAATGAACAAATCCAAGAACACCAAACTCTATAAACGAAACACTGTGGAAAGATAAACTCAATTGCACTCTACTGCGTCGAATTTTGAACGATCTTGCAACATGATATTGAATCGAATTTGGATTGGAATGTTCCTTATTGCCTTCGTAGTAGTTGCTTCGAAGATGATCTTTTGGCATGACATTGATGTGATGAAGAACATGATTGATTCCCTGTCCTCTGCCGCTAAAGTTGGATTTGAGTTGTCACTTTACCTTACTGGAGCAATGTGCCTTTGGCTAGGGATTATGCGAATTGGGGAAAATGGTGGAGCGATGAGCGCATTGACAAGAGCGGTCTCGCCGTTGTTTTCGCGTCTTTTTCCGGAAGTACCGAAAAATCACCCTGCAATTGGTTCGATCATGATGAACTTTAGTGCAAACATGCTTGGTTTGGACAATGCCGCTACTCCGTTGGGATTGAAGGCCATGAATGAGTTACAGGAACTCAATGAAGAAAAAGAAAAAGCGTCGAATGCGCAGATCATGTTTTTAGTGTTGAACACTTCAGGACTTACGATCATTCCAGTATCTATTTTCGCGCTGAGATCGGGACTTGACTCTCCAACGGAAGTATTCCTTCCCATTCTTATTTCAACATTTATTGCAACTTTGGCTGGATTGATATTTGTGTCTATTCGTCAGAAAATCAATCTTCTAAATGGCGTTGTATTAGCTTACATTGGAACCTTAACCTTGTTTGTAGGGCTGCTACTCTACTATGTTGTGACGCATCCAGAGCATGGTGAGGCAGTATCAATTATCGTCGGAGGAGGTTTAATGTTCGGAATTATTTTGACGTTTATGTTGATGGCGATTCGAAAGAAAATCAACGTCTACGAATCGTTTATCGAAGGTGCGAAAGGTGGTTTTGATGTTGCCATTAAAATCATCCCCTATTTGATCGCAATGCTTTGCGCAATTGCCGTATTTAGAGCTTCTGGTGCTCTTGATGGTTTATTGGACGGCGTTCGATGGTTTGTAATTTCATTAGGAGTAACAGTCACTGAATGGGTTGATGCTCTCCCTGTCGCATTCATGAAACCACTTAGTGGAAGTGGTGCTCGTGGTGCGTTTGTCGATATACTAAATCAGACACAGCAAGGAAATTTACCTCCCATTACCGAGCAAATAGCGGCAACCATGCAGGGAAGCACAGAAACAACTTTCTATGTTTTAGCAGTTTATTTTGGGTCAGTTGGAATAAAAAATGTACGTTATGCTGCGACAGCTGGGTTGTTTGCCGATTTTATTGGAATCGTAGCGGCGATAATTGTTTCATATATATTCTTCGGATAGGATGGCGAATTGGTTTAAAAAGAAAAAGCGCGAAATTATCGCAAGTGAATTGTCAGGAACTCCGTTAAAACGGATCGACTATCCTGCAAAGATTATTGTAGCTTGGAGTAAAGCGATTGAAGGAAATGATGAAATCATGTCATGGTTGAAAGCTAATGGTTACGAGGAATTGTTCATGGCTACTTACGCGATCTACCTCAAAGAAGAAGCTCGAAATTGGCTTCAAGACAATGGCTTCGCGCACCTTTTAGCAATGATTAATGCTGCCGAGGGCAATGAAAGTGCTCAAAAGTGGTTATTAGTCCATGATTTTGAAATATTATATCACATCGCTATGGCTGTGGAAGATGAACAATCTAGTTTCGAATGGATTGGGAAGAACGCGCCAGCCGATATTTTTATACTCACAAAAACAATTAAAAAGATCAAAGATCAAATTGAAGAGAACCACAATGACGTGCATTCTTTCGGACAGGATCTGTAAGAATTTTTTACTTCAAATGATTGTTTTAGTTTTGCACTACAATTTTGAATAACAGTAATGATAAAGGGAAAAAAACTGATTGTAATTTTGCCAGCCTATAATGCTGCAAAGACCTTACAAAAAACCTATGATGAGATTCCATTCGACATTGTCGATGAAGTGGTTTTAGTCGACGACAAAAGTAGCGATAACACCTCTGAGTTGGCACGTGAAATCGGGATCAAGCATGTAATTCGTCACGAGGAAAACAAGGGCTACGGTGGGAACCAGAAGACTTGTTATAACAAAGCCTTGGAATTAGGAGGAGACATCGTTGTGATGCTCCATCCTGACTATCAGTACACTCCAAAATTGATTGAAAGCATGGCGCATTTGATCGCAAATGACGTTTATCCATGTGTAATCGGTTCACGTATCTTGGGTAAAGGTGCTCTCAAAGGAGGAATGCCATGGTACAAATATGTTGCTAACCGTATTCTAACGCTCTCACAAAACATTCTGATGAATCAGAAATTGTCTGAGTACCACACCGGCTATAGAATGTTCTCAAAAGAAGTCTTGGAAGGAATCAACTACAACATCAATTCGGATGATTTCATCTTCGATAACCAGATGTTGGCGCAGATTTTCTACAAAGGATTTGACATCGCTGAAATTACATGCCCAACGAAATACTTCGATGATGCGTCTTCTATCAACTTAGCGCGTAGTTCGAAATATGGAATGGGAGTTCTTGGTGTTTCTTGGATGTATTTCTTTAACAAGATCGGAATTGCCAAGTCGAAACGATTCCATTCTTAGAGTTTCAGCTCTGCGCTTCGCATAAACGCGAATTATTAACCAACTCAAAGAAATGTCGCTACTCGACCGTATCGCATCGCAACAAAAATGGACTCTAGGTCTACTCGCGCTACTGTCAGGATTTTTCTTTATTGGATTAGGACACATTCATTTATTCGATTGGGACGAGATCAACTTTGCTGAATCGGCAAGGGAAATGATCGAAAGCGACAATTACCTGCGTGTTCAAATCAACTACCTTCCTTTTTGGGAGAAACCTCCACTTTTCTTCTGGATTCAAGTGATGTCCATGAAGTTATTCGGGATTGGAGAATATGCTGCACGATTTCCAAATGCCTTGTTTGGTGCCTTTTATTTGTTCACCTTCTATTTCATCGGAAAACGTCATTTCTCTGCGAAATTTGGATTGATTTGGGCACTCGTTTTCTTTGCCTCACTCCTCCCTCATATTTATTTCAAATCGGGAATCATTGATCCAGTTTTTAATTTCTTCATTTTCTTGTCGATTTACTTCATGATTCGTGTAATCGGAAAGGATGGAAATGCCATTTGGAAGTTAGCACTGCTCTCAGGTGTTTTTTCTGCGTTGAGCGTCTTGACCAAAGGTCCTGTTGGATTTCTCCTCCTTGGATTGACACTCGCTGTATACTTGATCTATAAACGATTTAAAGTATTCCCTTCCATCAAAGGAATCTTGTTTTTTCTGATTGGTTTTGCCGCGATAATTTCCTGTTGGGTCGCCCTTGAAGTCTCACAAAATGGCTGGGACATCCTCTGGCAATTCATCGAATATCAAATTGAATTGTTCCGTACACCTGTTGCGGGTCATGAGCAACCCTTCTACTACCATTTCATTGTTGTGGGTTTTGGATGTTTCCCGATGTCAGTGCTCGCTATCCCACTTTTTTATCAACGAAAAGACGAAACAGCGTTGGATTTACGTCGTTGGATGCTGAGTCTGTTTTGGGTAGTACTGATTTTATTCAGCATCACAACTACTAAAATCATCCATTATTCCTCCATGACCTATGCTCCGCTTTCGTTTTTAGCGGCTTTGAGCATTTATAGAATGATAAAGGGAGAGTTGGAAATCAAGAAATACGTGCGCATTTCATTTCTGATTGTAGGCGGAATCGTTTCATTGGCGATGTTGGCTGTCCCTGTTATTTTGATGGAGAAAAACTGGCTACTAAGTGTCACTGAAGATCCATTTGTGGTCAAATTAATTGAAAACTCACCAACTTGGACCTTCATCGATATGTTTGGTGGAATCATTTTCCTAGCTGGATTTATCGCGGGATTCATCTACCTGAGAAAGGGAA
The DNA here is from genome assembly GCA_029252405.1 of Crocinitomicaceae bacterium. Taxonomy (GTDB): domain Bacteria; phylum Bacteroidota; class Bacteroidia; order Flavobacteriales_D; family Crocinitomicaceae; genus UBA4466. The sequence goes on from JAQXBM010000014.1 coordinate 32,521, forward strand.
ATTTGAGCAAAATGCTGGTCTCTTTAGTCGCTGGGACTGCAGTTTCATTATTGGTTGTCCTATACACCATCATGCCTAAAGTGGATCAATTGACACAGGGTGACGCGATTTCTATGTATGAGGAATTGGAAGGCAAAGATTGCTACGTAGAATCGCTTCGTAAGAGCTACGCCCAGTATTTTTATGTAAAAGCGAAACCTGGAGCCAGAACTGAGGAGCAAGATTTGGAATGGATGCTACGCGGTGATATCGACAAACCTGTTTACATCGGAACGCGTTCTAGCAGATTCTTCCTTGATGAAGTTGAAGGATTTGAAATTGTGAAGGAAAAAGGTGCTTTCAAACTATACAGGCGTCTACCGAAAGTTACGGAAGCAGGCCTACATACCCCATAATGTCCTTTAGCGTGATGTGAATTTCGGAGTAAATTCCCCTAATCATGCAATATCTCACTTCCAGAATAGAAAATTTCAACAGCTGTGGCACCTTTTCCATATTCCCGGAAATCAGCATCGAAATAATCAATAGAAGCTTGCTTGTCCAAAAAAGAACGGACTTCTTCCTTTAAAACACCTAGACCTACTCCATGAATAATCACCAACTTTCGGATTCTCTTGCTTTTAGCTCGTTGAAAAAACGTGCGCAGCTCCCGCATTTGCTTCATAACGATTTCGCCATTCGATAAATTAGAATGAGATTCTGTGATTTCTTCAATGTGAAGATCTATTTCCCAAACATCAACGGCTTTGCGTTTCCCAGTGAGCACTCCCTTTCGAACTTGATGCCTGATCGTTGCGTAGGACTCATCCTCATTGATAGCAACGATGTCCTCAGCATTTAAATGGTATTCTTCTCCGTGGACAGGTGCAATTTCATTCAATCGGCATTTTTGATCGAAGCCTGAATCATCCATTACAACGACATAATCGTCACCGACAGATTGAACGACCCCACCTCCAGGTTCATTCATGAATACAATTTTTTGTCCGGGTTTATAGCGCATCTGGGCTCCACATTTGTGCACCTAGAAGCGTGGATAGAATCCAAGGAGAAAGAAAAGATAAGAGCCAAAAACCGATGATTACGATTCTAAAAAGCAGAGAAGCATCACGCTCGATTGGCGTTACTAGAACATTGTTCACTTGACTCGCCAAAACAGGCTCAGACTCCTCGCTTGAAACTTGATTAATGAACTTTTTCAATGCCGGAGTATGTTCAAGTACTACTTCCTTTATTTTTGAGAAGTCCTTGTTGCTCAACAACTTATACGTTGTGGCGTATTCCACACTTTCACCGTGAAGTTCTTTGTGCATTTGATACTTCTTTTGCATTGCACGAACGCGAAAAGCCATGAAAAATCCAAAGGCAATTACTACGTAATATCTCATGTAAGCACCAACACCAATCAAAATCAGTGAGGAAATCAAAGCGAAAACAACTAAGAGCAATTCGTTTACTCTTTTTCTTACAAGAAGCTTGAACATTTGTCCGCCGTCCAAAGGATCGATCGGTAAAAGATTAATAATGTTCAGAAGAACAAAAATCAACGCTGGACCACCTAACCACGCATTTTGTGGACTGAGACTGGCATACCAAAACAATAAGTTTCCGATTAGAATTCCAGGGAATGGACCAGCAACGAGCACTAATAAGCTTTGCTTCTGTGAATAATTCGACTTCTTTCCTTGAACGAAGGCACCCATCAATGGGATAAAGAGCATTCTAACGTTCTTGTATTTGAACACCTTCATTGCTGCGAAATGCCCCAACTCATGGATCACTAATACAATCAAAAGGTTTACGAGAAAAAGCAACTGATCCTCAAAGAATAAAAGGAAAACCATGATGAACACCACCAACGAAAATATCGTCAATGACAAGCTACTTTTGGGAGTGTACTCCACCAAGTCAGGTTTCTCGGGGTAAAAGTCAAAATCTTGCATTCTGCACTAAAATATTGAGAAATACTGAATGTTCAATAAAAACGAATGTAAATTATGCGTTGAGAGCGAAATCTTTGGCAAAATAGGTCAAAATACCGTCCGCTCCTGCTCTTCTAATGCTGAGCAGCATTTCAGACATCGCCTTTTCATAATCGAGCCAACCATTTTGACTGGCAGCGTATATCATAGCGCACTCTCCACTAACATTGTAAGCAGTTACAGGCAAATTTGAGCTTTCTCTGAGCGCATGGATGATGTCCAAATAACATAACGCTGGTTTCACCATGAGCATATCCGCTCCCTCCTGCTCGTCGAGTTCCGCTTCAATCAAAGCTTCGCGCTTATTTGCAGGATCCATCTGATACGTTTTCTTGTCACCCGCTTTTGGTGCAGAATCGAGGGCATCTCGAAACGGTCCGTAAAAAGCACTGGCGTATTTCGCAGTGTACGACATAATGCTGACATCCGAGTACGAATTCTTGTCCAAATGTTCGCGAATGTATCCAACACGACCATCCATCATATCACTTGGTCCAAGGATATCAATCCCTGCCTGAGCCTGAGCTAAGGACATTCTCGACAAAATCGGAAGCGACTCATCGTTAACTATTTTTCCACTTCTCACCAATCCATCATGTCCATCAGAAGAATACGGATCCATGGCCACATCACTCATCAATTCAATTTGCGGAAAGCGCTCTTTTATCGCTCGAATGGCATGCAAATAAAAGTTGTCATCAGCGTAGCTATAGCTAGCAACCGTATCTTTCAAATCATCTTTCACCGCAGGAAACAGAACAAATTTATCTAAACCAGCATTCACACACTCCTCAATTTCAGGCAATAATAAATCCAATGACCAGCGATAATTTGACGGAAGTGATTTTATTTCCGTCTTAATATTCGTTCCATCTTCGATAAACAACGGATAAATTAAGTGTTCAGTCCCCAAGTTGGTTTCTGAAACCATTCTGCGAATCCCTGATGATCTCCTGTTTCTACGTGGCCTTCTGTTCATGATAATTTTTGATTGAAACAAAGGTAACAATTCGTTGCGAATATCTTTTTTTTGCTATTTTAGCGGTATTGCCAAATTGCGATTTAAAAGTATGAGAAAAAGCAAAATCCAAACAACTATTTTACCAATCGTGGGAGCGGTGTTTTTGACACTTGGAATAGTTGGATGTTCTGAGGACCCAGAAGTAGATTCGAACATTGTAGATAAAGAAGTACTCGACCTAGACGGATCTTTGAATTCTGTTTTTGACGGGAAGATATTTAGTATCCCTTCGCCTATTCAAACAGCATACCTCATTCAGGACTTGGATCTGTCTTTCGACGACTCTATGTTGAATGATAATTCGAATGTATCGAACTATGTGTCAGAATATGCGCAAGCGTTAAACCTTGGGATTTATGGAGCTGACCTCGGTTATGTCTCTATTTACGAGGAGAAAGGTGCTGCAATGCGCTATTTGACGGCAATCAAAAAGCTGACTTCTAAGCTTGGACTTGAAAGCGCATTCGATTCTGATTTCATTACTCGCTTCGAGGAAAACGGCGAAAATCAGGATTCAATGGTTGTGCTTATGTCTGATGCATTCAGTCAAGCAGATAACTTCTTAAAGAAATCAGATAGAAAATCTGTTTCCGCTTTGGTTCTTGCCGGAGGATGGGTTGAATCACTTTACTTCTCGTGTGAATTGAACAACAAAAAGCCTTCCGAGAAAATGCTTCGTCGAATTGGAGAGCAAAAAGAAACCTTGAAAACTTTGATCGATTTGTTGACTGAGTACAACGACGAAGGAAAGAATGATGCTATTATTGCTGATTTGAAGGACTTGCTTACTTCTTTTGATAAAATTGAATTGACATACGAATACGAAGCTCCAGAGACTAACGAAAAGAAGAAATTGACGAAACTGACGCACCGCCTGACTGTAAAAGTCTCAGATTCTGTACTAGCAGAGGTTCGCTCAAAAATTACGTCTATCAGAAATAACATTATCAAAGCATGATTCGAATGAAAGGAATATTATTGGTTGCATTTGGACTTTTAAGTCTTGGAGCATTTTCACAAGATTGTGACGGTATAATGAGAGAATGTAAGAAATTGCTTACAGAAGAATTCATTTCTGACGGTCAGGTTTACACGGCATTTTTGGATCGTGAAAAAGCTGAATTCAGAACAACGCTCTACGGAGGAACAACTTACCGTATTGCTTCAACTGCAGGAAATAAAGATGATTACGCGATTTTTACAATCAAAGATCCAGAAGGACACACGTTGTTTTCAAATCGCAACTACAAGAATTCCCCATATTGGGACTTCAAAGTAGAAGAATCTATTCCGGTGATTATTGAAACTGAACTGGACTTGGATTTAAAAACGTCTGGCTGCATTGTAATGATGATTGGCTTCAAGCGCTAAACTTCTCAACATATTACTACTTGAATGAGTGAACGTATACTTCGGGCATTGATGCAACTCTTTGCGATTATCGCAAAGGTCGACGATGTACAAGTAGATGCTGAAGACGTAGATGTTGTCCCTACGATTAAGAGTTCGAAAGGGATAAAAATCATTGAAAGCTTTCTTAAATCTGAGTTAAACTCTTCTGACGTCAATAAATACCTCTCTATTTTTGAGAACTTCCTGAATGAAACACGTGGAAAACTGTTTTCCAAACGTGGAGGCGACAAGCGTACCTCACTTCAAGCGGTGAAAGTTCTTAGGATTTGTTCTCAAATCAATGAGGAGCTCACGCAGCGTCAAAAAATCATCGTATTGGTCCGAATCCTTGAATTCATCAATACAGACAATCAACAAACGGATAAGGAACAAGACTTCGTTCAAACGGTAGCTGATGCCTTCAACGTGAGTCAAGAAGAATACAAAGCACTCTACGATCTCACAGCGACAACAGGTGACGAGCTTGTTGATGATGAGGGGCACTTCTACTACATTCCAACTGATATTTACAAATTTGATAAAGCTGAATCTTCCATTGTTGATGGTTTGGATGAGCCAATTCACGTTGTAAACATCGATAGTATCAACACGATCTTTTTCCGGTACTACGGGATGGATGAGTTGATCATCAATGGACAAATTGTTTCTGTCGACAAGACGTATCTTTTCAATATTGGCTCTACCGTTCGTACATCGAAAAGTAACCAGATCTATTACAGTGACTTGATTTCGAAGATTTCACAATTCGATATCAGCGAAGAATTGACTTTCACTGCACGAAACATCCTTCACTCGTTTGGGACGAATCAAACAGCCATTCGTAGAATGAGCTTCTCGACCAACTCTGGTAACATGATTGGAATCATGGGCGGTTCTGGAGCTGGAAAGACAACATTGATGAATGTCTTCAACGGGAAAGTGAAACCAACTTATGGAACGGTTGAAATCAATGGGATCAATCTTCACGATGATGCATCGCGACTCCAGGGGTTAATTGGAAATGTTAGTCAAAGTGATCTTTTGATTGAAGAATTAAGTGTTTTCGAAAACCTGTACTTCGCTGCAAAACTATCCATGGGTGGTGAATCAGCGCAGCAAATTGCACACAAGGTTGTTCGACTTTTGTCAACAATCGGTCTGTACGAAGCAAAAGACTTAAGAGTAGGATCTCCACTCGAGAAAGTAATTTCAGGTGGACAGCGTAAACGATTGAACATTGCACTTGAGTTGATCAGAAATCCTCAGATTCTCTTTGTGGATGAGCCAACTTCTGGTTTATCGAGTAAGGATTCTGAGAACATTATGGATTTACTGAAGGAATTATCCCTTCGCGGAACCTTGGTTTTCGTGGTAATCCACCAGCCTTCCTCAACAATATTTAAGTTATTCGATCGCCTGTTGATCATGGACCAAGGCGGTCATTTAGTATACGACGGTATTCCGTTGAATGCATTGGTTCACTTTAAAACACACTCTTATCAAGGGAATGCGCACGAGCGCGAGTGTAGCTTGTGTGGTAACGTGAATCCTGAACAGATTTTCAATCTCATTGACCGAAAAATCGTTGATGAATTCGGAAATGAGACAGCTGTACGGAAAAAGTCCGCCGAAGATTGGCACTTGCTTTACCATACGCACAAAGAGGCGCAAATTGTCACACAACATGACGAGGAGCCGGAGATCAGCACAGCTTTACCAAGTAGATTTAAGCAATTTACAAGCTACCTTACCCGCGATTTCCTCAGTAAAATCGCTAACAAGCAGTACTTAATCATCAATGGATTAATTTCACCAGTTCTTGCATTGGTACTGTCCTTTTTCACGAAGTATTTCGCTAATGATAAAGGGCAAAGCGAATATTCATTCTACACAAACGAAAACATTCCGCAATACATCTTTATCTGTGTGATTGTCTCGATTTTCATTGGATTGGTAATTGCAGCGGAGGAAATTAACAAGGATAAAAAGATTCTTGAGCGGGAACGATTCTTGAACCTCTCAAAGAACAGTTACCTTCTTTCAAAAATCACCATTCTGTTTACGATTTCAGCGATACAATCGTTGGTATTCGTGCTCATTGCCAATTCAATCCTTGAAATTAAAGGAATGTACTTCGATTATTGGCTGATCCTCTTCTCTACTTCTTGCTTGGCGAATTTGGCTGGATTGAACATTTCGAGTGCATTCAACTCAGCGAAAGTTATATACATCATCGTTCCTTTGCTTGTCATCCCGCAATTACTATTCAGTGGGGTTATTGTGAAATTTGATAAGCTTCACCCTTCCCTGTCGAATGCAACGAAAGTTCCGTGGGTTGGTAATGTGATGGTGTCTCGATGGTCCTATGAAGCTTTGGCCGTGGAACAGGCAAGTAACAATCCACTGGAAACCTATTATTTCGACGCGCACGTTCGACAAAGTTCGGCTAAATGGAAAAAGGATTACTGGCTTCCTGAAGTTCGACGCAATATTCGTTTGCTCCATTCAGACAATGAACCTGCGAAAAAAGACGTAGAATTCGCGAGAGAACTCGTGCACAATGAAATGGAACGCGAAATTTCCTCTTGGGGCCAAGACCAGCTTTCATGTGATGATTGTTTGCAGGAAATTCGAACTGGAAAAAGTGAAAGTGATTTCAAAAAAGTCTATGCTTACCTGGAGATTCTCGAAGCCACTTGGAGGGTGAAAGTCAATAAGCGTGGCGCTGAAATACAAGATATCATTGAAGGTATCGGCAAAGATGAATACATCAAATTGCGTGACGATTATACCAACGAGAGTTTAATGAACCTCGTGACCAACAAAATGGAGGACAGTAAAATGATCATTAACAATGGTAAGATTTACCAGAATGATGAGCCCATTTACAACATCCCAAGCAAAGAGGCTTCGTTCTTCTCTGCTCATTTCTATGCGCCTAAGAAATTCTTCTTTGGACTCTTGATTGATACGTATTGGATCAACTTGATCATTATTTGGGTGATTTCCTTATTCACTTATATCGCTCTTTATTTCGATTGGCTGAAGAAATTCCTCAGGATCTCTCAAAAGCTCAGCAAGAGACTTCGGCGCAATAAAAAATCCAATTTCGCCGACTAGCAAAATTGGATTTCCATTCATTTTATTTCTGATTACATCAACATACCTCCACAAACGTTGATCGTTTGTCCAGTAATGTATGCAGACATATCTGACGCTAAGAATACTGTCAAGTCAGCCACATCTTTAGGTGATCCACCTCTTTTCAATGGAATTGACGCTCTCCACTCTTCTACTACCTTTTGATCAAGTGCTTCAGTCATTTCTGTTTCAATGAATCCAGGAGCGATCGCATTGCAACGAATGTTACGAGAACCTAATTCCTGAGCTACTGACTTTGAGAATCCGATCAATCCTGCTTTTGAGGCTGCGTAATTCGCTTGTCCAGCATTTCCGCTCACACCTACAACAGATGACATATTGATGATTGAACCTTTTCTAGCCTTCAACATTGGACGTTGAACAGCTTTCGTCAAGTTAAACGCTGATTTCAAGTTAACGTTCATTACTTCGTCCCACTGCTCTTCAGACATACGCATCAACAATGTGTCACGCGTGATTCCAGCATTGTTTACCAATACGTCAACAGTTCCGAATTCTGCCACTACTGCTTCAACAAGCGCTTGAGCATCATCAAATTTAGACGCATCCGATTTAAATCCTTTGGCAGCTCCACCTTTTGCAGATAATTCAACTTCCAAAGCATTTGCCTTTTCCACAGATGAAAGATACGTAAACGCAACTTTCGCTCCTTGAGCAACACATTCCTCCGCGATAGACTTACCTATCCCTCGAGATGCACCAGTAATGATGACAACTTTATTTTCAAGTAAATTCATTTAGTTCTTTTTTGGCAAATATAAGCAATGATGTGTTTGTTCAAATCAGCATGACGAATTTTAATCAGCACGAATAATTGATAACGTTTTACCACCAGATAAAGACTTGAAATTCAGTTAATCTCCATTTTAGTCTGATTCTAACCTATTCCATCCAGAATACCTCCTTATGTGCTGATCGAATGATAATTTAAATTTAACTGCGTAAATTCTGGTCAATAGTTGTATAAAATACAATATCTGATAAATCCGAAGCCATTTTTTGTCAATGAATCCCTTAAAAAATTCGATGAAACATGCCTTTTATTCATTAAACACTTCAAAATTTGGTGTTTGACTCTCACGATGCGTACATTGTGACAGGTTTAGTTGTAAAAGGTAGGTTAGGTATGAAAGCAGTGGATTTATCTACTGCTTTCCCTTTTTTATAAAAGATCTGATTTCATTAATTGAAGAAGCTCCAAGCTAACCCCAACCGAATTCGCTGTCCAGCGATAGGATATCCAACATATTCAGACAATGTTTTCTGGTTCCAGAAGTAACCAATGTTCTCGTATCGAACGAAGAATCGGAATGTACTTATCTCGATTGTTGTGAAGAAATGCGCATTCGCCATGCCTTGAGTTGCTGTGGCAGTAGAATTCCATGTGTAAGCATCCATAGATGGAACAAACGTTCTTGGTTGAAAGGATGACATGTACGATCCATCTACACCAACAAGGAGCAACAACTTCTTCGCTTTGAAGATCCTCGATTTAAAATATACTCTAGCATTTGCCTGTAATTGGGGCAAATAGGAATTCGCTTCAATCGAATAGATAACTCTCGGATGAAAATGGAATTTTCCAGCTTGAAATTGACCAAAAGCTCCAATCTGCAAAGCATTCAGTGATCCAGTTTGATTCCATATCGTATCTTCAAATAAGTATGCATTTCGGATCGCCAAGGAATTGAGCGAGGCTCCAACCATCATTGTGTCCTTTTTGAAATGGTAAGCAAACCTCCCTCCTAGCTGCAATCTGTCTTCTAGGTTGATTTCATCCAATTTGAATGAATAATTGTTCGCGAAATAACTCCGTTGATATGGTAAAGGAGGAAGACGATTAATTGATAGGTTTCCAGACACATCCCATTTTCCCGCCTGAAAATGCACACTCGCTTTTTCACTCAGCGCTCCAAAACCACCAATAATATTCTGTTTGAACTTATTTCTGAGGATGATTGGTCCAAAATCCCAACGAAGATCTGAAGCAATATCAATTTCTGTTGTGTCGAAATCGTTTCCGAGATTTAAGTTCGACCAGTAGGTATGTCCAATTTTGAAATCGAGGTATTTGTTTCCTCGAACGAAGAAAGCTCCGGCTGAATTTTGAATACGAGCTAGGTTCACGCGATCATAAGTCGTTGAAGTATCAATATTGATTTGATTGTAAATTCCGTCCAGCGTATCGATTTCGTGGTACGCTCGGTATTTGATGTCGTATTGATGTTTTGTAAGTATCCCAATGCGATTCTCTAGGCCCGAATTAAAATGAAAGTAGTTGGTCAGTACTGCGTTTCCGTAGGTATTCTTTGCCGCAGCGTTGGATTTGTTTACAGGAACGAATTCCAACCCAAATTGATCGATAATTCCTTCCTCCCCGGCGATGATTCCTCCATTGTGATCCAGCGAATCGGTGAAATAGTTCCCATTCAATTGCATGGTGTACCAACTCGACTTCCACTCTAGTCCAAGATTTACTTTGCTGGATCGAAATGTCGAGCTTCGAAGAAATCCGTTTCCGATATTCCCCGCGAAATCTACGTTTAGTAAAAGACTATCAGTAAATGACTGAACATACTCCGCTCGAATGAATTGTGTTCCTTGGCCTCCAAATGAATAGGCAAAACCGATAAATGGTAATCCAGAAAATTTAAGTGGGTGATCTACAACTTGCTGATTAAAGCGATATCCTCCAAAATCATTATTCAAACGACGAATAGAGAAACCTTCATTACTGAGTATACCAAGTCCACCATCAAAGGTTGTGGGCAAAACTCCAGACGCAGCATCGGTAGAATCAATGCTACCAAGTATTCGGTCTTCAATCGATAGGGTATCGAACTCATAGGTATATTGCCCAAAAGACATCGTCCAATTGGCAATAAACAATACGAGAAGAACCTGTTTCAACATGTATTTGGTAAAGGTAAAACTAAAGTTATAAAAAAAGGGACGTAGCCGATGTGAGTCGGTACGTCCCTTTAACTTCTTTTAAGAGGCTTTATTATAGGTTATTCACCTTCACTTGCAAACCTGATTTCAAGTTCGCAGCTTTGTTTTTGTGGATAACGTTTCTTTTCGCCAATTTGTCGATCATGCTGAATACAGAAGGAATCAACTTAGTAGCTTCAGCTTTTTTCTCAACTTCACGAAGTCCGCGGATAGCGTTACGTGTAGTTTTGTGCTGGTACTTGTTACGAAGTCTTTTCGCTTCGTTTGATCTAATTCTCTTCAATGCTGACTTATGATTCGCCATTTTTTTCTTTTTTTATTTTCTTTTTACTCTAAGTATTGCAGCCCATAGGAGAATCGAACTCCTGTTTCCAGGATGAAAACCTGGCGTCCTAACCACTAGACGAATGGGCCATTTACAGTGTGAGTCTTGAGAGCGAGAGCGATTTACGCACTATTCACTCATACTCACTCTGAGGTTGCAGCCCATAGGAGAATCGAACTCCTGTTTCCAGGATGAAAACCTGGCGTCCTAACCACTAGACGAATGGGCCAACTAAAATTTCAATTCCCGCGTGTTATTTTTGGGAGTGCAAATATAAAGTGAATTTCTTTAATCATCAACACGGAATGCAATTATTTTCATAGAAAAATAAGTGCTTGTTTTCAACGATGAGACGTTAATAAACGTTTTTCTCGTCAGCGCTAAACTTGAAACCTAATCGCTTTCCTGTCGCTACTTGTAGATCTGAGCTGATCATTTGAATCTGTCCAACAGAAACTTGCTGCACAAGGTCGTATGGCGGTGTAATTAGGTCAAATTCAATAGCATAAGCCATAGATACTTGTAAGATATGACGAACGATATCATCATTCATTTTGCTGTTTGCGAGGTCTCTGAACAAGAATCCAAGTTGTCCTTTCCCTTCCACCATGAAGCGTTCTTCGTGGTTTAAATAGATGCGTCCAATCAAATATCCCGCGTCATTCATTCTATTTTGCTCGAATGATTCTGCTAAGAAATTGTAGATATTGATCATCCCAAAGTATCCATTGGCACCATTTTGTTCCAAATATGGCGTCTTCCAAAGCGGATTCTCTTCCGGAAGTCTGAATACGTTTCTGTGTAATTGGAATACAAGAACATCACTTCCTATCGCAACGCGAAATTCGTGCTTTCCTTTATCTTCCATTTTCAAACGGACACGCGAATCATCAACAGTTTTTTTCAAATTTTGAAGCTCATCTTGCATGATCAACTTAAAATGATCGAAAATTGTTTCAGCATAATCGGCAATATCTTGCTTCATTGCTGCTTTATTCAAAAGTAAATCAATTACTCCATCGCGAACTGTGTTTTTCTCTTCCATCTAGTATGCTTTAGCAAAGATTACACGACCTGCTGATGGTTTTCCTGTCACCATACACTTTCCTTCTTCCTCATCTCTATCGAGTGGGATGCATCGAATTGTAGCTTTCGTATCTTGTTTAATCTTTTCTTCTGTTTCCTCAGTTCCGTCCCAGTGTGCAAGGAAGAATCCTCCTTTGCTTTCTAGTTCCTTTTTGAAATCATCGTAAGAATCAACCACGTGTGTGCGTTCTGTTCTGAAGGCATTTGCTCGGTCGTAAAGGTTCGTTTGAATTTCCTTGAGCAAGTTTTCGATTACATCTTCCACTCCTTCAAAAGTCATTACTTCCTTCGTCTTCTCATCACGACGCGCGACTTCAATGTTACCTGCTTCAAAATCGCGCATTCCCATTGCTAAACGCACTGGAACACCTTTCGCCTCGTATTCTGCGAACTTCCAACCTGGACGGCGGTTATCGTCATCATCGTATTTGAAGGAGATTCCTCTTTCTTTCAATTTCGCTCCAAGCTCATTGAATCGTTCAGAAATCTTCGCCAAATCTTCTTCCGACTTGTAAATTGGAACAGCAGCCACTTGAATTGGCGCCAAGTTTGGAGGAAGTACTAGTCCTTCGTCATCAGAGTGCGTCATGATTAACGCTCCCATCAATCTCGTTGAAACTCCCCAAGAAGTAGCCCACACGTAATCACGTTTACCATCTTTGGCTGCAAACTTTACATCGAATGCTTTCGCGAAATTTTGTCCCAAGAAGTGAGATGTTCCAGCTTGAAGCGCCTTTCCATCTTGCATCATTGCTTCAATCGTGTACGTTTCATCTGCACCGGCAAATCGCTCACTATCTGACTTCAAGCCTTTAATTACAGGCATCGCCATGTATTCTTCAGCGAACTGAGCGTAAACTCTGTTCATCAATTCAGTTTCTTCAATCGCTTCTTCTTTCGTAGCGTGAGCCGTATGCCCTTCTTGCCACAAAAACTCAGCGGTTCTCAGGAATAATCGTGTTCTCATCTCCCAACGAACAACATTCGCCCATTGGTTGATTAAGATTGGTAAATCTCTGTAAGATTGAATCCAACTTTTATATGTATTCCAGATAATCGCTTCAGAAGTTGGACGAACCACTAACTCCTCTTCCAGCTTTGCTTCTGGATCAACGATCAATTTTGTCTTATCATTTGGATCTGTTTTCAAACGGTGGTGAGTAACTACCGCACATTCTTTGGCAAATCCTTCAGCATTCTTTTCTTCAGCTTCAAACAAGCTCTTGGGCACAAACAAAGGGAAATACGCATTCTGGTGTCCAGTTTCTTTGAACATTGTATCCAATTGCGCTTGTATTTTCTCCCAAATAGCAAAACCATACGGTTTAATCACCATGCAACCGCGAACCCCTGAGTTTTCAGCTAGATCAGCTCGTGCAATAGTTTCATTGTACCATTTAGAATAATCCTCTTCTCGCTTCGTATATTTTTGAGCCATATTCTCGTTATCAGTTAATTTAAGAGGAACAAAGATAGGAAATTCGGGTAGTTTGCAGAGCTTTGAAACGAAAAAAGGGAGGCACCGATTGCTATCGGTTAAACCTCCCTTATTCAGTCTATTTTTAAAGTGCTTATTTCACTACTTCCAAACGAATTGTCTGAATCATATCATCCGCGAAGCGAATAGATAAGAAGTACGTTCCATTTGCAAATTGAGCAGCATTAATTGTCGCTTCATTTCCTGACAACTCTCCAGTGTAAATCAACTTTCCAGAAAGATCAGTAATGTACGCTGTTTCCATTTCTGCAGAAGCTTCAATTGAGAAGATTCCATTCGATGGATTTGGATAAACAGCAACATCAGCAAGAGACAATTCGTTGATGCCAACAGTTGTATTAACTACAGCCGTGAAGGAATTCGTACCACATGAATCAGTAATTGTAAGTACAACCGTGTAATCACCTCCTGAAGCATACGTATGCGTTGGATTCTCTGTAGCATCTGTATTGCTGTCACCGAAATCCCAAGAATAAGTTACCGTTCCAGTAGTTGTTGATGTATTCGTGAAATCAAATGTTCCTGACCCTGCTGGGTTTTCAACTGAAGTAAATCCAGCGATTGGGTTCACACAAGTAGTAATCGTTACAGTTTGACATGTAGAATCAATCCCACATGAATCTGCTACTGTTAAACATACCGTGTAGTTTCCATCTGCAGTGTACGTGTGTGAAGGGTTCATCATTGTAGATGTGTTACCATCTCCAAAATCCCAAAGGTAAGTTGTTGTCCCTGTAGTCGTTGATCCTTCCGTGAAAGACGCTGTCGATCCAGTTGTAGACGATGTAAACGCTGGTATTGGATTTGAACATGACGTTACAACTACTGTATCGCAAAAAGTGTTTGCTCCACAACCATCTGTCACTACTAGACAAACAACATATGATCCTGCTGCTAAGTAAGTGTGAGCTGGATCTGATAATGTCGAATTGTTTCCATCACCAAAATCCCAAATGTACGTTGCACCTCCTCCAGTCGTAGAAGTATTCGTGAATGCAGAGCTTAATCCTGATTCCACAGATGTGAAACTCGCTGTTGGCGCTCCACCTAGAGTTACCGTTGTGTCAGTGAAACAGTTAGTTGTCCAACCGTAGATCGTATCTGTAAGTGTTACTGTGTAAGCCCCTGCTGAAGCGTACGTATGCGTAGCATCAATTAAGTTCTCCGTTGGAGAAGCATCTCCGTAGTTCCATGTGTATGAGAATTCAGGAATGGCTTGAAAGGCTGCAACATTATACATGCGGTGCTCAGTAACTGGTGATGAACCATTTGTGAAGTTCAAGGTCAGACCTGTAGAGAAACATGGATCATCAACCAAGAAGCTGGCTGTCAAAGCATAACTTGTATGAGGTTCAAATAGACAATCTGCATCGAATGTGCTACCCCCTACATTTACGTCGTAAGAGCGCAACCAGTTTGGACCAATTTGCACACTTGACAACCATTCTTGAAGTCCGTCGGCAGCAGTCCAGCTGTTAAAGACCATAGACATTGGAGTTGGCGTGTTATTTGAAACAACAACAACATAAGGACCTGTAACCGTAACTGGCGTTAAGAAGTTTGCATGTTTTCTAAGTACGTCCAACGTACCTGGTGCAAATGTCGTATCGACAACAGTAGTTGCAGTTGCTAATGCAGCGCCAGTTGGTGTTGAATCCAAGGCAGCAGCAAAAACCTGAACTGTTACGTTCATAGTAATACCTCCTGTTACATCAGGCTTCCAAGCGTAAAAGCTTACTCCAGATACAGTAATAGCTTGAGGAGCATCAAAGTACTGCCCAACTGCACCAGCAGAGGTAGCATTGTTAATGTTTAGCGCCTCCAAGCCAGTAGCTTTGGCCAAAGCGTATCCGTTTGTATCTGGACCACAAGTGGTAGTTTTAAGTAAAGGATCAGTCCCATCGAATGCGGCCGCATTTGTTGGGAATTTGATAGTAGCATCGACACTTTCCAGTGTTTGTGCTGCAACACTTCCTGCAATAAATACAGTAAGGGCTAGTAGAAGTCGTTTCATATTTTTGGTTATTAGTTTACTCAAAGGTAATGCGAAAAAACCAAATACGAAAAAATGATTTACGTGCTTTGACTGCCAACCGCTTCCGCGAAAGAAACTTTGTTTAGTTTGCTGTAAATCCACGCCGAAACGTTAAAGTATTCCAAAATGGCGCGTTCATTGTGATCCTTGAGCAGCTCCGAGATTTCCTCGTTCATCTTTTCAAAAATCTCCAATTGATTAACACTTGTATGCGTTTTTGCCAATTTTCGAATGTGCTTAATGCACGTATTCTCGATTTGATAATCTCTTTCGTGCTTACTCAGGTATCTGTTTGTTGATTTCACTACGTAATCCAAGAAATCGTAGTTCTCTAATTCATAATGAATTACGAGGTTGAACAAGCGCGCAAAACTGTAAATATCCTGACGTAAATTCTGCTCGTTATCATTCAATACTTCATTCAAATATTGCAATGCTTTCTTGTATTCGCCAATCCCGAAATAGCTGTACGCCTTATTATATGTAAGAACAAGTTCCATTTCCTTGGAGATCTTCTCTCCATAGGCAGCTTGCTCTTTTTCAATTACCGGAATCATTTCCACACATTTCTGGAATTCTCCTTTAGAGTGGAATAAGATTAGTTCTTGACTCGAGATGTTTCCAAAAATACGAACAGAGATATCTACGGAGTTGAAGCCCTTCTTGCCGGAGAGTACACGGATGTCGTTAATCAGCTGCTCGGCCATGTCGAATTCGCTGCTGTCGATGTAACATCTTAATAGGTGAAAAAGTGTCATCACATAACGCTGCCCAGAATCCAGTTTGATCAATGGATTGTTATCCAATATTTCCCTTGTTCGGTTGAAGAACTGGAAACTATCATCGTAATTTCTGTTCGTTGCCGCACAAAGACCTTTTATATAGTAACAAATTGATGCCGCTTTTGTGGATAAGGCCGTATTCTTCCCTTTAATCAAATGGTAATCGGCTATTTCCTTCACCATATCGCGTTCTCTTGCATTACGCGTAAATCCACCACTTCTAAAAATCAAGTTAATTTTTGAGTAGATAATCGTGTATTCAGCAAGGTTTCTGAGTTTGGCGATGACCATTTCCTCTTCGGCGACTAGTTTGTCCAAATCTGTTGAAAACTCTCCAGATTCATACGCAGATTCTAACAAACGTTTCTCCCAACTAATCAATTCGAACCAATAATAGAACTTCTCGTACTTTTCAGCAGTTGATTTCGCTCTGACAACAAATTTTGCGCACTCCTTGTACAAAGCTTTGTTGTACAAGATTTCCACATTTTTAATTTCCTGTTTGAGGGTGCTGTTAACCGATTGCTCGCTGTAATATGCCCGAAGACTCTTGAGAATAAGTTTGTACAAGTGATTTTTCTCTGATGGAAGATGCTTTATAAACGTCTCTCCACTGAATTCACTTTTGAGTTCTTGCTCGTCGTATTGATTTTGCTTCTCAATAAAATCGAAAATTTTCAAGTAATTCTTATCCCCTGACTGCAAGGAAGAAGACAGTTTAAAAAAGCGTTTTTCAGACTTTGTCAGTGATTTAATAAGCTTAAATAATTCCGTAGACGGCTTCATAAACGAGGTGTTTTAAAGATGCAATGCCGCCTAAATTACACATTAAGAATGAAATAATAAAGTGTTAATTATCAACAATTCAAATTATACAAATTCGTTATAGTAGAAGCGTTCAGAGCAAAGTCCTTGAACTCCTAATACTCAAAGGGAATGTTGAAAATACAAGAAAGGCCTTGGTTTCCCAAAGCCCTTCGCAAACAACAACAAACTAAAACCATCCGTATTATTTCATCGGAGGGTCACTTTTTCACCGACAGACAAAACAACATTCTTGTCAGTGAATCCGTTTATTCTCGCAACTGTTTTGGCTGGAACACCCTGCTGCTGTGAGAATTGGTTCAAAGTAATTTCCTCCTTCACCGTAATTTCTTTTTTCTTTTTGAACCATCCACCTCGTTTTGGCTTCAAGTAAATTTTATCTCCTTCTTCTAAGAAGTCCTTTTGAGTATCGAAATCGTTGTAGCGATACAGCTGACCAAGCGTCAATCCGAATTCCTGAGAAATCTTGTAGAAAGTATCACCTTTCTTAGCTACGACGTATTTCGTGCGTTTTCCTTCGATTGTTATATTGTGCTTATTCGACATCGTTTCACGCGCAGCAACTAATTCAGGCTGAGCTATAATTTCTGGAATCGCTCCACCTTTGTCGTATTGACTTAAATCCAAGTCTTCAATCAACTTAATCAATAACTGTGGATACTGTGGATTCGTTGCGTAACCCGCTTTTTTCAAACCCTTCGCCCATGCCTTGTAATCCGCTTGATCTAAATCAAACAAGAAAGCATAACGATCATACTTGTTTAAGAATAAGCTGTGATCTTCGTATGATTCACCAGCAGATTTGTAAACACGGAAGCACTCGCCTTTCGCGTCATCGTCCATGTACATTTTGTCTCCGGTCCAACCGTGACATTTAATACCAAAGTGATTTTTTCCTTTTACAGCCAAATCAGAATTCCCAGACGCACTTTCTAAAATCCCTTGTGCCAAAGTAATACTGGCTGGAATGTTGTGCTCCTGCATTTGACGGATCGCTTCTGCTTTCCACTGACTTACGTAATCGCTTTTGGTTAGTTTCTTGTGCGTGTTCGCCTGACTAGAAAGAGCCAGCAGCACGCCTACTGAAGTGAGAAATAATTTCATAATGTTGTTGTTTTGCTCTTCTTATTACGCGTTTTGTCCGTTTAGGTTACGGTAAATTGTTGAAAACTCTAAATTTAGTGTTAATAACTCAGGAAAACCAGTGATAGCAAGACATTATGTCAGCAATAACCACTTAAACATGTCAAAAAATCCGATTAATTGGTCTATTTTCTCTGTGGTTCGGAATTTGAAGAGCAAAAGGAAAAGATGAAAAAATGGATATAAATAAACTCACGATTCGTTCGCAGGAAGTTCTGCAGAAAGCACAGAATCTTGCCGTTGAATCATCCAATCAAACGATTGAACCTGGACATGTCTTAAAAGCTATGTTCGAAGTAGATAAAGACGTTATTCCTTATATATTAAAGGACTTGAATGTGAATCAGGGGCCAGTTGAAATGGCAACTTCGAAGATCATTGAGTCCTACCCGCGCGTTACAGGTGGGCAATTACATATGTCTAATCACTCCAACAAACTGTTGAATTATGCTTTCAACGAAATGAAACAGTTTAAAGATGAATACGTGGCGGTCGAGATTCTCTTCTATGCCCTCACCTATTCAACTGAGGCAATTGGTGAATTGTTAAAGGATAACGGAATCACACGAAAAAGAACAAAAGAAAGTATTATGAATTTAAGAAATGGCGATTCAGTGACTTCAAACAGTCAGGAAGGAACATACAAATCGTTAGAGAAGTTCGCGAAGAACCTCAATGAATTGGCCAAAACAGGAAAATTGGATCCTGTGATCGGTCGAGATGATGAAATTCGTAGAGTTCTGCAGATTCTTACGCGTAGAACAAAAAACAACCCAATTCTTATCGGTGAACCAGGAGTTGGTAAAACGGCCATTGGTGAAGGAATTGCGCACCGAATTATTGAAGGAGATGTTCCCGAAAACCTTAAGAGTAAGATCGTATACTCGCTGGATATGGGAGCACTCATCGCTGGTGCGAAGTACAAAGGAGAATTTGAAGAGCGCTTGAAGTCCGTAATCAAAGAAGTGGTAAACGCCGATGGTGAAATCATTCTTTTTATAGATGAGATTCACACTCTAGTTGGCGCAGGGAGCGGTGGCGAAGGAGCGATGGATGCCGCTAACATTTTAAAACCTGCCTTAGCAAGAGGTGAACTTAGAGCGGTTGGAGCGACAACTTTGAACGAGTACCAGAAGTATTTTGAGAAGGATAAGGCACTTGTTCGTCGATTCCAAAAGGTATTGGTGGATGAGCCAACAACAGAAGATGCAGTATCGATTCTGCGTGGGATCAAAGAGAAATATGAAAATCACCACAAAGTATTGATCAAAGATGAAGCAATCATCTCAGCTGTGGAGCTTTCTCAGCGGTACATTACGGAAAGACAACTTCCAGACAAAGCCATTGACTTAATTGACGAAGCTGCATCGAAATTGCGCATGGAAATCAACTCAAAACCAGAAGAACTGGATGAACTCGAAAGACGAATCATGCAGTTGGAAATTGAGAAAGCAGCAATCAAACGTGAGAATGACACAGAAAAAGTCAAGGCGATTGACAAGGAACTCTCTGGATTATCTGAAAAACGCGATGCCTTCAAAGCAAAGTGGCAATCAGAAAGAAACATCGTTGATACAATTCAAACGATCAAGAAAGACATTGAGAATTTGAAACTCGAAGCTGATCAAGCAGAGCGTTCGGGTGATTACGGGAAAGTAGCCGAAATCCGATACGGAAAGATCAAAGGTGCTGAGGAGAAATTGGAAGAAACAAAGCAAGAGTTACTTTCAATTCAGGCGAACACGAAAATGATCAAGGAAGAAGTGGACGCTGAGGAAATTGCTGATGTGGTATCGAAATGGACTGGGATTCCTGTGAACAAGATGCTGGAAGGCGAGAAATCGAAATTACTTCGATTGGAAGGTGAACTTTCGAAACGAGTTGTCGGTCAGTACGAAGCGATTGGTGCTCTGTCCGATGCGGTAAGAAGATCTCGAGCAGGTTTGCAAGATGAAAAACGACCAATTGGATCATTCATTTTCCTTGGAACAACAGGTGTTGGAAAGACAGAGTTAGCAAAAACACTCGCTGATTATTTATTCAACGATGAGAATGCCATGACGCGAATCGACATGAGTGAATATCAAGAAAAACACTCAGTTAGTCGATTGGTAGGATCTCCTCCAGGTTATGTCGGTTATGACGAAGGCGGACAATTGACGGAAGCTGTCAGAAGACGTCCCTACTCGATCATTTTGTTCGATGAAATAGAAAAGGCGCATCCTGATGTTTTCAACGTTCTACTCCAAGTATTGGATGATGGAATTTTGACTGACAACAAAGGACGAACCGTGAATTTCAAGAATACGATTATCATCATGACTTCGAACATGGGATCAAGCTTGATTCATGAGAAATTTGATGGTGTTGATGAATCAGAATATCAGCGAACAGCTGACCAAACGGAGTTCGAATTGATGGAACTTTTGAAGCAAACTATTCGCCCAGAGTTCTTGAATCGAATTGATGAAACAATATTATTCACCCCTCTGACAAAACAAAACATCCGAGAAATCGTTCTATTACAGATCAAGGGACTTCAGAATCGATTGGCGAACCAAGGAATTTGTTTGATAGTGAAAGATGAAGCGCTTAGTTGGATTGCGGAAGCAGGTTACGATCCATTCTTTGGAGCAAGACCAGTGAAACGCGTAATTCAGAAGCAAGTGATGAATGAGTTATCGAAAGCCTTGTTGGGAGACAAAATTGATATGGGACAGAATGTTGTAATGGACATTTTCGACGGTCAAATTGTCTTTAGAAAGCCAATAAATGAAGAGGAAGAAGTCATTCTTGATTAAGTAAGTTTAATAGTTACGCAAAGCGTCTTTTGATCCCAATATCCGTCGGGATTGAGAGGCGCTTTTTTTATTCCTGATGTATCCGTAATTTCGACCTGATGAAAAAAATCAAACTGGTTCTTTCGATTCTTGCAATTTTGTCTTTGCTTTTGTGTGGTTGGTCCATTTATGAATTGACCTCAGAAGGTGGGAACATTATCAGTGCTTCGTTGAATTTAATCTACTTCGCTTCACTGTTTATCGCCTTTTTATGTATCCGAATTTCGACGGGGATTTCGCAAAAGATCGAACCGGTCGTGACCTTGATTGGAGTCACTGTAATTAGCTTATCTACATATACTTGGATCAACTCAACTGAATTGTTGGTTTTAGGAAAGTATACATTGGGAATGTTCCCTCTTTTGATCGGGACTACTTTGATGTTGTTGGTGAAATCTAATTCAAAATCGTCGAAGTTTATCCAGGCTGGCATTGGACTTGTTGTCGTATCGATTTCGACGTGTGTTTTTCTCGGAGTTTTTGGAACTTCCATATACACCATTCTGTTCATTGGAATGATCGCAATGAGCGTCGCTGTGTTGGGGTATTCGTTTTTCGCGAAGACTACTTGATATACGTTCCGTAGCCGTGAAGGCGCTTCATCCAATACTCTGACTTCTCAACATCAGTAATCACAATGCCACTGCCAGAACTAGCGTGAATCATTTGGAGAGATCGTCCTCGTTCGGAAACAACAATTCCTACGTGAGAAATTCCAGATCCATTGTTAAAGAATACCAAATCACCTTTTTGAACTTCTTTTGCCTTGAGCTTTGTCGATTTTGAATACTGATCAGCTGCTCTGCGAGGTAAAGTCACACCATTCTGACTCATCACATACGAAGTGAATCCTGAACAATCAAATCCACCAGGCTTGCTTCCAGCCCAAACATAAGGTGTCCCCAATTGCTGCTTCGCAACAGTCATGACTTCTCCTCGAAGGCCAATGATTTCAACACTTTCAACCTCTGGAATTTCCGTATTCTCAACAACTTGATTTGCGTTATTTCCAGCATCTACGTTTGGCACATCTTCGAACAAACGATCAATCAAATCCTGAACTTGTTCAAACGACTCCTGACTTCCCATTCGCTTGAGGTCAGCCGCCCATGAAATCATATCAGATCTCAACCAAGAAAGTTCATACATGTGTGCATTGAATATCTTGGTTCCGACTTCAGATCGTTTCACTTCATTGAACAACTTTTCTGCTCTATCCAATGCTTCTGGATGTCTGGTGAGCCAAAACCCATTCTGACAAAGCTGAAACAAACTGATACTTCGGTAATAAGTCGGCATCATCGAGTAATCATACTCAGGTTTATCCAGCAAACGCCCGGCTTTTCTGTACGTGCGCTTGTAATGTCCTTGCGAGTAATACATCTCCATGCGATCAAATTGTTTGTTTTGACCGAAGGCCGCGTTCATTGATAAAACGAACACTGTAATCGCGAGAATCTTAATACGTTGATGCATACAATGCGAATTAACGAAAAAAAATAGTCCAAAATGACCCATCCACGAAAAATCAATTCACAAATAGCTTGTTAATAGAATTGACGAGCTCCGAATTAACATATTTTGCCAAAATTTTACTGAAACTTTCGGGGGAATTCGCGTTATTAGTATTTAGAATCAATATTGGTTCGTTTTCCATGAATGAAAACCTATAAAATGATAAGATTATTCTCCCTCCTTGCGTTAATTGGAACGTCCGTTTTTAGTTACGCTCAAATTGACAAAGACAAGGTTGCAACCACCCAAAAATTTGATGAAGTACTTACGTATGTAAATCGATTATACGTTGATGACGTTGATAGTGAGAAGCTCACAGATGCTGCCATTGTAGCACTTTTAGAGAAATTGGACCCGCACTCTACCTTCATATCGAAAGAAGATGTGAATGATGCAAATCAAAAGATCAAAGGGAATTTTGTTGGTATTGGAATTCGCTTCCAGATTCTTCGCGATACGTTGATGGTTGTTGCGACTATTCCAGGTGGCCCATCCGAAAAACTTGGATTGATGCCGGGAGACAAAATCGTAAAAATTGGAACCGAGAATGTTGCTGGAATTGGGTTGAAGAATAGTATGGTTCGTGATCGTCTGTTGGGAGACAGAGGAACGAAAGTAACTGTTGCTGTAAAACGTAAAAAGAAAACGTCTCCTATTGATTACGTGATTACCAGAGATGTTATTCCTGTAAACTCTGTTGATGCAACATACATGCTTTCTGATGAAACAGGATACATCAAATTGAACTCTTTCTCACGCTCATCTCATCAAGAAGTTCGCGAAGCGATCAAAGAATTGAAAGAAGCAGGAATGAAAAATCTTGTATTCGATTTGCAAGGAAATGGTGGAGGTCTACTCTACGCTTCAAAGTACTTAGCGGATGAATTTCTTTCCGATGATAAATTGATCGTTTATTCTGAAGGTCGCGCGCAGCCCAGAGCCAACTTGAACTCGGAGAAAAAAGGTCTTTTCGAAGATGGTCGCTTGGTCTTTTTGACAAATGAGTATTCGGCTTCGGCTAGTGAGATTTTATCAGGAGCTATTCAAGATTGGGATCGTGGATTGATTATCGGAAGAAGAACCTACGGAAAAGGGCTAGTTCAGCGCCCTATTGATTTAACCGATGGATCACAAATTCGCTTAACGATTGCTCGATACTACACTCCAAGTGGACGATCAGTGCAAAAATCATATGAAAACTTAGATGATTACAGAAACGATTTGTTGAATCGTTACGATCGCGGAGAGTTCTCCAGTAAAGATTCAATTTCTCTACCAGATTCATTGAAATTCTATACGATGTTGAACAAGCGTCCTGTTTATGGTGGAGGTGGAATCATGCCTGATTACTTCGTACCACTTGACACGACTGAATCAACTGATTTTCTATCTGATTTGATTCGTTCAGGAGCATTTAACAGTTATTCTCTTACGTATGTTGATGAGAATCGCGAGGACATTTTGAAGGACTACCCTACTTTCGCAGATTTCAAGACGAACTTCGAAGTGGACAAGAAATTCATGAACAAATTCATCAAATATGCTCAAGAGGAAGATGAAGAGTTGGAAATGAACGATGACGAGTTCAAGACAAGCGAATCATTAATTAAACTGAGAATGAAGGCATTAATCGCTCAAAATATTTGGGGATACAATGAATTCTACGAAGTTTACAACGATTCGAATGAAATTTTACAAAAAGCGCTTGAAGTAATTGAATCGAGCGAGTACAAATCTGCTTTGAAATCGCAGAATTAATCGAATCAAATTATTAATTTTGGACTGAGTAAAGTCGAATACGTTATGAAAAAAATAGTTGTCTCCCTTTTTGCCTTAGCCGCGCTGATAGTATCTTGTAATGAATCAGAAAACACCATAAAAAGTGTTGACGGCGAAGTTACATCAACAGTAATTGCTGATTCAGATAATGAAGCGAAATTAAATGAAGAATTGTCTGATTTTGAGAAAGAAGAAGCAGCTCGCGAGAAAGAGAAACAATCGAACTTGACTTCGTTGGAGTTTGACAAAGTACTCCATGATTTTGGAGATGTTCAACCAGAAGTTGAAAATACTACATCTTTCATCGTAAAGAACACAGGAAACAAACCACTTATCATTAGTGATGTTTCTGCGACTTGTGGATGTACGACTCCAAAGAAACCTGAGGCGCCAATTCCTCCGGGACAATCCGATGAGATCATGGTGACGTTTAAATCGAAGCCTGGACAGAAGAATGAAATCACCAAAACGGTAACTGTTACAGCCAACACTGCTGACAAAGTGCACAAGGTTGATATTCGAGCGTTTGTTAAGTAATCTTAACCCTTCTTGCCCAACTTGAGTTTTAGCACACCTAGGACTTTATCGACGTACTGGACAATTTCTGGTTCAATCTTAGTAACGTAGAGAACTACAGGGAAGCCGAGAACGACTATCACCGAGTTAACACTCATGTTGATCCATTTATTGCCTAAATCGAGATCAATCCATAACAACAAGGCCATGACAATAGCGAATAGCGCAATTACTTTCGCCTGACTGAGTTTGAAAGGATGAATTTTGTACCATTTCCAAACGAAAAATAATCTCAAAATGTTGTACATGAAATAGGCTATTGTCGTTGACAGAGCGGCTCCAGATATCCCCCATTCAGGAATAAATAGAAGGTTTAGCACGTAAACCACCACAATTAGACTTCCCGTGAAAATAATATCAAATTTGTACTTCTTTGAGGTGACCAAAATCGTTCCGTTCAATCCCATGTACATGTCCAGAATTCTACCGATCATCAATAGTAAAAATACGGGGATTCCAATCGCATATTCCTTCGGGAGCAAACTGAATATTTCATCAATAGAAACCCACGTTCCAAGAAACAAGAACAACCCAATGAAGAGCGTAACTGAGCTTACTCGTTTGTAAAGCTCGCTCATTTTATCCATATCTCGATCTTTCCAATGCTGAGCAACAATTGGAGAGCTGACCCGCGTGATCGATGTATACGGAATCATCAACGCACGAATTAAGTACAACACAATTGCGTACGCTGCAAGCTCCTCCAGCCCAATCATTCCTGCGATCATTACAGAATCGAGGGAAACGACCAAAATCGCTGCCAGCGTGTTCATGTATGAATACATGGAAAAAACCAAAATGATCCGTTGGAACTTCTTAGGAATTGAAATCAATTTGGGATTGATGTGCCACTCATTCAAATGGATCATGTAAGCGATCAAAAGAAGAGCTGGAACCACATAAGAAATGCAAATTAGCATGACTAAGGTGTCGAAATCATACCAACCTAAGGCGTACAAAACGAGGACAATAGTATTCACGACCCTAAAGATGAAGTCGTTCGCTATAACTGGGAATACATTTTTATACAGTGCACGTAAGTAATTCTCTAAGAGTTTGAAGGTCACAATAAAGATTCCGACCGGAAGCACCCAATAATAGTAATCGACAAACCTTGATGACCTGTCCTCAAAATATGCTGCGATATTTTCATTGAATACGATATATAGCAATGAAAAAATAAGCACTCCTCCTAAGGTAATGAGGACGTTCAAAGTCAAAAAACCGTAATGTTTCTTCTCAGGATTATTTAGATAGGGAAAAAACTTCCAGGTCGAATTGATCGAACCTAGATTTGCGAATTGAGCAAACAGAAGCCCAAGCGGTAAAATCAAGTTGACAAGCCCCACCTCTTCAGGACTTAGGAAAATAACAAGAAGAAGAACTTTGTTAACATAACCAAGAAGCATTCCTATGTAGGATACTATGGTTGTTCTAAGTGCATCTTTTTGAATTATCCCCATAATAAATGCTTCTATGGCTTAATCCAGAATGTTGTATCTGTAAGTCCTGTCGTTGTATTGATCATTTCCCAATCCTTCAAATAGTTAAACACTACTTTGTATCGATCTCTTTCACTATTGTCAAGAACCATCATTCCATCTTTCTTCAGCTTGTGTAGAGAACGAAAAACGCATTCAGGTCTAGCTCTTCCATCCACAATAATAAAGTCAAAAGATTCATCAGGATAAGTATCTAAGCCTTTGAAATAGTTTTCATAGTCTTTACGATAGTTGTACCCTTCCAGACCTGTTACTCCAGGGAAAAGCGACGAAACTGTTTCGGTTGAACTTGGATCTTGCTTCTCTAAAAGGAAATAATCAACATTGTCTGAAATTGAGTTCTTCGCCAATTCCTCTTTGGTCTTTTCGTACCACGCCTTATCGTGCTCAATCGAAACCAATTTTTTTGTTCTTCTCGCAAAGAATGCTGTACTCGCACCAGTCCCAAACTCAGCACCCACATGGGAACCATCGAGAAAATCATCAAAAAAGCGAATGGCCGTTATGGTCAACCAAGGGGCAGATTCAATGCGTTTTCTGAAGCGTTTATACTTCAACTTCAAAAAAGGTCGAAAGATGCGAAGTTTAAGGTATCTCCCGCCTTCAGACTTCTTGGCCAAGTAACTCTTCTTTACAGCATGCGAGCCATTATCCAATTCCTTTATTCGTTTAAGCCTGCTATCCATTTATTCGTTGGTATAATTTCATTAATTCTTCTGCCGCAGATTCCCAATTGAATTGATTCATTGAAATCTCATAACCGTTTTCAGCTTTCCGTACAGCTTCGTCATTATTCTTGGCAATTTCTTCTACCTTATCCGCTAAATCCAAAGGATTCGACGCTTCAAACACCCATCCTCCATCACAACCACTTACAATTCGCTCCAATGGTTTACACGAACTCAATAATAACGGAGCTTTAGATAGAAATATTTGAAACAACTTGTGCGGAATGGTGTAATCAGTATGTCCGTTTCTTATGTGAGGTATAATGTTTATCTGAGCATTCTGCATATAATAATTCACCATGGCGAAAGGTTTGTATCCGAGGAATGAAACCTCTCTATCCAACTCAAGGTCAGACACTTGTTTTTTCAGTGACTCAATATACAAATTGTTGCCTCCTCCAATGATTAAAAACTGAACCCTCTGCCCTCGTTTTTTCAACTCACTAACGCCATCAATCACTGTATTGATTCCTCTCATCGGACCAATACCTCCTACATAGACCAAATAAAACACTTCTTCTTCAAACTTGAAGCTTTCGTCGAGCTCCATGTTTTTAGTGGATTGCGCAAAGGATTTCTTTTCATAATTCGAAACGACAGTCACGTGTTTTTCATCTAGCTTGTAGAGATCGATGAATTTATCGCGCATCTCTTCGATTACAACGATCAGCTCATCCATCTTTGGCATGATTCGCGCCTCGTGCTTTTTCCAGCGCTTAGGACTAAAAAGCAGCTTGTTTTTGATTTCTACGAACCAGCTTTTCTTCACGAGAAACCAACCTTCGAGAAGTTCTGGGTAATTTTCATGTGAATCCAGCAGAACTCTACCTGGAATCAACTTTCTTTTCAAATAAGCCGTTTTCGCTAGCGGTAAATCGTGGACATGAAAATGCTGAATGTTGTACTTCTTCACGATGCCTTTTAGTCGAAAGTAAAACAAGAAATTGATAAAGAAGATTGACGAAACCATATCGGCTAGGCCTTTTTTAATATGGGAATGATTTCTTCCTATTCTTTCGATATGAACACCATTCACAATTTCGCTGCGTAACATTCCTTTCTTCCAAGGCGTAACGACAACTACCTCCATCCCTTTTGTAACAAGAGACTCAGCTTCTTTTCTTACCCGAATATCTTTGGGGTAATCCATCTCAAGTAACATTCCAATCATCCTTCGACCAAAATATTGTTTAGCACTTCTAGTATCCTAGCTGTTGCATTTCCATCCCAGTATTTTGGAACACTACCATTTTTAAACTTCTTCTCTTTGATAATTTCAATTATTCGCTCGGAATCAAAACTCATCAATTGATTAGTCCCTTCAGTAATTGTCGATGGACGCTCTGTATTTTCTCTTAAGGTGATGCACGGTATTTGCAAAAATGTCGTCTCTTCTTGAATTCCTCCTGAATCTGTAACAACGATCACTGAATTGGCGATCAACTTCTGAAAAGAAAAATAGTCCAATGCGCCACAAATGATGCAGTTGTTCAATTGATCAAATCTTTCCTGAAGACCATAATCTTTGATCTTTCGTATGGTTCTGTGATGCATTGGAAAGACAATTGTGATTTCCTTAGATAGGACCTCAAAGAAATTCAGCATTTTCTCTAAATCTTCCTTTGAATCAACGTTTGAAGGTCTGTGTAAAGTAACCAGACAGTATGGATCATTGACGTTAAGTTCTTCAAGGATACTAGATTTCTCAATCGAGTCCTGAAAATGAACCAGTGTATCAATCATCGTATTACCAACAAAGAAAATGCTAGCGTCTTCTACACCTTCATTTCTTAAGTTTTCGAGTCCGCTGTTTTCTGTAACGAAGAAATAGTTGGTGATCTTATCTGTCAAAATTCGATTTACCTCCTCTGGCATCTCCATGTCATTACTTCTGAGACCGCTTTCGAGGTGAGCTGTTTTAATTCCTAATCTGTTTGCGACCAAGGAAGCCGCTAATGTTGAGTTTACGTCACCAACAACAATGACCAAATCAGGTTCACTCGAGCGGAAGAATCTATCTAACGATTGCACGATATGACCAAAATGTTCATTGGGAGATCCTTCGAAGCGCTCCAAAAAGTGATCAACCTCAATGTTGAACTGTCGGAAAAAGACACTCGACATTACATCATCAAAATGCTGATTAGTGTGAACCAATTCTAATGAAAGTGAATCGTATGAC
>JAQXBM010000025.1 GCA_029252405.1 Crocinitomicaceae bacterium
TGAATCAATTGAGTGTGTTCAGTGAAAGTTTAGAAAATCAATTTTTAGAAATTATCAAGAAATCATGAGAGACCTAATTGCTATTGAATGGATGAAGCTGCGAAGATTGGCTACCATGAAGGTAATTCTAATCATCTACGCTATCACCGTCCCACTAATCTATTTTAGTATTTCCTTTTTGAAGATGGGACCGATTCACGTGATTCCAGATTCTGCCTACCAATTCCCCGATTGCTATAATTACGTCGCATACATAGCTTCGTGGTTCAACTTATTGATCGGTGTGATTATTATGGTGTTTACGTCCAATGAAATCAAATACAAAACCCAGCGCCAAAACGTAATAGATGGATTGAGTAAGCGCGATGTCATTTTCGCAAAGTTCGCAATCGTATTTATTTTCTCGGTTATCGTTACACTTTACACTGCCTTAGTCGGACTTGTTTTTGGTCTTATATACAGCGAAGATCCTTCACAAGTGTTCAATGGAATTGAGCAAATTGGAGCCTACTTCCTAACAACACTGGGATATTTGGCCTTTGCTTTCTTCTTCGCCAACGTTGTCCGTCTGCAGGCTTTGGCTATTATTTTATACATCTTCTCGACGATTATTGAGAGCATTGTAGGATTTATTGTTGCGCAAGAATACTCACAATTCTTCCCACTTACGACGTTTAGTAATTTGATTCCATTTCCATGGGAACCACCAATGCTAGCAGGAATGCAGCAACCTCAAAACATTCCTGAACAATTTATGATGGGGCAGGGATGGAGTGCTGTTTTTGCCGTTGGATACATAATTCTTTTCGTTTCGATCAGCTACTGGGTAATTAAGCGAAGAGATATTTAATCCAATCAGTTGAACAGAAATTTTCAGTAAGTCATCGAAACTTTGTGGAGTAGAAGATGATAGCAAAATTATTAGTTATATTTAGCCTCAAACAGAATAAGAAATGGCGAGTAAAAGAGAAATAAAGAAAGCTGTTAAGGAAATGGTGTACGACATCATGGACGAATGTGATTACCATGTGGTTAGCATGAACAAAAATGCTGATGCTGCTGAGAACCTGATGGACGAAGTAGTTGGGTATCACGAAATGATGATGGCAAAAATTCGAGTAACGAAGGACAAAGCAGGATTTCGTGCGTTGCGCGCTCAACTTGAAGAAGATGCAAACAATTTTGTGAGCAAAATAAACGAATTGGCTTAGATTAATTAATAACGAATAAACAACAAAAACGAACGAATATGTGGGCTTGGTTAAAACGACTATTTAGAATTGGAAAAGCGGAAGCGCATTCTGCATTGGATAAATTGGAAGATCCAGTAAAAATGACGGAACAAGGAATCCGCGATTTAAAAGTAAACCTAGAGAAAGCAATGGTTGCCATGGCTGAAGTAAAAGCAATGGGAATTCGTTCGAAAAGCGAAGTAGAAGATTATGAAGCAAAAGCTGCTGATTATGAAACGAAAGCGATGTTATTGTTGAAGAAAGCCGCTGCAGGAGAAATGGATGCTGCGGAAGGTGACCGTTTGGCTGCAGAAGCACTTTTGAAAAAGAAAGAAAACGAAGATCACGCTGCATTGGCAAAGAAAAACCAAGGGTACTACGAGTCGAATTCAAATAAGCTTAAAGGAAACATCGATGATCTGAAAAAGAACATTTCGAAGTACGAAAGCGAGTTGAAAACATTGAAAGCGCGTGCGAAAGTAAGCAAGGCTCAAAAAGAGATCAACAAAGATTTGGCGGGAATCGATTCAGATTCAACAGTATCAATGTTGGAGAAAATGAAAGAAAAAGTAGCGAAAGAAGAAGCATTGGCAGAATCTTACGGAGACTTGGCTTCAGAAAGCCGTTCATTGGACGAAGAGATCGAAGACGCTTTGGATTCATCATCAGCAGAGATTAAAGTGAAAACTGATTTGGATGCCTTGAAAGCGAAAATTGCCGCTGGAGAGTAATTCAATCTATAATACTTAACGTCCCGATCCCGATCCCGATAACCTTCGGGTTGGATCGGGACTTTTTTTTTCACCATGAAACTTACCACCAAACAAATTTTATTGCTTGCAGGACTAATTGCGTTCGCCGCGCTAATGTTCGTAAAACTAGACTCAAAGGAGGATGAAATGCTTCTTCGCGCAAGTTCGCTTGGTGGTTTAATGGTTTTCTTTTGGTTCTTCGATGTACTGCCAATGTATGTGACAGCGATGTTGCCATTGGCACTGGGAGTTCCAATGGGATTGCTCGCTCCGGGAGATATCGCTGGCGCTTACGCCCACAAATTCATCTTTCTGTTCCTCGGTGGATTCATGCTCGCACTGGCAATGGAAAAGTGGAATGTACACAAGCAATTGGCGCAAACAATTATCGGACTCGTTGGTTCATCCAAATCTCGAATTTTATTAGGTTTCATGCTGAGTACAGGAATTCTCAGTATGTGGATTTCAAATACAGCAACTACCATTATGATGTTGCCAATGGTGTTGGCAGTAATTAAAAACTTGGACGATCAAGAGAACTCTCGTTTCCCACGATTTCTATTATTGTCCATTGCATATTCTGCCAGTATCGGAGGGATGGCGACTTTAGTGGGTTCGCCGCCCAACAGCATTATGGCGGGAGCATTAGAGCAGAACTACGGCATCGATATTTCCTTCGCCGATTGGATGAAGTACGGAATGCCATTGTCATTTATTCTTTTGACCTTACTCTATTTCTACTTCCTTATTCAAATTCGAGGGGAAAAGAGTTCGGACAAGCTTCACATTGGTATTGAGAAAAAACCATGGACGTCGGATCAAATTCGAATTATCGTCCTTTTCATTGTGGTAGCCATTTTGTGGTCCACTCGCGGACTTGTACTCTCGTATTTCAAAGAGTACGGTATCGGTTTCTCATATGGTGATCAGCACATTGCAATTTTAGGAGCAATTATCATGTTCGCCATGCCGAGTAGCAAAGGCACCCCAATACTTGTTTGGGAAGATACGCCAAAGCTGCCTTGGGGAATTCTTTTGCTCTTCGGAGGAGGATTGGCCATGGCGAAAATGTTGGAGGTAAATGGAGTTATCAACGAAGTAGTGGACATGTTCGAGAACTTCAAAGATTTGAACATTGGGCTGCTGTTGTTCGTGATCGTCGCTATTGCAATTTTTGGAACAGAATTCATGTCCAACACGGCCTTGGTGAGTGTCTTCGTACCGATTATCGCTGCGTTTGCCATTAAAGCTGGATTCTCAGTAACTGAATTGTGTATTCCTCTAGCTCTTTCGGCAAGTTGTGCATTTATGTTGCCGATTGGAACGCCACCGAATGCCATTGTCTTTTCAGGAAGTGACCTCAAAATAAGGCAGATGGTGCAAACGGGTTTTGTCTTAAATGTGATGGCAATATTGATTGTTGTGGTCTACGCCATGCTCTTCATTGACTAATCGAAGTACTCATATTTTCGGATAGACAAATTTTCAAGAAGTCCTGTTTCTTTGTCTACTAGAGCTATTCTTAGAGGATTTTCCTTGGAATCATAATCCTTATATGTCATCGACATTGTTTGCTTTACCTTTGTGATTTCGTCCGTGAAAGTGATCGTAGAGATAAGACCTTTATCATCGATTACATTGACATAGGATTTGGCGTATAGGACAGAATCTCCATTAAAGTATTGGTACTTCCCTGACAAATCACGATAATTTGAATTCAGTTTAGATGTTGATTCCATCCGAGAACCTGAAGCTAATTCTATCACTAGTTCATACTCGAGGTCGCTTTTCCAAGTATATATTCCTTTTTCAGTCGTATCCTTTGCGGCGTTTAGTTTGAAGTATGCTGATTTTCGATCATCTGTAAATTCGAAGAATGTTGTTTCAACTTCATTGTTGAGTTTTGGAATAATTGTTTCAACGGAAACAATGTTTCCCGTCTCATTGAAAGTCAAGGTTTTGATGTTGCTAATCTTTGATTCATCGATGACCCATTCACCGTTCTCTTGTTCCAACCCAAAATAAGTCGTGGCGTGGATGGACTTCACAGCACCTTTGTAGCCGTATTCATTTAAATCGGTATTCGTTGGAGATTCCTCACAGCTTAAAAAAGTAAAGAATAGACCGGATAGAATTAGAAAACGAAACTTCATGTATAAATGTATTGGTTGAGTCGAAGATAGAAAAATCATCCGTCCAACCGCTATATCGCCTGAAGTTTACTTCTCAGCTTCTTCCACAGTTTCGATTTGCTTCTGAAATTCTTCCAGTGTGATCCATGGTTTCAAGTAAGATTCACGAACTTTCACTTCATTGCTACTCAACGAGAGCTGGTACTTGCAGATCACATCAATGGAACCGCAGTCGTCCAAAGATATCGTTCCTATAATTGCTTGGTTTTCATAAAAAATGCGATCTGGATTATTTCGACTTCTATCGTCAAGAGTCGCAGTAACACGACTGTAGCACTTGGTCATGAACAGATGCGGATTGCGCACTGTTAAGGACGCCGTAATCGGATCTTTAACCTTTTCCTGTACACGTTTTTCAACGTCCTTGCGAGAAATTTCCTTTACGTCATCGGACCAACCAATATTCAAAAAATTGAAGCCAAGATTGTTTTTACTGGCAAAACTTAAGGTTACCATTGATAAAATGATTCCCAATGCGATGTATTTCGTGTATTTTCTCATGATGCTATGTTTAAAGTGTGAAATCGTTTTTTGTTCAATTGGACCAGGATTTCACCAAGGAGCAAGTTGATGATCCATGGGACGTATGCGCTTAAAATAAACGTTGTGTCGTAATCGAAGTTGAAATAGCGTGAGGCGATAGGAGTGAAGAGGCGCAAGGTTACTCCCGACAATGTCATGGCGTAACTGCGAATCATCCAGTTGTAGTGTCCCTGCACGTCGCCTTTAATAATTCGTTGAAAGGCAATGTAAGTCGGTATCATCCATGCCATGGACATCAAAATAAATCCAATCGTAGCGAATTGTCCTCCTTCAGCAAAGAACGCCAAATACAAGCCTGTTGGCCCGCTAATGAAGAGGATGGAGCCAATGTAAACTTTGCCCAAATGCTTGTGGAGTTTTCCTTTGAATGAAATGATTTTTGAAAAGAACAATGGAATCGCTACTAGCGTGACGATTGCACCAAAGAATAAATGCAAATAAAAGGCCCCTAACCAAATTTTATTTCCAATCATGGCTTGTTTCGAACCGAGAAATGACTTGGTCAAATCGAAGTCAAAATAACTCAAAGCAATTCCTGCTAGACATACTGCTAGAAAAATTACAACGAACCAACTGGTATAAAAAAGTGCTTTCAATGTTATCTGATTTCCCCTTTAAGTACAACAATGAAACCAAAAGGATCAAATTGGAATAATTCATCGTGAATTGTGATCAACTAAATCGGCCTTGATATCAAAAAATCGATCAAAAATGGATACCTTTCACCTACAAATTCCTGCGAGGAATAAACGATTAAAATTGAATTGAATGAGAGTACTTCTTTCGCCAGCGAAGGCATTAGATATGGACAAGGAAATTAACGCAACAAGTGCGACGGCGCCAATCTTCATGGAGAAAACCGAATCATTGGCTAAAAAGCTATCGAAGTTTTCGTCTCGGAAAATTGGGAAGATGATGCATTTGTCGAAAGACCTTTCTGATTTAAATCATGAGCGCTACCAAACTTGGACTTCAGATTCAGAACTCAATGGAAATAACACCTACGCGATTGCCGCATTCAATGGGGAAGTCTACCGCGGATTTGATGCACCATCCTTATCGAAAGAGAAATTGATGGAGGCTCAAGGTAAAGTGCGAATCTTATCTGGTTTGTACGGTATTTTGAAACCGCTTGATGTCATTTATCCATATCGTTTGGAAATGGGGACGAAGTGGGCAGTGACGCCAAAAACAACTTCTCTTTACAAGTTTTGGGGATCGAAAATTGCGGATGCTTTGAATGAAGAGAACGAGGATGGTATTATCGTCAACCTTGCCTCAACCGAATATTTCAAAGCTGTCGATAAAAAAGCATTAAAAGGAAGAATCATTACACCATCGTTCAAAGACCTCAAGAATGGGGAGTACAAAACGATTATGGTGTTTGCAAAACGCGCTCGAGGTTCAATGGCGAGGTATATCGTTGATCATTCAATCTCAAACCCTGAGGAAATCAAGGGATTTGACACGGACGGATATCGTTACGATGAGAATCTATCCACAGAAGACGATTGGGTGTTCACGCGTTAATTGGCAAGAACTTTGATCCGATCGAATCGATAACTGTACAGTAAATTATATGATGAAATCGTTGAGTATCGGGTTGATTTTGATTTGGAGTTTGGTGGCTTGCTCTCAAGTGCCAACAGCCAATGCTCAGATTCAATCTTTCGATGATTTCAAGTCGCGCAGTTCACAGCCGCTTTATCAGAAATACGGTCAAGTGTCTGCTGTGAAAGTCGTTTTCGACAATAACACCAATAAGATTCATTTCTTATTTGCTTCGGAGTACACCTATCACCATGAATTCTGTGAAGAGGAATTGGGATATTTCAAATCTTTGAACGATTTCAACGAAGAGAACTACTCGGCAGACGAATCTAGACCATTTCTTTTGGGTAACATCAATTACTATCGATCGATCGACAAATTTGCGCTGGAGCTTGGCCCAACTGATCGCATGAATGTGAAGCATTTGGAGAAGTTATTCATGGCGATAAAGAATGATGTCTACTTCCAAGACAAGTTCTATTTGATGATGAGTACAGGGCATCTACTCAGCTTGAAGTCATCTTTGTCAAAAGATATTCCCTTGCTCACACCAGAAGATGTCTACGCGAATCAAACATATCAGCCATTATCAAAAAAGAGTAATTATGGAAGGGTAGTGATCATTCGAAATTGGGAGGAACAAGCCAAGGATATTCGCTCAACCGACATTCTGTTATTGGAAGATATCCCACCTAGTTTTCCCTTGGTAGCTGGAGTAGTGGTGACTCAATTCCAAACTCCGTTAAGTCACGTTTCTCTGCTCGGACAAAATCGTAAGATTCCCGTTTGTGCCTACACGAAGTTGTTTCAGAGCGAAGAATTATTGGCGTATGCTGGAAAAATAGTCAAGTATACGGTCGAGCAGGATACTTTCCGATTGGAACTCGCGGACGTCACTTTGAATGGAATTCAAAGAAGCAAAAATCCAATACGGTTGAAGCTCGATTACAATTTGGATACGCTCATCGCAGTAGATTATCTCAGAGAAAGAAACAGTAAAAGTGTTGGGAACAAAGCCGCTAATTTCGGTTTGCTCTTGGATTATTCTGAAAAGATTGATTTTCAAACACCGGAATCTGCCTTTGCAATTCCATTCGCCTATTATAAAAAACATTCAGCAAGTGCAGGAATTGATCCTTTGCTTGCGCAATTGTTGGAAAAAGACAACCTAGACCGAGAGCAAGCACTCATCGAAAGGGATTTGCAATTGATTCGGGATAAAATAATGAGCACGGCAGTTGATCCCATTTTGTTGGCAGATATCGAGAAAATGATTCTTCGCTTGGGAGATCACAGAAGGTTAAGATTCCGTTCATCAACCAATGCCGAGGACAGAGATGGTTTTTCTGGCGCAGGATTGTACAAGTCAAAAACAGGGGAGTTGTACAACGAAAGTAAACCCATTGATTTGGCGATTAAGAAAGTGTGGGCAAGCTTATGGTCTTACGGCGCATTCATGGAACGCGAGGCTTTCAATATTGATCACAGAACAGTGGCCATGGGAATTTTAGCCCATCGTTCCTTTCCAAATGAAGAAGTGAATGGTGTGGCGATTACAACCAACTTATACCGCGATAATTACCTTGGATTTGTTGTCAATGCGCAATTAGGAAATGAAAACGTGGTTGATCCAACGAATGGAATTACGTGCGATCAGTTTATCTGTTATCCGGATGAAAAAGTTTCGGGCTACGGCAGAAATGGAGGTAGCATCGATATCATTACTTATTCAAGCTTGAATGAAGGCCAGTTGGTGATGACCGATAAAGAAATCAAAAACTTGGCGAATGTTCTCGAGCGAGTGAAGCGTCAATATTTACGCAAGCACTATACGGATAAATCCTATTTGAATTTTGGTTTGGATTTGGAGTTTAAGTTGGATGCTGAGACGCGGCAGTTGTATATCAAACAAATGCGCATTTTCAATAATTGAGAGGCCTTCCCGAGTTAATTCTTTTGATTCAATGCTAGAGTAAATTGCACATGATTATTCTGTCCCGAGTTAATTTCATGAATGACGCAATCTACTTCTGAATTCCCAGCACTGATGCACGTTGCATGACCATTCGCAGGGCAAGTGAATTCAACCGAAAAGGGTGATCCGACTCCCGTCAAAACAAATGTTCCGCTTACATCTTCGTTATACTGTGAGGTCATTGCTCCAATGACTCTTGATTGATATTGGTTGAGTATTTCTCCCTGCCTTGTCTCTAGATTTTTTATCCATGTACTTGAGCCCATCAATGACGGTGACTGAATGGTAAAATTACCTTCTGTAAGATTCTCTACGTTTACCTCAATACTTCTAACTCCTTGATCCATATGCTAATTTTAGATGATGCCTTTTCTTACTTAACAATAAACTTCTGTTGTTCAACCTTTCCGTTCCGAACAATACGCGTGAAATACATTCCTGCTTTCAATTCTGAAACAGAAATCAGTTGAGAAGAATCTGAATCCAAAACAACGGCTCCATTCATGTTCAACACTTTGATCGACGTAATTGATTCATCTTCCAATCCTTTCAAGGAAATAGACTCAGAAGCAGGATTTGGGTAAATCGTCCAATCCAAGTCTTGATGGAGTTCAACCGTTCCAACCACACCTAGTGCAGTCTGAACCGCCAAATATGCGTTGATTTTTCCATGTCCCCAATTCACATCTCCTTCTGGAGGAAGAACTCCCGTATGATTGTCTTCTCGAGCTGTCTGAATGATAATATCTTTCACTTGAGCAGGAGTGAGTGTAGGGTTTGCATCTAAAATTAAGGCCACAACTCCAGCAACCACTGGCGAAGACATTGATGTTCCGCTCAATCGCGCAAAGTCGTAGGTTCTTCCTTGGAAGTCAACACTGGTAACTGTCGAATAAGCAGCATCCGTGAAGGAAGACATAGATGATGTCACTTGAATTCCAGGTGCGGAAATGTCTGGCTTGAGCGTATCGTTCATCAACGGTCCTGTGCTCGAGAAATTCGCGAGTGCTCCTCCAGCGAGAGTTCCACCGCCGGTATAGTAATTCGATGCATAAGCTGCAACTGTAATGGCGGTGTTCGAGCACGCTGGTGTGCCAATTCCGTTTTCCTCGTTCCCTGCTGTATATCCAGATCCCAATGAGGTAAATGGCATTCCCCAGTTCCCAACATCTGTCGTCAATTCGGTAACATTCCAGAAGTGCACAGATCCTGAAGCAGCCTGAGATTTCAGGACGATTTTATTTGAACCTGCAACTCGTTTGACGCGCAACCTGGCTTGAGGTCGGCTATTTGTTGGGTATGCGGCATCACATGAAAGGTTGAAAAATACAGTATCCGTTCCCGCGACCAAAAATGTGTCTATGTAGCCTGCAGTCGTCGCCGTTGAAAAGTACTGACTTTCCGCAAGAAGCGTATTTGATGAGTTCAATACTTTAAGTCCGATTGAAAATTCCTCTCCAGGTGTTCCCCAGGCATGAATACTTTGTCCCCAAAGCGAAGCTAGAGTAGGAGAGTAATAAAAATTGATACGTGTTAACAACGAATCATTTACAAAGTCCTTTTTGATGTGAAAGTTTTCTCCGCCATTGTTCCCAGCAGATGTAACGAACACAACACCGAGGTCAGAATAATAATCCAGTGCTTGACTTAGCAGCGATGTACCATCAATCGCTTGCATGTGATACAATCCCCAGCTCATGTTGACAACAAGGCGTTTTCCTTCAGCATCCGCTGAATTTTTCATCCATTCCCAAGAGTCAATAACTGCGCTTTCATCAACCAAAAATGTTGTAAACAAGAATTCTGATTCAAAAGCAATTCCTCGAAACTCCGTTCCAGCGCCACTTCCACCTGCAATTCCTGCAACATGAGAACCGTGCGTGGCATAAGAATAGATATTTGACGTATCTGATTCAGCGTTGATCAAATCGGTAGGTGTTGAGTATTCTGTTCCGTAGGAATATCCTGCCGGAGCTGGACCTGAGTTTTTGAATTGATCCCAAGCCGCTAGAATTCGTGAATTTGCAAGTAAAGTATCATAATAGTTAGGAGAAGTGTAATCAAATCCCCAATCTTGAACACCAATAATTACATCTTTTCCTGTATATCCTTCAGGTAAATTCGCTCCCATCCAAACGCTATCTGCGCGGACGTCAGCAGGAACTCTGTTCAACATTGGCTTAATTTTCCCGGCGATCTCGATGTACGAGAAGTTTTGATCCGATAAAACCGTCGTCAATTCGTTAATGGGACATTTAAAACTGACGATATCGTTAATTTTCGCTCCCACCAAAAATCCTCTGCTTTCAAGATCAGATGTACTGAATTGTGCACCTATTTTGGCAAGGAAAGATACATACTCCTCTCCATTGATGTTATTTACCGCAAAGCGATTTCTAATTTCATCATTAACCTGTCCATGAGATCGCGCGAACTCAGAAATTAAATGTTGAACGTCGGCGCGTGTATTTCCGCTTGATTGAACTTGCGCAATTCCTGAAAAGGGAAGAAGAAGTAGTAATAATATGATTCTCATAAGTCGAATGTATTTCGAAGTGCAAGTTACGGGAAAAGATTGGTGTAGTAAAGTGGATTCTTGGTCTGAAGAATGATTCTTAGTCCATTTTCCAAGTCTTGAGTTCAGTGCCTTCAGCGCTAACTTCTAAATAAGTGCAGTAATTGATCCACTCACCTAAATTGTAATAGGTAGATGATTCGTTTAGATTGATCTCGAGAGGAAGATGGCGATGTCCAAACACGAAGGCATCAACATGTTCCTTTTCCAGCATTTCCTTGCAGAAAAGTACGAGCCATTCGTTTTCATCTCCCAAATACTTTTCGTCGTCATTTCCTGTTTTTGCACGACTCGATTGAGACGATTTAGCCGCCAACCAAATTCCGAAGTTAGGGTGCAGTCTCGCAAAGCACCATTGACAGAATCGATTAGCAAAGACTTTCTTGATGAATTTATAGCCACGGTCTCCAGGTCCCAAACCATCGCCATGACCAATGAAGAACTTCTTTCCGAAGAATTCGCGTGTGATGGGCTCGCGATATAACTCAACGCCTAACTCCTTTGGGAGGTAATCGAAAATCCACATGTCGTGATTCCCTGTGAAAACATGAATCGGAATGCCTTGATCGGTTAATTCGGCAATTTTACCTTGTAATCGAACAAAACCTTTTGGAATGGCACGCTTGTATTCGAACCAGAAATCAAAAATATCTCCAACGAGGTAAATTTCTTGAGCTGTATCCTTGATATGATCTAACCAAGCGACAATCTTTTTCTCACGAACCAAGCTGGCTTCATACGATGGAGCGCCAAGATGAAAATCAGATGCGAAATAAATCCGCTTGTCAGAAGTTTCTGCCATTCTTAGTGCTCGAAGATGCGCTTTAGTTCAATTTCAAGTTGGTGTGCTCGAAGTTTCGTTTTGATGATGTTTCCTTCTTCGTCAATCAATACAGTGAAAGGAATTCCACGTACGTTGTACATTTTCGGAACACGACTTGACCAGAAATTAAGATCACTTACGTGATTCGGCCATGTCAATCCATCTTTTTTGATCGCTGCGATCCATGAATCCCTGTTTTTATCCAAAGAAACACTCATAATGGTGAATCCGTCGTCTTTGTATTTGTTGTACAAAGCAACAACCGCTGGATTTTCTTTACGACAAGGTCCACACCATGATGCCCAGAAGTCGAGCAACACAACTTTTCCACGTAAGTCAGAAAGCTTCATCGTTGTTTCACCATCGATTTTCTTTTCTTCGAAATCTGGAGCTTCCTTTCCAGGAGCCAGAATATTGTTTTTCTCTTGAAGTTTCGTTTGCTCTTGCAATTCAACAGCAACTTGCTGAATCATTGGAGACTCAGGAAACGCCTTGA
Source organism: Crocinitomicaceae bacterium (assembly GCA_029252405.1). GTDB lineage: Bacteria > Bacteroidota > Bacteroidia > Flavobacteriales_D > Crocinitomicaceae > UBA4466. The sequence continues at coordinate 12,140 of JAQXBM010000025.1, forward strand.
TCAATTGGCTAGCCAGTGATTTGTACGTTGCGAAGTCTTGTTGAGGATTCACATCTCGGAAAGCAGGGTAGAGTGCCGCTGAATTTCCGTGACGAGCTACGAAATTGTTCTTTTGGCTCTTAAACTGATTGAATTTCGCAGACATTTCTCGGTTAATCGAATCCGCTATCGCTGGATTAGCATTTATTGCCTGTCCAGCTTCGTTGCTTTGTCGTTGCCAATCAGATACCAATCTAAGGTATTCCACTAAATCACTCGATTCTTGAGAGTTAACAATGTTTAAGTACTGATCAAGATTCCGTCCATCACCGTACAACTTAATTTCACTTCCCTGTCTTAGAATGACCGGAATCCGCGTTCCACCAATACGAACAACGTAGTAATTTGGTGCTGGAACCGTACCTTCCATCTCGAAATTTCCATCCTCATCGAGCGCCGCTCCAAAAAAGTCCTGGTAGTTCGATCCATCAACAGCTTGAGATACAAATATTGAGTCTTGTCCCGTTTTGAAAATCATTCCCGATAACTTAACATTTGTTACCTGAGCAAAGGAACTCGCACTAAAGAATAATAGGAGTAGTAATGTTGAAAATTTCATAGTTCTTTTATTTTGAGAAAATCTCATTCAATTTTTGTTCCAAAGCTGGTCCACGTAGTCCAACGTCCACAATTTTTCCCTGCGGATCGACTAAAACAGTGTGTGGTATCCCTTGGATTTGGTAGGCTTGAACAACCGGAGAATCCCATCGTGATAAATCACTCACATGATTCGGCCAAACCAGACCATCCGAAGCAATTGCTCCAAGCCAAGCATCTTTGTTTTCATCTAAAGATACAGAATACACGGTAAAACCTTTGTCTTTATATTGATTGTATAATTTGATCACATTAGGATTCTCTCTACGACAAGGTCCACACCAAGACGCCCAAAAGTCAACCAAAACGTAGCTTCCACGTAGTGATGAAAGTTTGTGGATTTCACCATTCGGTCTTGGTAACACGATATCAGGTGCTTGTTTTCCTGCTACTGCAGAATTCCCAAGGTGCTGATTGTACATCATTTCAACCTGAGAAGTTTGTTGCGTCATCGCTTCCGCCATTTTTGCTCCCGGATATTCTTGCGCAAATGCATTCGCAACGCTTTTTAGAATGTCCAAGTTTTTTGGATCCCAATCATCAAAGCCCATTTGAGGTGTCAGAGCTGGAGATAGAACGATATTGTAAGGGTTAGCAGGATCTGCTGACATGACCTTTTTGGAGTACGCGTCGATCGGTTTTTTGAGTTCAACGAATCTGCGCATTATTTCTTCATCAGGAACAGTTCCTTTCAATCCTTGCAATTTTTCTTGCTCTTCATGAAATTTCGCGAAGATCGGTGTGTATCCAGTCATCGCTTCTGTCCAAGTACTTCCTTTAACAGTAGGCGAGTAGATGAATGTTTCTTTTGAGGCCTCCAAAGTGATATTATCATCTGGCAACAAGGTCAATACGATCAATTCATCGCCTTTTTCACCAAGACGAAGCTGGTAAATTCCCATTCCAGGGATGTTTCCTTTCAAATCAAATTTTCCGTATTCATCAATTTGAGTCGTTGCAATATTCACTGCTCCTCTTTGGGTTGTCGCCTCCAAGTACAAGTTTTGTCTTGCGGCTTGATCGATTGTTCCCGAAATAGAGAAGTTGTCAGGAAGTTTCACCTCTTCCTCAATCGGATCGTCCTCCACATCTTCAACCACAGGCTCATCTCCACAAGAGAAGAGAAAAACGGAAAGAATAAAAACCCCAAATATGTTCTTTATCATAATTCGTCTAAAGTTTTACGCATCAATTGGTTGGCTGCTTTTGGATCAGCCTTTCCTTTTGACAAACGCATCAATTGTCCCATTAAGAAACCAACGAGTTGTTTTTCGCCATTCTTATAACGTTCAATCTCCTCTGGGTGTTGCTCAATTACATTGTGAATAAATCCTAAAATTGAGTCCTCATTGGAATCTTGAATCAAATTCAATTCTTCCGCAATGGCTAGAGGCGTTTTCGACTGATCTTTCAACATTTCAGGGAAAAGCTTTTGTGAAGCAAGCGTGCTCGAGACTTTTCCTTCATCAATCAAAGCGATTAATGCAGCAAGGCTTTCTGTTGAAATTGGAAACTTGTCAATTTCCTGTCCAGTTGCATTTAAATATGATTTCACATCACCCATGATCCAGTTCGCAGCAGCTTTGTAGTTGCTTGTTTTCGAAATGAGATCTTCATAGAACAACGCAATATCTTTTGAATCGGTCAAGTTGTAGGCATCGTAATCGGACAACTTCAACTCGTTTGTGTATTTCAAGAATAAATCACGCGGTAAGGCAGGCATTTCAGCTCTAACAGCGTCGATGGCATCCTCTTGAACTGTGATCGGTTGTAAATCTGGTTCAGGGAAATAACGGTAATCGTTCGCTGCTTCTTTCGAACGCATTGAAAGCGTGCGATTTTTCAAAGCATCAAATGAGCGCGTTTCCTGATAGATTGTTTCGCCTTTTTCAACAGCTTCAATTTGACGTTCAATTTCAAACTCAATGGCTTTTTGAACGTTTCGGATCGAGTTCATGTTTTTTACTTCGACTTTCGTCCCGAATTCTTCTGCACCTTTCAATCGAACGGAAATATTTGCATCACAACGCATAGATCCTTCCTCCATGTTACCATCACAAATTTCCAGGTAGCGAACAAGCTTACGCACTTCAGTAACGAAATTGTATGCTTCGGTCGATGAGCGCAAGTCTGGTTCCGTTACAATCTCAAGAAGAGGTGTTCCCGCACGATTCAAATCTACCAGCGTGTCGTATACATCCATGTCGTGCATGCTCTTTCCAGCATCTTCCTCCATGTGAATCCGCGTCAAGTTGATTTTCTTCTCAGCGCCTTCTTCATCTTTGATGAAAATATGTCCACCCGTGCAAATTGGCGTTAAATCCTGCGTGATTTGATATCCTTTCGGAAGGTCAGGGTAGAAGTAATTCTTACGAGCGAAGTACTGCGCTTCAGCAATATTCGAATTGAAAGCAAGTCCAAGGCGGATTGCATATTCGATCGTTTTTTTGTTCATCATTGGAAGCGTTCCCGGATGTCCAAGCGTAATTGCGCTTACATTCGTATTTGGAACAGCTCCATATTCGTTGACGTCATTGGAGTAAGCTTTTGTCTGCGTTAGCATTTGAGCGTGAATCTCCAATCCAATTACAACTTCATATTTTTCTCTCACCTCAGGTGTCATACTTAAACTCTTGAAATCAATTCTTTCATGATCATTGTCATGCTTGGTTCAGTTTTGTTTGCCACAGCAATTACGTCTTCAACGCTCACTTCTTGAATTTTTCCAGGTACACCTAAATCAGTGATGATGGAAATTGCGAAGCAAGGAATATCCATGTGACGCGCAACGATTACTTCAGGAACGGTTGACATACCTACGGTATCGGCTCCAATGGCACGAACGTAGCTGTATTCAGCTGGTGTTTCGAGCGTTGGTCCAGTTAATCCTGCGTAAACTCCTGTTTGCACTTTGACGTTGTTCTCACCAGCAATTTCTTTCGCCAATGAAATCATCTTGTGATCATAAGGAGCACTCATATCTGGGAAGCGAGGCCCCAATTCATCAATGTTCTTTCCAATTAGTGGGTGAGCTGGGAAAAGGTTGATGTGATCTGTTTGGATCATGATATCACCAATTTCGAAATCAGGATTTACACCACCTGATGCATTACTTACGAACAAACGTTCGATTCCCATGAATTTCATCACGCGAACAGGGAAAGTACATTCCTGCATAGTGTATCCTTCGTAGAAATGGAAACGTCCTTGCATCGCCACAACTTTCTTTCCTCCAAGTTCACCGAAAATTAATTTTCCAGTGTGACTTTGTACAGTTGAAAGTGGGAAGTGAGGGATGTCCTCATAAGCGATTTCATCGATAATATTGATTTCGTTAACTAACCCACCGAGTCCTGTTCCAAGGATAATCCCGATTGTTGGTTCAACGTTTGTTCTTGTCTTAATGTAGCTGTGTGATTCTTTAAACTTATCTAGTGTATTCATCTAAATGCGCGTTAAATTTGTCTTGATTCTTAATTGTTATTGATATCGGTTGATAGTGCCATTCAAAATTCGGGTCTAAAACTTCATCAAATTGTTGCAATCTCATGTAGTCTTTTTCCGTCGTAATGATGATTTTGTTATTGCTTGCGAATGTACCAAATTTTTCATGAATTGCCTTGATGTCGGCAGCACTATAATTGTGGTGATCTGGGAAAGCCATTAGCTCTACCGAGCATTTGTCCTTCCAGAAATTATGCAACGGAGTTGGATTTCCAATTCCTGTTACGATCAGGGCATGATCAATTTTTTCTGCTACCACTTTTTTATTGAATGGCACTAAATCGTTGTATTCAAGGGACGAGAAAAATATCTTCTCAGGATCAAATTTCAGTTTCCCAATTATTCTTGATTTTTCTTCGCTAGAAATTGACTCTGGTGACTTGCTAACAACGATTAAATCTGCACGATTTTTACCCGATTTCCATTCGCGTAAATTTCCTGTCGGAAGCATGAAATCATCCGAGAAAAGATCGTTAAACGGCGTAATTAGAATAGATAAACCTGCGGAAACGGCTCTGTGTTGGAAAGCGTCATCCAAAATGATGAGCTCATTATCAGGCAATTTCTCAATGATGTGATCGACACCTAGCTTCCTTTTCTCCGCAAGAACAACATTGATCTCATCCGAATAACGTTGAACATATTGCAGGGGCTCATCACCAATTTCCGATGCCGTTGATTTGGTAGTTGCGATGACTAAGCCTGTTGTTTTACGCCCGTAACCGCGACTGAGAGCAGACAATTGAACATCCTTTGATAGGAAGTGTTGAATCAGATAATCAACATGAGGTGTTTTTCCCGTTCCACCAACTGATAAATTCCCAACAGTAATAGACTTACCAGGGATTTTGTGGGATGTGAGAATGCCCCAATCGTAGGCTTTATTACGTAAGAAAGTAATAACACCGTAAAGCCAACTGAATGGCAGAAGGAGCCAACGCAACGCTTTCATGTGGCGTTATCCGCTAAATTGAGAGAAGTTTTGGTCTTCTGAATAATAGTAGATTCGCACCTGTGCTGTATCATCCAGAAAGTTGATTTTACCAACTTCAAAACGGTTGATTTGCAAGCCAGTTCTTTCTTGAAGATCGGCCATCATTTCCTCGTGTTTATCAGGAACAATTAGATCAATTTTCTCGTAAACGATTGTCTTTCTTGTTTCGTGTTTGATCAGCCAAACGTATTCTAAACCGTATGTTATTGCTACAACAGAAAGGTTGATTACTGCCATTTCAGCAACACTAATTTGCTTGGAAGCAAGCGAGTTCACAACACTAATACCAATCACCAAGAAGAGATAGGTCATTTCCTTTATCTCAATGGCATCCGTTCTGTATCGAATAATTCCGAAGATGGCGAAGAGTCCCAGTCCCATCCCAGTATCGATATCGAGCTTTTTCAGTCCAAAACACAAGAAGAAGGTGATTAAACCAATCAAGTAATACGTGAACAAATAATCTTTTCGCTTCGCGATTGGGTAGTACAAATAACGAATCAAAATCGTCATGAAGACAATGTTGATCACCAATCGAAGGAGTAAGGTATAAAAGTCGTTATCGAACCATTGAAGGTTGAACAATTCTTCAATAGTGGATTTGGTATCAAGACTAAGCAGCATCTGGTTTTAGTTTATCAATTTTTAATACTTTTTTCTTAAATCGGTTGTATTTAACAGCTACATCTTGCGAAAGTTGCAGTATTCCAATACAATATTTACTCAATCGAAAAGGTCGAATTTGTCGTTCCTTCATTAGCTGAAAGAAAGGTGATTTTCGGGAAACTTTCGCTTGTTTAAGTTCTGCGATGACAAGATAATCCAAATCTGCGGTTTGCTCGTCTTTTCTGAAACTTAAATTTAGATCGATTGTTAATCGCTCATTAATGGTTTTTCCCACAAGCGTGATGCGTTGGTAGTTATTGATAAGCGTCGGGATCAATTTATCGGTAAAGGATAAATCTACTGACTCATCAATGAATTGAACATGCTCCGTTGGTAGGGATTCATGAAGTTCATCCGAAGGAATCCGCATTTTGTTCGTTCTTCCTTTGTATTTGTGCTTGATTTCCAAAAAAGAGATGTCTGAATCCAAGTACTTTCTGTATCGAATTTTCACTCGGTTTAATCGCTTTTTGTGGTGATCATGATAGAAATCTAGCTCCTCATTGTCATAGTAAAGACTCTCGTAGGAGCACACACATTTATCCGCAATTTCAACAGCGTTGTAATGTTCATTTAACAAAGGGAGCACTTCAACAAGTTGATCGACGGTCATAACGAACTTCGTGTCTACGCGATTCATCAATTTCACATTATCCATATCACCCAAACCAATTTTTGAGAAGGGTGCTATAAGTTGTTGGATGTGTGAAGCAGACATTAAGCCAAAGTTAAACTATTGTTTCGTTCAGGCAAGAGTTTCGGAGGAAATTGCTTTCCCGTGGCAACATTCGTGCGTGAAATTATAGAGTAGCTTATTGGAGAGTAATCTTGCGATTTGTTCATATTTAAATCAATCCTAAACAAATCTTCATTCGGATAATTCGCTTAACAGATGCGTTAACATTTTCTGTAAAGGTCTCATCGGATGTGTACTTTTCGAGGATTGCTTTGTGTGCTTTTTCGGCATCTTTTGGCATCAGGATGATGTCACACCCAGCCGCAATTGCTTTAACGTCTGCGTTCGGGATTTTTACAACTCCACCCATTCCCATGGCATCAGTAACAATCAAACCTTTAAAGTTCAAACTGTCACGAAGCAAATCTTGGATGATCACTTTTGACGTTGTCGCTGGTAAACCATTCGTACTGTATTTCTTGTTGTTTTTAACGGCCAAATGTCCAACCATTACCGAAAGCACGCCATTCTCAATTAACGGCGGATAGTATTTTACTTCTTTCAGCTCCCCATCAATCATCTGTAAGGACTTGTGGGTATCTCCAGAAACTAGTCCGTGTCCTGGGAAGTGTTTAGCCGTTGCAATGATATTTTGAGCTTGAGTTTGTTGAATGAACACATCTGAATAGGGAACAATGTTTTTAGGATCAGTTCCGAATCCTCGGTAACCGACTGTTTTATTTTTTGCTTGATCGACAACTGGAGAGAAATTGTAGTTGATTCCGATATCATTCAAATCAGTCGAAATTGATTTTGTTGCCTCCAATACCTCTTCCTCCGAAGTAATCAAGTTTGCCTTTTTTACTGTTTTCGAACCAATGATTTTTCGATTGACCAACGATGGTTCTGCATCAGCAGAATAGAGGAAAGGCAGTTGTCCTAATCGCTCCACGCGCTGGTTGTATTCAGTAACCCAATCCGTGAATTGCTGTTTTGTACCATTCAGCAAAAGGATTCCGCCGATGTAGTTGTTATCAATTAAATATTTGATTCTTTCTTCAGAATGTCCAAGCCGACCAGCTGCTGGCATAATCAACTGTGCAACTTTTGATTCACTGCTCATTGAGTTGAAAACACTGTCCACTTTTTCCGATAAGTCTTCGCGATCAGTGAGGAATGAATTCAAGTCGATAGGTCCCAAAACAACTTCAGGTTCACTCATTTCCATTTCGACAGGTTCTTGTCCGCAGGCTGAAAATAGCACGGACATCGCCAGGAACAATAAATGTAGGTTTTTCATATCTCTAGTTCTAACGCAAAATTAGTTCCAAAGAATGCACGCTCGTGCAAGGAGTTGTTAAATTGTTCATGAACGATTGTCAATAAGTGGTGCTTTTTTGTTGTTTGAAAACCGAATAGGAATGATTATCTTTAATTAAACCTATAAATATTATTATGCCTACCACTATCAAATCGATGCCGATTTTCGAGCGTCCGCGGGAAAAATTGTTGAATCGAGGACGAGATTCCATTTCAAACACGGAGTTAATAGCCTTGCTTATTGGATCAGGAACCAGAAGCCAAAGCGCCATTGAAATTGCTTCCACTATTTTACACGATTCGAATAATGACTTGCAGGAATTAGCACGCAAATCTATCGAGGACTTGAAGAAGTTTAAGGGGATTGGTGATGCGAAAGCGATACTAATCTATGCGGCACTGGAGCTGGGAAGGAGAAAACCGTTAACAGAATCGGCGTCCACTCCACGCTTAACCTGTTCGAAGCACTGCTATGAATTTCTTTATCCCTATTTCGCAGACTTGTCTCACGAAGAATTTTATGCAGTTTTTGTCAATAGGAACAACAAGATTATCTCGGTTCGTCAAATTTCAAAAGGCGGACTCACTGGAACCGTTGCTGATGGGAAAGTGATTTTTCAAAAAGCACTGGAAGCGAAGGCGACAGGGATCGTTTTGGCACATAATCATCCAAGTGGTGCGTCAGATCCAAGTCCAGCAGACATGCACCTCACAAAATCTCTTCAGAAATTCGGAACAATGATAGATTTACAAATTTTGGATCATTTGATTATTACAGACAATAATTACTTTAGTTTTGCAGACGAAGGTATACTTGGATAAATGAATCAACGAAAGAAAATTATCACGATTGTCGGGGCTCGACCTCAAATTATCAAATCTTCTGCCATCAGCAGAGCAGTTCAAACGGTTTTTTCAGAGCAATTGGAGGAAATTATTGTTCATACTGGGCAGCATTACGACGAGAACATGTCAAAAGTGTTCTTTGAAGAAATGAACATTCCAACGCCAAACTACAATTTGCAGGTAGGAAGTGGCTCCCATGGTCAACAGACTGCACGCATGTTGGAAGGATTGGAAAAGATCTTTGTTGATGAAAAACCTGATGGAGTTGTAGTTTACGGTGATACGAACTCAACAATTGCTGGAGCTTTGGCGGCTGCGAAAATCTATATTCCTGTGATTCATATAGAAGCAGGATTGAGAAGTTTCAACAAAGCCATGCCTGAAGAACTGAATCGAATTTCGTGTGATCACATGTCAACACTGTTGTTCACTCCAACCGAAACCGGATTGACAAATCTTTCCAACGAAGGATTCAAAATGGATCACTCACCAAAGGCGACGATTGACTCTCCAAACGTTTATCACTGTGGTGATATCATGTACGATAACAGTTTGCACTTCTCAAAAGTGGCTGATCAGTTTTCGTCTGTCATGAAATCTGAAAACTTAACGCCGAATGAGTTCGTTTTGATGACAGTTCACAGAGATACGAATACGGACATTGCTGAGAATTTGGAAGCTATTTTCAGTGCGGTTGATCAACTATCGAAAGAACACAATATGACTTTTGTTCTTCCTCTTCATCCTCGAACAAAGAGCAAATTGGAAACGCAATTGTCTTCTGAATTATACAAGCAAGTGATCGATTCAGAGTTGATCAAAGTAATTCCGCCGGTTGGCTTCATGGACATCATCGTCCTCGAAAAAAATGCGCGAATGGTCGTTACGGACAGTGGAGGATTGCAAAAAGAATCCTTTTTCTTCGAAAAACCATGCGTGATACTTCGTGAGCAAACAGAATGGACGGAAATCGTTGACAATGGAAACGCGATCTTAACAGGTGCAAATCACGATAAAATAATTGCGGCATTCAACACGTTAATCGGAACAAAGGATTTTACTTATCCAACGTTTTATGGTGACGGAAAAGCAGCCGAGTTTATTTGCGGTAAAATCGTTGACGAAATTCAATAAATGATACATATATATGTTGATCAGATATCGCCCCGAATAGAATACACTTTCGAGTTTATTTTCGGATCGCGCGGATTAACATATGCTTTAACGGAGGATAAGTCGGCGAAAGTTGACCTGAGATACTCAGTAGAATCAACGGAAGATTCCAATTCTATTCCCATCGCTTCGTTCATGTTGAGTGATATTATAGAGAGGTTGAACGTGGGGTTCGCTGAATTTGGTGAGACTGATTGCTATTCTTTTGATTCAGTTGTTGATCCCGTTGCATCCATTTTCTTTTCACTCTCTCGATACGAAGAATACAATTGCACAGAAGTCGATGAATATGGTAGATTTCCTTTGTCTAAATCAATTATTCCGAAAGAGTGGTTGATGAACTCAATGTGTGATCGCTGGGCGGAAGAAATCATTTCTTTAATCGATCCAATTCTCATTCCTACCAGTGAAGACGTCAAGATGATTCCTTCATTTGACATTGACAACACTTACGCCTACAAATTGAAATCGGGCAAACGAAAATGGATATCAATCCTAAAAGACCTTATTCGCTTCGATTTCAAGCGATTGAAAGAGAGGAACGAAGTATTAAGTGGCAAGATTTCTGATCCGTACGACACCTTTGACAAAATCAAATCCATCTGTAAACGCTTTCCAGAAACCAAAGTCTTTTGGTTGATCGGAAAATGGGGTAAAAAGGATCGCAACATTTCCATTCAGAATTCCGAACATCGAAAATTGATTCAATCATTGGGCGAGGAAGGAATTGCAATTGGATTGCACCCAAGCTTTGCATCTTTCAAAAGCAAAGCAACTATCCAAACCGAAAAGAACGAGTTGGAATCTGTTTGTGGTAAAGAGATTTCAAATTCTCGACAGCATTTTTTGAGGTTTCAGGTTTCTGAGACATTCAAAGATTTAGATGAAGTCGGATTTTCTCATGAATATTCAATGGGTTTCGCAGAGCACGTGGGATTTCGATCAGGTACAGCCAAACCGCATAAATGGTTCGATTTATCGAATAACAAAACAAGGAATTTGTTCATTCATCCATTTGCATACATGGATGGAACTCTTCGCGAGTACATGAACCTCTCGATTGAAGAAAGCAAAGTGATGATTGATCAATTGTATAATGAGGTAAAACGCTACGGAGGTGATTTCATTTTCATTTGGCACAACGAAACAATTGGTGATTACGGAAATTGGAAAGGGTGGAGCGACGTATTGGATTTCACATTATCTTTAGCAGATGAATCGAACTAGCGTCATTACAGGAATCATTTTAATCGTAATTGCGATCATACTAGGAGCGTTTGGAGCACATGCTCTAAAGGAAAAACTGGAGCCTACCCAATTAAATTCTTTCGAAGTAGGAGTGAGGTACCAAATGTACCACGGTTTAGCGCTATTGGCCATAGGGTTAGCTGCGAGTCAACTTAAATTCTCTTTGAAAGCATTCAATACCTTGATTATTGCTGGGGTAATTGCCTTTTGCTTTTCAATTTATTTCTTGGCAATTCAAGATCTGATTGGAGTAAAACTTTCCTTCCTCGGACCGATAACGCCAATTGGTGGTTCTGTATTGATCATTGCGTGGATCATTCTACTGGTAAAATTCATACGGTCTAACCCAAAAGAATCAGCATGAAAATCACAATGCTCGGAACGGGGACTTCTCAAGGTGTGCCAGTAATAGCATGCGATTGCGAGGTGTGTTCTTCTTCAGACACAAAAGACAAGCGATTGCGCTGTTCCGTGTTGGTTTCAATTGGAGATGAGAATTATTGCATTGACAGTGGCCCTGATTTCCGTCAGCAAATGCTTCGTGAGAATGTCAAAACGCTTTCAGGAATCATCTTTACGCATGAACATAAGGATCACGTTGCAGGATTGGATGACGTTCGCGCCTTCAATTTTAGAGAGAAAAAGGACATGAGCGTATATTGCGCCGCTCCAGTTGAGGAGGCATTGAGGCGAGAATTTCATTACGCGTTTGCTGAGAACAAATACCCTGGTGTTCCCAGTCTTCAAATAGTTCCAATCGATAAACGACAGTTTACTTTGCCGAATGGCACTGAAATCATTCCGATCGAAGTGATGCATTACAAAATGCCCGTTCTTGGATTTAGAATTGGCAATTTCACCTACATCACGGATGCAAAGACGGTTTCTCAGGAAGAGAGAAAAAAGATCTACGGCAGTGAAATTTTGGTCGTAAACGCGCTTCGGATTAGTGAGCACATTTCTCATTTTAATTTGGAAGAAGCGTTAGCGTTCATTGAAGATATGAAACCGAAAAAAGCCTATTTAACGCATATTTCTCATTTGTTTGGCACGCACGAAGATATTTCTGCAATGCTCCCACCAAATGTTTATGCGGCCTACGATGGGCTAACATTTGAACTGAATTCGTAGTACCACGTTAGTATATTATTCTAAATTTGCACCTATAAAGAAAGAGACATGGCAAACAATTTATTAAAAGGAAAAAGAGGAATCATCTTTGGAGCACTTAATTCGCAATCAATTGCTTGGAAAGTAGCACAGCGAGCTCACGAAGAAGGAGCAACTTTTGTTTTGACAAATGCACCAATCGCAATGCGAATGGGAGAAATCAATGAACTTGCGAAAGAAACAGGAAGTGAAGTAATTCCTGCGGATGCGACAAGCGTTGAAGATCTCGAAAATCTAGTTTCAAAGTCAATGGAGATTTTAGGAGGAAAACTTGATTTCGTTCTTCACTCGATTGGAATGTCTGTGAATGTTCGTAAAGGAAGAGATTACACAAACGAGAACTACGATTGGACGATGAAAGGTCTTGACGTTTCAGCACTTTCTTTTCACAAAGTATTGCAAACAACGAAGAAATTGGACGCGGTGAATGATTGGGGATCAATTGTAGCACTCAGTTACATTGCGGCTCAACGCGTTTTCCCAGATTACAACGATATGGCAGATAACAAGTCGTACTTGGAATCAATTGCGCGTAGTTTCGGTTACCATTATGGAGTTGATAACAAAGTTCGTGTAAATACGATCTCACAATCTCCAACTATGACCACTGCTGGTTCTGGAGTAAAAGGATTCAATGAATTCATCAACTTCTCTGAGCAAATGTCGCCATTGGGTAATGCATCAGCCTTGGCTTGTGCCGATTACTGTATCGCAATGTTCTCAGATTTGACGAAGTACGTTACCATGCAGAATTTGTATCACGATGGAGGATTCTCTAACACTGGAGTAACTCAAGCTGTGATAGACAAATTCGGTGAATAGGAATAGAAAATTTACTAGTAAAAGCGATTCAGAAATGGGTCGCTTTTTTCATTTTCTGTAAGTTGATTTTCCCGTTTGATAAAACAACTCCGCTATTTTTGCGTTTAAAATTTATCAACCAATCCTAGAAGAAATGAAGAACCTCCTTGTCCTTTTGGTGTTTGCACCTACTTTTTTGTTTTCACAAGAATTGAAGATCAAAAACTCTCGCGGGGGCCTGTTTTCACTCGGAACTCGAACTACGCTGAGTGCTTTCAATGGTCATGATAATGAATCTCCCGGCTTTGGAGTTGGCGGTCAATTTCGAGTTCAATTTGCAGGTCGCGTTAATTCTGATTGGTTTTTTGATTACATCACCAGCGATATTGATGATGTCGCGACAAGAACCGATTACCACATCGGCTGGAGCGTTTTGTATTATCTAACGGAGCAACCAGCTACTCGTTTGAGACCGTATTTAGCGGCTGGGCATTGTTTCGATTATACCGTTTTACAGGATAACATAAATATCACGAATCGAAAGGAACGTTTTAGTTCAGCAGTTCAAGCAGGAGCAGGAGTTCACTTCAACTTAACTCCACGGTTGGATTTGTCTTTTGTCACGCAATACATGCTTCACCTCGGGAATGAACTTCATGCAGATGTTCACGATGGGCAACTTGAGTTCCACCAAGAGGAGAGGACTAGTTTTGAAGGACATCTGTTGTTTCATTTGAGTATTAACTACAAAATTGCTGATTTATGGTAAGTCGAATTTTATTCCTTTTGATGATTTCTATTGGAAATTTCAGCTCTGCGCAAGAAGAATACATTCAGCCTGGATTATTGGCTGCGTCGATCACTTATTCGCCTTCAACAATGCTGAATTACAGTGACAATAATTTTTACGTAACAGGATTCGCCGAGTATTATGTAGACAAGAAGTTCAGTTTTAGAAGTGATACGTACGTGTTTTTAAACAGCCAGGAGGATATTTCGTCTGCAGTAATCAAAGATGGTGTTCGTTCTTACTTCGGATTGGCTTATCATCTGACCAAAGGAAATTGGGAAGGGAGCATTGGTTTTCAGCCTGGGTTGACAATTATGAATCAGTCCTTGACATTAACTTCACCGCGGTTAATGCCTTCAGCAGCACTCAGAATCGGAACAGCATATTACGTTTGGAAGTATTTCAACTTCTTCGCTAATTTGACGTATACGCGATCCAAATTGATGTCTCCTTTTAACGGGTCGATATCAACAGACGAATTGATTTTTTCAGTAGGACTAGGATTTCAGATTCAGACGAAGAAGAATTAAACGAGCCCCTTGCTGGCAAGTAATTCCTCTAAAGAGTTTTCATCAGCATAGAGTACGTCTCTCGCTTTACTCCCTTTGAAAGGGCCGATAATTCCCATTCCTTCCAACTGATCCACGATTCTTCCAGCTCGGTTGTATCCTAATTTCAATTTACGCTGAAGTAAACTTGCGGAACCTTGTTGGTGCATAACTACGATTCGTGCCGCATCTGCGAAAAGGGCATCTAATTCATCTTTATCGACTCCGCCGCCTCCAGATTCGGCACTTTCACCAACATATTCAGGAAGTAGGAAAGCATCTGAATACCCTCGCTGATCTCCAATGTACGTACAAATCTCTTCAACTTCAGGAGTATCAACGAATCCACATTGAAGACGAACCATGTCCGACCCTGTACTGATTAGCATATCCCCACGTCCAATTAATTGGTCGGCTCCATTTCCATCAAGGATGGTTCTAGAGTCAATCTTCGAAAGTACACGGAATGCGATACGCGCCGGGAAGTTGGCTTTGATCATACCTGTTATTACGTTGACCGAAGGTCTTTGTGTAGCAACAATTAAGTGAATTCCGATGGCACGTGCCAACTGTGCAATACGCGCAATCGGGTGCTCAACTTCTTTACCAGCTGTCATGATCAAATCGGCGAACTCATCTATTAATACGACAATGTATGGCAAGAATTGATGTCCATTTTCAGGATTCAATTTTCGTGCGATGAACTTAGCATTGTACTCTTTAATCGTTCGACATTGCGCTTTTTTCAATAGATCGTAGCGATCATCCATCTCGATACAGAGTGAGTTTAATGTGTTTACAACCTTGCTTACGTCAGTGATAATTGCGTCTTCTTCATCCGGAAGTTTCGCCAAGAAGTGACGTTCAATTCTATTGTAAAGTGTGAGCTCTACTTTTTTCGGATCAATCAACACGAATTTGACTTGAGCTGGGTGCTTTTTGTAAAGAATTGAGACTAGAATCGCGTTCAAACCAACCGATTTACCTTGACCCGTTGCTCCCGCCACCAACAGGTGAGGCATTTTCGTAAGGTCGAAAGTGAATGTCTCGTTCGTAATCGTTTTCCCCATCACGACTGGCAATTCATAATCGCTGTCTTGGAATTTTTTCGAGGCGATTAAGGAATGCATGCTCACCATATCGGGACTGCTATTCGGAACCTCAATACCAATGGTACCTTTTCCAGGAATTGGCGCGATAATACGAATCCCGAGTGCTGCTAGACTCAAGGCGATGTCATCTTCTAAGTTTTTAATCTTGGAAATTCGCACTCCCGGAGCAGGAACGATTTCATAAAGGGTAACCGTCGGTCCAACAGTTGCCATGATTTTAGAAATCTCAATCTTATAATTGGAAAGCGTTTCAACAATTTTGTTCTTGTTCGCTTCAAGTTCGCTTTTACTTACAGATGGTCCTTTACTTTCGTATTGCTTCAACAAATCAAGAGAAGGAAGAGCGTAGCTCGATAAGTCCAATTTCGGATCGTATTCGCCAAATTCTTCGACTTTTTCATTGACCTCTTCAGTTGTCAAAATTTCATCTTGATTTTCCGTTGCTACTTTCACGGAGAAATCGTCATCATCAGTGGATTGCGCCAATTCCTCAACCTTTGCCTCAGGTTTCTCAATGCTCAGTTCTTCTCGTCCAGTAGCATCAATGACTTCCGAAATCAATTCGTTGTCTTGCTCTTCGGTGAAATCGACCACTTTCGCTTCTTGCTCTTCAATTTTTTCTTCTTCCTTGATGGTGTTGACAACAGCCAAATCATCTTCACTCAGAATTTGGTTTTCATCTGTATCCAATGTCGCTTCGGCTTCATCTGATTTTTTGAACCAAGCAATTATCTTTTTCAGATTAAAATTGAAAAGAATCAGGGCAAAGAGGTATCCAATGGCAATAATCAGGATGAGAGTCCCAAATTTCCCAAGCGTCAATTTGAACCAATCGTTGATCTGATAGCCAAACGTTCCACCAAGATAATTCACTTGATTCGCAAAGAATCCGAAGAAAACACTCAACCATACAGTGGCAAGCACAACAGTTGAGAGCGTTTTGCGCAGCGGAAGTAATTCCGTTTTGAACAATAACTTGATTGATAACAGAAAAGTGAAAAGTGGAATCGCAAAGGACGAAATACCAAACCAACGAAAGACGAGTAGGTGAGAGATCCAAGCGCCAAATTTTCCCAGCCAGTTAGCTACTGGAACGGCACTTTCTTCAAACAAAAATTCAAAGAAACCTTTGTTGATCAATCGATTTTGATCTTCCTGCCATGTAAATAAATAAGAGAATATTGCGAGAAAAATGAAGAATGAAAAAATCAACAAACCAACACCAACACTGGTCTTTACCTTCTTTTGGTTGAAACGGTCTTTCAACTGTTGAAAAGGTGATTTCGTGGATTTTTTTGGTGCTTTTTTCTTACGAGTACGAGTGGAAGGCTTCGCTTTGGTTTTCGTCGCCTTCGTTGCCTTCTCGGCTTTTTCGTCTTTCGCTATATATTCGTTGTCTAATGCCATTCTTGTAGCTATATCTCACGAAGATAGTTAGGAATCCTGCGCGCACGAGGGAGAATTCTAGTAAGTATACACAACGAAATGTTAGTTCTTAACTGATCATTTTCCTTCTTTCGCTCCGTTTGCTTCAATCAACTTATCCATGAATTCATCAAAGCTAATTCGTTCAAAATCAGAAGGGATTCCGAACAGGTCGTGCTCAGGTGTATATTCGCTGATTTTCACCAAGGTATAATCGAAAATTGCATCAGGAGTAATGACGCTGTATTTGGTAGGAATGCCGTTGATCTTCGGATACGCATTCACGATTTCAGATGAGTACCCTTTGAGGTATAAAAATTCGATCGGTTCTTCAAATTCTGGATGGGAGACAGTCAAACGTTTCATCTTTCTACCTAGCATTCGCGTCTTGCCGCATTTCTTATCAAAAACGAACTTGTCCATTTCCGAGGTCGTCGTGTCGCTGGCTTGCTTTTTCTTTTGACCTTCGGTTTCATCCATTTGAAGGGCGTACTTCCCAAATTCTGTTTCCAGCAAGAGGTATGACTTGTCGAGCGACATGTGTTTGATAGCAACTTGCTGACCGAAGCTCTGCGTGAAGTTTTCGATGCGTACAATTGTATCGTTTGTGTAAACGATCATTCTGTTGTCGGGAACTAAATCGCGTAAAGAACTATCTCGAACGCTGATTTTATACTCAAGCATTCCCACGAAAGACTTGGTCTTTTTCGATTGGCTAAAACTGGCAAGTGGAAGTGCCAAAACGATTGTTACTAAAAGAATAAAATTACGCATAGAAATGGGTTGTTTCTTGTTGAACGGAATCAAAGCCTTAAAGTTACTAATCTATTCTAGTGAAACACCCGTTTAATGTCGGATTTAGCATTCAAATTATATTATTTTTGCCCTAACAATCGAATCTTATGAAGGAGTTACAATTAATCATTAATTCATCGGAAATTACAGCAGGAACACGCGGTTCTTCTTTGGGACCTGACGCTGTGATCACTGCCGCACGTAAAAAAGAGAATTATTTCTTTCGTGATCATCCAATAATGAGAATTGAAAACGAGAACCAAATGCTTGATACAGAGGTGAAATATCCTTTTGCGAAGCGAATTGAAGGTTTGGTGAAAGTTTACGAACGCATTTCGACGTCTGTGAAGTTGACCTTGGATAATGGGAAATTCCCTTACGTTCTAGCTTCTGATCACGGTTCAGCTGGTGGAACAATCGCTGGAATAAAAGCAGCTTACCCGAATAAACGTCTTGGAGTGATTTGGATTGATGCCCATGGAGATTTGCACACACCCTACACGACACCATCGGGGAACATGCATGGAATGCCGTTGGCAACAGCTTTGGGAGAAGATAACTTGGAATGTCGATCGAATAATCCGCATGTGGATATTGTGGATCACTGGAACAGTCTCAAAAACACAGGACTTCAGGGTTCTAAACTCAATCCAGAAGATTTGGTTTTTATTGGTGTTCGAGATACGGAGCCTCAAGAGGATGCAATCCTCGAAAGATTAAGTATTACCAATCATAGGGTTGAATCTGTTCGATCTGAAGGAGCTCAGGCAATCATCAATAAATGTTTGGATCAACTCTCTGACTGCGATATGATTTACGTCTCATTCGATGTAGATTCAATGGATCCAGATTTGACCTCATACGGAACAGGAACGCCAGTTGCAAATGGAATTACACCAGATGAAGCAAGGGATTTCTTGTGTGCATTTGGAGAAGAGGAGAAATTAGTATGCATGGAGTTCGTAGAAGTGAACCCGTGTTTGGATAATAAACAAAATAGAATGGCAGAAATCACGTTTGATTTGTTCGAAGCTGCTGCCAATTCAATCAAGAAATAAATGGAATCAACAATTAAAAAGGCGCTTTTAGAGAATTCGGAAGCACTTTTCGGAACGGCAATCGAGGAGAAATCGATTCAATTTCAAAAAACACGTAAAGATGTTGAAGGTGATTTGACATTGGTGACGTTTCCTTTCGTGAAAATCTTGCGCTGTTCGCCAGTAGATGCTGGAAACAAGATAGGAGCGTTTTTAACAGATGCAATTGACGAAATTGATTCCTGCGAAGCGATCAACGGATTTTTGAACATCGTTTTGTCTGATGCGTATTGGATCAATAAGTTGGACCTTGTTTCAAAAGATACACGATTCGGATTTTCTGCTCCAGATTCAAAACCAACAGTAATGGTGGAGTATTCTTCACCGAATACCAACAAACCACTTCACTTAGGTCACCTTAGAAACAACTTCTTAGGGTATTCAGTTGCTGAAATTTTGAAGGCGAACGGTCACAAAGTTGTGAAAACGCAAATCATCAACGACCGTGGAATTCATATCTGTAAGAGCATGTTGGCTTGGGAACGTTTTTCTCCATTGGATGAAAGTGGCAAGCGCGAAACACCTGAGTCCACTGGGATGAAGGGCGATAAGCTCGTTGGTAAATACTACGTCATTTTCGATAAGGAGATGAACAGTGAGGCGAAGGAAATCATCAGTTCTTGGGAAGAAGGAAACTTTGATGGATTCGATGCAGATGTTGAAGCAGAGGTGAAGCGCTTAATTGCTTCCAAAGAAGGCAAAGACGAAAAAGCGATCAGCGGAATAGATTCAAAAATTAAAGAGATTGCCAAAAATCAGACTTCTCTATTGAACGATGCGAAAGAAATGCTCGTGAAATGGGAGGGAAGAGATCCTCAAGTGTATTTGCTTTGGACGACCATGAACAGTTGGGTGTACGACGGATTCGAAAAGACTTACGACATGATGGGCGTAGATTTCGACAAGTTGTACTACGAATCGGATACCTTCTTAATTGGTAAAGATTTGGTAGCTGAAGGTCTCTCAAAAGGTGTTTTCTACAAGAAAGAAGATAGCTCTGTTTGGGCCGATCTTGCGGATGAAGGAATTGATGATAAATTGGTGCTTCGTTCGGATGGTACAGCGGTTTACATGACACAAGATGTAGGAACAGCGGTCGATCGTTACAAGGATTATCCAGATTTAGATGGAATCATCTACACAGTTGGAAATGAGCAAGATCATCACTTCAAAGTGCTCTTTTTGATCTTGAAAAAACTTGGGTACGCTTGGGCGCACAATTGCTTCCATCTTTCTTATGGAATGGTTGAACTACCTAAAGGAATGGGACGAATGAAATCCCGTGAAGGAACCGTTGTCGATGCAGATGATTTGATGGAAGACATCATTGTTCAGGCTCAGGAAATGACACAGGAAAGAGGTCACATTGACGGCATGACGGATGAGCAGAAGCGTTCATTGTACGAATTGATTGGACTTGGAGGATTGAAATACTACTTATTGAAAGTTGATCCAAAGAAAAAATTGGTGTTCGATCCAGGTGAATCAATCGAATTGAATGGAAATACAGGACCATTCATTCAGTACGCACATGCGCGAATAAAGTCACTTTTGGCGAAATCGGAAGAAGAATCTTCACTTGAAGGAGTTACGTCGTTCTTGCCAGAGGAGAAGTCAATTGTAAAGCAACTGGTTGAATTTGAGCAAGTAGTGAAGGACGCAGGGTCGAATCATTCTCCGGCGTTGATCGCGAACTATACCTACGAATTGGTGAAACAGTACAACCATTTCTACCAAAGCGTTACGATTTTGAAAGAAGAAAATACTCAATTGCGCGCAATGCGTCTGTTGTTGAGTGAGAATGTAGCCAAAGTGGTTTCCATGTCGATGGGGCTGCTAGGAGTTAACGTACCGGAAAGAATGTAAAGGGAATAGAGAATGGAAGGGTACGAATGGATTAAGAAATTGTTCAACTTCATGCGATTGTCGTATGAAAAAGAGGAGAGTCAGTTGATTCACGATTCGATTGAAAAAGCGATCGTTTTCCGCGGAACGAATTTTTGGATTCTCATCTTCGCGATTTTCATTGCCTCGGTGGGCTTGAACATGAATTCACCTGCAGTAGTCATCGGAGCCATGTTGATTTCACCACTAATGGGGCCGATCAACGGGGTTGGTTACAGTGTAGCAACTTACAATTTTGATCTACTCAAGCGTTCGCTTAAAAATTACAGTTTTGCTGTTTTAGGCGGATTGGTCGCTTCAACCTTATATTTCTACGTTTCGCCAATTCATGTAGAGCACTCAGAATTATTATCAAGAACGAGCCCAACAATTTACGACGTATTTATCGCGATGTTTGGTGGACTTGCAGGTATTGTGGCTATTTGCAGCAAGAATAAAGGGAATGTCATTCCTGGTGTAGCAATCGCCACAGCATTGATGCCACCACTTTGTACAGCTGGATTTGGGCTCGCCGAAGGAAACATGACGTTCTTCCTCGGAGCGATGTACCTTTTCTTGATCAACTCTGTCTTCATTGCACTTTCAGCGATGTTGGTTTCTCAGTTATTGAAACTTCCGAAGCGAAGCTTTTTACTTTCGCGTGAAATCAAAAACACGAATATCCTTGTGGGGATTGTGATTTTATTGACGGTAATTCCCAGTGTTTACCTCGGAATCACATTGGTCAAGAAGGAGAAATTCATGAAGTCTGCTGAATCCTTTGTATCAAAAATCGGCGATTGGGAAGGAAATTACCTCCTAAAAGATGAAGTGAATGGTGACCTAAGAACCATCAAATTGGCGTACGTTGGAAACGAGATCGATAAGGAATCGCAAAAGCGTTTGGAGGAGAAAGCTAAGGACATGGGACTAGGCGATGCAAAGATTTATATTCAGCAAGGGTTTCAGTCGAACCTAGAGGAATCGGATCGTGACCACCAAAAACAATTAGATCGTCTTCAATCGGAGGTCGTAAATGTTCGCGAAACGATGAAGATCAATCAAGACAAACTCGATAGCCTTGCAACGAAACCTCCACTCGGTAGAGATTTACTGAAGGAAATCAGTGCTATTTTACCTCAAATTAAAGGGTGTTCAATTTCCAATGAGCCATATTTCACGGTAGATTCGGATGAGGACAAAACGATTCCAACTGTATATTTCACAATTGATGATGAAATATCAGAAAGTGAGAGAGAAGGGGTTGAACGCTGGTTAGCCCAAAAACTTGGGTGCGATTACGTCGTGTTGAATTTCCGTCGGATCTGACTTTTCACTAACGAATAACGTGAACGTAGCCTTCTAGGATATTTCCTTCATCGAAATAGGGGATTCCAACTCCTTGTTCATAATTGATGGTCAAACGGTAGAAATATACTCCATCAGCTAGCCCCTCGGCATCCCATGAATTGTCGTAATCTTCATTCTCGTAAACGACTTTGCCCCAACGATTCATAATGATCAGATGAGAACCTGGATACTGTTCGAGGTTTCTTACCACAAAAAGCTCATTAATCTCGTCTCCGTTTGCTGTAATCACATTGGGAGTTACCGGTAGACAATGATTGCGGACCCAAATGGTATCCGAGAGGACGGTTTCGTCACAAGCATCCGTAATTGCTACGACGTATGCTTGTATGAACCCTGGTGCTACTTGAGCTGTCGGAACATTCCCCAAATCAGGAGTCCATTGATAGGAATAAGGCTCAACACCTGAAGTCATGGTCACAAATAAATCAGCGTACTCTCCTGCTTGAGTACAAATCAATTGATCTTCGGCAAGCGATGTGATTTCTAAATATTGATAATCCTGAATGTAGAGTGTATCGGTGACAGTTACTGTATCTCCGCACTCATTGTTGTTTACGATTGTGATTACAATGTCCTCCAAGAACTCAAGCGAACCATCAAGAATTGGGTCGATGAAAAGTGTATCCTCAATAATTCCCGCTGGAATCAAAAGGCTATCAGGAACGGTAGTGTAATCAACGCCATTTATAGCTACTCCAGAGACCGTCAAATAGAAAACAACATCTTGATTGAGTTGATCATCAGGCTTCGTTAGAATGAATTGACCAGATTTACATCCTTCGACAATTAAACTATCTCCTGAAGTCGAAAAAGCTTGAATTTCAGCTTCAAACTTGCTGAATCCTGAGAAATATCCTGCTGCTCCTCGTGCCCCAGAATTGGCAATCATGGCAACGTTGATGTTGTCATCGCTCCAAAAATTCACCGTTCCAACCATATTTGTCAACTTGTAAACTTCCCAATCAGTGTTTCCGGTAACAGGAACAGGCGCCACGGCGATTGGGGCTCCATCAACAAGTATTGTCGCGCCAACCTTTCCAATAATGTCGATTCCCGCAGGAAGGCCGTTGAAGGAATCAATAGTAGGTACAGTCACTTCCTTAATTCCTGAACAGCCAAGCGGAGGAATGAAATTCAATCCTTGGGCATGAGATACGGTCGCCGAGCCATTCGTCGATTGATAAACATAGACTTCCGCACTCGATTCAAGGTACATGATGTCATTTGCATCGTAGCTCGCTGCTGGGAAAATGTAAAATTCTCCTGCATTCAAAGTTGCTGTTGGCGTAGCGCTTCCATTCAGGAAAATGTCCGTGTTGTCGCTGTCTGCAATGACCGTAACGCGTTCGCATTCTTCTTCGAGAAAAGAGAAACGTTTCACAATGATATATTCAGTCCCGAGTAATGTTGTCGGTACAATTTGATCTAGTCCGATATCTCGCGAAGCCGCAGCACTTGGTACATTGGATCCTCCGCACCACGATCCAGTATTCATAACGATCGGCAGGTCCGATTCAACCAGGACGCCATTCACAAGTGTGTCATTTCCTGTCGCTGAAATCTCGTCGAGGTGAGCACCAATAATGTACGATTCAAATTGATTGAGTGTCACCGTTATATCGTCTGAAGTATTTCCGGTCACCGGGGTTCCATTGAAGATAACTCCTTGTTTGAAATCCGAAAAAGTGATGGTGGTGTTATCTTCCATCGCCATAACGCTGATGATGTGAGTCTTTAAGGGACCATCTCCACCTCCAGATAGTTGAGTAAACAAATGTCCAGATCGAAAACGCGTTCCTTTCGCCCAAGATCCTTTGCTGGTCAGTGAGGTTCCCTGCGAGCCCGCGGAATGTCGAATATTAGCGAAAAATGGCTCGGATGAAGTACAGATGATGCCTTCATTTGGCAATACGGTATTTATTCCTGATTGATCAACAACTCCAGTTGCAGCGTAGGACGTCCCAAGGTTGATTTGAGCTTCGTTAGAAACAGAAATGGAAACTACACTAATCGGTGTTCCGTCTGCTTCAACGACAGTCACATCAATAGGAGCGACGCTGTTGGTTGAAAGAAAAAGGAAATGATCTCCGAGATTAGCCGCATCTCCAGATCGCGCGTAAAAAGGAGGAATGTAATGCACAGAATCGTATTGAGCAACGCTGCTGAATGAAGAAAGAAAGGCAAAAGCGAAAATAAAGAATCGCCATTTTGAAGTATGTAGTAGTGCTCTTATCATGGTTGGGTAGTTAAGTATGAAGTGCAAAATTTCATCAGAATTAAAAATTGACGAGAACTTCATTTCTACCATAAAGAGACGAGAAAATTGAGCAGAAAGTTGTCAGAAAGAAATAGGAAAATTGCTACGTAAAAGAGATTCAAGCAATACTTCGTCTTCGGCGTCTGTAGTACCACAACTTCAATACCAAAAACACGTTCAAAACAAAACTAAAGAAGAGAAGGGAATAGGTTCCAACCATGTTCCAGCGGTCATTTACGATTAATGCTGAAGACGGATCAGATGTACCAAAGAAGTCAAAAGCATACTTTGTACTAGGAGCGGGTTCGTTGTAACTTGGAATTTGGTCTGCAACAGATGGGTTTTTTTTCTTAAGGTTCTGAGTTCCAAAAGGTAGCTTGGAAATATCTTCAAAACCCATCTGCTGCGTCTGACCAAAAACCGAGACAAATAAAAAAAAGAAAAATGTCAAGGCTCGAAACATATATGAGTAGTATAGTTCGTATCAATAAGAACGCACCCAAAGTTTCAATGGTTGGAAAAAAGTTAAAAAAAAACAAGAAAATTTTCTATCTCGCTTGTCTAGAGGAATTTAGACTTTATTTTTCTGTATAGATCGTGGAGAGGAAGTCCCATCACATTGTAATAGCAGCCTTCAATTTTCGAAACTCCGATGTACCCAATCCATTCTTGAATTCCGTACGATCCAGCTTTGTCCAAAGGTTGAAAAGTATCCACGTAGTGGTTGATTTCTTCAGTAGTCAATTCACTAAAAAAGACCTTCGTTTTGGAAGAGAAAGTGTGTTGTTCATTGTTTGAAGTCAAGCACACTCCTGTAATTACTGTGTGCGTTTTTCCTGACAAATCAGCGATCATTCGTTTGGCAGCATCAGCATCAGTTGGTTTCCCGATTACTTTTCTATTGAGCACAACAATGGTATCGGAAGTAACGAGTATTTCATCTTCTGCTAGAGAATCCAACAGAGGTGAAGCCTTCAACTTCGCTAAAAACTCAGGAACTTCTGCTGCCGGTAAATCTTCTGGGTAGATTTCCTCAACTTCTTTCGTTCGAATTTCAACTGGAAACCCAAGTTCTTTGATGAGTGCTTGTCTTCTTGGCGATTTTGAACCAAGAACCAACTTAAAATTGGACATATGTGCTAATTATTTTCCAATAAACGGGCGTGAGTAATCCAACCGTCATTGCCAGCTTAATACAATGATTGATTCTTCGATATTGCTTTTTTGAAGATGCTGTGATCGTCAATACCAGCGCTGTTAAGATTACGACTGCAGCAATAATTCCAGGCAAAACAGTCATAAGTGTAAAGGCCTCAACCAAATAAATGAACAATCCAGCAGCACAGATGGCCGTGAGTAAAATCAAACCGATTACCCATTTGCTTCTTTTCTCTCCCCAGACGATAGGAAGAGTCTTTGCACTGAGCTTATTATCGCCCTCGACATCTTCCAAATCCTTAACGATTTCTCGAGCGAAATTCAAGAGAAAAGCGAAAATGGCCAATCCCAAAGAAATGTACAAGATGATTAAAGGTGTACTTCCCTCTAAGTTGAAAGGAAACAACTTCATGTTGTACCATTCTGAGTTCGATAAGTTATGCTGATAAAAGAAAATTCCCACCAGAACTGGGACAAGCGCCGTCAGAGCCGCAATCAGTACATTTCCAATCAAGAATCGTCGTTTGAAATACATCGAGTAAAACCACAACACGTTGATCGAGAAGAGGTGGATGAACAAATACCAAAATGAATCCATGATCCACGAGAGGTAAAGAGCAATACTGAATGCGATGAAATTGATCGTCCAGTGCATGAATATTGCCGTTCTCTTTTTGACGTGCTTAGTAATAATTAAGCGGTCAGGCTTGTTCACGCGATCGGCACGTACATCAAAATAATCGTTGATGATGTTTCCTCCTGCTGCGATGATCACTGTTGAAAAAACTAGCCAGAAAAATGGCCAATCCGTCACGATGTAAGAGCAACTGCAGCCCTCCATTGGATCAAAATACCAACCCAAACCATACATCGTTAACGCGATGATGATCAAATTTAGTGGCCTGACTAAGCGGAGTAAGTGCATTATTTTTTAATCGTTTTGTATTCCGTTCTTCTGTTTGATTGATGCGCTGCCTCTTGTTCTTCTGTTGGAAGCTTTGCAATTTCCTCATCAGAAATTTTCGGTTGCGTTTCACCATATCCTTTGTAAGAAAGGCGATCAGCTTTAATTCCTTTTTCCACAAGATACGTATAAACTGATTTCGCACGCGCCTCAGACAAAATTTGATTCTTTTGATCGTCACCACGTGTATCGGTGTGACCTCCGAGTTCAATGCTAATTGTTGCATTCTTCTCAAGGAAGGCAACGAGTTTGTCCAACTCCACGAACGATTCTGGTCTCAAGGTCGATTTACTCAAATCAAAGAAGACATTTTCCAAAGAAACTGGCGTGTCAACATTTAATGGAACCATTGGAACATCCATGTGAATGGCATCTAATCCTTCAGGTTCAGTCATGTTGAAGTTTTTCGAGAAGAATAAGTAACCTGGATATTCAACGTTTAGCACATATTCGCGATTAACAGGAAGTGAAACCATGAATTCCCCTGTCAAGTTATCTGCTTCCGAGTAAACTACTTCCTCTCCAGTTTTGATGTCGATCAATTGGAATTTTCCAGGAATTGGTCGTCGCGTTGTGATGTCGTACACCATTCCTTCGAAGTAAAGAGTACGCGTTGGGCGCAGGTGTTCTGGCATCACGAAGTAATAAATATCCAAATCTCCGAACCCACCTTCACGGTTGGAAGCGAAAAAAGCAACTTCTCCTTCAGGGGAAACCATCAATGAGTTTTCATCATACGGCGTGTTGATTGGGTAGCCCAAGTTTACGGGGATTCCCCATGTTCCATCATCTTTCAATCGAGACATGAATAAATCGGATCCGCCCATTCCAACGTGTCCGTGAGAAGCGAAGTACAATGTTTTACCATCAGGGTGAATCAAAACAGACTCTTCTTTCTTTGGTGAGTTGATGTAATCTGGCAAACGTTCAGGAGTTCCCCACGTACCATCTTCTTGGAGGTGGGTTGCATAAATATCCGAGTTTTCAGTAGCATTTCTGCCGCGGATTCCTCGAACAAAGTACATCGTTTTTCCATCAGAAGATAAAGACGGCTGCGATTCCCAATGGAATGAATTCACATTTCCAGGAAGGTTGATTGGATCACTCCATCGTGAACCCAATTTCTTCGTGTAAAATAGGTCACAACTACCTTTTCCCATTCTGTTTCCACCATAATCAATTCCTGTCATGTCCGGACAAGCAACGAATACAAGCGATCGCCCATCAGCGCCGAGAGTAGGAGCTCCCTCGTTGTTAACAGTGTTCACATTATCGGGCATGGCCACGGCCTTTCCCCAAATGTTTTTGCCGCTCAAGTTTGATACAAAGAAGTCCTCTTGTTCTTTAAACTTAGCGCGAACACGTCCATCTTCAATTCTTCTTGTGAACAGAATCGTTTTTCCATCAACGGTGATCGTTGGGAAATACTCTGGGTCGGCTGTGTTGATCCCAGGCCCGATGTTGATTGGATTGAAGTCAATAGGATTTTTTAATGCTTTTATCGCAAATTCACAACTAGCACGCATGTCTTTTGCTTGCAGTACCAAGTCGATGTGTGCGTTTCTGTTGTTCATGAAAATATCGAAATTCTTGATCGCGTCTTCATATTGACCTGTTGCTTGTTGCAGATTGGCCAAATAGAAATTCGTGCTGTTCGAATAACTATGATTTGGTTTTATCTCCAAAGCTCGTTTGTAGTGATGAATCGCTTCATCGTAATCTTTCAAATATTCAGCGAACTCACCTGCAAACATATGCGCTTCAAGGAAATTAGAATCTTTAGACAGACTCTCATTCATGAGTTTTAGGCCTTCAGCGTAATTTGGTCCTCCATTAGAAGGGTCAACAGACATTCGCGGGGCTTCTTTACCTTTTTCGAAGAGCTTTATAGCTTTCTTATTTTTGGTTGAATAACCTCCAGAGCGCGGCTGAGCAGTGCTACAAGAAACTAGCGCTAAAAGAGAAATGGAGAGAAGAATGTATTTCATATTTATGGAATATTCATGAATTTATGTGTCTGCAAAGAAACTTTCCATTGTGGGTGTTCCTTTACGTATTCAATGATTAAAGGCAAAAACCGTTCCTGTTTTGACCATTCTGGTTGAAGATAAAGCATACAATTTGAAGAAACTTTCTCAGCGTGAGTCTCGGCCCACTCAAAATCAGAGGGGTGACTAATCACCACTTTTAACTCATCGGCCTTATCGTAAGCTTCTGAACATGGAGCTTTGAATTTCTTCGGAGAGAAGCAATACCAATTCACATCGCCACTTAATTCGTAGCAACCTGATGTTTCAATGGCTGTTTCTATTCCTTTCGAATGCAACTTGTTAATCAACGTTGTTAAATCATACATGGCTGGTTCGCCACCTGTGATAACGCAAAAGTCTGTTTTGGATACGATAACTTCCTCAACAATTTTATCCAAACTCATCAAAGGATGAATTTCTGAATCCCAACTTTCCTTTACATCGCACCAGACGCAGCCAACATCGCACCCAGCAATTCGTACAAAATATGCCGCGCGACCGCTGTGTTTACCTTCACCTTGGATCGTGTAAAAGTGCTCCATGATGGGTAATTCAACAGAACTGTTAACCTTGGAATGATTCATTAATTTGATTTCGATGCTAATTTAAGTAAAGGTAGAGGAAATCTGAAAATGGCGTTGAAATTCTCAGTGAGATTTAGAAAGTTCCATTTTTCGATTAAATTGGCTCCACATCATCCAACTCATCGATGTGCAGTTCAATTTTTCCGGCACTATTTAAGGCAAAGTTTCGTTTGAACTTTACACCTTCTATCCATTGGTCGCCTGCAAAAGAGCGCTTTTCAATAACGTTCTGTGCGAAGGTCTCATCAAATGCCTCGACCATCACAATCAATTCTGCGTGGCGCTCACGGATTTGTTCGGCATTTAAACCATGGAAAGGGGATTCCTCTGTGATTTTATGAACGATGGTCCACGTTAATGGGAAGAATTGAATGTAATCCAATTGTAAATCAATGTTGTGGAATGTTCTTTTATCATCAACTGTATCAATCGCCAAAGTACATTTCACGCTCGCTTTTAAGAGAACAGAGTTCCGCTGGTTAACCATTTTGAACATAATCGCCTGACCATCTTCGAAATCTGTGAGAATTGCGTTTCGGGCGAAAGCAATCTTGCTCGAAGGTTTTGAAAATCGACCATAAAGCAAACCAGTTATGAGGGCGAAGTAGAGCAATCCTAGAAATGCTTCAAAGGTTGAAATAATTCCAGCTACTGCTCCTACAGGTGCCAGAAATCCGTAACCGACTGTTGTAAAAGTCTGCACGGAAAAGAAAAAAGCATTCAGGAAATGATTGGATTTTGGGTTAATACCTGAAATATCTTCTACACCTCCAATCATGTAAAGCCCCGCGAAAATAATATTGATCAATAAATAAGTGGAAATGGTCCACAAGAAAAAAGTAGTCCAACTAATTTCCGTCAGGTACTTGTATAAATCTCGAAAGGTGTGCATGCCTCCTGCACGCTGTATATTGTAGCTTCCGTCCTCGTTAATCATACGAGAAACAGAACCATGTTTGGACCCTAATCCAGGATCTTTAGCTTTGCTCATGATGTAAAAATACGAAGGACTGGCTAATTAGCGCTGACGAAATTCCACTTGTCGTTTAAACGTCTATGCTCCAAAATGAATCTTACGAGTTTCTTCTGGGCTTTTTTGTAGTTTCTTTCGCTTGTCGAGTTCGCGATTGAGTGGAATGAATCTTTGATGAGTTGAAGAATATTTGATCCGATAAGAATTTCAGATGTCTCTGGAGCAATGTGATAGCTCTGGTAAACAGCAATGATTTTTTGCTTATCCTGAATCTCCTTGATAGTTGGATCTTCAATACGCTGCAATTCATCAAGAAAGGGGAGGAGTCGAGAGCTTAGGTCGATGAAGTGCTTAAGAATAAGTAAAGCTTCATTTACATTATTGATCTCGGTAACTGATATTTGTACGGATTGTCTCATCTTATTACTAAGACGATTCAGTTTTCGATGAAGTTGGTTAATTCATATTTTGAATGTTTAAAATGTAGTTCTCATCGAGTAAACGATTATTTTTTTCGAAGAAATGGTTTTTCGATATATTTGTACTAACCCTAAAATGGTTTATATGAAGAGAATTTTACTTTTATCGTTATCAGCAGTGCTTGCGGGTAACGTTTCTGCTCAAGGACAAATCGGAAATTCCGATATGGAAAACTGGGAAGTAGTTGCAGGAAATGATGAAGAACCAGTTAACTGGAACAGTTTCTTAACTGCTCAAGGTTCGTTAACACAATTTGCAGCTAATCAGATTATGGAAACGGGGAACGTTCGACCTGGATCTACAGGATCTAGCAGCGCTAGAATTTGGACTAGAGATGCAGGTTTCAACGTGAAAGCAAACGGTAACATGACGTGTGGACGCATTAACATGGGATCAATTACACCATCTAACACAGACAACCATAACATCTCACTAACAGCAGATCCTTTGTTTTCAGAGGCATTGACGGATACACCTGACTCTATTGTTTTCTGGGTAGAATACAATGCAGGAAACGGTGGGAGTCAAGCGCGTATGAAAGCGACGCTTCACGATGACTTTGATTATACTGATCCTGAAACAGGAACATCAGCTGATCACATTATGGCAACTGCTGAATTGAATTATTCACCAACGAATAATGTGTGGGTAAGAATGTCTGTTCCTTTTGTTTACTCAGGACCAGCAACAACAAATACATTCATCTTGGTGACTTTTGCTTCTAACTCAACTCCAGGTGGAGGAGACGTAGATGACGAAGTGTTTATTGATGATATTGAATTGATCTACAATTCTACTGGAGGACCTACTGATACAGATGGCGATGGTGTAACGGATACTGATGAAGCAACCGATACGACTGATCCAAACGATTTGTGTTCTTTCGTATTGGCTTCTCAAACGGTTGCTCCAAGTGCAACTTGGGAGTCTACTGATTGTGATTTTGACGGTGTTTCAAACGGACAAGAGCTTATAAACGGTTCAGATCCTTTGGTTTCTGTTACCACACTTGATCCAAATCACTTCACAGTAGTGGTTGACAACGATCTTAATTTGATCAACGTTTCTTCTGATGCGAACTTGGATGGATCTTATGCGATTTTCAATGCAACTGGTCAAAGAATTCAAACTGGAGCATTGGCTCAGTCAATTGAGATTGATTTAACTTCTGGGATCTATTACTTCCGAATTGCAACGGCAGATAGAACTTATACTTACAAGATTTACAAGAAGTAAAATAATACTATTTTTAGAAGCTGATTCTGTCCTGTTTTGGATGAATCAGCTTTTTTTATGCCTATGAAGACAATACTACTGGTGCTTGTTGGATTACTTTGCTCATTTGAGCTTTGGAGTCAAACTGAAGGAACGATTAATGGTTTTGTAAAGGATGACAAGGGAAATCCCATTATTGATGCAGCCGTAATCTATAAGAAGGACATTACTCGTGGGGCGCTTGCCGACGAAAATGGTTTTTATGAAATGACGGTTCCTGCAGGTGAAGCATTGCTCATTTGCCGATATTCAGGGATGCTTCCAGATACAGTCTCCGTAACGGTTATCGCCGGAGGAACGCTGAGCAAAGACATTGTTCTTATGCCCATAGTAACCGATATTGAAGGTGTTGACGTCAAGGTAGGTAAGTTCGATAAGCCCCTAGAAGATCAAACGGTTTCAATGGAGATTATTCGACCTGAATTAATCGAGAACAAGAATACACGAAGCATAGAAACAGCTTTGGATCAAACTCCAGGACTGAACATTTTAGATGGAGAGCCTCAAATTCGAGGAGGAAGCGGATTCACCTTCGGTGTAGGATCGAAAGTAGCAGTCATCGTTGATGATATGCCTATGCTTTCTGGTGATGCAGGCCGGCCTGAGTGGGGATTTATTCCTGTAGAAAACATTCATCAAATTGAGGTGATTAAGGGAGCTTCTTCAGTGCTTTCAGGAAGCTCAGCTTTATCTGGAGCAATTCACATTCGTACAGCTTACCCAGGATTGAAACCAAAAACGAAAGTGAATGCGTACACTGGACTTTACTCAAAACCAAGTGTTGAAGGAGCAGATTGGTGGACAGGAACACCGTTAATTTCAGGAGCGAACTTCTTACATTCTAGAAGAGTTGGGAACTTAGATGTTGTTCTTGGAGCTAATGTAAATTACGATCACGGATATATCGGACCTCCAGTTACTGATTCTTTGGTTGAACCCGATACAATCTCCAATTTCAACGAACAACAAATGGCATCCAAGCGTGCCCGTTTTAATTTCAACCTTCGGTACAGAGCAAAGAAATTTAAAGGATTGAGCTATGGAGTGAATGGAAATATCATGGTCGCACAATCAAACTTGGCCTTTGCCTGGTTGAACGATTCTTCTGGATTGTACCAAGCGTATCCTGGAGCAGTTTTCCTTCAAAATCAATTCATTTTCAATGTTGATCCATTTTTAAACTTCTTGACGGAAACAGATGGGAAACACCATTTTAGAATGCGTTTGCTTCATTCAGACAACGAAATGACGGCCAATCAATCGAATCGATCAACAACAATGTACGGTGATTACATGTTCAAGAAATCGTATACAAGTTTGAAAGGATTTGATTTCATCGGTGGATTGACAGGGACTTACACGAGTTCGTTCGCCAATTTGTATTCGGGAGGTGGGAGTCCAAACAATGATATTCTGAATATCTCTGCGTATTCTCAAATTGAAAAGAAGTTCCAAAAGATCATTAACCTTTCTGTTGGAGGAAGATTGGAGTATTTCCAACTAAATGACACAATCACTGCGATTAAGCCAGTTTTCAGAGCAGGGACAAGCATCAAGTTGTACCAAGCGACTTTCCTTAGAGCCTCGTATGGTCAGGGATATCGTTTCCCCACAATTACCGAACGTTTCATTCGAACGGGAGTAGGAAATTTTGGTGTATTCCCAAATCCAGATGTATTGCCTGAGAGCAGTTGGAATGCCGAAGTAGGAATCAAACAAGGAATTAAGCTTGGGAAGATAATGGGGTATTTTGATGTGGCGGCCTTTTGGCAAGAATATGAAAATACCATTGAGTACCTATTTGGTTTTTGGGGAGATCCTGCGGTTGATCCAAATCAGCTGTTCGGATTTAAATTCGTGAATACAGGAAACTCAAGAGTTCTCGGCTTGGACGTCTCTTTTTCTGGGAAAGCGAAGATTGGAGAAAATGTTGATATGACCTTCATGACAGGTTACAACTACATCGTTCCTAAAACATTGAACCCTGATTACATCTACGCTGTTGATGAGTTGGGAAGAGATTACAGTTACAATTCAACTTCTTTGGATTCGACGTCGCAGATTCTCAAGTACCGATTCTTGCACAACGTCAAAGGTGACTTCGAATTTACGATCAAAAAGCGTTTTTCAATTGGTTTTAGCGTGAAGTACTTCAGTAAAATTGTCAACATGGACGGTGTTATTGAAGAGTTCGAAATTGCAACTGTCGGACCCTTTGTTCAAAACATTCGCTACTTGGATTATTTCGCAGATCACCGATTTGGAAATTGGATATTCGACGCTCGTGTGTCATATAAAATCAACGAATTTCACAAGATCGCATTGATTAGCGCGAATATCACGAATCGCTCTTACTCGCTGAGACCACTGAAAATAGAGGCTCCGCGCACCATCATGCTTCAATACACATACAAACTCGATCGCAATTAGGACTATTCGAAAAGTCCATGTATCTTTGCCGCGACTTCAGGTATTCGTTTTCGGACGAGTTTAAAAAGGAATCTGGTGTGAATCCAGAACTGTATCTGCAGCTGTAAGCGTTCAACGCTGAAATTATTACGTCACTGATCGTTACTCAACGATTGGGAAGGCAATTTCAGTAAGGCGCGAGTCAGAATACTTGCCAAGGTCATTGTTATTGAAGACTTCAGATTAAAGTCCGATATAGGTAATGTGCTTTGGTACATGTCTTTTCGAATTTCAACTGATCTTCTTCATTTTTTAATTATTTAATAATAGTATTATGAAGAAAATCTACACCTTGGTAGCAGCGTTTGCAGTCGCTGGAACAATAACTGCGCAAACAACAATTGATTTTGAAAACCACCCACTTGCTGGTGCAGAAACGCACGACAATGGGAATGATGGTGTTGGATCATTTGATTTTGGAGGAACTACTTTCGATTACAGTTACAATGCAGCTGGTGGTTACTTCAGTGGATTCGCGATTTCAAACGAAACGGATGTGACCACTCCGGGTTATGCAAATCAGTATAGTTCTTACACTGCGAGTGGAGCAGGTGGATCTTCAAACTTTGCAATTTTCTACGATTTTTCAAACGGAGGAATCAACACTAACGATGGTACGGTCAAAATTGATAGTTTCGAACTGACAAATACGACCTATGCATACCTTTCCATGAGAGATGGTGATGGTTTTGCGAAGCAATTCGGATCGATATACGCTGGAGATGGAACTACCGAAGACGGAACAAATGGTGAGGACTTTTTCTTTTTGAGAATTTACGGACAGAACTTTGACGAAACTGAAATCGACTCTATGGACTTCTACTTAGCAGATTACCGCTTCGCTGATAGTACACAAGATTACATCATTGATGATTGGAATACAATCGATTTGACAGGATTCTCGTTTGACGTCGCGTCAGTCAGATTTAGCTTTGGATCATCCGATATGAGCGGTATTTATATCAATACACCAGCCTACATCGCGATCGACAATGTTTCAACGCAAACTGTTGGAGGATTAAAGCCTCAATTAGCTGATAACTATGAAATGTACCCGAATCCAGTTCAAGATGTATTGACGATTAACGGAGGTCGCGGTGAAGTTCGAATTACGAACGCTTTTGGTCAAGTTATTCTTACGCAAACACACGATGAAATCAGTGATATTGATGTTCGAGATTTTGCTTCTGGTGTGTATTTCGTCACATTGATTGACGATACTGGAATTCGTACAAAACAGCTCATTAAATAATATGGAATAAAGGATGTTTCGGCATCCTTTTTTTATGCGCTCAATTCTTCTCATATCGATTTTATCCTGCTCTTGGTCTTTTGGTCAAGATACGACGACTAGAAAAACTGTTGAAGCACCGCTTCTTGAGCTACGAGCCGTTGAGGTGATCGATGTTATTGACATTCGGCGCATCGTTCCAAGGTATTCAATTCTCACGACACAGCAAATTCAAGAAATGCAGGCCGACGACGTCGGTGATATCATGCAGAAGATTCAAGGCGTAAATTTGAAGTCTTATGGTGGTTTAGGTGGATTGAAAACGATCTCCGTTCGTAGCCTTGGAAGTCAGCATTCTGCCATTTCAGTGGATGGTTTTGCCCTGCAGAATAGTCAAACTGGGCAAGTGAATCTGGCACAACTTCAAACGAATAACATTGAATACATCTCAACAGGAGTGGGGGAGTACGCTGGATATCTTATTCCAGTATCATCTCAAATTGCGGGAAATAATGTTGCCGTACAGACTTTCGAGATGAGTAGATTGCCTTATGGCGATAGTCTTCAAGTAAGAGTGAACATGCGACTTGGATCTTTCGGACAAATCAGCGGGTACGCTTCGGCGAAGGTGAAAATCAAAAAAGGGTTTGTGAGCGGTTTTGGGAATTATCGAACAGCGAATGGATTGTACCCCTATGAAATCGCTAATGGTACTAACACCGAAGCATTCGTTCGTGACAATAACGATTATCAAGATCACTATTATGGCGGAGTTGCGGGCTACGAGTTCAAGAATAACAACCAAGTTCGCATACGTTATAGAGGTTCGAAAATCGATCAAGGGCTTCCAGGGGCAGTCATTTTGTATAACAACACCGCTGATGAACGGCTTGCAACTAATGATCAATTATTGACAGCTGATTACAGATTCCAAATAGGCGATAATTTAAGATTACGTGCTTATACAAATGGGAATATTAACTCGATGCGTTATCTAGACCCGACGTATTTCAACAATGCAGGTGAGGTTGATGTGACGTATCTGAATCGAAATTTAAACACCGGACTCGTTGCTGAAGGCCTCATTGAAAAAGACGGTAAACCCAGGTACGGCAGGGCTTACTATTTTGGAGCAGAAAGCGGGTTGAGTGACTTACAAAGTTCAGACAGTACCTTCTCGAATCCTTTACGTCAACAAGTTTCCGCTATTGTCGGAACGAGATTAGATTTCGGGAAGATCAAAATCAGAGGTCATGTTTCTGGACAGTACGTCAACGAATCGAATAATGATGACACTGGAGGAAAGGACGTAATCGCGGTGAACCCATATCTTTCGTTGGAATCGAAAGAGTCACGACGATACTATGGACGACATCGCGTTTGGTACCGTAATTCGCTACGTGTGCCAACGTTCAATGAATTGTATTACAACAATATCGGCAACAACGAACTCAATCCTGAGCGAGCGAATCAATTTGGATACAATTTCGCAATTATTCCACTGGATCGACCAGGAAGACTGGTTACCATTAAAGCAGCGGGATATTTTAACCGTATTACCGACAAGATTGTGGCAATCCCGACACAAAACTTGTTCACCTGGTCTATTCAGAATGTGGGCATTGTCAATGCATTTGGTGGGGAAGTGAGCGCGGATGTGCGTTTGGCTTTAGGAAAAAATAGAAAATTGATCCTCGCGTCAATGGCCAATTATTCTTTCCAAAGGTCTATTGACATGACAGATCGGAATCATCCAACTTACAAACATCAAATTGCATACATCCCCATGCATACAGGAAATTTCGACATTTCGTTGACCTATAAAAAAGCAGGAGGAAAAGTCAGTAATTATCTGATTTCGAAGCGATATTCACTCAACCAAAATATACCGACCAATGAAATTGATGGCTTCGCTATTACAGATTTCAGTTTGTTCTATAATTTTGAATTCAATCAGAAGCAGACTTTGCGCGTTCAATGTCAAGTAAAAAATGCATTCAACAGATCGTATTCGTATATTCGTTCTTTCATAATGCCGGGTAGAAATTATTTAATATCAATCAATTATGCGTTTAATTAGTGCTCTAATCTTGCTCTCATTGGTATTCGTCTCTTGTAAAAAGGACGACCCAACAGTTGAGGATAATATTCCTCTGAATAATGGAATGATGGTGCTGTGCGAAGGTTTGTATCAACAGAACAATTCCTCGCTTTCTTTTGTGAACTTCAACAGTAATCAAACGATCGACAATTTTTTCTTGTCCACTTCTGATCGAGCTTTGGGGGATACTGGTAACGATATTAAGCGCTATGGAGGAAAGGTGTACGCAATCATCAATGGATCAAGCACGGTTGAAGTGATTTCCGGAATTACGGGTATTTCTATCAAGCAAATCCCAATGGTGGAAGGCGGAGTGGCTAAACAACCGCGCTCAGTAACGTTTTATGAAGACAAGATTCTCGTTTCATGTCACGATGGATTTGTGGATGTCATTGATACGACCTCTTTGGAAGTCGAGCAACGCATTCAAGTAGGAAGCAATCCTGAAGGGCTGGCGGTATCGAACGATATGCTGTTTGTCGCGAATTCTGGAGGTTTGAATTTCCCGAACTACGATTCTACGGTTTCTGTAATTAATCTATCTACATTCACGGAGGAATTGAAAATAACAGTGGGAATCAATCCAGTTGGGGTCGAGGTCGACGCGGAAGGTGATATTTACGTCATCACAAGAGGAGATTTTGGCACAACCCCATCTCGATTGAATAAGATAAATCCAACTTCATATTCTGTTACCCAATTCGGATTTAACGCATCGAGTATTACGCCAATGTCAGATAATTTCTTCTTAATAGGATACGCTGATCTCAGTACTGGAGACAATCAGGTTGGGTTATTTAACACTTCTGGAGATGTATTGACCAATCCGACATACATTGATATGAGTGCGATCCAAACTTTGTATGGAATCACTTATCACCCCGGATTAAATAAGATATTTATTTCAGACGCGAAGGATTTCGTTACAACGGGAGATGTATTTGAATTTAGTGGAAATGGAATTTTTGAGAATAGTTATCAAGTAGGATTGAATCCTTCAAAAGTTGTTTTCTATGACTGATTTTTTGTCCGATGAATTTTGGAACAATCGATACGTGGATGGAAACACGGGTTGGGATTTGGGAGAAATTTCTCCACCGATCAAGGCTTACGTTGATCAATTAGAAAATAAGGAGTTGAAAATTTTGATTCCGGGCGCAGGAAATGGGCACGAGGTTTCTTACTTATTTGATCAAGGATTTAGAAATGTTCACGTTCTCGATTTTGCTCCATTGGCGATGCAAACTTTTTTAGAAAGAAATCCAGAATTCCCAACTTCTCAAGCTCACACAGCGAATTTTTTTGATTTTGAGGGAGCTTTTGATTTGATCATTGAGCAAACGCTATTTTGTGCGATAGATCCATGTTTACGTTCAAGCTATGCCGAGCAATCAGCGTCTTTACTTCGTAATGGAGGGAAATTAGTTGGAGTTTTATTCAATAGAGAATTTGACGGTGGTCCACCATTTGGAGGATCAAAATCAGATTATGTCGATCAATTCAAGCCGTTCTTTTCAGAAGTATCAATGGAAGAATGTTACAATTCAATTGGGCCAAGACAAGGAAACGAATTATTCATTCGATTGACGAAATAATTAGCGTCCACCTTTTTGTTTGTGACGTTTTCCGCCTTTGTGAATCCACTTGTTTTTGCGTTTCTTGAAACTACTATTCGAATCTTTTTTGCCGCCTTTAGTTCTAAGAACTAGTCCAGCTGAGTGATGTAAGTAGTTTTCAGGTGTATTCCAGAATCCAGGGAAAACTCCCAATTTCGCTGTGCTATTCAAGCGAATTCCAAATCCTTTGTAAATCCAAAAGTTAACTCCGCCACCAATATTCACTGTGGGAGCGTGAGTTGCTGCACCTTCTTGGCGATAAGTGTATCCCAATCCAGCTACAAGATATGGATCGATCCATTTAGCGCTTGGAGCATACAATTGAGAGAAACTGTATTTCACGTTAGCATCAAAATTGAAGAACGTCCCTTGGAAATTTGTGGAGTCATTGATCAATTTCCCCAGTTTATACTTTGTGTAGGTTGCTCCAAATTCCATGCTCCAACCATATTTGAAGTAGCGATCAACCGTTAAAGTAGTCGGGTAAGGAAGGATATTCCATGAATTACTGACATCGAAAAGGTTTCCAAATTTATTGCCGTTGTCGTCTATTGCTGACCAACTTACGCCGAACATCCATTTGTAAGGTTTGTAGTTTCCAACAGTCTTGTACGGCTGAGCGCTAGCCGTTTGCGCGACAAGGACGAAGATTAAAATCGAAAGGAATTGTTTCATATTTTTGGCAATACATCAAATATAAGTGAAAATGGACTAAATAGTCACACAATTAATGGCCGAACGGCGTCTTTTCCCCTGCAAGAATTCGAACATTTAGTGTATTCGCTTCCGGTGGGATAGGGCATGAATACCGATGTGAATAGGCACAATAAGGGTTGTAGGCCAAATTGAAATCCACCAAAAGCTTTTTCTTTTTTGGGATCTTGACGTCTAAATAACGACCTCCGCCATATGTCTCCAGCCTTGAGGTTTTGTCTCTAAATGGGATGAACAAATGATCTTTGTATTCCTTCTCCTTTCGAAGAGCGAGATTTTGGTACACTTCTACGGTGTGCAGGGAATCATTAATCGTAAATTCGATATAGCCATACTTCCGATAAATTGGTCGTCTTTCAGTTGAAGTTGGCATTTCAAACTTCTTGCCTTTTTTCTTGAAGAATTTCGCTTCTATTTGAAAGGTTGAATCAAAATCAAAGTAATCTAAGCCTTCAAACTCAGCAATTTCCTCAGGTTTCAAATATCCATTTACAGAGTCCTTCATCTTTTCAGCATGATGCTCGCGTTTCTCAAGAATTTCAGATTTTGATAATTGACCGAAGCTGACAGAAGATATCAGCAATGCAAAAAGGATACTAGTAATTTTCATCGTGCTCCAAAGATAGAACTTCCCAAGCGAATCATCGTGCTGCCTTCTTCAATTGCAATTTTGTAATCTCCAGACATTCCCATTGAGAGGTGTTCAAATGCATCATTGAATTTGAAAAAGTGACTTTTCAGCACGTTGAAATAATTTTCCAATGTTCTGAACTCATCTCGAACTTGTTCATGATCGTTCGTAAATGTTGCCATTCCCATTACTCCTACAATTGAAATGTTCTGAAGTTCAACGAATTCATTTGAAGAGAGAATCTCTTGTGCTTCTTCTAAACTTAGACCGTACTTCGATTCTTCCTCAGCAATGTGAAAT
Organism: Crocinitomicaceae bacterium; assembly: GCA_029252405.1. Lineage (GTDB taxonomy): Bacteria > Bacteroidota > Bacteroidia > Flavobacteriales_D > Crocinitomicaceae > UBA4466. The sequence continues at coordinate 52,979 of JAQXBM010000025.1, forward strand.
TGGAGTAAACAGGAGATCGTTCGATCATTTTTGAGCGCTTGTTTGTTGATCTCTCTCAATAATTTCATGCTATCGACTGCGTGAATCATAGAAACAAAGGGAGCAAGGTTTTTCACCTTCTTCGATTGTAGATGTCCGATAAAATGCCATTCTATGTCTTTTGGAAGTTCCTCGTGTTTGTCGACTAATTCCTGAACTCTGTTTTCACCAAAAACGCGTTGTCCAGCATAGTAAGCCGCTTGGATATCCTCTGACGGTTTGGTTTTAGAAACAGCAACAAGCTGAACATCAGCAGGGATTTCGGATTTTATTTTTGAAAGTGCTTCTGCAATCATTCGTTGATGTTGTAAATGGTCAATCCGCTTCGAAGCTTAGGTTCAACCCAAGTCGATTTCGGAGGCATAATCATTTGATTGTCGGCTACCCGCTTCACTTGATCCATTGTTGCAGGGTAGAGGACGAAAGCAATTGGGTATTTCCCCGAATCTACTTTTTCCACAAGCTTCGAAATCGGTTCCGCTCCGCTCATGAACGAGATGTTCTTATCAGATTTCAAGTCATGAATTCCGAGAATCGGCGATAGCACATAATTCGTGAGGATTTCAGCGTCGAGACAATGCACAGGGTGAGAATCATCAATGATTTCAGGTTTGCAGTTCAGTTCGTACCATTCACCTTCTAAGCACATGCAAAACTCATGATTAGCCGCCGGTTTGTGCTTTTTCGGCGTTTTTTTAACTTCGAACTTTTCAGAAATCAATTCCAGGATTTTTTCAGAAGAAAGACCGTTCAAGGTTTTAACTAATCGGTTGAACTCCAGAATATCCAGTTGAGATTCATCAATGATATAAGCGAGAAAGGCCTTTTCATTTCCAAATTCAGAGCCCAATTCCTTTCGCTGTTCACTTAATCGAACTGAAGAAGCAGAGCGGTGATGTCCGTCAGCAATATACAGTTCACTTAAATTGTCGAAAGCTACTGTGATTAACTCTGTTTCAGATGGCGATAGTTTCCATAGCTCGTGCGTTGCGAGATCCGTTGTTGTGAATTCGTACTCAGCCCGAACAGTGGTGATCAAATTCAATGAATTCTCGATTTCTTTGGATGATTTGTGAGCCAATAAAACAGGTTCAGCATTGTATCCAACAACATCCAGGTACTCGGTAAACATTTCCTCTCGTGAAGTTAATGTTGCCTCGTGCTTTTTGATCGAGTCATTGATATATTCATCTACACTTGCACCGCAAACGATTCCTGTAAAAACATGCCCAGGCTTCGATTGTCGATAAATGTAAAGAGATGGCGATTCATCTTGAATCAAAATTCCCTTTTCTATAAACTCTTCGTATCGCTTCGAAACGAGTTCAAATCGACCTACAGTGTTCCCTTTCGTTGTTGCAGTGTTCCCAAATTCTGGGTTGATAATGTGCAAAAACGTAAAAGGGTTATCTTCAAGTTTGGCCTCCAGAACATTCTTTTTATAAGAATAAAATGGACGAGCCGCAACAAGATGAACTTTATCGCGGATCGGGCGAATTGCTCGAAATGGATGAATTTTCGCCATCTTATATTTTAGATGGAGAGGACTCCAAATTTATCAACAATTGAGCTTGCGAGTTCCGTTCCAATTCGATCTTGCGCTTCCAATGTTGCAGCACCGATATGTGGCGTGCAGGCAATTTTTGGATGATTGAGCAAGTCCTTTCTTGGATTCGGTTCATTTTCGAAAACATCTAGTGCTACCGCAGCAATTTTACCTGATTCCAAAGCGACTAACAATGCATCTTCATCAATAACACCTCCGCGAGCGGCATTTACAATTCGAACTCCATCTTTCATGGATTCAAATTCCTTAGCTCCGAAAACGGCAGAACCATCATCTTGCTTAGGAACATGAACCGAGATGAAATCAGCCTTAGAAATTCCTTCAGTTAAATTATCGGTTGGAGTGATATCAACGCTAGCAGAAACTCCATTGCCAAGATTCAATGCAATAGTTTGAGTTTCTTTGATGAAGCTATCTACAGCGACAACATTCATTCCGCATCCAATAGCATAAGAAGCCAGGCTTTGACCGATACGTCCGAATCCAACAATTGCTATTGTTTTTCCTCGTAACTCAACTCCTTTAGCGTATTTCTTTTTGAGCACTTTGAACTCACCAGTTTCCATGTTTTTGTATGAATCGTGAAGAGAACGAGAAATCGCTGTTAAATGTCCAAGAACCAATTCAGCTACAGATTGCGAAGAAGCTGCAGGCGTATTGATTACAGTTCTACCTATGCTTCGTGCATATGCAACATCAATGTTGTCCATTCCAACACCACCACGTCCAATCAATTGAAGGCCTTGGCAAGCATCAATCATATCTTTCCTG
>JAQXBM010000030.1 GCA_029252405.1 Crocinitomicaceae bacterium
GACCATAAGCCATGAATAGTGATAAGAAGAATACCTTAAAAAGTAGTATTTTTTTCATTTCATTAAATTTTACCAAAAAAGGGGACTATTCGAGAGTTATTTAAAAGTTAGCTGAGTAAGTCAGATCTTTTTGGGAGTTATTATATAAGAAATCAGTACCAAAATGGTGGGCTTTTCATAAGCAGAAGCTATATTTCCTTTCTTTTCATGCCGCCTATTGTTTCTTATTCAACCGGTCATTTGCAATGCAGAACCGTTCTATAATTAAAGTCTTTTATTGACAGAGGTATGGTTGAAACCATCCTGCTGGATTATTCTCAAGTTTTGATGCTTCAATAACATCTGATCTTGACGGAAGTTTACCAATCGATTCTATCTTCGATCGTTTGTGATTCTCGTCAACAGTATATATGTGATTTAATGATTGAGTCATGTTCGAATCGCTATAACTCAACTCTCCTCGTGGGCCGAGGAATTTGCTATTTCTAAGAGCTTTTGCTTGATCGCTACCATTTTTTGACCAGCTCTCATCTTGATATGCGCTACAAATCGATGCGGCACATTCGTATCCTAAAAGTCCAAAGTAATTGGGTTGGTTCCCAGTATGTTCTTTGTAAGCCTTAGCAAATTTTTGATTCTCTTCTGAACTGTCAGACGGATCCCAACTTGCTACATTGTAAATCTCTTTTATCGGCTTATCTACTTTATCAATGATTTCATCATTTAACAACACTCCAGAAGTAACAATCGGATACTTGCCGTTAGCTTCAGAAGTAGTCAATTTATTTAAAAAATCTACTGCGTCTCTTTCAGAATAAAGCATGTACAGAAAATCCGGAGTCTCAACTTCCATTTGCGTCATGAAGTTTTTGAAATCATCCGGGTTCGGATTAAATTCTGAGATTTGATTAAAGATAATCTCGCCATCCGCTTGCTTCAAGCCTTCACAAAACGATTTGTAAATACCATAACCCGCTTCGTAAAAATACGATCCATGGGCTACCTTCTTTCCAAATTTCTTTCTTCCCCAGGCACCAGCCATCATTGCTGATTCCCATAAACCGAATGAATTTGAGAAAACAAATTCTCCATGTTCGAAAAGGTTTGGAATATTCGCACCCATGTTGGTCACCAAAAGAGGTCTATTAAGTGCATTTAATGAAGATATGATATCTTCAAATAACAAGAAATTGCTGAATAAAATGTTTACTTCCGTTTGATGCTGGAGAACAAGTTTGTTAACGGAGTTTAAAATCAGATTCTTATCCGTTCCTTGATTGATGTTTTCAAAAACGATTTCAATTTCGTCATCAAGTCCGAATTCTGAAATGGCCAGCCTTACCCCAGCAGAGAAATCAATCATTAAGGAAGGATAGAGCTTAGAAGTGGGAAGTAGTAATCCTAGTTTCATTGAAATAAAGAAAAAATGACCATCCAAATCTGGATGGTCATTAAATTAATAGTTATTAGCTACGTGAAGGGAAAACTCCTTGCAACGCGATAATAAATTGCACGGCGCACCATGGTTGAACAACACTGAAAGGAATATTTCCTCCTGTGTTACCAATGGTTACAGCAACGCTATCTGCTGCCATAGTTTGGTTCGCAGCATTCGTTGTATAAATAGTTTCTCCTGAACTTGATAAATTTGCTCCGCTAGGATTAGTCAAAGTTCCTCCTCCTAATGGTGGAGTAAAAGATGCCTTCAAACTTGCAGATGCAGTGTGATTGTGTGCAGGCAAATTAGTTACGTTTAAGTGAACTTGCTCGTGACCTCCTCCTGGTCCTTGACGGTAATCGCTTAATCCTGGTCCGCGACCTACTCCAACAGGAGTTCTTCCGCGCATATCAGGTAAACCAAACGTTGTACGCCCGTCACCTCCATACATTGTTCCCAAAAGGGAAAATAATGCAGAATAAGAGTTAATTGGTAATAATTGACCTTCGCATTTTGCCCATCCTCTTGGGGCGAAATTTCCTCCGAACATTACGATTTCGGCTAAAAATGGATCCATAGTGATTTGTTTTTATATGTGTTTATGTTAGAATTCTAAATTTAAGTCTATTTACACTCTCAACCTACGTTATGAGTGAAAATTGATGTAATACTGGACGAAATCAGGTATAAATACCTATAGTCGAGTCCGACAGAAAACAATTATTTCTAGTCAGTCGCACCAGTAGATTATACTTTAGCTACGCGATGGGTAAACTCCTTGTAACGCGATAATGAACTGTACAGCGCACCATGGTTGAACAATACTAAAGTCTTGACCTCCCCCAGTGTTTCCAAGTGCAACAGCAACACTATCTGCAGCCATAGTTTGGTTTGCAGCATTCGTTGTATAAATAGTTTCTCCTGAGCTTGATAAATTTGCACCGTTAGGGTTAGTCAACGTTCCTCCTCCTGAAGGTGGAGTAAAAGATGCCTTCAAACTCGCCGAAACAGCGTGATCATGGGCTGGCAAATTCGTGGTGTTTAAGGTAACTGTTTCGCGTCCCCCGCCTGGTCCTTGACGATAATTGCTCAATCCTGGTCCTTGCCCCGGAGATACAGCTGATCTACTTCTAAAATCAGGTAATCCAAATGTAGAACGACCGTCTCCTCCGTACATCGTACCTATTATTGAAAAAAGGGCTGTATTCGAGCTAATTGGTAATAATTGACCTTCGCATTTCGCCCATCCTCGGGGAGCAAAGTTTCCGCCGAACATGATAATTTCGGCAATCATAGGGTTAACCATAGTGATTCTGTTTATGTGTTAGATTACTAACTTACGGATTTATCCATCTAATTTAAGACCATAAAGCTCTTTTGTTGTGAATAAGAATGGATTCAGGTATTAGTACCTAGTCCTAAAAACAAAGAAGCCGCTCATAATGAGCGGCTTCAACTATATATTGCAGTTTTTTCTACATCGAAACAATTATTTCGGTGACTTTCGTTCCTTTATTCGTTTCAACTCGAACCATGTAACGTCCATTGTTCAGCAATGAAGCATCAACTGATCCTGTTGTAACATCAGCCTCAACTGGAACTTCACGTCCAAGCATATCCAATACAGTGATTGAATTGATCACACCATCAAAAGTTAAGTTGAAGAATCCGTCACGCGTTGGGTTAGGATACAACTTCAAGTTTTCAATAATCAATGTATTTGTGCTTACTGTTGTTACCTCTGCACAAGCTGATGTATCAGTACAAGGTCCATCATTAACAATTACAGCATAACTACCATTAGCAGTTGCTGTGTAGTTTGCGTTGGTCGCACCAACAATTGGACTATTCGTTTCACAGTTGATCCATTGGTAAGAATCTCCTGTAATATCAGAAGTCAAAGTTACGCCATCTAATGTTGCCGTAGTTGTTGCATTGATATTCGTAACGATGATATCTTGAGATTGATCGTACGTGTTTCCGTTACCATCATCGTATGTCCAAGTGATCGTCGTTGTTCCAATCGTCGTAATCGGGAAAGTCGTTGAAGTCGTTCCTGCTATCGAACCAGAACAGTTATCTGTTGCAGTTGGAGCTGTTGGGTTTGCTTCACATATTGCATTGAAATCTGGAAGGATTGCTACATCAGCAACCGGCGCCACGGCATCTGTCAAAATAACCGTTTGATCTTGAGATGCTGTATTTCCGTTACCATCATCATACGTCCAAGTTACTACAGTCGTTCCTTGAGCCGTTATTGGGAAGGTAGTTGGCGTTGTAGCTGTTATTGCTCCCGCACAAATGTCATCAGCAGTTGGTGGAACCAATGTTGCCTCACATTCTCCAATATAATCAGGTAGAGTCAATGAATCTGGAACTGGAGCAATAGAATCAACAATAAGAACAGTCTGTGTTTGCATACTGATATTACCATTTCCATCGTCGTACATCCAAGTTACAACATTCGAACCAAACGCTGAGATTGGGTAAATTGCATCATTTGTAACTGTTACAGTTCCTCCACAGTTATCCGTAGCTTGAGGGAACATTATAATTGTATCAACTTGACAAGAAGCTTCTATAACTGGAAGAGAAGATACATCTGGAACCGGAGCGAGTGAATCTATCACGGTAACCGTTGAAGCACATGTTGCTTGGTTTCCTTCTCCATCTGTTACTGTAAGTGTTACCGTTTGTGCTCCTACATCTGCACAAGTGAATGAGTTTGGTGATACACCCATAGTAATCGAACCACAGTTGTCACTCGAACCAAAATCAACATCTGTCTCAGTAATATTTGCCAACCCTGTAACATCAAGATATGCCAGTACTGGTTGACAAACTGCTACTGGTGGTGTAGGATCGTCAGAAGTTGCAGGATTACAATCGTTGTCTACTCCATCACATGTAATTTCAGGAGCTCCTGGGAATACTGTCGGGTCATTGTCATCGCAATCTCCAGTACAATATGTGAAGGTGTCACCATCATTATCTATGGCAGCACTCATGGTTATTGTAACGGAATACGCGACAATACAAAGTGGGTCGCCAGTCCCTGTATCACCTGCACGAAGTGTCCATGTTCCGAAAGCGTCGGTGCCAATATAATTATCTAAATCTCCTGTACTTGGTCTAAATGTTCCAGATACTGGATTTGTTCCTCCAATAATTGGAGCGGCAGCCTGATCTAGGGTCGTCGTAACAGAAGAAATTGTTCCTGTTCCACTGTACGTTCCTGGAGCAACTAAAATTTCGTTTCCAGCTGGACCATCAATTCTGAAGTTTGTTTCACTGTGAAAAGAGTTTCCTGTTCCAGGTGCTGTGCAGCTACCGTCTGTTTTGGCCCAAGTAATACTGACATTTACATCAGCTATTTGACAAACGCCAGCAGTAAAATCTGCAGCAGAAAAAGACAATCCGGGTAGGTTTGTACAGTAACTTCCACAACCGTCGACGGTTACCGAAGATGGAGCTGTAAAGGTTTTTGTTACTGTAAGTTGGGCAATACTTGTTGCGCTCATAAGTAAAAACGCTACTAGCAGGAGTGCGGATTCACCTTTTTTACGTAATCTCAAAAGGGTAGAAATTCTCATAATTTATGGTATCGTAGTTTAAAGCAAATATATGAAATAATATATCAATCGATTTTCAGAAAGTCATATCAACGAAAAAGCTCACCTTCCGATAATTATCAGAAGGTGAGCTTTCTATTTTGAATTAGTTAATTCTTATTATTGAGCTATCACAATTTCGGATAGTGCATATCCGCTTTCTGTTTTCACTCTAATAATGTATCGTCCATGTGCTAATGTTGAACCATCTACCTCACCAGTTGTCAAATTAGCTGGAAGTGTAATTTCTCTTCCTAGCATATCCAACACTTGGATAGATTCAATTGTTCCGTCATAGCTAACTGTGAAGTAACCATCAATAGATGGGTTCGGGTAAACTGTAAGTTTTGTAATTGAAATTGTTTCAATTCCCACTGTACTTACCGTAACACATGCCGATGTATCCACACAAGGATCTTGAGTTACAATCACTGCATAGTCTCCGTTTGCCGTTGGAGTGAAACTTTGACCAGTCTCTCCAGCAATGATTGAGTTATCGCTGCAATCGATCCATTGGTATGTTCCTGAGGTATTAAGAGCAGTAATTGTTGCTCCGTCAGCGCTAAGGTCAGTACTCACATCAACACCAGAGATAATGAAATCTTGTGTTTGAAGTGTTACGTTTCCGTTTCCGTCCGAATACTCCCATGTCACAACCGTTGTTCCAATTGCAGTAATCGGGAACGTTGTTGTAGTTGTACCTGTCACCGTTCCTGCACAGTTATCAGTTGCTGTTGGTGCTGATGGAGCATCAATTGAACAAAGACCTGTCAAATCTGGAAGCGCCGCATCTGCAACTGGTCCTTCAACATCAAGTATCACGATGTTCTGCGCCTGTGTTGATGAATTTCCATTCACATCAGTGTATGTCCAAGTTACTACTGTTGTTCCTTGAGTTGTAATTGGGAAAGTCGCATCATTAGTTACTGTCACCGTTCCACCACAGTTGTCTGTTGCAGTTGGTGCCGTCAATGATGTTACATCACATTGCTCTGAAACATCGTTTAGCGTTGTACTATCAGGAGTTGGAGCAGTTATATCATCAACGACAACGTTTTGTGTCTGTGTTGATGAGTTTCCGTTTACATCTGTGTATGTCCAAGTAACTAATACAGTTCCTTGAGTTGTGATTGGAAGTGTTGCATCATTTGTTACTGTTACTGTTCCTCCACAGTTATCTGTTGCTGTTGGCGCTGTTAATGATGTCACGTCACATTCTGCTGTTACATCCGCTAAAGTTGCAACATCCGGAACTGGAGCAGTTACATCATCAATCACTACGTTTTGTGTTTGAGTTGATGTGTTTCCATTTCCGTCATCATATGTCCAAGTTACTACTGTTGTTCCTTGAGTTGTGATTGGAAGTGTTGCATCGTTTGTTACAGTCACTGTTCCTCCACAGTTATCTGTTGCAGTTGGTGCCGTCAATGATGTTACATCACATTCCGCTGTTACATCTGCTAGAGTCGCAACATCTGGAGTTGGAGCAGTTACGTCATCAATCACTACGTTTTGTGTTTGTGTCGATGAGTTTCCATTTACATCCGTGTATGTCCAAGTTACTACTGTTGTTCCTTGAGTTGAAATTGGAAGTGTAGCGTCATTTGTTACTGTCACCGTTCCACCACAGTTATCTGTTGCAGTTGGTGTAGTTAATGATGTCACATCACATTCCGCTGTTACATCCGCTAGAGTCGCAACATCTGGAGTTGGAGCAGTTAAGTCATCAATCACTACGTTTTGTGTTTGAGTCGATGAGTTACCGTTTACATCCGTGTATGTCCAAGTTACTACTGTTGTTCCTTGAGTGGTGATTGGAAGTGTTGCATCGTTTGTTACAGTCACTGTTCCGCCACAGTTGTCTGTTGCTGTTGGTGCAGATAAAGATGTCACGTCACATTCTGCCGTTACATCTGCTAGAGTTGCAACATCAGGAGTTGGAGCAGTCACGTCATCAATAACTACGTTCTGCGTTTGTGTTGTTGTGTTTCCGTTTCCGTCATCGTAAGTCCAAGTTACTACCGTAGTTCCTTGAGTTGTGATTGGAAGTGTTGCATCATTTGTTACTGTTACCGTTCCACCACAGTTGTCTGTCGCAGTCGGTGCTATTAATGAAGTTACATCACATTCCGCTGTTAGGTCAGCTAAAGTTGCAACATCTGGAACTGGTGCAGTTACGTCATCAATCACTACGTTTTGCGTTTGCGTTGATGTGTTTCCGTTACCGTCATCATATGTCCAAGTTACTACTGTTGTTCCTTGAGTGGTGATTGGAAGTGTTGCGTCGTTTGTTACCGTTACTGTTCCACCACAATTATCTGTTGCAGTTGGTGCAGTCAATGATGACACTGAACATTCAGCTGTTACGTCTGCTAAAGTCGCGACATCTGGAACTGGTGCAGTTACATCGTCAACCACTACATTTTGTGTTTGTGTTGATGAGTTACCATTCACATCCGTGTATGTCCAAGTCACTACTGTCGTTCCTTGAGTTGTAATTGGTAGTACTGCATCGTTTGTTACTGTTACCGTTCCACCACAGTTATCTGTTGCAGTTGGTGCAGTCAATGAAGTTACCGAACATTCAGCCGTTACATCTGCTAGAGTTGCAACATCTGGAGTTGGAGCAGTTACATCATCAATCACGACGTTTTGTGTTTGCGTTGTTGTGTTTCCGTTTCCATCATCGTAAGTCCAAGTAATTACTGTAGTTCCTTGAGTCGTGATTGGAAGTGTTGCATCGTTTGTTACCGTCACTGTTCCACCACAGTTATCTGTTGCAGTTGGTGCAGTCAAAGATGTTACATCACATTCTGCTGTTACGTCAGCTAAAGTTGCCACATCTGGAACTGGAGCAGTTACATCATCAATAATCACATTTTGAGTTTGTGATGAAGTATTTCCGTTTCCGTCATCGTAGGTCCAAGTTACTACTGTCGTTCCTTGAGCCGTAATTGGGAAAGTTGTTGCAGTCGTTGCTGTAACAGATCCCGAACAGTTATCTGTTGCCGTTGGAGCCGTTAAAGAAGTAACTACACATTCTACAGTCACATCAGCAAGCGTTCCAGCGTTTGGCACAGGTGCAAGGTTATCATCAATAACAACATTTTGTGTTTGTGTTGATGAATTTCCATTCACATCTGTATAAGTCCAAGTTACTACTGTTGTTCCTTGAGTGGTGATTGGAAGTGTTGCGTCGTTTGTTACTGTCACTGTTCCACCACAGTTATCTGTTGCAGTTGGTGCAGTCAAAGATGTTACCGAACATGGTGCTGTTACATCTGCCAATGTTGCTACATCTGGCACTGGTGCCGTCACATCGTCAACTACCACGTTTTGTGTTTGTGTTGATGAGTTACCGTTTACATCTGTGTAAGTCCAAGTCACTACTGTCGTTCCTTGAGTTGAGATAGGAAGTACTGCATCGTTTGTTACTGTTACCGTTCCACCACAGTTATCTGTTGCAGTTGGTGCAGTCAATGATGATACTGAACATTCAGCTGTTACGTCTGCTAAAGTTGCAACATCCGGAGTCGGAGCAGTCACGTCGTCAATTACTACGTTTTGTGTTTGCGTTGTTGTGTTTCCGTTTCCATCATCGTATGTCCAAGTTACAACTGTTGTTCCTTGAGTCGTGATTGGAAGTGTTGCATCGTTTGTTACCGTCACTGTTCCACCACAGTTATCTGTCGCAGTTGGTGCAGTTAAGGATGTCACATCACATTCCGCTGTTACGTCAGCTAAAGTCGCAACATCTGGAACCGGTGCAGTTACATCATCAATAATCACATTTTGAGTTTGTGAGGAAGTATTTCCGTTTCCGTCATCGTAGGTCCAAGTTACTGCTGTCGTTCCTTGAGCTGTAATTGGGAAAATTGTTGCAGTCGTTGCTGTAACAGATCCCGAACAGTTATCTGTTGCAGTTGGAGCTGTTAAAGAAGTAACCACACATTCTACAGTCACATCAGAAAGCGTTCCAGCATTTGGCACTGGAGCTACAATATCATCAATAACAACATTCTGTGTTTGTGTTGATGAGTTTCCGTTTACATCCGTGTATGTCCAAGTCACTACTGTTGTTCCTTGAGTTGTGATTGGAAGTGTTGCATCGTTTGTAACTGTTACTGTTCCACCACAGTTATCTGTTGCAGCTGGTGCAGTCAATGATGTTACCGAACATGGCGCTGTTACATCAGCCAATGTAGCTACATCAGGAACTGGTGCAGTCACGTCATCAAGAATTACATTTTGATTTTGTGTTGAAGTATTTCCATTTCCATCATCGTATGTCCAAGTTACGACTGTCGTTCCTTGAGTGGTGATTGGAAGTGTAGCATTGTTTGTCACTGTCAACGTTCCACCACAGTTATCTGTAGCTGTTGGTGCAGTCAAAGTTGTTACTGAACATTGAGCTAGTATATCCGTCAAAAATGCGACATCTGGAACTGGAGCAGTTACGTCATCAATAATTACATTTTGATTTTGTGAACTAGAGTTTCCGTTTCCATCATCGTATGTCCATGTTACAACTGTTGTCCCCTGAGTTGTTATTGGGGTTGATGTTGCTGTTGTTCCAGTTACTGAACCAGCACAGTTATCAGTTGCTGTTGGCGCAGTTAAAGTTGAAACCACACATTGAGTGGTAATATCTGGAAGTGTTGCAACATCCGGAACTGGAGCTGTTCCATCTGCGGACGATGAAATTATTACGTCATCAGTACTTGCAGAACAAGGGCCATTGGTAATAGTCCACCTGAATGTTGATGAAGACCCTGGACTCAAGCCAGTAACTCCTGAGGTCGCTGAACCTGGAGTTGTAACTGTACCTGTACCACCAATCAACGTCCATGTACCAGTACCAAATGCGGGCGTGTTCCCAGCCAAGGTCGTGGCAGTCGCGTCACAGGCAAGGTTTTGATTCGCACCAGCATTCGCCGTCGAAGGATTTCTAAATACGGTTATATTCTGAGTTGTTGTGCAGAAACCGAATGTATATGTTATCGTGTAAACTTGAGAAGCTCCAGCTGGAGTTGGTGCAGTAAAGGTTGTTCCTGAAACTCCAGTACCACTAAAACTACCTCCATTTCCAGAACCTGCTAAACCTCCAGTAACTGCCGTTGGAGTTGCAGTTAACGTTCTTGTCTGCCCTGAACACATTGAAGCACTAGAGGACGTGAAATTCAAGTTGTTATTCTGACGGATACGAACCGTTATGGAGGCTGTTCCTCCAGGTGAACAGTTGAACTGTCGAACATCAATTCTCGCGTAGTCTGTGAAGTTAGGCGTCATAATTATTGATGCTGCAGTTCCAGCACACGCTGGCCCGCTATCATCGTTATATGCAAAAGGTCCTGTTGTAGCAGTCCCTTGAAAAGCACCAATTTGAGTGTCAATTCCTGCGCCGCATGTCTGGACCGTGTAACAACCTCCTGATAAAACAGGCATTCTGAAATATGTTCCGGGGCTGTAATTCGTAATGGTTCTATAAGTTCCACATCCTAGATCCGCGTTGTATTGCGCATCAAAAACGGCGCTTCTTGTACAACTCGTACCAAGTGTCGTGTTAGTTCCACACTGCGCATTCACGAAGGAATTACTGCTAAGTAGTAGCGTAGCGAATAGTATTAAATTCGAATAAAATGTTTTCATAGGTAAGGAGTTGGTTTTCAAATTTACTCAGGCAAATATATAACTAAAAAAAACAGCTTCTAAAGTAAAATCCTAATTTTGAATGAGATCGGGTATTTCTACCCATCTGTTTTTATTGAAAATTCGTAAGTCATTGGTATTGTAATCACTGTCAACTAAACAAATAGGAACAAAAGGAGTTGCAAATCTAATTCTTCCATGCGTGTTCATAAAATTTTATACACAAAGGCAAAGCAAGTTTTTAACTACTTTTATTCTCCATGGGGATAAAAACAACGCATTGGAGTTTCGGGTTAGTCATCATGCTAATTGCTTTCTTTCAGTTCAGTAACACACTTGGTCATGACTTCGCCTGGGATGATAAAATTGTCATTCAAGAAAACACGCGAGTGCAAGAAGGTGTTTCGGGAATTCCAGATCTCCTCAAAAAGTACAATTCAGATTTAAGACAAGATCAATATGGTTATAGACCAATTACCTTGATCAGTTTTGCGATTGATTACGAATTCTCGGGAGTGGAACCAGGCTTTTATCACTTCATGAATGTCCTGTATTTCTCGCTGTTGTGTTTCGTATTGTTCTTAGTTCTCAAAAGAATCTTTCCCCGCTCCTCACCTCTTCTTGCTTTTTTGATAACTGTCTTATTTACGGTTCACCCAATTCATACGGAGGTGGTCGCTAATATCAAATCTCGGGATGAAATTTTGGCGCTTCTGTTCTGTTTGATCTCACTATTGAATTTGATTAAATTCATCGACTCGAAGCACTGGAAGAATATTGTTGGGACGGTCGTGTTCTTTGCGCTGGCCTTTTTATCCAAAGAAAATGCCATTGTTTTCTTGCCAGTGTATGCGCTGACTTTGCTGAAAATAACGGACATCAATTGGAAGCGAGTGCTGAAAATTGCAGGAATCGTTCTGCCAATTGGATTATTGATTGTCTACGTGTTTACTTCTTACGCATCGAACTCTCAATTGGGAAAAGAGCAGACGGCTGATCTAGGGATCTATCAAGAAAACTTCATTCTAGGAAATGCCTTCTTCTACACAGATCAGCTCATCAACAAAATTGGAAACGCTTCCTACTTGGTCCTTTTGTATTTGAAAGATTTTATCGCACCATACAATCTAGCGTACTACCACGGATATGGAGATTTACAGCCAGTCGGCATCTCATCTTGGCAAGCAATTCTAGGACTAATCGTATCACTGGGCGCAGTTGTTTTTGCCATTTTTCGTTTCAAGAAGCATCCAAAAATCGCTTACGGTATCTTCTTTTTCTTCTTCTCCATTTCGATTTACCTGCACGTTATACGAACACTTTCTGATACTCGTGCCGATCGTTTCGCTTTCTTCGCCTCCATCGGATTGTGCATCATTCTAATCGTAGTCGTTTCCAAATTGCTTAAAGTTGATTTCACGATAGATAAAAAAGAAAAACGCTCGCTCTCAAAGACGATTGGACAATTGAACTTGAGTCAAAAAGTGACTTTCTTGCTCATTTTTGCGCTGTTCAGCATAATCACCTTTTCGAGAAATAGTGTTTGGGAGAACGACTTCACCTTGGTTGAAAATGACATGGAGCGTTTAGAAACTTCGGCGCGTCCTCACTACTTCTATGCGACCAATTTACTTCAAGACATTCAACAAAATGGACCATCTTTCGACAAAGAAGAACAGATGATTCATCATTATGAACGAAGCATCGAACTTTCAGATTCAATTTATTACGCACGAATCGAATTAGGAACCTACTTATTAGGGCAAGGAAAAATCAATGAAGGGAGTCAAGTATTTGAGGAAGCCGTTCGTTTGTTCCCTCGAGTGAGTGATCCTAGACATTATCTCGGGCAAGCCTATGTCCAAAGCGAGCAATACGCTAAAGCGATTCCGCATTTGGAGAAGAGCATCGAATTTGCCGCAAAGAGCTTAGACTCCTATTATTTGCTCGCAGTATCCTATGGGAAAACGGGGCAGTTTGAAAAAGGGATTCAGTTGGCGGAACAAGGATTGGAAAAATTCGCTCAGGGTCAAATGTCAATGTATGAGGCACTCGGACATGTTTATTTTGATAAAAATGATTTAAAATCATCCACAGAAAACACCTTGAAAATGATCGAGTACGGCGGCGATCCGTACACAGTTTACGCAACGATTATTGGACGTTATCAAGAGAAAGGTGACAATGAAAACGCAGAGCGATACTACCGCTCAGCGATCCAGCAAGGAATCATGACCCCTCAGTAGGACTCGGATTCTCGTTTACTGGCCTTAGGAGTGAGTTGATCGTATTTCGTTTTTGCAGCGCTTCTTGATTTTCTGGGTCAATCTCCAGTGCCTTTTGAATAGCAACGTTGGCTTTTTCATACGACTGTTGCGCCGAGTAAAGATCACTCATTAATATAAAGAAGCCTACCTGATCTGGATTCTGCTTCTCCCCTTCTTCAATAGTTGCAATTGCTGTTTCAAGCTTATTCAGCTTCATGTAGCATACAGCTTTCCAGTGGTAAATACTTGGAAGTTTCGCTAGTTTCTGCGCCTTTTCGTATTCCACCAAGGCCTCGTTGTACTGTTCCTGCGAAATGTAATATTGCCCGAGCATCATTGGTGGGGCAGCCAAACCTTGATGAGCTTCCGCGGCTTGCTCAAAGATGGCTTTTCCTTTCTCTACCTGCTCAAATTCCATGTAGGCTTTTCCTAAATCGAGCATTGCCGTCATTGAACGGTCCGATATGTCAACCGCTCGTTGATAGTGATAAAGAATCTTTTCTTGTTGTGGCTTCGTTGGGTTCTTGTAGTATTCTCCATGCAACAGGCAGGCATAGTTGTATTGCGTTCGTGCGCAGTCATCCAAAGCGACCATATCCGCCTCGTAGAGTGCAGTATTACTTTCCCATGCCTTATTCCGATTGATTGTTTTCACAAATCCAAGCAGGAAGAAAACACCGAGCACTCCAAAAATGACTTTTGTTGTTCCATTTTTCCAAATAGGTGGAGCGTCAGAGTTGAAACTGGCTTTTGCAATTCGCTCTATTGTTGCCACAATAACAATTAAAAATCCTAAAGATGGTATAAACAGGAACCTCTCACCCATGTAATCAGGTCCGACTTGCAAAATGTGCAGATAGACTGACAGTGTGATGAAATAGAACAGAATTCCGAACAGTAAAGCTGACTTCTTTTTGAACTCGCGAATCACCACATAAATCAAGACAATATGAAGTACTACTGAAACGATCACGAGTGGATCCGACCAAGAAACCATAGTTGAATGTGAGAATCCGTAATCATGGACGAGCGTTATTGGAAACACAAGCAGTCCTAAATTCTTGATTAGAATATTGAACACATTCGGCAGAATCTGCATCAATCCAGTGGCGTCATGCAAGGGATTGCCTAAAAATCCGTCCTCGCGGTATTGAAAAGTCTCTAGTAATTCGGTTGCGTTATTCTCGAATACCGAATCAGAATAAACGTATAAACGAATCGCGATAAGCACAGCTCCTCCTAGAATTGGAACACTGTACTTCACATACGTATTGATCTTGTCAGAATTTTTAAAATACGCTATCAACAAAAGGATTCCAGCGAAGGTTATCCCATTTTCTTTCGAGAGAAATGAAAGGACAAGGGTTAAAATTGTCAACCCACCAAATAAGTAGTTTCGTTTATCCCTCTCTAAAAAATTCAGGAAGAATATCATGGAAGCGACGCCAAAAATCATCGTTAAAATTTCATCGCGCGATTTGATATTTGCCACAACTTCGACATGAACTGGATGGATCAAAAACAATCCAACGATGATCATTCCAAATAGCGCTCCTTTTTCTGGGAACATGCGACGGAGGAAATAGAAAATCAAACAGCAAAGCAATGCGTAATACAACACATTCATGACATGACCGGTTTTTGGTGTCATTTCGGAAAGCTCGATATCCAAAGCATAAGACATAAGTGAAATTGGTCGGTATCCGTAACGGTGTTGAATTTCATTCGACTTAATGTTTCGAAAGAATTCGCTTGGATTGCTCAAGCCCTGCTGAACGCGATCATTTTGAGTCACAACAATTGCGTCATCCCAAGCATATTCGTGCTCGAAGGTATTACCATATTGGAATAAGGCAACAATGCAAATGATGATATATATTCTTGCTTTCTTGAGCATTAATAATCTAAAAAATAATAACTGTTGTTCTTAAAATCGTAGCGAATGACCAATGGAAGTTCCTCTGTGTCTTTGTAAAACAAGCGAAAAAATGGGACATTTCGTTTAAACCAAAACTTAAATATGGGACGAAGTGCAGATGTAAATCCCCGTTTTTGCTGAAATTGATCGCCACTTAAGATTTCTCTAAGCTCCTTTGATGAAAGTTGATTTGAAGCCTCGACACCGTTGAAATCTCCCAATTTAAGCGCCACTGGATAGATCGGATTCAATTTTATCAATTCCAAAAACAAGTTGGCGCTTGTCAGTATCGATTTGTCATTATTCGAAATCAATGAACTTCTCCAAACGACTAGTTCGGTTCGGATTTTTGCGGCTTCTTCTTTATTCGCATTGGCGCGTTGAGGCGTCCATCGTAAACTAGAAGTATTCAGTTTGAAATAGCTGTTCTCACTTACATTTTCTTGTAAACCATGAATCACTTGGACATGTGCCAATCCTTGAAAAATTCGAGCGACGTCCTCCATTCTCTCTAAGTCAATCGTCATTCCTGGTTGAATCCAAGTGCAATAATCAGTTGAACAATTTTCAATTCCAGCTCTCAAAAGACCATCAAGCTCTTTACTCGCTGATTCAATAAGGTTGATGTTCAGCGTTGAACTAAGCGCAATTTGAAGAACAGATTTTTTGATCTCAGCAGAGCACACAATTGCGAATGTGACATTGTAAAATCGATCTGATTTCAAACCGCTTATCGTGCTCTCCAATGCCTGCAACTGATCGTCCAAAGTTGGAATAACAAGTGTTACTTGTTCCAATTTAGTTCCTCGAGTCGACGAATGTTGATCCAACACGACCGGTGAAGTATTGAGCATCAAAAAGCGATTTTTTTCCGTTGGACTGAGGTCCTCCTTTCGACATAAAATCAAATCATTCCCTTCAGCATTGTGGACGATGTTTTGAAGAAGTGGCTTCATTTCTGAGCCGTAAGCCTTCAATGGGTTCGTTCCTCTACGAGAGGTTAGGATATACTCAGCGGAGAAATCCAAGCGTCTATTTCCGTACAAATCAACCTCAAAATCATACTCTTTGAAATATGGATTCGTTCTTTTTAGGCATTCTGATTTCAGTTCGAAGTAGACATCGTAAATGCTATTCGATTCATTCCATTTCTTTAATCGAGGTTGAGAGAGCCCTGCCTGAATTGGCACTTGAAACAATCCCAATTTTGAAGCGTGCGTTCCTTCCTCCTCAAAGTTCGTTGAATACGAAGTATTCGGGAAAACAAAATATCGATCGGTGTCCATCAAATAACTGATGAATAATTTCTTCCATGAGTTATTCCCCCATTCGAGAATGTAATCGGGAAGTTGGTCATCTTTTCCTCCCGGATTCTCGGTTAACCATGACTTGAATTTCGTCCATTGATCCTTGTTCCAACTTTGCCCCCAAGAGCTTGCCACTTGAATAAAATGAACATCAGAATCGTCTTGAATAGGCACAAATGGATAAAAATTGTTCTCTTCAACTGGATAAGCGAAAAGTGAAACTCCCGCTATTTTTTCATCTGTAGAATAGAATTCGTTCGCTTGTTGAGCATATTGATAGAAACCTGAAGCGACAAGCAAATCATCTTCCAGAACAATAATTGACCCGTATTTTTCTGTCAGTTTACCGCACTCTAAAACGTGCTTGAGTAAGCCTAAATTCTCCGCTTTTACATCAACGACTTTCTCGCCGTGTTTCCATTCGAAATTATCCGCCGTTTCTTTTACGGCTAAATTATCAGAAGCATCAATAGAAATATGAAGCGTGACAGTATTGGATGGATAGTTGACATTAGCGAGACTTTTCAGCAATCGCTTGAGCGGTTGAACTCGATTGTACGCTATGACGACAATTGCAGGTTCAATCATCGCTTACAACTTCGTACATAAATAAATCTTGATGGATTGCCTGAATTTGATCAATCACTTCAGCTCGATCGCGCAGCAAAACCCCGTATCCTTCTTTCGCTAGATCGACGGCCAATTCCAGTCGTTGCGATTCTTCGATGATATCAGAATTAGGTTTGTACGTCAAACCCGTAAAGGTAATCTGATCGTCCTTTGAATAATTTTGTTCGAATGCTTCGCGCTGAAAGTTTCGGTGTAATACATTCGAGCGATCTGTAGCGATACTAATCGGTAGTTCGAGGTTCACCTCTTTTGCTGCTTCGCCCATTGCACGATTATCGCGAGGGAGACACGGGCCTCCATATCCAAATCCGTAGCGAAGGAAATTCGATCCAATTCGAGAGTCGGAACCTATCGCGTCCAACACCTTGTCTTGATTCCCTCCGTGCTGAACAGTTAAGTCTCCAATAGAGTTTGCAAAAGCTATTTTCGTTGTCAAGAAACAGTTTACAGCCAGTTTGGTGATCTCAGATTCGGTTCTCGACATTCGGCTAAATCGAGCATCTTCTTTTTGTACGAAACAACGGTAAATTGCTTCGATTTCATTACCAATTTCCTCATTTGCTTCACCAATGAGCACTTGATCAGGAAACTGCTGATCTTCAATAATGCTTCCTTGCGCGATGAACTCAGGGTTGTAAGAAATCGAATATCCGTGAGCACTCATTTTCTCATGCAATTTATCACAGTAGCCCGGCATTACCGTCGAGTTGATGATCAAATGGGTCTCTTTCTTGGGTCGATCAAAAGCTAAGATTTCATCACACACTTTATCAATGTACGAATGATCAAAGGTCCCATCAGCTTTTGAAGGTGTTGGAACACAAATGAAAATCAAATGAATTTCAGGATCGAGAACAAATGCAAGTTCAGTAGAAACATTCAAGTATTCGGATTGCTCCAAAAAGCTCTCAACATGCGGCTCATTCGACTCAAGCGTTTTCGATTTGATTGATTGAATGTACTCAGCATTGGAATCAACACCATAGATGTCAAACCCCACTCTTTCGAGGTTCAATGCAAAACATAGACCTAATCGTCCAATTCCTACAACTCCAATCTTCGCCATCTATTTTATTTGTTTTGATCGTGATGCTTCCCGCGGTTATTGAGACGCATCGGCTCCGTTTATTTCCTTTAAATTAATGTTCTTGAGTCCCCAATCGTCAGAATTCATGTCAAAATTTGAATTATCCTTAACGATTTGTCGTCCTGCAGCTTCCACCACCCACCAATCCAAAGAAGGACGTTTGTGGTAAAACTGCAATTGCTCGACGGCATTTCCAGGCTCCCAGCCTCCGCTGTGTGCAATGTGATACGAACACATTTCTCCAGGGAAAACAATCTGTTCAATTCCTTGCGCAAGCGCCGAGTACAGCCCCATCGTATCGATGTGAAGCGAGTACATTTCGAGTTCCGCATACCCATCGATTTTTTCCCAATCCGTAATGCTCATCATGGTAAAATCTCCGCAGGCATCAGAATCCATTGCGCGCACTTTCGCTTCAGTTTTTGAAAGCAGTTTCCCTATGAGCCAATTCAAAAACTTCAAGGATGGAGCGAATATTTTGTATTTGAACATCAAGCCATTTTCATCATAAATGACAGGGTACTCTCCCATTTTCCCCAATCGCTTGATGATATTCGCCTTGCAAAATTTCAGTTGATCTTCAACCGAATCGTTTTCGTTTATGGTCGCGGGAATATCGCAGCGATTCGCTCGGTAATACTTCCCAGTTTCCAATTTTCGCTTGGCCAATTCCTCGAACATAGCATCAGAAAAAAGCAAATCAATGTTTGTGCAGCAGATAAACTCTGCCTTCGATCTCCGAATCCCAACATTTTTGGCTATCATTTGGTAGAGGCCCAATTCTTCAGAAAAGCGGTATTTGTCGTGGATTTCTGAAGGCACAATCACGTATCGAACCGATAAATAATCATCTTTTGATACTGGAGGCAGAACTTTGTCCAACAACTCGTTTGGGTCGGGTGAGTTCCAATCGACCATAATGAGTTCACAAGGAAGTTTGAACTTATTGCATTGATGAATTAATCCATTGTAGAAAATCATCATTCGCTTGCGCAAATCTCCGCCGTGGTTATCATTTCGTGAAGTTACAACGAATGAAATGTATGGTGTTTTATCTGACATGCTGAAGTCTACTCTTGCGATTTTTCTAAATATCCCTCTTCGTAAACGCGCACTTCAAAAATCTGGTCGCCCAATCCTGATATTGCGACAATGTAGCTGTACTCGAAAGTTTTGACAAAAGTAAACGTCAATATTTCATCTCCAATAAGGCCGGTATTATCTTTAATTTTCACAGGGATCAGCTGGTAGCTGCAATCGCTGAGCCATACAATTTTGTCCTTCAGTTTAACGTTTCCGTTCCCTTCGGTTTGATACTTTTTTGTACGCTTAATGATTGAAACAGTACCATCTTCGTTATCCACTTCGAAAGTGCCTGTTTTGAACTTATCACAATCCTGCGCTTGAACACTCAAGCTGAGAAAAATGACAAGGAATCCAATGATTTTCATGTGTTGTGATTTAGTCTATGCGTTTTCCTTTAGAGCGGATACCTGAGATTCAATCCATTGATAGGTTTTCGCCAACCCTTCGGACAAATTCACTTTTGGACTCCACCCAATGGATTTCGTAACGAGCGAATTTTCGGAATTACGTCCCATTACACCAATTGGGCCGTCAATGTGATCCAAAGAGATAGATTTTTGAGCGTGCTCACTGATCAATTCTGCAAGGCGATTGATTGTTACCATTTCCTCCGAACCGATGTTCAGTACTTCTGTGCAATTCGAATTCATGAGCGCCAATACACCATCGATGCAATCATCAATGTAAAGGAATGAGCGCGTTTGCGTTCCATCTCCCCAAATTTCAATTGAATCCTTTTGATCGGCCATTGCCACCTTTCGACACAATGCCGCAGGTGCTTTCTCTTTTCCAGAATTCCATGTTCCTTCTGGACCGTAGATATTGTGAAAACGTGCTATTCGAACGTTCAAATTGTAATTTCTGAGGGCTGAGTGATACAATCTCTCTGAGAAGATCTTCTCCCAACCGTATTCACTATCTGGTTCTGCTGGGTAAGCGGAGCTTTCTTCACAATTCGGATTATTTGGATCCGTCTGATTGAATTTTGGGTAGATGCAGGCCGAAGAAGAGAAAAACACTTTGCTCACTTTATTCTGAATGGCGAAATGAGAAACGTTTAAGTTGATCAAAGCTGAGTTGTGCATGACGTTGAAATCATTCTCCCCAGAGAACAAATACCCAGCACCTCCCATGTCCGCTGCGAGTTGATAGATTTCATCTACCTCATCTTTTATCGCCGCTTCACATACATTTGGATCACGGAGATCTCCAATGACAAATTCATCCGCAGTAGATTCAGAAAACTCGGGGTATTTTAGGTCAATTCCAATAACGTGATAACCCTCCCGTTTCAAACGAGTGACCAAATGGCTTCCGATAAAGCCGCCAGCACCAAGTACAAGAATTCGTTTCATTCAGCAGTGTTTCTTATGTAAAAATACGATTCTGAGCCAATCCATCAATCTTTCGCGAAGGCAATTCGCCATTTCTCCTTGTTTTCGAAGTCCAACTGTTCGGTTTTGGTGAATACGTAGTTTTCAATCACAAGGTAATCCAATTCCGTACTCATGAAACATCGAAAGGCATCATCTGGAGTGCACACAATTGGCTCTCCCCTAACATTGAAGCTGGTATTTACGACCATTCCAACCCCTGATTTCTCCTTGAATGCATTGATCAAATTCCAATAGCGCGGATTTGTCTTTTTGCTTACCGATTGAATTCGTGCTGAGAAATCGACGTGAGTGATTGGTTGCAATTTACTTCGTTCGGCTTTGAGTTTATCCATCATCGGCAAACTGTTGTAGTTCGCTGGCAATTCCGTTCGGTATTTTTCAGAAACTGGAGCGACCAACAGCATATACGGCGATTTCGATTCAAGGTCGAAATACTCGGAAGTTTCTTCTTCCAAAACCGATGGCGCAAATGGTCTGAACCCTTCACGGTGTTTGATTTTCAAATTCAATTTGGATTGCATCTCCACATTTGTTGGATCAGCAATTATACTTCTGTTTCCCAATGCACGTGGACCGAATTCCATTCTTCCTTGGAACCAACCGATTACGTTTCCATCGGAAAGTTTGGTCGCGACAACCTCATTCAAATCTGAGAACTCATCAAATTTCTGATAAATCGCTTTTCGCTTTAGCGACATCAACTCTATTTCTTTTGAAGAATAGTAAGGTCCCAAATAGGTTCCATTCATCGCGTCTTCATCAGAATTAATTACTCGATCTTCATCGAAGTACATCGCGCTGATTGTCATTGCCGCTCCTGCCGCTCCACCACAATCACCTGAGGCTGGTTGAATGTAAATTTCATCAAAGATATTCGCGGCTTCCAGTTTTCCATTTGCTACGCAATTGAGTGCTACTCCACCTGCCATGCAGAGCTTGTTCAATCCAGTAACTCGTTTCGCTTCAGTCGCCATTTTGAGAACAATTCCCTCAGTGACAATTTGGATCGCGATCGCTAAATTTCGATATGAGTCTGTGAGTTCATCCTCCTCTTCTCTCTTTGAAATTCCGAATAAATTCTGCCACTTTTTGTCCTTCACCATGCGAAGTCCAGTCGCGTAATTGAAATACTCTTGATTCAGCCAAATCGAGCCGTCTTCTTTGATCTCGATCAATTTCGTTTTGATCAGCTCGATGAATTTCTGCGTCTCCTCAGATTCTGCATTTCCATATGGCGCGAGCCCCATCAACTTATACTCTCCCGAATTAACCTTGAATCCGAGGTAGTACGTGAAAGCACTGTAAAGCAATCCAACTGAATGCGGAAAGTTCATTTCCTTGACCAATTCGATCTTGTTCCCTTTTCCTGTTCCGATTGACGCGGTACACCATTCACCCACTCCATCAATGGTTAAAATTGCCGCTTCTTCAAATTGAGATGGATAAAATGCACTCGCAGCATGCGACAAATGGTGCTCGGTGAACAACATTTTGAGTTTTCGCTTGTCGTACGAACCAACTTCAGCCAAGCCTTCCTTGATTTTCTTTCGCAAAAACAATTTTTCATTCAACCAAACAGGCATCGCTTTGAGGAAAGAAACAAGTCCTTTCGGTGCGAAGGAATAATAGGTTTGAAGCAATCGCTCGAATTTCAGCAAGGGCTTGTCGTAAAACACAACAGCATCCAATTCATCAATTGTCAAACCAGCTTCTTCCAGGCAGTACCGTACTGCATTTTCTGGAAATACTTCTGTATGCTTAATTCGAGTAAAGCGCTCTTCTTGGGCTGCCGCGATTAATTTTCCATCTACGAGAATTGCCGCTGCAGAATCGTGATAAAATGCCGATATGCCTAAAATTGCTGCCATCTTACCAAGGTTTTTCAAATGATTCTTTACTGAACTCATATTCCTTTTCCTTGAACAACGAGGCTTGCGTATTTTTCAAATCCATTGGGTCTGATTTCCCAAAAAGTCGCGATAGAAATGCTGTTGGTGTTAGGATCAGATAAAAAATGAGCGTCATGATGATGTTTGGAACGATAAAGCTCAATAACCACCCTAATTTCGTCCAGATCCAATCAATTTTTTCAGCCAAGTAACTTGAGATCGCTCCAAGAATTCCCACTCCCATTGCGATGTACAAAAAGACAATTTGCTTCGAAACGAAATACAAAACAAGAAATCCAACGGTAATTACAAGTACCGTTTTTGTAGGATTAGTCGACTTGGATGTTGCCGACATTAAAACAATGAATAAATGAACGGTGCGACACTACTTCCTCCGCCAATCACCACAAGGACTCCAATAAGCAACAACATGATGATTACTGGTCCGAGCCAATATTTCTTTCGTTCCTTGATGAAACCCCAAATATCCTTTAGAAAATCCATTCGTAAGTGTTAGTCATGTTATTCAATATGCAATTTGGCAAAAATTGTTCACTCTGCTAGTTTTGCTTCAATTAAAGTTGCGAGAAAATCCGCGTATTTCTGATGTCCTTGATTGTTGAAGTGATTTCCATCTTGCAATCCATCGTAGTCTTCGGCTTTCAAACCAGAAGGAAAACTG
This sequence comes from Crocinitomicaceae bacterium, assembly GCA_029252405.1. GTDB lineage: Bacteria > Bacteroidota > Bacteroidia > Flavobacteriales_D > Crocinitomicaceae > UBA4466. The sequence goes on from JAQXBM010000030.1 coordinate 22,962, forward strand.
TAGCTTAATTCATCAAATACAAAATCGTACTTCTTCTCAAGATTCAACTTGGTTTGCACATCTGAGGGAGATGGAATCAAGCTAAAAACAACAGGGATTTCTAGGCTGAGTGCTGTTGAATTCAATGAATCCAAATTTTGTTGCGAGTACGGCATGCGCTCCATTGACTCGGGCATTTGATGTTCAATTTCCTTGAAACGGCGCTTCGTTTTCAATTTCAAATACGGTCGAGAAAGTATGACGCTATAACGGATGGTCTTCTCGAAGAAAGATGATTCATCGCTCCATAGGGAGAAATACTCGAAGTAATGCGCTTTCGCTTCATCAAAATTCTTGAAGTACGTTCCTTTTTCAGTGAGAAATATCGGACCTTCTGAATTGAGCCAAGGACCATTTTTGATCGGATACGAGAGCGGAACGAAGGGTTTCGGTGTGCGATCGTATTCCAAAATATCGTTTCCACCATAGACCGCTACTAAAATCAAATCGGGCTTGAGAATTGGCGCATACTTTTCGACGATAAGTCGATATTGAACAGGATCAGCACCGGCAATTCCGAAATTGAGGACGGCATACTCATCTGATTGATTCAAAATATGAGCAAAGGAAGCACCATAATTATCTGCACAGCAACCTTGTGTGAAAGAATCTCCGATCAACATCACTACTTTCTTTCCAGATTTTCGGATGGCGGCCACTGATTCTGGCGTGAATTCAACCGAACTGAAAAAACCTTCCGAATTGAGTTCTCCACCCTCGATCACTTCCGCACCTTGAACCATGTGCGTTATTCCTACTTCATCTCCGTATAGCAAGGAATCGTATTCAACTTCTCCTCGATGATAATAGAAATCTTCAATAATTCCAGGCTTGAAGCCAACCAATCGCAATCCTATTTCAGCAATCAGAAACAAAACCAAGAAAATAATGAGACGCGTTTTCCAGACTTTTAATTTGCTTTCTTTTTGAGGAGGAATCTCTGCATTTTCCAAACAATATTCGATCGAGGAAATATACTCTGATTGAAAATAATTCTTTAGAACTGTTGATCTTGCTTTTGTGCCGAGTTCTTTACGAAGCTCTTCATCATTCAAAAGTTGAATCATTCGTTCGCTCATTCCTTCAACATCTCCCTCATCAACCAGGAAACCGGACTTGTTATACTCAATAACATCTGGGATTCCTGCATGATTCGTCGAAACGATCGCCAAACCAGTTGATGCCGCTTCCAAAATTGAAAGTGGAGTTCCTTCAGAGTCATTCTGATCAGTTTTCACTGAATGCTGAACGAAAATAGCGTGTTTTTGAAATTCTGAAACGACTTCCGACTGCGTCAGTACTCCTTTGAAATCGATGTTGTTTTCTAGGTTGAGTTCTATACTCAATTGAATTGCAGCATCGAGCAATTCGCCATCACCGATAAACGTCAATTTTGCTTCTGGATGAGACTCCACAACTTTCGCGAAAGCTTGAATGGTGGACAATGGAGATTTCTTCGGAACAAATCGACCGCAAGCAATAAAATGTTCGCGTTTCACCTCATCTTTTGGTGGAGAGAAAACATCTGTGTCGATTCCATAAGTGATTTTCTCAATTTTCTCCGATGGACACCCCAAACTCAAAAGCTGGGACTTCATGTCTTCTGAAACCACAATAATTTTCGACGCCAATTGAAACAATTCCTTGTAGCTTTCACCGTAATGATTCAATGCATCATCCCGATAAGCATCGAAACCATGAAAATGAACGAGCAGTGGAATATTCGCTTTTCGGCACGCATGCTTGACTTCGGCTCCAGCTGGTCCATATTCCGCTAAAATTGCTCGAACATTGTTTTCCTTCCACGATTCAATCAAAGCTGTTTCAGCATCTTTCTCCTTCGATAATTCGTTCCAGGTCTTACCTCTATCAAGCGAAATTGATGTTGGGAAGTAACCATCTGAATAGACAACCGCATTGGAAATTAACTTGATGTGTGCTTGAATAAATGTTTCTGAATATTGATTTCTATTTGTTGATAGAATCGCGTAGCTCTGAGGTTTCTTGCTTTCGTTGGAACCAGCCTTTTTAGACGAAACTCGACGTGTTACTTTTCCAATGACAGGGTGAAAAATCAAGAAGTGGAAAACGATTAGCCACCAAAAATTGAAGTTCGCGAACAGGAGCGCGAAAATTATGATATATGGAAACCAATGTATGTAAAATCGATCCAAGAAGGCATTCGTGAAATGTTTTGCTGGTGTATCGGACTCACCATTTCGGTAATTGGTCCAAGCCAAAAAGAGGAAAATGATCATCACGACGAAGAGAAAATCAAGCTCGAACTGCACAAAAGCTAGAAATGCGACGAACGAAACGACCTCCACTGGAATAAAGACACGCTTCAATAATGAATACGTCTTCTCTTTTCCAATTTTCGTTGCAAAGGTTTTAGTTCCACTTGATTGATCATTTTCATAATCCTTGTAATGATGCGAAACGATGTTGCGTATTCCTGAAATCAACTGCCAAACTGAAAGCGCGATGATGAAATAAAAGAAGTCTTCGTATGTTTTATCTCCAACAAGGTAAAAGGTCCAAGAAGCCAAGAACCCAGGCACGACATGAGCGTACAAAGCATCAGTGATAACCCCTAAAAAACCGCGCTCCTTTAATCGGAAAGGCGGAAATGCGTAGAGAACGAACAATAATAACTCAGCAACAATGCAATAACCAGATATTATGTCCTTTGGCAAGTACAACCAGGGCAAGATGGCAATCGCTAAAAACGTGATTATCAAAAGAAGAATGGAAATCGCGGATAAATTCGCCGTTCCATTTGGTTTTCCTGCAAGCGCGTCTTTCTTTCTGTCTGCGAGATCATTCGTCAAGTATCCGAAGCCCATGAATCCAATCGTGGTAGCGATCGCTGCTAAAAATGAAAAGGCCGAAGTCTTCGGGTGAACATTTCCCGCCAGCAACAAGAAATAACAAAACGCGATGAGCAAAGGAACTTTGTACCGCCACGGATTACTGAGTCGCAATTTCTGTTTGAAGAAGTGAAAAAATGAAATCATTCGTAGCAAGAGTTGTTTCAAAGAAACGAAAAAGAATGGATTTTCTTAATTTGGTGCATGAAATTGATTTCGTCTTTCATCAGTAACATTCAAACAGGAAAAGGGCTGCTCCTTTTCATCCTTGGATTGATTGTCGTTTGGTTGAGCGGATATTACCTGATTGATTTCATATCTAGTGATGAACGGACTAGGTATTCGCGACAATTGTATTTCTCGAGAATCACTCTTGCTCTTGCTCTGTTATGTCTGATTGATGCCTCTTTACCTCACTTCAGAAATTTCACAAAGAATACCAAAAAGACGGCAACTGATCTTGCTGTTTTTCGAATACTATTCTTTGGATTCTTCGCCCTCGGTTTGATTTTCAATCCTTCCGCAATTTCAAATCAGGTACAACCCTTCTTGGATTTACCTGATAGCGCCAAAGTCGCGCTGCCTTTTATGGGATGGTATCCAAAGGTTATTCCCATTAATTATACAATCGTTTCGATTGCATCAATTCTTTTTTACATCTCCATTTTTACTTCACTTTTTGGATTTAAAACGCGCTGGTCGATCGCGATTTTCACAATTACCTTGTTTTACCTGTTCGCAATTCCAAATCTCTACGGAAAAGTGAATCACAATCATCATTTAATTTGGTTCCCTGCAATTTTAGCATTTAGTCCTTGCGCAGATCGTTTTTCTATTGATGCTTATTTCAGGCGACGCAAGAATGAGGTGATTCATCACTCACCCATGCATTATTCCCTTCCGTTTATTCTGATTTGGATACTAATCGGATTGATTTATTTCTTTCCAGGATTTTGGAAAATGTGGTCGCACGGGTTAGATTGGAGCTTGACGGACAATGTGAGAAATCAGATGTACTACAAATGGTTTCAGCTAGGCGACGCTCAATCTTGGATGCCGTTTTTTAGAATTGATCAATACCCATTTTTGTACAAGTCCAGTGGGATTTTTACCATCATTTTTGAACTCTCCTTTATTCCATTGATTCTCAATAAATCAACGCGAAAACTGGGAGTAGCAATGGGGATTCTTTTCCATATTGGCACCTATCTGTTCATGCACATTTTCTTTGTTGTTCTTGTTTGGATCTATTTATCCTTCGTTAATTGGAATAAGATCTCGTTTTTGCGGGAAAGAGGAAATATGAGTTCGCTTAAACCTTCAGCGGGCAGTTTTTTCATAGTGAAGTGGATTGGAGTTGGCTTAATCAGTTCATGTGTTATATTCGGAATCGGGAAATGGTACAGCTGGCCATTTAGCGTTTATCCTACTTTTGAGGGAATTGTGGAGGAAGAAACGAATCACCTGTTATACCTTGGCGAAAACGAATCCGAAAAAAGCATTGAATTAAACGTCACCGAACTCCATTCAGAGTACACTTCTCCGCGATATTGGAATATGGAATACAACATTATCAAAGGGATTGAAAACAATCAATTGGATACGTCCTTGCTCGATAAATTTATCTCAATTTATTCTGAACAATCGCAAAAACTAAAGAAGGTGAGTGTTTACATTGAAAGAGAATCAATCATTCCTGAAAAACGATTGGACAAAAAAGACATTTTGATCTATTCTAGGAGGTGTAATTAATCTTACCGCATCAACTTCAATTCATGAAAAATTGCTGCGGAACATTATTCCCTAAGCTTGTCTAATAGACCAATATTGTTGGAAATATTTGCACGTATTCCTCCTTTTCTTCGCGTTTTAGATATCTTCTGAATATGTCGAATTTCAGAATCATTTTCGTAGCTTTACTTACTGAACATCCGCTACATTGGATAAAACTAACTCTCGCCCATGGCAATTACAGTTAAAAGAAATTACCTCAATTGGAAACCCGTTAAGCACGTTGTCTTTAAAGACGATGAACTCGCGGAGCAAATTCACTCAACTGGATTTTCAACTTTTGAGGGGCTTTCCGCAGAACAATTGTCGCAGTTAAATGATTTGTTCGATGCAGAACATTCATTTGATGTGAAAGAAGGTGGGATGTTTTACAGCATGTACTCACGTGATAAGGAATATCGGAAACGGGTACATGAAACAATTGCGAAAATACTGCAGCCAACACTGGAAAGGCAATTCAAAGATTACAAAAACGTAGTCAATGCTTTCGTGGTGAAATTACCAGGGGAAAAAAGTGAGTTTTATGTGCACCAAGACACTACAGCGATGGACGAGTTTCGATTCTCTCCTCTCAGTTTGTGGATTCCTTTGCACGATATCACACCAGAAAACGGTGCGCTTGCAATCATTGTAAAAACACATTGGTTCTTCTCTCCTTACCGGGGAGTTTCCTTTGCTTTCCCTTTCAAAAAGATCAATGATACGATCAAAAAATACTTGAAACCCGTTTTCATGAAAGCGGGAGAAGTCATGTGTTTCGATAATCGAATTATTCATAATTCGATGGCCAACACTTCGGATAAACCCAGAATTGCTGTGATTTGTGGAATCTTTCCAAAGGAAGCGACATTTCAAACGTGTTATCGAGCTCCGGAAGAGAACTCACCCATCGAATTATATAATCATCCTGATAGTTACATGATGGATTATCCTCATTTCTTCTACAATTGTACGGATCGTCCACATTTTGGAGAAAAGGGAAAGATTGAACAGAATATTTTTCCAGAAATGGATGCGCAAGAATTTGAAGAACTGTGCAATCTCAATGGAATTGAAATCGCAAACGAACTCAATGATGCGGAGGCAACAACTACAAATTGTCAACTAATTGCTGAACCCGATGGTGTCAACCGTTTCGAAGAAGCAGATGCAGAGTTAGCAGCGCTTGTTCAATCACAAGCACTAAAATCTAAAGGTTTTTTCAGTTTTTTAAAACGATCGGAATGAAACCCAGAGCGCTCTTTAAAGATCAACATTTACAGGATCAAATCGATGAAAAAGGATTTGCAACTCTTCCCTTTATTGGAGAATCAGAATTGGAGGAACTTCGTGCATTTTACCAGGAAATTCATCCAGACGGAGCTCCAGGAAAGATTGACGGGATTCACATGACAACTTGGTGTGAAGATCACGATTACAAAATGAAAGTCGCCAATAGATTGTCCGAAATTTATAGGAAGCCCTGTGAAGAAGTCTTTGAAGATTACCGCACTCTAAACAATGTTTTTATCGTCAAAGACACTGGTGAAACGCCATTCAAAGTTCACCAAGATTGGAATGTTGTTGATGAAAAAGAAAACTTTGCTATCAACGTTTGGATTCCACTTTACGACATTACCAAAAATGAAGGAGGATTGTGGGTGGTTGAGGGCAGTCATAAAATCGACCGCCATGTTCGTGGTTCAGCTTATTTATTTCCAAACTACGCTCCATTTAACGATGAATTGGAAAAGGCCGCCAAATCGGTTAGTCTGAAAGCGGGTGAAGCGATCATCTTCTACGTGAATATTATTCATGGCTCTCCGCCTAATCATGGGGAAACTGAACGAATTGCGACTTGTTTTTCTGTCATTCCAAAAGATGCACCTCTCAGCATTTACTTTCAAAAGAAAGAGGGCGACCCTTTAGAGATTCATGAACCAAAAGATGATTTCATGTACAACTACAAGCATTTGCGTACAGAAACATTCGAGCGGGCTCCAACTGATGAGCCTGTTAAGGTTTTAGAGAGCCACATAAATCATCCAATCAGTGTAAAGGAGCTTGATTTTGCTCTGACAAGATCGATTCCTAAAAAATCATTCTGGAGTAAATTATTTTGAGGAAACTCGAATTGAAACTAGCAGATCATTCCTCCTGAAAACATAACTACAGGGTTCTCAATACAATTTTGATTCATTGAAAATAACAGTGTGAACTAATAACCAAACAGTTCAAAATCTTCCTTCAAAGTTTCACGAACAATTGCTTCTGTTCTCGGCGAATAGTACTCTTTATAATCTGTATGCTCTGTTTTGTTAATATGCTCTAAGGTTTGTTTCGGTAAGCCTAAACGTGACGTCACTAGTTCAAGGTCGTTTTCTAAACTTTCATATCTCCCAACAAAATCAACAAGCATTTTACCACTTGCATCTAAAACAAATTGTTTCTGGCTATGACGAGTCATTTCATTTTTAGCCGCCCAATCGATGAATTTCTCGAAAGAACCTAGACTTCGAATCACTTCTTTCTGAGGATGGTTGTTCGGTTTTTGCGTTATGAAATGATAATAGGAAACCTCCCAACTCAAAGGGTTTCGAACAAAGGCAAATTTGAAATACTCATTGTACATTTCATTACCTATTTTCCCGTTTAAATCAATTCCAGTTATGTGTTTTTCAAAATCTTGCGAGAGTGGCTTTTGCGTTCTCTTGAACAATTTATCAGTAAAACTTCGCTTAGTAACCTTTGTTTCAGCAAAAGGAAGAAGTGAGTGATAAATACTTGTTCCACCTGTTTTCCATACATGAATAAAAATAAAATTGTGCTTATGGGAAATTAGCATTGTTTGTGTAATTGAGAAATTGGTATTGATTTAATTATCTAGTTAAGACCATGTGTAAACAGCTTGATCGTCGCGCGATCGAGTTAAAAAACCGCCGCATGTAAGTCGCCTCGTTTTTTCCGCCAGTTCCACTTTGTGCCAAATTCGTCCACCCGAAAATACTATCATATCCCCTGCATTTGGCAACAATTGCGTGCGTTTCACCTCCTTGCGATTATTTAGATCCAAGGTTTCGCCATTTTTATTTTTTAATGTTGTGTCTCCATTCATTCTTATTTCGGCATTTACCCACAATACATCGTACAAAGTCAATTCACCACCTTTTTTTGATGGATCCAGCATGACAAAATAACTCATTTGATTTTCAATTATCGAGATCTCATCCATGTGTTCGTAAAATGATGGAAATTCTTTGTGAAACAAATTACCGCAGTGCGCTTTAAACAGGCCTTCTCCTGGTATCAGATGTTTGAAGCAACCTGGGTTGTACCTTCCTACACCATTCACTCCTTTTGGAGTTTCAGCTTTTCTCCCTCCTGAAATTTCAGCTAAAATGGTATGCACTCGTTCTTCAAAATCGAATCCAAAATCCGAAGGGAAATTATCCCAACGACTCGCTGCAGTTATGAAAAAATTCTTCAAATCCTCGGAATAACTCGGCAACGATTTGTCAACATTTGAAAATGGAGGAGGAAAGACGATCATGCCTGTATCGCTGAAATATTTTTGATCGTCCGCAATTTGGTCGTGCGATTTTATTAAGGTCTGTAGTTCATCTTGCTTGATGACATTTCGAATAATAAATCCGTCAATTTCCCCAGCTTGAATTTGATCAAGACCGTCAGAAAATTGAGATAATTGAGTTACATCGACATCAATGATCTTATAAATAGGGTCGCTCGTTTGTGATTTTTTCCGTCGAAATAATTTCTTTAGTATCATACTAGTCACCTATTACTGATTTAACTTCCCAATTCAACTTTGGACGAATAACGCTTCCCATTCCACGAGCCAATACGGTATCATTTTCTGAGGAAATTCGAAACTTCGCTACTGATTCCACTTCTTTAATTAATTCTCGATCCTTGCACATTAACATGCCAATTCGATATATACCAGGATTCAACAAATCGGGTGGAATAATCACATTAACGTTGTATTTTCCTTGCGGTAATTGCTCAACTGCGTATTCTTTTCTGAAACCATACGAATCGATGAGTACGCGAATCCCGTTCATATTCACTAAATAAATTCCTATTTCGAAGGAACCCTCATCTAGTACCTTTGAACACATAAATTGAAAACTGAGTTCAGATGATACGGTGTTTGGTACATCATCAATTTGCGAAGTCATTGCGATGTTATCAACTTGAAAATGATCCACCTTTATGGGCATTTTCGCCAAAACGGTAAATTCATCATCTGAGGTGTGAGGAGCAAGAATCGATCTGACTTTCGCACCTTCGTTGTTTTCGATCAATTCATAATATTGATTCACTACACTCATGGGTTCACCCTCGACCAGCACCTTTCCATCATCTAACAAAATGCAACGGTCGCATTTCTCCACGACTACTTCGAGGTGATGACTCACTAAGACAATTGCGACTCCGCGTGTCTTTAGTTCTTTGATTTTAGCGTAGCATTTCCGTTTGAAATCGGTGTCGCCAACAGCAATCACCTCATCGAGGAGTAAAATTGAGATTCTTGAATGAAAAGCAATCGAAAATGCCAAGCGCAGATACATTCCGCTCGAATAGTGTTTTACAGGCATTTGCATAAAATCCTCCAAACCAGCAAAATCAACAATTTCCGTGTATAAGCTCTTGATTTCTTTCTTTGAATAGCCAAGTAGCAGTGCACTCAAGTAGATATTCTCTTCTCCCGATAAATCAGCATGAAACCCCGTACCAATATCGATGATTGAGGTTAATTGTCCATCATAGGAAACTTCTCCTGAAGTTGGAGATGTAATTTGACTTAACACCTTCAATAAGGTGCTTTTACCTGAACCATTTCGACCAATCACCCCTAAAACTTCTCCCTTTTTGAGATCAAAAGACACCTCATCCAATGCGCAAAGAGTTTCCCCTTGCTTCTCGAATTCCTTCGTTAAACGATCAACATTTAATATGACTTCGTTTTCAGACATTACAGCTCTTCTTGTTTTCTGTTATGCATTTGCATGTAGAACAAATTTTGCAGGAAATATCGGCTATTTCCATATTCCAATGCGTTCCAAGGTTTGATGCAGGTAATTTCAAAAAAGTCCACAGGGAAGACATATTCTTGTAGATTCTCAATTTTATTGATTCCCGTCAACTCCTGAAAATCATTGGAAATCGTTAAGTTTTCAAAATCCTCCAATGGAAGATCGATAGTTTTAACACTAGATAAAATGTAGCCCTTTTTTCTGACGAACTGGAGGACCTCGTATAGATCAGCGACGTTGTACCTGTACGCATCATTTATGTTTCTTACTTCGCGCTGAATATCCTCCGATAAAGATTCAATGGCGGCTTCTTTGATGAACAAATCTTTGATGTACAACTTCCCTCCCGGTTTCAGCATTCCCCAAGCAGAATTAAGTACTTGTTCGTGATTGGTCGCGTGTCCAAATGACTCTAAAAAGTAAACGACATCGAAACTATCTGATTTGTAGTACTCTTCCAGTTGGTGAAAGTCACCATGTGTTACATTAACTCTTCCTTCCAATCCTTTATCAGAAATGTACTTTGTTGCCTTCTCCACTTGATCTTCAGAAATGGTAATCGCTTCAACCTGAACCTTAGCATTTTTAGCAAAATAGCGAGCTGGACCACATACCCCGCAACCAGCATCTAAGACGCGCTGACCTTCTTCAAATCCAATGGTTTCAATTTGATAATCGAGCAACTTGGTCACATCAGTTGTGCGAAAGGCCTGAATGACTTCTCCATAAACTTTTAGGAAATTATTCGTTTGATCGTTGTAAAAATTGCCAACATCACGAGCCGAATGATCCGCTTTTGGACCATTTATCTTCAATTGTTTGGTACTCCTTTTTCCTAAGAGAAGAATAATCAATACAAAGCAGGCAATCGCTAATACAAGGATTAAAATGATGGATATTGTTGAACTCATTTTCTTTTTTATCGGCTAAATATTCTTTGGAAAAATCCCTTTTTTAAAACTATCTCTTCTACTTTGCCCAAATATATTCTTTCAAATTCATCTTGAGATAATTGTGTGTTTGGATGTTCAAATGAACGCGTCAGTTTTAAGCCAGCTGGGCCAGCATCGCGTTCTTGTTCGAAGAAAAACGTTGGGTAAGAAGCATACTCCTCAACTTTTTCTCCCACTTGATGATAATATTTCATTTCCGCGTTCTGAGGTAGCGCTCCCATTACCAGAGCTAGGCGTAGTTGATCTGTTTGATTCTCAGGCGACGAATGCCAAAGAGCATGATCATAAAGTACCGCTTGACCTTTCTTCATATTGAGTGAAAACATGTGCTTGTCAACTTCTTTCGATATCTGATATAAAATGGGCGCTACGTTCGGGCCTCTAAATGTTGTTTGCTTGTTGTGACTTTGAGACAACAATCGCATTGCTCCATTCTCTTCATTGACATCCACTAAAGGAATCCATAAATTGTAGGAACGCGCCTGAGACTCATCTACCAAATTCCAATCTTGATGAAGCGGTAAAATTCCTTTCTGACCAGGGGACTTCGATATAAAGGCGCCTCCCAATAAATTGAGATTTTCAAAATTCACTTCAATTTTACTCAGCAGAAGATCATGCAGATTATCGCTAATTTCTTTCCTTTTTAGTTTGTTATCAAGATGAGTTGTCGCGTAAAATCCTTCCGGTTTTTTTTCGTGATATGCATGGAACAATTCTGTCAACTCAACAATGGTCTTATCATCGAGCAAATCAAAAACGGCGTACCCTTCTGTTTTCAAGTGTTCCGATTTCTCTTTGTCAAGAAACTTCAAATAGTTCATGATCGACTAAAAATTCGTTGTAAAAATGAAGGCTTTTGTTTTGGAATTGATTGTCCAAGTAGATTGTTTAGTTCGCCTTCTGACATCTCAGGAATAACATAATCGAAGTACCCAAGGCTCTCACCCATGAGTGGTCTTTTGTAAATTGCTTCCATGAAATTTTCAAAGCGAAGAAGAAAATCGTCCTTTTGTGAAAACTCCTCAATTTGGTTTCGAGCTTTGTCCCAGTAATGAAATTTCAGTTGCGCTTTCTCGCTAATCAATGCGGCCGTTATCGCCGGGCGAATTTCATCTGTATTGTTTGGCTTAGAATAATGAATGGTCGCTTGATTTAACACAATCACCTCTCCCAATTTTGCCTCAACAACTGTTAACTTAGGTAAGATTCTATGCTGATGACCATCGAATGACATTGGTAAAGTTGGCGCCCGCAATGCCGAATTCCAGCGATGGCTACCTTTCATCAATTCGAGTGTTCCATTCTCTTCATTAGTTGTTGTCAATGGAATCCAAACATTTACAGCATAGAACTCGCTCTCGTCAACTATGGTCCAATCTTGATGCATAGGCATTTCGCTGTGCGGTCCTATCCCTTTGATTAAATAGGCTGCCCCAATGAGCCGATAGTTAGTGAAATATTTAGCGATTTTAGATTGAACTGTTGCTTTAATTCGATCGCTGATTTCAGTTTTTAAATCGAAGTCATCCAAGTAACTAGATGAAAAGAAGACCGATCCCATCTCAGGAAAATAATGCTCTCGCATAGATGCTAGCTCATCAATTTCTGATTGATCGAGCAAGGAGATTTTTACAAACCCATCCTTTTCGAATTGATTCTGAATTGTCTCATCCTTAAATATTGCCTCTTTCATTTCAATCTATTTTGCAAAAACTCGTGACCACCACGTTTCCTTTTCGTTTGGCTCCGTTTGAGCTTCACCTCTTGAGATTGTCACGTTTAGTTCTCTTTCAACTTGTTCAACAGTTAATTTAGGGAAATCGTAAGGAAACAAGCCTAAACTTTTTCCAATGTTTGGTCGATTAAAAATATTGTGTCCAAAATTCTCAAACTTCGCAAGAAAGTCATCCTCTTGTTCAAATATTTCGACCTCATTTCCATGATTTTCTTTATCCCAATAACAAATCTTTATCCTAGAATCTGCGTGGGCGACAAAAGTATTGATTGTTGGTCTTTCAGCATCAGACAAGTTAGGTGGCGAATTGTGAATAATACTTTGATCGAAAATGATTGCTTCCCCTGCTTTCAAGTAACACGGCTGCATCAAACTTCTAACTTCATCTTTAACGTTGTCATAAATATCGGGGATTGAAGAGCCGCGATATGTTTTATAGAACCGATGACTTTTGGGCAAAACTTCAATTGCCCCATTCGTTTCATTCAAATCAATCATTGGACACCAAATATTGATTCCGGAGAAATAATCTTCATCAACCAAAGTCATGTCTTGATGCATAATCAATCTACTCTTCTCTCCTGTCGCTTTAACTATAAAGCTCGAAAACAGAATCTTAAAATCATGAAATAGTTCATTGATTTCTTTTGAACATACTTCGCGAATGGACTTATTTACTAATTCTCTGTGCTCGACATTGTTCGCAAAGGTTGTAGAGAAAAACCCTTCAACTCCATCAGGGTAGCATTGCTTGTATACTGCAAAAAGCTCATCAATTTGAGTTTGACTAATAAACGGAACAATGACGTAGCCATTTTCATGGAACTCTTGTTGTAATTTCGGATCGGAAAAAATTCCTCTCTTGCGTGAAAAATCAATCAAACTCATATTAATTCATATTCGGTTTACCTCTGAATCTCCAGACAATTTCTCTAAGGATATTTCTTAAGGAATACTTCTGAAGAAAAGTTCTCTCATCTTTCCACTCCTTTTGAATCTCAGTTTCTACATCTTGCTGATTCGCTTCCGCCTCTTTTTGTTCTCCATCCATTGAATAATTGAACAATTTCGCTAAGCGCTCCATGAAAGGTTTGTTATATTCCACTCCTTCCAATTCTTGGACTCTCGCTTCCATTTCCTCTTTGCTAAGATCAGGAACAACACGCTCAAACTCCCCTACTTTATTCAAACCCTCTGGTGATTTCTTCGAATCGAATAAATCCGAAAGCCGTTTATTGTTGAACCAAGTATAGAAGCCTTGATCCACATCGTACTCTTCCAATTTTCCTGATGACGGATTTTGGTAAAAGTGTTTCAATTTCGCTTCACTCTGAGTAATTCCTATTCCCACAGCAATTCTTGCCTGATCCGAAAAGTTTGGTGGCGAAGCATGTATCAAGCGATTGTCGAAAATGAGACTTTCTCCCGCTTTCATGTCGATCACTTCAACGAAAGGAAATAAGGTAAATATGTGATCTGCCAATGGCGATTTCGATTGAGGTGAAGGTGAAGATCGTTTGTGATTGAAGATCTTGTGGCTTCCAGGAATCACTCCAAGTGCTCCGTTTTGCTCAGAAACATCGACTAAGGCCGTCCAAACTGTAGCAGAGCAATATTGATCTTCATCTACAAAGGTCCAATCTTGATGTGGCGGAACAATGTTTTGCAAACCTGGCTCCTTGATTACAAAGCTCGCTGTGAAAATCTGACAATCGTCTAATAGTTCGCTTGTCTTTGGAACTAGCACGTCTTTGATTTTCGATCCGACTTCCTTCACCAATTCTTCATTCTGATTATCCAAACTGATGTGAAATCCTGCTTCGATTTTATTGTCGAACTCTTGATCGATGTAATAATTTCGCAAATTCTCAACTTCCTCTTTCTCAAGCATGGAAAGTTTCACGAAGCCTTTTTCGTCAAATTGCTTCTGCAGTTCATCATTTTTGAAGATGTTTCGCATCATAGGAGTTTAAGCAGTCTTACAGGAAGTCAACAAGATTTCGTTCCATATTTTTAAATATACGAATTCCCAAAATCAGAAGGAAGAAAACTGGCAGAAATGAGACACAATACATCCATTCGAATGGCAGATCGAAAAGCATTGAACGCAAAAAGTCGATCGTTGTCGCAATCGGGTTTACGTAGTAAATGTAATCTCTGAAGGCCTCGGGGATCAATGTTGTTGGGTAAAAAACCGGCGTGATCCAGATTCCAAAGTTTGTGAGATAGGGAATGAAATGCTGCATATCTCGCTTTTTGATAGTGAGAATATTCAACCAGATTGCGACACAACTTCCAACGAGAACAGTCATAATTATGGCGACAGGCAGAAATACAATTTTCGGCGAAAAATCCATCCCTAAAATCAGCATAATGACGATTAACAGAGAAAAAGCTACAAAGAATTCTATGGTTGCAACGAGTACTTTTGAAATTGGCAGAAGAATCTTTGGGAAATACACTTTCCTGATCAATTCTTGTGAGTTGGTTAATGCTGTTCCCGCGCTATTGACCATGTTCGTGAAGAAATACCAGATCGTCATTCCACTAAACGCGAAAGCGACATAAGGCACATCTCCTGTTTCCAACTGAATCAATTGATCGAAGAAAATGGTGAAAATCGCAAGCGCAATTAGTGGTTGAATGATCATCCACAGCACGCCCAATTTTGTCTGAACAAACCGTGCTTTTAGATCGCGTTTCGCAAAAGAAACGATCAACCTTCGGTATTCATAAATGCTTCGAAGGTATTCTCCGAATTTGTCCGCTTTGTTATTTATGACTGTTCTTCCCATTATTTCTGCGAAAACATTTTACGGTGAACTTGACGACCAGCGATCATCCTAGGGGGTAATTTGGACATTTTCGGCTTTTTCGTGAAGTCGTGGTGATAAAAATCGTAATAAATTACTCCTGGAATATTGAACGAAACTCGGTAAATCCATTTGATTAGGAACCAATCCCAAAAGAAGAATGGACCAAAACACCATTTGACTAAATAGCGCAAAGGCAAGCCAATTTTTCCTAGAACGGACATTCTTTTCTGTTCTCGTCGCACCAATTGATGGGCTTCTTCAAGGTAGGTTTTCTTCCCTACTTTGGATCGTTGCCCTTCTTTTCTATGCCTGAACCCCGATAATTCGAGTGCTGTAGTGTGCAATTTCTCAAACCTGAAAAAGCGCGCCCAAAGTTCCATATCTCCTGCAAGGTCGTATTTAAAATCGAGCGTTCCACCGGATTTCTCCCACAATTCTCTTGTCCAAAAGGAAGATTCTTGCTGAATGAATTGAAAATCATTCGTTAAGTACCTGTACTTCGACCAGCGGCACCATGGCAAGGTAATTTGTCCGACGAGAGCACCGTCTTCAGTGTACTCGCGCGCCAATCCCATCAACCAATTTACTTCTTCGTACTTGTCAAAAATCTCTGCTACTTTGAAGAGTGAACGGGGTAAATATTTATCATCAGAATTCAACCAAGCCATGATTTCTCCTGATGATTTTTCGAATCCTTTCTGAATTGCTTGGTACTGACCTCCGTCTGGTTCACTGACCCAATATGCGAAATGTTCTTTGTAACGCTCAATGACCTCCAAACTATTATCGGTGCTACCCCCGTCTATTAAGATGTATTCCAAGTTTGGGTACTCCTGCTCGATGACTGATTTTATGGTGTCTTCAAGAAACTCACCATTGTTGTAGTTAACGGTGACGATTGATATTTTCGGGTAGTTATTCACTTCGCAGAGTATGGGTTCTAAGTTACAATTATTCGGTAGATTTTCAGATAGTTGGTGAATAGGATTTCTGATGAGCTCTTGGGTTGAAGTGAGGATGTTCTGGTTGGTTTATTTAGTACGGTTTGCGTTGTGTCTTTTCTTTGACGCTAATGACTCATCGGCGCGAAGTTGTTGTTGGATTCTTCCATTTTGGGATTGTTTAGTATTGCGTGGGTTTATTTGTAGTTTTGAAGGTATAGAATATATCAGTGCGAAAAATAGCTCATATCATAAATCCATTCAATGCGAATCCTTCTTCGGATTTGTCCACTGCGCAGCCAATTACCTTTGAGTCGATGCGAAGGGCGAAGGAGAAGGCAAAGGACTTGGTTGAGGTTGAATTGTGGAGCGCCCAGTACCTTGAAGATCGAAATATGATTCCTGAGGGATTTCATGCGACACGCGATTTAGATCGATCTGTACTGGACTTAGGAACATTCGAAAAGCCACTAAAGCTGCCTTTGATTGGTGACATCGTTTCTCGGTTGTTTGATGAAAGTGATGCGGAGTACCTCATTTATACGAATGTCGATATTGGCGTATTTCCTAATTTTTATAGAGAAGTGAATCGCTTTATTAATGAAGGTTTGGATGCTTTCATTATTAATCGGCGTCGACTTCCAGCTCATTTTACGAAGATTGAGCAGCTCGATGAAATTTATCATGAGCGTGGAAAAAAGCACCCTGGATTTGATTGTTTCGTGTTTCACCGAGACCTTTTTAAGGATTTTGAATTTGCGGATATATGCATTGGCGTTCCTTTTATAGGGATCACCTTTGCTCAGAACATTTTCGCTTTGGCGAAGAACTACCGTCTGCTCGAAGAAGAATTTTTGACCTTTCACATTGGGATGGAAATTTTCAAAGGACGCGCCGCGAGGGATTATTTCAGATATAATCGAAAAGAGTTTTGGAAGGCAATGAATTCTTCGCTGAAACCTAATTTATCTTCTAAGAAATGGCCGTATGCTGATCGATTTTTACCGATAAGAATGGTGAAATGGGGATTGCAGCCGAGTTTGCCGATTCGCTTGGGGGTTAGGTTGGAGTGGAATCGTTGGTTTAAGACGTGAATTAGATTTAAAGATTGTCATTTGGCAAAATTGCAATATATCTATTTCGCAATATGACGATATAGATTGCGCATTTTCATCTCACAAAAGTGTAATAATTGAGATCAAACATCGAAATACCTAAATTTTCGATTATTTGAAATAAGAAACCTCCGCTGCGGATAACTCGGTCATTGGCTCATCCAAACAAAACTTCTCCAGTACAATCGTGAATTTCGTTCGCGCCTCAGTATACGGACTTCGATACACCTCCATATTCACCTTATCCTCAAATTCTGATAACACTTTGTATCCCAATTGTCGATTGAAATCTATCGCATTTTCATTGTCGCTTTTCACAGTCGCTTTCAACGCTTTGAATTTAAACTCGTAGAAAAAAGCATCCATCATCGCGAAAATTGCCTGCATGGCGAGTGGTGAATTTCGATAGTCTTGATCACCAATAAAAACTCCCGCTTCTCCGGTTCGTTTCCACCAATTGATGTTCTTGACATTGATCACACCGATCTTTTTCCCCTGGTTTACAATCATCAGGTAGACGTCCGTCTTATCGAGCGATCTAAACCAACTTTTCTGACGTTCTTTCGTGATCGTTTTCTGGTAAAACATGTAATCCGAAACATCGGGATGATTTCTCCAAGTGCGCACCATTTCCAGATCTGAATCTGTCATGCTAATCAATTCTATGCCGTAGTTCGAAATTCGCATCAGATTTTCACTTTAATGGCGTAATTTGGCTTCTTGACTCGGGAAGAATAAATACGATTGATGTAAATTCCGAAAACGGCGATACTTGCAGCGATAATGGCCATGGCTGCCAAAACGGCAATCATGAAAACATCAATGGTACTTCCCGTTTCGAGCTGAAAGTACACGTAGTAGATCGTCATTCCAATAATTGAAATAGCCGTCAAAATACAGAGCATCACCATTATTTTTAGGGGTACGCTTGTGTAATAAATGATCAGACGGAAGGACAAAAGCATGAGCTTCCAAATTGAATATCCTGATTTTCCTTCGTTTCGCGGATTGTGACTCACCTCAACAAACTGCGCATTCAAAGTGTACCAACCAATGACTTGATTAATGAATAAATGATCCTGTGAATGAAAACGAATTCGATCTACGATGTGCTCATCCAATAAACGGAAAGAAGAACCAATTGAGGAACCGCCTTGACTTTTACTGAACATGCGTTTCACGAACTTCGAGCCAGCTCTTCGCAGCCAAGATGACTTCACCTCCGGGTATTTACCATAAACGACATCAGCTCCTGTTTCATTTTGAAAATCAACGAGCGTTTTTATATCTGCGGGATCCGTTTGAAGGTCATCATCAATGGTAATTACCCTCTTTCCTTTCGCTTCATCAACTCCACAGAGCGTAGCTCCATTTTGCCCGAAATTTCTCGACAAACGAATACATGCAATTGTATCAGCATGAAGTTGTTTTAATCGCAAAAGTTCTTTCCAAGAATCATCCTCCCCAGAATCCTCCACAAAAACAACCTCGAAAGATGCTTTCATTTCATCCATGACAGATTTTATTCCACCAAAGAGTGGTTCGAGCGTTTGCACACTTCGATACACAGGGACAATTATGGAAAAATCAATCTTACTCATTCAATTTCGATTAAGTCAGGGCACACGCATTTCGAGAAATTCACAATTCCCGATCCCCAGGAAAGTCCAACACCAAAACCTGATAACAAACACGTTTTATGGGTATTGGTTAATTCCTTTCCGAGTGAACTTACAAGTGTGATTGGTATCGTTGCACAGCTTGTATTTCCCAACTCATTCAGTGTATAAGGTACTTTTTCTGCGGGAACTTTCAACTTTTTACGAATAGATTCATTCAGAAGAAGGTTCGCTTGGTGAAAAATAAAGTGATCTATTGCTTCAATTTGCGTCTCGCTATTCTCCAAGGTTGATTTGATATTCGGCACCACTTCCTTCAATCCAAAGTGAAAGACTTCATGTCCATTCATGGTCATTCGTTCTTCCTTTTTTTGCTGAATCGCTGAGTACCCTTTTCCATCCGTTTGGAGGTTGAAAACAGCATCTTCAGCATCCGGATCAAATTCTAGAGCCGTTGCCGTGCCTGCATCCGAGAAAATTGGAACAGTCGATTGATCGTTTTCATCCAGTAAATGCGTGATCGTATCTCCAACAAGCAGCAAGCCTTTCTTCAATTTTGAAGCTGACATCAAACTCATTATGGTAGATAATCCGTACACGTATCCCGCACATCCTTGATTCAAATCCATCGCCATGCACGACTTGGAGAGTCCCAATCGCTCTTGCAATAACATACTCGAACCAGGAATCGGTTGATCGGGTGTTTGCGAAACGAAAATCAAGATTTCAATTTCACTTCGATCCCAATTAAGCTCATTCAGTAGTTTTTCCGCTGAAGCAAAGCACATATACGATGCCGAAATCGACTTTGGAGCAATTCTTCGAGACTTGATGCCCGTTGTCTGTACCAATAAATCAATTGATTCCTGAGGAATGTTCGCTAAATCCTGATTGGACTCGATATTTTTAGGAATCGCGGCTGAAACACCTGCAATCCTGACGTTTTGTGTCCGAATAAACGCCATTAGTCCTCTATTTTTTGAAGCACTTTTTGATGTAACGCTTGAAGTGAAGTCACATTTTTTAGTTCTTCGTGACTTAATAACACATCGAAATGTTCGTCAATGGTACTCACCACAATCAACGATTGCATTGAGGTCCATTCATCAATTTTATCAAACGCTGAAGCAAAGGAACCGACAAACTGTTCCTTAATTACTCCTTGAAAAAAATCAAAAGTCTTATCCATTTCACTAAAAATCTCCCAATGTGCAGTAGTGAGGTAGGGAGTATCTCAAATATAGTATTTATTAGTAATTTCTCTTACTTTAGTCTTTGCTAAACAACCAATAATTAATCCCCGTGATACCATTTAACAAACCATTTCTTACTGGTAGAGAAAGTCAGCTGATTGAAGAGGCCATGTCCCTCGGTCGACTTGCTGGTAATGGTGAGTTTACGAAGAAATGTCACGAAAAGCTTTCAGCGGATTACGGGCTCGACAATTGTTTTCTGACGAGCAGTGCCACTTCAGCACTAGAAATGTCTGCACTGTTGGTCGATCTTCAACCAGGAGATGAAGTAATTATTCCATCCTTCACCTTCGTTTCTACCGCTACTCCATTTGCGCTGAGAGGGGCCAAATTGATTTTTGCTGATAGCCGAAATGAACATCCAAATGTTGCTGTTGCTGAATTGAAACGATTGATTTCTGATAAGACCAAGATCATCGTGGTCATGCATTACGCAGGGATGGCGTGCGAAATGGATGAAATTATGGAACTCGCCAACCAAAAAGGAATTGTTGTGATTGAAGATGCCGCGCATTGTATTGGCTCAAATTACAAGGACCGACCGCTAGGAACTATCGGGCACTTAGCAGCGTTTTCATTTCACGAAACTAAAAACATCAGTTCTGGACAGGGCGGTTTACTGGTTGTGAACGACAAGAAATTTCTTGATCGCGCTGATATGATTTGGGACCGAGGAACGAACAGAAAAGCGTTCAACCAAGGGAAAGTCTCTTCCTATTCATGGCACGATCACGGTTCTAATTTTTACCCTTCGGAGATTACTGCTGCGTTTCTATTGGCTCAATTGGAGGAGCGAACGTTCATTGAAGAATCAAGAAAACGCATTTGGAATTTTTATGCTGAACGATTGAAAAGTCTTGCAAACATAGGTTATCAGCTTCCGAAGCTTGAAGAATACCAATCGAATAACCATCATATATTTTACCTCATCTGTCCTTCGAAAGAGAAACGCGACGGATTGATTGCTCACCTTCGTCAGCAAGATATTTTGGCGGTGTTCCACTATCTGCCACTCCATTCTAGCGCATTTATGCAATCGAAAGAAGAGGAAATTGCTGATTTACCCAATGCTGATTTCTTTTCGGATCATTTGGTTCGACTTCCCTTGTTCGTTGAGTTGAAAGAAGAGGAATTGGAAAAGGTGGTTGAGGCGGTTTTGAGTTTTAGTTAGATTCGGCTGCGCCACGTAGATTGTTGGGTCGCTACTCAGTTCTTATCTCCACATAGCGTTATTCAATTCTCGTGAACGAAGACTAATTCGTGTAAACTAAGGCTAAGACATCTGTTTGCCAATGCTTTAGCTCGATTATTCGATCTTGAAATTTGGCTTTTACTTCATTTTTATCGATTGACAGTATTTCGATTTCTTGATAAATGGATTTCAAATTGCCTCTGAGTAACTTGTAAACAGATTCCTTGATTCCCCAACAGATTTGAAGTTGTTGAGTTGTTGGTTGAAGATGTTTGATTTCTTGATCAGTCAAGAAGTGCTTTTTCGCTTTCTCCAGTTTGTTTGAGTTGATTTCAATGTCAATTCCCACGGGTTGTTTGCTCGAAACATATAGCGCGAACCAATTCTCAGAATGAGAAATTGAGACGTGTAACTCAGGTCTATTTTTGAAGATGGGTGCTCCATTGGGTTCATGGTCGAGCTCAACATCACCCAAAATAGTTCCAATGAAATCCTGAAGAAAACGCGCTTCGTATTCCTGTCGTGATTCTTCATCCGATTTCTCGATAATATTCTCCAGGGCATTGGCGATCCAAATGTTGCCGCTACGCGTTTCTATATGTTGATGAATTTCCACTCATTGTAAAATTAGAACTATTTGTTGCGTATCCATATCCGAGCATTATACTATTCGATGATCTAGAAAAAATTGCCTAATATTATCTATGCTAATGATTCCACTGGTTCTTCCTGTTCCATCTGATTATCCGACTTGGATTGTGGCGCTCCTGATTTTTTGCCCGATTGGAATTGGCCTTGGCGTTTATTTCTATTACACACGTCACAGGCGACTTTGGCGCAAGGGTATTTACCCACCAAAGTTGAAGTTTTCAGAGGATAATTTATTGGAGGCATATCTTTCATTGAGTGCGCGAATGCTCGGAAATGACAAAGGACGGCGCGGAATTCAAGTTCAATTTATTGATCGTTATTTCAACCGCTATTTCCCGATGGCGAATTATCAATTTGCAGATTCTTTGGTGTTCTCCTTGAAAAACCCCATTCAAATCCCTTCTGTTTGTGCATGGTTGAACGAGCGTATTCCCAAAGAAAGTGAGCGCGCACAGGTACTGTTTTTCTTGGCTGGAATTGCTTCACTTAATGGGAAAATTGAAATGCGGGAGCGTTTGTTCATAGAGAGAATTCGCTTGGAATTGTCCATTTCGAAGGACATATTAGACCATATCTTTTCCGTTTATGAATCGTTGAATGCGCAGTTTGAAGAACGAAAGTCGAAGCGTGCGATGCCTCGAGCTTCTAAGGTTGAATTGTATCAGAAGATCTTAGGTGTATCTAAAGGAGATGATGAGAAAGCGATCAAAAAAGCGTATCGTAAATTAGCGAAGTTGTATCACCCAGATGTGATGACGGATGCCACGGAAGCTCAGAAGAAAATGGCGGAGGATAAGTTTTTAGAGATTCAGGCGGCGTATGAGTTCTTATTGGAAAATGTCAAATAATTATTCGAAGAAATTTACTTTACCTTTTTTTCATTGCATAAAAAAGGTAACCAAAAAACGCTAGTGCTGCTCCGCTTTCACAGCTTGAACTTCTTGAAAGTCGATGTGTTCAATGATCTCTTCGTTGCACTTCGAGCTATCTCTCACATGAGCGCCTTTCAATTTGTTCGCTCTGCTCATTCGAAGAGGCACGTCCTAGAGAAATCAGTTGAGAAGGTAAATGGCGAATTGATTTAAATCAAACTTTTGTGTAGCTGACAAGGACATCATTTTTGAAGATGCATTGAACCTTTGTTCCCTTTGTCGTTGTAAAAATCCCAACGCCATCTTTCTTGTTCATTTTCCATTTTCCAACGAATTTATCTCCATTGGCGCGGAAAAAGATTCCTGTTCCGTTCTTCTTACCATTTTTGAAAGAACCAACGAATTTTTCGCCGTTCGCATAAGTGCGTGTTGCTGTTCCGTGAAATGTATTTGCTCTGAATTCTCCCGTGTACTTTCCTCCATCAACCCAACTGAATGTGCCTTTGCCGCTTCTTTCGTTGTTTTTGAATTGACCGTCGTACTTGTTTCCGTTGGCGTAAGTATAGGTTCCAAAGCCATTTTTCTCACCATTCAAATAATGACCTTTATAGGCGCTACCATTTGTGTAGGTTCGATATCCAGTTCCGTGGAAGGCGTCATTTTTGAAATTCCCCGAGTAAGTGCTTCCATTGTCCCAGCGTAAGACACCAACTCCTTCTTTTTTTCCTTTCACGAAATGACCGTCGTAGGTATCACCGTTTTTTGAAAACAACTTGCCTTGCCCATCTTTCTTTCCATAGGCCCAATGACCGTCGTATTTCCAACCATCCGCTGAAGTGTAAACACCGTTTCCATTACGACTGTTGTTTCTGAAATTTCCAACATATACATCGCCATTCGCGTATTTATACGTTCCTGAACCGTGCATTTTGTGCTTGTAGAAATGACCTTTGTAAATTCCTCCGTCTGCGTAATAATAGGTACCAAAACCAGTGATTGCTCCGTTTTTAAATTCACCTACGTACTTGTCTCCTCGAGCATTCTTGTATGTTCCTTTCCCTTCAGAAAGTCCGCTGGACCAATTTCCTTGGTAGGATTCGCCATTCTCGTTCACGAACTTTCCATAACCGTTTTCACAGTCACCGGAAATGCACTCGGCACTTGCAGTGGTAACGGAAAAGACGAATATGAAGAAAACTAGTAAACGCATTTAGAATTGGAATTTAAGTCTATTCGACGCAAGATGAATGAATTCCTGACAAAAAAAAATAAAAACTTGTGAATGGTATTGGATTTCTAGTGAAATGTTGGGTTTTTCAGACTATCCGATTAATCGGAAGGTGATCTTCATTGCCATCGCACTTTGGATTAATCAAAACACTCCGACTTCAGCTCAGCTTAGTCATCGTTTAATTTAAGTATTTGCAGACGCGACTTCGGATTCGACTCACGTCCAACTCAACCTCAGTATGACCACAAAAAAACACCTTCATCCCGCAGGACAAAGGTGTTTCAATTTATTCAGAATTACTGTCTAGTATCTGTAGTGCTCTGGCTTGTATGGTCCAGCTACTTCTACTCCAATGTAATCCGCTTGATCTTTTCTCAACTCTGTTAACTCAGCTCCAACTTTCGCCAAGTGCAACTTCGCTACTTTCTCATCCAAGTGCTTTGGAAGCATGTAAACGTCGTTTTCGTATTTATCAGAGTGGTTCCACAATTCTAATTGTGCCAATGTTTGGTTCGTGAATGAGTTTGACATTACGAATGATGGGTGTCCAGTTGCACATCCTAAGTTTACCAAACGTCCTTCAGCCAATACGATGATGTCTTTTCCAGCAATCGTGTACATATCAACTTGTGGTTTGATTTCCACTTTTGATGCACCGTGATTACCGTTCAACCAAGCCATATCGATTTCGTTATCGAAGTGTCCGATGTTACAAACGATCGTCTTATCACGCATTGCTTCGAAGTGTTGTCCTTGAATAATGTCTTTGTTACCTGTTGTTGTTACAACGATATCAACTTTATCCACAACGTTCTCCAAACGACGAACTTCGAATCCGTCCATTGCTGCTTGAAGCGCACAAATTGGATCGATTTCCGTTACGATAACACGAGCTCCAGCTCCTTGCAATGATGCAGCAGAACCTTTACCAACATCTCCGTATCCACAAACAACAGCAACTTTTCCAGCCATCATTGTGTCAGTTGCACGACGAATCGCATCAACTAGAGATTCTTTACATCCGTATTTGTTATCGAATTTTGATTTAGTTACTGAATCATTAACGTTGATTGCAGGCATCACCAATGTTCCGTTTTTCTTACGTTCGTACAAACGGTGAACTCCAGTTGTTGTTTCTTCAGACAATCCTTTGATGTCTTTTGTCAACTCTGGGTAACGATCGAAAACCATGTTTGTCAAATCACCACCATCATCCAAGATCATGTTCAATGGCTGACCATCTTTAAACGAGAATAACGTTTGCTCGATACACCAATCGAATTCTTCTTCGTTCATTCCTTTCCAAGCGTAAACAGGAACTCCTGCCGCAGCGATTGCCGCTGCTGCTTGATCTTGAGTTGAGAAGATGTTACATGAAGACCAAGTAACGTCAGCTCCAAGCTCTACCAATGTTTCAATTAACACGGCAGTTTGAATTGTCATGTGAAGACATCCTGCGATGCGCGCTCCAGCCAATGGCTTAGAAGCTCCAAACTCTTCACGAAGTGACATCAATCCTGGCATCTCTGCTTCAGCGATATTGATCTCTTTTCTTCCCCAATCAGCAAGGCTAATGTCCTTTACTTTATACTGTACTTTTTCTGTTGTACTCATATTGTTGTTGTATAATTTCAATTTTTCGTGGTGCAAAGATACAAAGTTCCTTTGTGAATATAAAATAGTGTTGATTTTGAGTGGTTTTCCACTTTGGGCTTCGAGTGCTTCACCCCCTCTTCTTCACATCTCAATTGTAACTTTTCATTAATTTCAGAGTCCTATAAGAAATGAACTTGCATATGAAGGGTAGAGTACTCTCAATAATTACAGTTTTATTTCTAACGTCCAATGTTTTTGCGCAGCTCGCCAAAGGTGATCGAATTCTAGCGTGGCAGGTCGATATGGCCGAAGACAACAACTACGATTTGGCTTTTGCAAACGCGAACGCTGCGTGTATGGAATCTGTTCATTTATTTACCACTTGGAATTCCGTAGAACCTACCCAAGGAAATTACGATGCTAGTTTCATCACGAATTTCTTCGACATTATGAATTTGTATTATCCAGCGACTGGAACAGATGTCGAGTTGCAATTGGCGCCAGTGAACACGAATGTGCTGGAAGTTCCGTCCGATCTATCCGGGCTCAATTTGGACGATCCAATTTTGATCAATCAATTTAAATCCTTGCTGGATACTGTTTTTGCACACATTCCAGATGTAACACTATCAGCATTGAACATTGGTAACGAATCGGATATTTATTTTGGATCTGATGTAAACGCCTACAATCAATTTAAGGTGTTTTTGGATTCCGTTGGACCATACGCAAAGCAGTTGTACTTCAACTTGCATGGAACCGATTTAAAAATTGGAACTACTCTAACGTTTCACGGATTACTTGATCCCGTTCAAGGTCCGCTCTGTGCAACTCTGAATGCCAATTTGGATATCATCGCTACGACTTACTATCCTCTCAATCCAGATTTCACGATGGAAAACCCAAGTGTGGTTGCTGGAGATTTCGCGAGTTTGGTTGCGGCTTACCCTTCTACCTCCACTCCAATCTATTTGGTTGAGTGTGGATACGCATCGAGCGCTACCTGCAACAGTTCAGAAGCCCTCCAAGCTCAATTTTATCAAGAGGTATTTGCCGCTTGGGATGCGCATTACGATAACATCAAATATTTGACGGTATTCAAAACGAACGATTGGTCACAAGCCGATGTCGATCAATTGGCGCTGTACTATGGAATCACCAACGTAGAATTCACCGAATACTTGAGAACGCTTGGCGTGAGAAACTGGGATGGAGTTGGAACAAAAAAGTTGGCGTATGATCAGATTTTATGTGAAGTCGCTGATCGAAATTGGTGCTCTGCAACGTGTCCGAATGCAAGCTTGAACGAAGCAGAATCTCTGGAAGAGCCTGTTTGTTATCCAAATCCAGCAAAGAATACGATCCGTTTGTCCATCACAGATCCAGAAATTGAAGGTATTTATGTCTCTGACCTCACTGGACGAGAGCAAAATGTAGGCATAAGAATGGAAAACTCTTCCTCAATAATCATTGATGTCAGTTCACTGCCAAGTGCATCATACTTCATAAAAACTCCAGCTTCGTCTGTTCCGTTTATCAAACTACCTTAAGGAAAATTAAGCCTATAATTTTGGCAAAAAAAACCTAAACAACTTGTAATCAAGACCTTAATTTTTTTGCTGCACGCAAGAACTTTGGATCAATATCCTGTCGATAAAACCTTACTAAATTGGGTTAGTAACTCTTCGATGGTAAGTCCGAAATGATAGTTGCAAGTGCCAGTTTGTTAAAATGCTCTGACTTCCTATGCGCGCACAACGTATTTATAGTGAACCCCTAAACCAAAAGTTATGATCCAGCGACTACTAATTATCTCGACTTTTACTTTAATGTTCTCACTATTTTCATTCGGTCAGATCACTTACTTGAATCTTTCAGGATTGACAAATGCTTCACCTTTGGTTGGTGTGCCAATCGGAGCAACGGGATTCACTTTTGACGCTACAATGACCAATAGCTGCGCAAATCCAAACCCTCAAGTCAACGCCAATGGAAACTTCTCATTTCGATACGGAGTGGATCTAACCTGTGAACAATGCATCTCGATTACTCTATCTGGTCCAGGAAATATGTACATCACCGACAATCAGCTCAGCGGACACGGAATTTTGGAATTTGCCGACTCGATGACCTTTTCTAACAACACTTATTCTTTAGTTGATCCGGATTCAAGAATTATTTGGGGACCGGCCGGGCCTCCGGGATTAATGAGTTTTATCACTCCAACTAATATCAGCGCATATACTACATGGAGTCTTCAAACTTTCACGAGTACAATCAGAATTTGCGGAACACGACGATATACTGCATCCTACGGTAACTTGAAAACACCGATTCGCATTGGAGTTGAAACGACTACTTTACCGATAGAATTGACTTATTTTCATGTTGAAGAGGATTTCGGAAACGGCGCCAAAGTATCGTGGGAAACAGCAAGCGAACGCGAAAATGATTATTTCCAAGTTGAGCGATCATCAGACTTAAACAATTGGAAAGTTATTGAGCAAGTTACTGGTGCAGGAACGACAACGGAAACGCAGTACTATGAAATCAACGATGCAAAACCATTGAATGGAACATCGTATTACCGACTCAAGCAAGTTGATTTCAATGGTGATTTCATCTACTCTGAAACGAAAACACTCCAGATGGAATTTGGAGAGTACGCCAAGGTTGATGTCTTCCCAAACCCTGCTAGTAAATTCATTCGTGTTATTGGAGGGTCCGAAGAATTGAAAATTGTTGAAGTGTATGACCTCATGGGCAGATCGCTGAACCAAAGCGTCGATATTCAAATGAGCGGGAATTCAGAACGAACGATTGATATTTCCAATCTTCCGAACGGTGCGTACCTTGTGAGAACGAAATCTGGAAGCTATCCATTTCATAAGGTGCAGTAGTAAAACTGGAGTGAATATTGAATTTTCGTCTTCAAAAAACGCCATTTTATGCTTAATTAATAGTTAGACATACCCTTAACAATGAAGACATCTATTCAGGACAATTTGACATTTCTAGGAGCCGCAGGAACGGTAACTGGCTCCAAAACTTTATTCGACAATAACGGGAAGCGCATTCTCATCGATTGTGGAAGGTGCCAAAGAGATCAAGTTTTTCGGTCAATATCATAAAGTGAATTGTCAGATACGATCGATCACAGGATTATCAGGACATGCCGATCAAGAGGAAATTGTCGAATGGCTGCGTGGATTTCGAAAAAAACCTAAGCAGATCTTTTTGAATCATGGAGAACCTCATCAACGCGATGCACTGCGCACCAAACTGAATTTCCTGTTTCCTGAAATTGAAGTCGTGTTGCCTGAACCATATATTCCTTATCCTTTGATTGAATAGTTAGGATCGGCTCAGCTCACCCAACAAAACCAGCACCATCTCGAACAAATTAGTTCTTCATCAATCGGATTACTTCGTCTTCGAAACGAATGAAATAAACTCCAGCAGGATAGTCGGTAAGGTCGACTATTACTTCATTATTGATTGAATCAATCGTTTTAATCAACGAGCCGTGAAGGTCTTGAATCAATACTTCCTTGTTCGAATTAAGGTTGTGAATCGTGCATATTCCATCCGTAGGATTTGGGAAAACAATCACTTGGCTCTGGATCAAATCTTCAAGCGAAGAAGTTGAGCCATCCTGTGTAACGACAACTGTATCGACAAAAGTACCACCATCAACAATTAATTGAGCTGTTCGAGCGGCACCTGAATTCGCTGAGCAAGTCAGTGTAAAACTATCCGATCCCGTTCCTGAACTCGATGACAAACTAAGCCAGGGCTCGCTGACACTAGCCGTCCAATTCCCCCAAGAATAATACGAAACGCTCACTGTTTCTGATCCACCTGTTTCTAAAAAGTTGATTGGGCACGGTGTAACCGTTAGCTCAGACGGATCCTGTACGACAACGATTGTATCAGTTTCTGTTGCATTGGAAATGATGATATATCCCGTTCTTAATGCTCCGTTATTTACTGGAATAGTTGCTGTGCATCCCCCTGAAAAGTCGTAATAACCTTCAGTGCCAGAAGTCAAAGCAGGAGTTATCCACGATTCAGAAGAAGTCATGGTCCAATTGGAAAGTGAAGTAAACTCAATTTCAGCAGTAGTCGATCCAGATGCACTAATAAATAGTGTGTCCACTGCCGTTTCTAAATCATCGACCATTGGCGTGATGTTGAAAATGAAATTGGAAGGATTGAAGGTTCCTGCGGGATTCGTCACCGCGTCAATTGGAAAATAGCCATCGTAGGTTCCTCCCCAGCCAAAATTCATGTGAAATTCATCCGAACTATTGTAGCCATCAATGAGGTAAAAATGTCCTCCGCCTTTGGCGTAAACAGGACGTCCTTCATCCAACTCGGCTTTAATTCCGGCAATTAATTCAGCTGTTGATCCGAAGAGGAAAATAGCTGTCGAGTACATTTTTGGAGAATAGGCGAAATGTTTCTTTAATACTTTCGAGCTGAAAAACGACGTTGAATTCGTTCCACTCCAACTCATGTCTACCGATACACCTAAATCGTACATCAGTGTTGCGACTTCCAAGTTAGCAGATGACACAGCGTTCGGCATGGCCGCATAGTTGTAATTCGCTGCACTAAAGTCGGCGCATTCGCTTGGAAAATTCGAATTACAATGAGATCCAAAACCTGTTGTGGGGTATGCATAATACTTGCAAATCTGCGCCATTGCTGTTGAATTGCAACCAGTGTATGCGTTTCCGCAAGATCCTCCGCTGCCAAATGTCGGCACAAGTGCGTTATAGTAACATGTTTGATTCCATGTTGTTGAAAGTAAAGGCGATACTTGTGCATTGATTGAACTTGAAATCAACAGCACACAGGTTAAGATGAGTGTCTTCATGGTAAGTAGTTTACACTACATTGACGGAAACACACTCAATCCGGTTGGCTCTTAAAGACGTTCTCGAACCAATTCTTCTAATCCATCAATGAAACGATCATGGCTATTTGAACTCGGAACGAGCTGTACTTTTTCTCCTCCATTCTCTTCGAATATTTCTTGATATTCGTCGCCAATTTCAATCAATGTTTCGAGACAATCTGCCACGAATGCTGGACTAAACACCAACAATTTTTTCGCACCACTTTTCGCTTGTTCTTCCACCACTTCATCCGCAAATGGAGTCAACCATTTCTTGTTCAATCGCGATTGGAAACAAACGGTATAATCAGATTCAGTGATACCCAATTTGTCCGCAATCAAGCGAGTAGTTGCAAAGCATGTCGCCTTGTAACAGAATTTGTTCCTCTCGTTCACTTCGGTTTCACACGGTTCATCTTCACACAAATCTGATCCTTCGTAGACTTTATCTACATGCCGATCCGGCAAGCCGTGATAAGAGAACAAAATGTGATCGTAATCCTCCAAGTTGAATTCTTTCGTGCGTTCGATTATCGAATCGATGTATCCTTCGTTGTCCCAGAATTGATTGATGACACTCACTTGAGGAACCACCCACCACTTGCGGATCAAGTCCATTGCTAAATCTATGGCTGAACCGGCTGATGCGCTCGCATATTGAGGAAACATCGGCAATACCACAATGTGATCGTAATTTTCCTTGCGCATTCCCTCAAGCACGTCGTACATGGCTGGGTTTTGATAACGCATTGCATAGTGAACCGTTAAATCACCATCGGGAAAACGTGCCTGCAATTTCTCAACTGCGGCTTCGGTATGCGTAACTAAAGGTGAAATTCCTCCAGAAATATCGAACAGCTCTTTGTAAATCTTTGCAGATTTCGGTGCTCGAAAAGGAACGATGATTCCATTTACCAGCAACTTTCTTCCGAGCCAAGGCAAGTCAATTACGCGTGGATCATTCAAGAATTCACTCAAATAACGACGAACATCACTCGTCTTTGGACTATCTGGAGTTCCTAACTGAATTAACAGTACACCTATTCACTTCTTCATCTTCTAAAATAATTTTGTTCGCCAATCTTCCGCTTGTTCTTTCTCAAGCAATCCTAATTTCAAGAGGTATGATATCGTTTTTTCAAACGCGAGTGGGTATTTAATCCCATCATAATTCCAATCCGTTTCGTTGAGCCAATTTTCGACATGACTTCGACGCAGGTTGTACCTCCAACTAATTAGGTCGATTGCATTTTCGTTTTCTTTGAGCTCTTGTGCTTTTTGATTTACGATGTCGCACATTTTCTTCAACTCCTCGGGATGCTTGTCAAATATTTCCTTTCGTACGGCAATGACAAAACACGGCCATGGTGTAATTACTTCATCGACGCGGCGACATTTCTTCTGCTCCGTGTAAGGATGCGTGGTGTATTTCTCCCACAAAAAAACTTGCGCTTCGTCGTTTTCCAAAGCCCATAAACCTCCATACACATCACCAATCACGTTGAATTTTAACGAATCTGTGTTCCAACCTTGTTGGTGCGCCATCACGTATGACATCAAGTGCGAACCTGATCCAAATCTCGAAATAGCGATCGTTTTGTTCTCCAAGTCTGACACTTGTTCATAATCCGATTTGTAAGGAACATGAATTCCCCAACGAAGTGGTGTATTGACGTAAACCTGAATGATTTTCGCATCCAATCCTTGCAGAATGGCACGCGTTCCGCCTTCGGTGAGTAGAATTGCAACGTCTAAAGTTTCGTTTTCCAATCCACGAATCATTTGACCCGTTCCACCTCCCATATCGCTCCAGTGCAATTGAATTCCTTCATCTCTGAACTTCCCTTCTTCAATTGCCATTCTCCAAGGTAAGTTGAAATGTTCGGGAACTCCACCCACTTTCAATCCTAACATATCTTATTCTTTACGTTTCCGTTCTTCTGAAAACTGCATGTCGTGCAAATTTCGGTAGAAACCGTTTAATTCTAATAATTCCGCTTGCGTTCCTTGCTCAACGATTTGTCCTTTCTCCATCACAACAATCTTATCTGCTGATTGAATGGTCGATAATCTGTGCGCAATAACTATTGCTGTTCTCCCCTTCGTTAAGCGCTCAGTCGCTCGTTGGATCATTTCCTCTGATTCATTGTCCACACTTGACGTTGCTTCATCCAAAATTAAAATGTGCGGATTGTAAACAAAGGCTCGAATGAATGAAATCAGCTGGCGCTGACCAACGGATAAGGTTCCGCCGCGCTCACCGACTTGCGTATCATATCCATTAGGTAATTTAGAGATGAAATCGTGCGCTCCCACCTCTTTTGCCGCTGCAATGATGTCCTCGCGAGAAATGGAATCGTCACCCAAAGTAATGTTCTGTTCGATCGTATCGGAAAACAAGAATACATCTTGCAAAACAATCGCAATATTCTTTCGGAGGTAGCTCAATTCAATGTCACGGAAAGCAACATCTCCTACCTTAATTTCTCCCTGCTGATATTCATAAAAACGACCGAGTAATCCGACTAAGGAACTCTTCCCCGCTCCTGTTGCTCCGACAAAAGCGACCGTCGAGCCAGGATCAATCTTCATGTTGATGTCGCGCAGGACCCAATCTTCATCGTTGTAGGCAAAGAAGACCTTATCAAAATTGATCGCAGCGTCAAAATCACATTCCACAACTTGTCCTTCATTCTGAATATGGTCCTCTAAATCAATGATCTCGAACACGCGTTCTGCTCTCACTACTCCCCGTTGGAAGATGTTGAATTTATCCGCCAATTGTCTAATCGGTCGATACATCATTTGAATCCACATCGTGAACGCGATGAATAATCCGAATTGACTCTCCGCCTCGCCCGTTTCAAATCCGCGAACTTGAAGTGCCGAATACACAATCAACAAGGCAATCGAAAAAGAGCTCAATAATTCAACAAATGGAAAGAAAATAGAATTGGCCCAAATTGCTTTCACGTGCGATTTTCTGTGCAACGCATTTATTTCCTTAAAAGACTCGTACTCCTTCTTTTGTCTACTGAAAAGTTGCACCAAGGACATTCCCGTCAATCGTTCTTGAACGAAAGTATTCAGGTTATTCACTGACTCTCGCTCCATTTTCATTGACTTCCGAAGTGCGCGAGCGAACAATCGTGTGGCGATCAATAAAATCGGAATTGGAATAAGGGTAAGTAACGCGAGCTCCCAATCGAACCAAAACATCCCACCAATGGCGATTACCACGGCAAGAATATCCGCTAAACCACTCATCAACCCTGCCGAAAACACTTCTGTGATTGCTTGTAAATCTGAAACCAATCGCGTAACGAGTTCACCAATTGGCGTTCGATCAAAATAGCTCATTCGGAAGGTTAAAATTTTCGCCATGAGTTGCTTACGCAGATCACGGATAATCGATTGAGCGAAAAGATTCGAAAAATACGAGGAAAGAAATTGAAAAACGCCTTCAAAAAGCAGCATTCCTCCAACGATCAAAATCCACATCAAAAGCATCGATGGATTCTGTGTTTCTGAGATGTACTCATCCACGACATACCCAATAATTGCAGGGCGCATGGGGCCAAGTACACCGAGCATGATTGTACAAATCAGTGCAATAAGAAATAGCCCTTTGTACAGTTTCCAGTATGAAAGCAGACGTTTAAAAACATTGATGTCCAGCTTTGCTTTCTTGTCCATGGAGCAAAAATAATCAAAGATTAGGTATTGATCTCCCAAATAGTGTAAATGGTTGGTGTCCTACCGCAATAAGTCGAGTTGAATTCTTTTCGTTTGAAATGTTCAAATTGGGACAAGAATTCTGATGAAAATCCACTAACTTTACGCTAAACTTGATAGCAATGATCCACAACCTTTCGAACACCAAGTCGATATTCCAGACCTTCTTAGCGGAAATTCGCGATGTCGACATTCAACACGACCCAATGCGTTTCCGCAGAAACTTGGAGCGTATTTCAGAAGTTTTGGGTTATGAGTTATCGAAACAACTGCCATACGAAGATCGTTTGGTGACTACTCCATTAGGAGAAACAGAAATTCCTGTTTTGAAATCACAGCCCGTTCTTGCGACAATTTTACGCGCGGGATTGGGAATGCACCAAGGATTATTGAACTACTTTGATCGTGCTGAGAGCGCATTTGTTTCGGCTTACAGAAAGCATACGACAGCGGAAGATTTTGAAATCTACGTAGAGTACTTGGCATCGCCAAAAATTGACAATCGCATTTTGATCATCAGCGATCCAATGCTCGCCACTGGAAGTTCCATGGTTACTGTTTACAAGGCAATCTTGAAGCAAGGAATTCCTATAAAGACATACATTGTAGCCGCAATTGCCACTCCAGATGCTATGGAATACTGTCAGGCACATCTTCCAGATAATACAGAGTATTTCGTTGGAGCAATCGATAAAGAATTGACGGCACAATCCTACATCGTTCCTGGATTGGGTGATGCTGGTGATCTTGCGTACGGAGAAAAATACTAAAGAATGTACCTCTCAAAGCTTAGTGGCCTTTTTATTCTGTCATTCATCAAATTCATGTTTGCTCCACTTGGGGGTCCTCGAATGGGATTGACATTTTTAGAGACATACTTATCCTGCGTGGCAGGTGGAATTTTTGCCGCATGTATTTTCTATTTCTCCGCGAATTATTTCATGCATCGTGCGAAACGCAAACGCGAACAACAATACCGAGACCACCTTGAAAAAGGAACACCCTATAAAAAGAAAAAGACCTTTACACGCGTAAACAAAGCAATTGTGAAAGTAAAACTGACGCTTGGAATTTATGGAACCGCTTTATGGGCACCACTTTTTCTTTCAGTTCCTTTAGGTAGCATTATCGCAGCAAAATTTTTCGGCGATGATAAACGAACATTTCCTTTAATCATTGTTGGAATGTTCATGAATGGAGCAATTACCACTAGCATAGCTTATTTAATTGGATGAAACATCTTTTCTTTGATTTAGACAGAACACTTTGGGATTTCGATAAGAATTCTGAAACCGCCTTGAACATTCTTTACGATGAATTGAAGCTGGACAATCATTTGCGTTCGTTTCGTTCATTTCATACGAAGTATAAAAAGGTGAACGGTGAGTTGTGGGATCAATACGCTAAGGGTAAAATTTCCAAAGACACCTTAAGGGTGAAACGCTTCCAAGACACGCTAGCACATTTCGACGTAAAGAATAAAGAACTTTCTGATTCTTTGGCGGATGGATACGTTTCATTGTCACCGTATCAGACGAATCTTTTTCCAGATGCGATTGAAACCTTAGAAAAACTCAAAAACGACAATTTCGAATTGCACATTATCACCAATGGTTTCTTAGAGGTGCAGCATATCAAACTGGACAAAAGCGGCTTGAGGCCTTATTTCGATATCATTTTATGTTCGGAAGAAGTTGGAAAGAACAAACCGGCGCGATTGGTTTTTGATCATGCGTTAGAAAAAGCAGATGCTACTTCAGACGAAAGCATTATGATTGGTGATAGTTATGAGGCTGACATCGTCGGAGCCGAAAATGCTGGAATTCGCGCTATTCTATTTGATCCAAATCGGATTCACAGAGAAGGAAGGCATAAGTGGCATATTCACGAGTTGAAGGCGATTCCTGATACCTTGCCTTGGATGTAATTTTCTTTTGGGGAAATGATGCCCAGTGTGTTTCATACTTTTTTATTGAGCAAAAATAGAGAGAAAGCACTGCTTTCAAAGAAAATGCCCTTGCGCTGATTTTAGTCTTATTCGCTTCAATCAGACATTGCGACCGTTACGGGGATCGCTTAGCGCTTCCTTACGGTGCCCGCATGTCATTCGATACGCTCTATTCCTAAAATAGGCGCTGCCTCACTTCGAGAAATTGAATTGGGTGGCGCTAGATCACTTTTTTCCGTGTGAGAATCAACTTCACAGGTTTGGTTTCTGGACCATGATAAACACGAATAAATAGCTTGTTTCGATTTAAAAACCCGAATGAATATTTGATCATGTGTGGCGTGGGCGCTGAAATGTTCACGAATTTCAAACTTCTTCCTGAGCTCACGAATTCTTGTATGTTCGGCACAACTGAATCCCCAATCACATTATATGTCGTCATTGAATAGACGAGGTTCTTATTCGCCATTCGCATCCGAACATTTTCCACGCGTGTTGTGTCGTTTAATTTCTGATTGATTCGGTAGCCAACACCTAAAAGTTCGTCACCTTTAACTTCGAGAATCTCCAATCCACTTCCGAATCTGTATTCCCACGTCCCTTCCATCTTCTTCACTTTGTTCGGCAACTGTGCGAACGCACCAAAGGAGAATGCAAAAAACACTAAAAGCGCACCAAATTTTCTCATATCAATC
Source organism: Crocinitomicaceae bacterium (assembly GCA_029252405.1). Lineage (GTDB taxonomy): Bacteria > Bacteroidota > Bacteroidia > Flavobacteriales_D > Crocinitomicaceae > UBA4466. Next base: position 59,956 of record JAQXBM010000030.1, read on the forward strand.
TTATTAAGTGTTCAACTCTTGTCTCAACTTTTCGTACATCATCATTCCTGCGGCAACTCCAACGTTCAATGACGCTATTTCACCACGCATCGGAATACGACATGCCACATCTGCTAGATTGATTAAATCTGAAGTGACCCCATCCTTTTCTGATCCCATCACGATTGCAACAGATCCTCTCAGGTTGGTGCTATACGATGGCGTTTTCGATTTCTCAGTACAGGCAACGATTCTCAATCCGCATTGCTGTATATAAAATAACGAATCTTTCAGACTTTCGGTACGGCATACTTTTATTCTATTCAAGGCTCCAGCTGAAGTTTTAATTGCATCAGGCGTTACTTGAACGGAACCATTCGCAGGAATTAAGATGGCATCAACACCCTCACATTCGGCTGTTCTGGCAATCGCTCCAAAGTTTCGAACATCAGTAATTCGATCAAGGGCCAAAACGAAAGGCTTCTTACCTTCTTCCAACAAACCTTCAACGATCTCTTCTATTTTATAATATGAAACAGGGGAAGCCATGGCAATCACACCTTGGTGATTTTCCTGCGTAATTCGATCCAATTTTTCGTTAGGCACGAACTGCAACTGATGGTTTTTTCCTTTCAGTGCTTCTTTCAATTCCAAGAACAATTCCTTGTTCATTCCTTTTTGGATCATGATTTTGTTGATCTCACGATCTGCCTTGATGGCTTCAATCACTGCTCGAACACCAAAAATGTACGACTCATCCAATTTCTTTGGTTTGCGCTCATACTTGCGTTCTCCACGATCTGAATCGCGATAATTGTCTCTGCTAAATTCTCTATCTCCCATTCCTAAAATGTATACTCAATGTCTACTACCATCATTTCGCTCACCGATTTTGCCACAGGGCATGCTTCAGCAACTTTAATGATGCGTTTTTCAATCTCTTCGGACCAATTGTTCATTGAAAAATCCAATTCAATTCCAACGCGTTCAATTCTGCGCGGGCCGGAAGCCATTACTTTGGTCACTTCACCCGTTCCACCGATCATTTCAATGTTGTTCTTATCACAATGGATTCCTACAATGGTAATCATGCAAGAAATATATGCCGCAGCAACCAGATCCGTTGGAGAAAATGCTTCACCTTTTCCATGATTGTCTACTGGAGCATCTGTTAAAATTTCAGTTCCTGATTTAATATGTGTGCATTTCGTGCGAAGTCCACCCAAATATTCAATTCTTGCAGTTGCCATATATCCGCTTTTAAAGTACCTTTGTAATCGGCTTTGGCTGTAAAATTAGCTTTTTTTATCAGCGTAGAGGTCAACAACACAATTAAGTGAGTGCGATGAGCGAATTAGTAGAAGAAGATAACAAGGTTCGAATCAAAAAACCGAAGTGGTTGCGTGTGAAATTGCCGACAGGTGAAAATTACAAACGCGTTCGATCTTTAGTAGATGAACACAAGCTGCATACGATTTGTGAGAGTGGGAATTGTCCGAATATGGGTGAATGTTGGGGAGAAGGAACGGCGACGTTTATGATTCTTGGAAACATCTGTACGCGATCATGTGGATTCTGTGCGGTTAAAACAGGAAGACCAGACGAAGTAGATGAGTATGAACCCGGACGCGTTGCGCACAGTGTTAAAACAATGGGCGTAAAACATGCTGTGATTACCTCTGTCGATCGAGATGATTTAAAAGATGGTGGTTCATTGATTTGGGCCCAGACGGTGCGCGCTATTCGCAAGCAATCTCCAACAACGACATTGGAAACATTGATTCCAGATTTCGCTGGTAAATGGGAGAATCTTCAAAACATCATTGATGTCGCTCCAGAAATTGTAAGTCATAACTTGGAAACGGTTCGAAGATTAACGAAAGAAGTCCGAATTCAAGCAAAATACGATCGAAGTTTAGAAGTATTGTTCCGATTGAAAAAAGGAGGAATGAACACGAAGTCGGGAGTAATGCTCGGATTAGGTGAGACGCGTGAAGAGGTTATCGAAACAATGGAAGACCTTAGAAGTGTCGATGTTGATGTATTAACACTGGGACAATATCTCCAGCCAACAACAAAACATCTCCCAATTGATGAATTTGTGACACCTGAACAATTTGCCGAATATAAAGAGCTAGGATTGAAGATGGGCTTCAGATATGTGGAGAGCGGACCGTTGGTTCGATCATCGTATCGTGCTGAGAAACACCTGTTTTAGAATAGACGTGTATACTTTAATTTTATTTTAAGATAAAGGACTGAAATCAGTTCTTGGAAAAGCCATAATTTTATGGGCAGTAAGAATGCTAGAATACGGTGCAAACAAATGTTAATATTTGCATAATAATTCGTAATTTGGCGGTCGCGATAAACTTTAAACTACTTGATAATATCAAAATATGAAACGTAACAATATAATAATCGGTTCGGTGGGTGTTATAGCCACTGCTGCACTAATTGCCGTTTCCCCTTGGAAGTCAACAGATTCAGAGGGAACTTATACGCAGGAGACTTTCTCTTCGCTTACTAATAAGTCGGCAGATGATGCAAAATTATGGATGGAAAGACGTTACCTAGATCCTGAAACAGGAGAACGTATTTCTAACAAAAAATTGCGTCAGATTGATGCTGCAGTGAGTCAGATGGCGAAAAGTCGTGCTGTGACATTTGCAGAACAAGGTCCTGACAACATTGGTGGTAGAACAAGAGCCATTCAAGTAGACTTGACAAATAGCGATATTATTTGGGCAGGTGGTGTATCAGGTGGTCTTTTCAAATCGATTAACGGAGCGAACACATGGGAGCGCGTTGAATCATATGAATTACTTTGTTCACCGTTTATCTCTTCAATGTGCCAATTCAGTGACGGTACATTATTCGTAGCTACAGGTTCGAATGATGACAACTGGGGAGGTGACGGAGTTTGGTATACACAAGATCAAGGTGCTTCTTGGACAAACGTTCCTGGAACATCAAGTTTCTCTTCTGGTCGTGTAACTGAAGTTGTTGCTCCTGAAGGAGGAACGACATTGTGGTTGACAAGTCCTAATGGATTGAAGAAATGGAACATGGGAGATGCTGCTTTAACAGATGTTACTACAGGTAACGGTGGATGTAACGCATTGGCATGTTCTCCAAACGGTCAAGTATTTGTAGCTGCTATTGCTTCTAACAAAACATACGTTTCAAGTGATTTCGGTGCTACATTCACTGATAAATCAGGAACTAGTGCTTCAGGACTCGTTCCAAACGGAGCCGGAAGAATTGAGTACGCGGTTTCACAAACAACTAACTCAAGTGGTAATTACTCTATTTACGCGGTTCGTACGGGAAGTAACTTACAAGGGATGAATGTTTCACAAGATAACGGGAACACATGGTCTCAATTTGTAGGCGCTTCAGGTACTCCAAGTAACTTAGACATTTATCGTAATCAAGGTGGATACAACTCTGCTATTACTGTAACACCTCAAAGCACTGAAAAAATCTTAATCGGTGGTATTGATGTTTGGAAATGGGAACAAACTACAAACAACCCTCCATCTGGTGGATTCGAGAAATTATCTGAGTGGTTCTTGCAACCAACTTCAACTAAATATGTTCACGCTGATAATCATGAATTCAAATGGGACGGAACAAGACTTTACATTGGTAACGATGGAGGTGTTGGAGTATCAGATGATCCAGACGATGCTTTCTACCCAGCGAACAGAGGTTACAACGTAACACAGTTCTACGGAATTGCTTTCGATAAAAACGGAGCAGTACTTGGAGGAACTCAGGATAATGGTTCATTATACAATGACCACCAACTTTCAACATTCTTAGAATTTACAGAAGTTTCCGGTGGAGATGGTTTCCAATGTGAAATTTCATTCTACAACCCTAACGTAATGTTTACAACTTCTCAATACGGTAACGGATTACGTTCAGGAGATGGAGGACAAACAGTTGAGTCTTTCATTCCAAACCCATTGCCAGGAAGTTACGATCCATTTGGAACAGATGGTTCTGCGAATCACCCATTCCACACAAAAATTTACTTAGCGGAATACTACGATCTTAACTCGAAAGATTCAGTAGTTTATATTCCAGAAGAAGATATCGCTTCAGGTACAACTATTTTGGTACCAAGTGCAGCTTCTGGTGATAGCATCTCCTACACATTAACGGAAGCATTGTACTTCGATGATACAATGAACCTTACACCAGCTTTGACTGTTTCAGAAACAGGAGTTGTGAACGAAATTACTGGTCAATCAGTTTACTTGGACCTTTACAACTATGTACATCATGGTACAGCGGGATCAGGATTGTTCCCACCACTAGTTGGCGATACATTGTTGGTAGATTTCGAAACTTCTACAGATACAGTAGTTGTTGAGTCACTTTTCTCATATGATCATAACTATTCTCAACACCCAATTTCTAATGACATCTATGACATGGGAGTTGATACAGTAATTTACAACGTAGCTTGGAACACAGTTACTGTTCAGGATCCTTACCAATCATGGTACTTGATGTATGTGAATGCAAATGGTGGTGAGCTTTGGGGAACACGTAATGCACTTCGCCTTGCTGCTCCAGATCAAGAATGGGGAATCATCGTTCAAGGAATTGGAGGTGGAACGTTCAACAATGTTGACGTTGAATTCTCTAAAGACTTGAATCACCTTTACATCTCTTCAGGAGGATCTACTGTGACTCGTGTGGATAGCCTTGGAAGTATTTATACTTCTAGCGACACGTTCTACGATGACGCATTCTACCATGAAGAAGGTGTACCTGCTGTGACTACTCCACCGAATGGAACGTCTAAAGTGACTTTCAGTCCAGGAGGATCAGTTGAAGGTATCTGTGTTAACCCATCGGATGCTAACGACGTAGTAGTTCTTACAGGATTTGGATCAAATAACATCAAGCGTTCTGTGAATGCCGCTGGAGCTACTCCATCATTCTCGAATGTTGGTACGATCCCTGGAGGTCCTGGAACATACGATGCGATTATCGATCGTAATGATGATCAAATCTTAGTAGTTGGTACATCTCACGGTGTATTCGTTACTGAGGACGGAGGAACGACTTGGGAAGATGGTTCTATCGGATTCTGTGGAACACCAGTTTACGAAGTAAGACAATCATGGAGAACTTGGGCTGAAGGTAACTTCCGACCAGGTGAAATCTACATTGGAACATTCGGACGTGGTATCTGGAGTTCGGCTTCTTACTTGTCAACAGACACGGAACAAGCTGATGGAAATGGAGGAACGTCAATCGAAGAATTCGATACAAACTTGTTCCCTTATCCAAACCCGACGTCGGCTAGCACTAGCTTGTCATTCGAATTAGCAAATACTTCTGATGTAACAATTCAAGTTTACAACCTATCAGGAAGACTTGTTAAGACTATCAACGAGAAAAACATGAGCCAAGGTTCACAAGTTGTTGATATCGAAGGAGCTGATTTAGCGATTGGAACTTACGTTGTTAAGATGTTTGCTGGAAAGCAACAAGCAACTACGAAGTTCGTGAAGATGTAATATCAAACACTAGAAAATACAAGCCCCGATTCTCTTCTGAGATCGGGGCTTTTTCTTTGTTGATATGTTGATCTAAACGGCCTGAAATTCACCTAGAAATTCTACATTTGTAACAAACGATAAAATCATGAGCACGTACGATATTACAATTATTGGATCAGGACCTGGAGGATACGTTGCAGCTATACGTTGCGCGCAACTAGGAATGAAAACTGCGATTATTGAAAAATACGATACTCTCGGTGGAACGTGCCTCAATGTGGGGTGTATCCCATCAAAAGCATTGTTGGACTCTTCTGAACATTTTCACAATGCGACTCACAATTTTGAGGAGCACGGAATTGATGTGACCGGCGTTCAGGCGAATATCACGCAAATGATTAATCGTAAGAATGCGGTAGTTGAGCAAACAACAAAGGGAATTCAATTTCTAATGGACAAAAACAAGATTGATGTTCATTACGGATTGGGCTCATTCGTTGACAAAAACACGGTGAAGGTTACTGACAAAGATGGTAAGGAAACGACGCTTTCAACAAAGAACGTGATCATCGCCACAGGGTCGAAACCGAATTTCTTTCCAGGAATGGAACCAGATAAGAAACGAATCATTACATCTACGGAAGCTTTGAACTTAACGGAGATTCCAAAGAAGATGCTTGTTATTGGTGGTGGAGTAATTGGACTAGAGCTTGGATCAGTTTACAGTCGCTTGGGAACTCAAGTGGAAGTTGTTGAATTCGCTAACAAGATTATCCCAACAATGGACAGTACAATGTCAAAAGAGTTGACACGTGTATTGAAAAAGGCAGGATTTAAATTCCACTTACAACACAAAGTTCAATCTGTAAAGAATACCGGTAAAGGAGTAAGTTTAACTGCCCTCAACAAGAAAGATGAAGAAGTTACCATGGAAGCAGATTACTGCTTGGTGGCGGTAGGAAGAAAAGCATATACTGAAGGGCTCGGATTGGAAAACATCGGATTGAAAACGAACGATCGTGGACAAGTTGAAGTAAACGAGCATTTGCAGACTTCTATTCCAAATGTTTACGCAATTGGTGATGTAATCAAAGGAGCAATGCTTGCTCACAAAGCAGAAGAAGAAGGCGTATTCGTTGCTGAGCTTCTAGCTGGACAGAAACCTCACATCAATTACAATTTGATTCCTGGAGTCGTTTACACGTGGCCTGAAGTTGCCGCTGTTGGAAAAACAGAAGAGGAATTAAGAGAAGCAGGAGTTGAGATCAAAATTGGATCTTTCCCTATCAAAGCGTTGGGTAGAGCTCGCGCAAGTATGGATATCCAAGGAACTGTGAAGATTATCGCGGATGCAGCAACGGACGAAGTACTCGGAGTACACATGGTAGCTCCTCGTGCAGCAGATTTAATAATGGAAGCGGTTACGGCAATGGAATACAGAGCTTCAGCTGAGGACATGGCGAGAATTTGTCACCCACACCCTACTTATTCAGAAGCGGTAAAAGAAGCAGCATTGGCAGCGACGGATAATCGTCCGCTCCACGTGTAGAAAAATCATTTATACAGATTGAGGAGGCATTCATTTGTCTCCCCTTTTTCTTTTCTAGACGATTCCAGCAGCCTTCTTTTTGATGTTAATGCTTGACTATTTTCTCCGAATAAGATTTAGATCCGTTTTTCACCTGAACAAAATAAACGCCACCGTCTAACTTTCGAAGATCGATCCTTTGTCTCTTTTCCGCATTTTTGATTGACAATACAAGTTGCCCATTTACATCAAACAAATCTATTTGAATTTGACCTCCTCCATTTTGAAGCTCAACCCACACCTCATCATCTGTAGGGTTAGGGAAAATACTGAACGCATCATTCCTCTCTAATTGCGTTGTATTTGCAGTTGAATCTATAATCACCCTTTCTACTTTCACATCATCAACAAAATAATAAGCACCGTACATTCCAGGTTCAAAAGACGCACTTGGATTTACCTCTAAGGTTGTTGAAGCATCATCGGAGAAATTCCCTATTGTCAAAAATTCGAAAGCGTCACTTGCTGTAATGGTATCCGCGATTCTCACCCACCCTTGAATATCTCCAACCACATTCGATGAAGCATATTGAGGGCTGACAGCTAGTACACCATTTCCTCCACTCGTTACCGCGTTAGTGGAAAGATGGAATCCCATATTGTTAGATGCAAACTCTGTATAATCAGCAAGAGAAACATAATATTCGACAAGGTAATTTCCACTCGGCACCATCGGGCTTGTCAGTTGAACTTGAATGTATTCTCTTTGATTCAATCCAGAGATGGTGAAAAGTCCCATTCCAGCCATTGCGGAACCAGATCTTGGAAGTTGTATGCCTTTTATACCGATTGGACCGGGATAAGTGCTCGTAGGCTGATAATTCCAACAGGATGGAGCGATGTCAGTAAAATAGACATCCGGCGTTCCTGAGGTCGCAGAATACCAATCAACAAGTGAATTCTCTAGATCACTTGGTCCAGCAATACCGCAGAAATCAGCATCTCTCAGTTCAAAATCAGGATTCAGAGCTAGGTTTTGGGCAAACAAGGCCGCGGTTGACAAGCAAAATGCAAAAAGGACTGCAAGGTAATTCTTCATGAGGGTCATTTATTAGGTGTTCGCAAGGAGAACGAAATAATCAAACTGAAATTATGTAACGCAAAAAAATAAGGGAATCGTTCACAAAAAAAAGGGCGAACTTAAATTCTGCCCTAAACTGATTTATATCAAAAGAATTACTTTTTCTTCTTAGCCTTCTTTTCTTTTCGTCGCTGGCACCAACCCTTCTTGTCTTCAACTAAGGTCATCTCCTCGACTAAGTTCGTCGCTCCAGCATATTTGTCCATAATCCAGAGAACGTATCTTACATCAACGGTAATGTTACGACAGCGGTCTGCATCGAACATGAAATCACTCATTGTACTTTCCCAAGAGCGGTCGAAGTTCAATCCCATAAGATTTCCCTCAGCATCAATTACAGGCGAGCCAGAGTTTCCTCCTGTCGTGTGATTTGATCCTGTGAAACACACCCACAATTCACCATCTTGATCGTATCCACCGTAATCTTTCGATTCAGCCAATGCTCTGAACTCTGGCAATAACTCGAAATCAGCTTCACCCGTGTTGTTTTTCGCTATGATTCCATCTAAGGTCGTGTGCTCAGTGTAAGCCATTCCATCGTGAGGTGCGGACCCCTCCAATTTACCGTAGGTAATTCTCAATGTTGAGTTAGCGTCTGCCCAGTGCTTTTGGTTCGGGAACATTTCCAGCTTCCCTTCCACGTAAATTTTCAACAGTTGATTCATCTTTCCTTTGAACTCTCTTACTCGTGGAATTACTCCTTGGTAGAATTCAGCACTAAGGCCTGTCCACAATTTAAATGCAGGATCGTTCTCAGTAAAATCAGCAACAGTAGAATCAGATAAGCTATTCAAAAACGCTTCAAATCGCGCTTCATTCACTAATACTGATTTAGAAAAGATTTCATTCGCCAAGGCCTCCACAGTTTGAGCTTTCAAAATTTCGCTCAACCCATTTCCTTCCATTCGACTCATGTACTCCTCAGTAGTTTTGATGAAAATCTTACGATCTGTTTCTTCATCATAATCTTTAAAGAACCCTTTCGCCTTCTTGCGCAATTTTTCAATTTCAGCTTCTGCTTCATCAAGTTTCACAAGATCTTCGTATTCCATAATGAACTTTTCAATCTCGCGCGCACGCTTGAAAGACTCAGCGCCAACATACATGTATTCTACTGCCATCGAATAGGCGAAATCGCTTCCTTTGTAATCTGTCACCAGCTGATTCATATCGGAAATGACCGTGCTGTATTTCATTTGCCAAGTCGTTTTATCTGCCGCCCTATCGTTGTAGGCTTTCTCTCGATCTAATTTGATTTGAATGGCATCTACCATTTGCAAACCACCAATTTGACCGATCCATTTCTTCCAACCGTTGGCAATTCTTGCTTGTTTAGAAGCATATTTAATTCTGATTAAGTCCGAAGCGCGCATGTTTGCATCAATTACTCCCAACGATTGCTCACGCATTGCAATTCGCGCTGGACGCTCCATGTCCATGATGTAGCGTAAATGCTCTGAAGAAAGATGTTGCTCCGTTGTCCCTGGGAAACCGTAAATCATTGTGAATTCACCTGCTACGCGATCTTTTACCGATACTGGAAAGTAGTGAAGTGGTTGATAAGGTTTGTTGCTCGTGCTGTACTCTGCTGGCTTGTTATCTGCTCCAGCGTAAATTCTAAATACCGAGAAATCTCCTGTGTGTCTTGGCCAAACCCAGTTATCTGTGTCTCCACCAAATTTCCCGATGCTGCTTGGAGGCGCTCCGACCAATCGAACATCTTTGAAAACCTCTTGAACAATCATGTAGTATTCGTTTCCGTAGTTGAATGCTTTGATGTTCGCTTCGTAATGATTTCCGTCTGTAGCCGCTGCGATCAACTCTGCGATGTTCGCTTCAATTCTTTGACCGTATGCTTCTCCAGATAATCCTTCTGTTCCCGCAAAAACTGAAGCTGTCATGTCTTGAATACGAACGATTCTCGATGCTGTTAATCCAGGATTTGTTAGCTCCTCAGCTCTCGTTTTTGCCCAAAAACCGTATTTGATATAATCATTTTCGAGTGATGAATGAGACTGAATTTGTGAGTATCCACAGTGGTGATTTGTCAAAAGTAATCCTTGATCTGAAACCAGCTCAGCCGTGCAACCTCCTCCAAAGTGCATGATTGCATCTTTCATACTTGATTGGTTGACACTGTAGATGTCCTCTGCTGATAATTTCATTCCCATCGCCTGCATATCGTCTTCGAATGCCTTGATTAAAGATGGAATGAGCATTCCCTCTTCTGCCGAAACATGGAAGAACGAGGCTACTATAAATACTAACGCTAAACTGATTCTTTTCATACCTATTATTTGATTGTCTTAAAACCTGAATTTGATTTCAAAATCTGGCTAAAGATAGGAATTCGCTTGGAGTTGATGAAAATGAAAGTACACGAATCCACTCAAAGCTTCAATTTAATTATCTTAGCCCTGTGGAAGTACTAAATTTTATATTTCGCTTGGGTGTTGTTTTCGCCATCTTCGGATTTCTTTGGGGGATGATCGATATTGGACTTCGCCTATTAACTGCTAGTCGCCCACGAACGATGGTTGAATCTTACATCATAAAAGGGATAAAGTATTTGCTCCTAGCGGATGTAACGTTTCTCTTCTGTTTGGGAGATTTAGACAAGCACATGATCGTTTCGTATCAAGTTGTGCTTGGTGGTATTGTCCTGCTGATGTACTTCGTTGGAAAACTGCAGAATTCTCAAAACCAAGCCGCTGTTTTCAAAATGATGGGAAGAAACATTCCTCAAGCTCCCCGTTTATCGTTCAACATGAAAGCGGAAATTGGTGTGATTTGTGGTGCTTTGGCACTTTTTGCAGTGCTTTGGTTTTATCCTTGGCTCGCAACAAACGCTGCTTCGAAGTGGTTTCACGGAAGCATCTTAAGCATTGAAGACGCTTTTTTCTTTGGATTTATCTTCAAAGTGATTGGATTCTTCTTCATTTTAAACGTGCTCTTCAAATTAGTAGGAGGCTTGACTTTCATACTGAATGGCGGTAAAACTCCAGCTCCGAATAATGGAATCGATGGCAGTGACGAATCGAATAATGACGATTTCGACGATTTCGAAGAGGTAGATTAGTACAATAGACTCTGAACGGTTTTTTCAATTTGATCAAGGACTGTATCGTCGTCTCCATTTTTGATGATCTGATCCGCTAGAGGGATTTTCTGATCATCCGACCACTGATTGTTCATTATGCTTAATACGTCCTCACGAGAGCAATTATCCCGTTTCATCACCCGATTAATACGCGTTTCTGAGGGAGCCGTTACCAACAGCGTCTTATCAAAGTTTGAGTAGGCACCTGTTTCAAACAGAATGGCCGCCTCATTGAAAACCAATTTTGAATCTGATGATTTTGCGAACTCAGTGAATTTCGCTCGAACTCGTGGGTGAATAAGTTCGTTAAGAACAGTTTTATCCTGTGGATTAGAGAAAATTCTTTCTGCGAGATAAGTGCGGTTGAGCAATCCGTTTTCGTAAGCTTTTTCACCAAAGTGAGCTATTATATCGGATTGCAATTCCTGATCTGAGCGCATAATGTTCTTGGCTTCTTGATCAGAATAAAAAACGGGATACCCCATAGATTCCAGCACTTTTGCGACTGTGCTTTTTCCAGAACCAATTCCTCCCGTTAGTCCAATGGTCATTTTATATTTCGTCGATTTCTTGAATTTCAAACTTCAAGTCTACAATCGCCGCGTAATCTTCGCCAGCTTCCTGCATATCTTCATCATCCGTTTCGTAAAACCAGTTGATCAACACTTGAGATTGACCGTTATTGATTTTCTCTAGTCTCTTGAATAGATCAAGAATACACTTAGAAGAAGATGTGTTGAAGTACTCCAACTTCATGTCAACTCGTGTTTCGCTCGTTGCTTGCGATCCGTAGGCATCTACCCAGTCCATAAGCGGTTGAAAAAACTCGATTGAATTTTCTGGAATTGATCGTCCTCTCATTTCCAAAATTCCAACTTGTCCATCAAAACTTACCGATGGTGTTTTTGCTGATCCTTCAATGTGCAATTTTTCCATAATTCTAATTATTCGATAACAATACTTAAACAGAAAAACGAGTAATCATCGTTTACATCGACGAATTCGTATCCCAGTTCATTTTTTGATTTACGAGCGATATCAATAATGCCTAATCCTGCGGTTCCTTTTTGAGAAACTTTGTTGTTGAGCAGGCGTTGTTGATACAGCTCTCTTAATTCTTTTTCATCCAACTCATTGACCAAGACCAATTTACGCTTCAATTCGTCCATGCTTCCTTTTGGAATGTAATTCCCTGTTAGAACCATGATTTTATTATCAACATATTTCACCATAACTAAAGCCGCATTCTTAGATGAATCCATTTGGAAATCAGAAAAATCATCTTCAATATGATGGTAGAGATTTTGAAAGCATTCAACAAGCACATTAAAAACGCGCTTCTTCATTTGCATTGGAATAGAGAGTTCAATCATCTTCGATTCCATGATATGCAAAATAGACGTCAGCAGTTCTGCTGAGAACTCACCTTTGAATGAGAGGATAACTTGCTCGTCCTCCATTCTCCGATAATAATTGTAAACGTCTGTTAATGCCATATTGTCAAGAAATCAAATATACTGAATACAAATCAGATATATCCTACACTTCCTTAAAAGTTGCCTATCTTTGTGCCCATGAAAATGCAAGGCAAAGAATGGTTCGCCGATTGGTTCGATACGACGTACTACCATACTCTGTACAAAAACAGGGATGTTTCTGAGGCTAAGCAGTTTATCCAGCGCCTAATTCATCATCTTCCGCTAGAAAAAAACGATCGTGTTCTGGATCTTGCATGCGGAAAAGGGCGACACGCCGTAACGCTGTCGGAATGCGGTTTTAGCGTCCTAGGAGTTGATCTTTCAGCAAATAGTATTTCAGAAGCTAGAAGATTTGAAAATGATTCATTGAAATTTGCGGTTCACGACATGCGCGAAGTAATTCCAAATGAGGAATTCGATGGCGTTTTTAACCTATTTACCAGTTTCGGTTACTTTGATTCTATTGATGAGAATCAGCGCGCTGTAGATTCCATTGCGAAAATGCTGAAGCCAAAAGGGACATTGGTGATTGATTTTATGAATGTACAGCAAGTCGTTGCGAACTTGGTTAAATCAGAGAATAAGTCCGTTGATGGTATCACATTCAACATAGAGAGAAAATTTGACGGGACGCATATTTTTAAACACATTCGCTTTAATGCTGATGGTCAGGATCATTCATTTACTGAGCGTGTTCAGGCACTCACATTGGAAGATTTCTCTTCCATGCTAGATGCTGCGAATTTGAAGATTCTTGATAGCTTTGGAGATTTCGATTTAAATCCATTCGAAGAGACTTCGTCCGATCGTTTGATCATCATTGCACAATTGAAATAATGGAAGTAATTTTAACCATTCTTGCACTTATTTTGTCCGTTCCGGTTGGAGGGATGCTCGTTGCGTTTTTGGACAAAAAAGACAACGATCAAATCATCAAGCTGATGTTGGCGTTTAGCGGTGGATTCCTACTATCCTTGGCTTTCATTCACTTCATTCCTGAGTTATACGAGCACAGCGCTGCGAAAGTCGGAATCTATATTCTTGTAGGTTTCCTGGTCCAATTGACCCTGGAATTTTTCTCAGGTGGAATCGAGCATGGTCACGTGCATGCTGTTAAAGGAGCGAAACTTCCAATTGCTTTGGTGATCGCCTTAAGTGCTCACGCCTTTTTGGAAGGAATACCTTTGGGAACGCAACTGGCTGGAGCAGAAATCGCTACTTCTCACCATCACGAAGGTGGAAGCGGACTCTTGACGGGTATTTTGTTACACCGTATCCCTGTTGCCATTGCGCTCGCAACCGTTTTGTTTGCCTCGAATGTCTCGAAAACTAAGGTATGGTTAACTCTAGGTATTTTCGCCCTAACGACTCCCATAGGTTTGCTTCTTGGTTTGAATTCAGTGGATCGTTTGGATTTTGATTTTGACATTGTACTGGCAATTGTAGTAGGGATGTTCTTGCATATTTCTACGACGATTATCTTTGAAACAAGCGAGAACCACAAGTTTAATTTCATCAAGCTATTGGCAATTCTTGGAGGCGCTGGACTTGCATTCTTTATTCATTAACCACGGATTGCTTTGAAATTTATTCATCCACATTTACGCATTTACTTACCTGGAGCGGTTTTCATGCTTCTGATCGGATGTTTATTTCTCGCTATAGTTGAAAAAGTCGACGGACATTTGTTCGTGAATTTAGGGAACACTCCCTTCTTAGATTTCTTCTTTACGTACTTCACGCATGTTGGAGGCGGGACTTTTGTCGTTGTGGGTTCAGTTGCTCTTTCGATCATCTTTTGGAAGCGACATCAATTTGCAGTGGCCTTGCTGGGCACTCTGAATTTAGTCTTGGTTGCCGCGTCAACGCAGTTCTTGAAACACGTTATTTTCGATGATGCTAGTCGTCCTATACAATTCATCGGAAAGGAATTTCTACACACCGCACCGGGGGTTGAAATGCACACAAGTAATTCTTTTCCATCAGGTCACACTGCTGCAGGATTCGCGTTTTTCGCACTTGTAGCATTTCTTTACGGGAAAAATAAGTGGGTTCAGTTCTTGTGCGTCATTGGCGCAGTTCTCGTTGGATTCTCGAGGATTTATTTATCACAACACTTCCTGGAAGATGCCGTGCTTGGAGGAACAATGGGGTTGGCCTGTTTTCTTTTGAGTTACACGATTGTGAAGAATCTCAAAATCGGAAAGTCCTTTAGCGAATAATTTTGAGGAAGGTCTTCCACATGATTTGAATATCATGTCCAACTGTTGGTCTTTCTAGGTACTTTTTATTCAATTTGATCTTTGCCGGCATAATCTCTTCGATGTAGGTTTTCTGTGGATCATTGGATTGTCCGAGCAATTTGTTTTCATTGAAGTATTCGAGCGACGCGTAATCAGTGATCCCGGGGCGAACGGATAGGATGTCTCGTTGTTCAGGTGTATAATGATCGACGTATTCTTGAACTTCTGGTCGGGGGCCAACGATACTCATTTGTCCCAAAAGCACATTCAGAAATTGTGGGAACTCATCCAATTTCGACTTTCGTAGAAAGTAACCGATTTTAGTGATTCGCTGATCGCGCATTCCTACCGTGAGCTTCCCTGCTTTGTCGGCGTCTTTTCTCATCGTTCGAAATTTGTAGAGTCCGAAAGATTTTCCGTTACGACCGATTCGTTGCTGGATGTAGAAGGCTCCACCTTTGCTTTCTAGAACTATCAATAGGGAAATTATTATTCCGAAAGGGAGGAAGATCAGAAGAACGATGAAGGAAACGAATATGTCGAAGAGGCGTTTCATTGGTGGTGTAAAGGTAGTTTAAATAAAGTTCTTCGGTAAAATCGCAATATATCTATATCGTCATATTGCGAAATAGATTTATTGCAATATTGTTGTTTGAAAAATTTGAAATCCTTATCTTAAAGTAAACCTAACACATTTTACACTATGGGAGCGACTAAAAAACACTTCTACCCAGAAAGTCAATTGCTATTTTCCAATCTTTGCAAGGCACTCGGACATCCCGCTCGAGTTTCAATTGTTGAGATGTTATCAAAAAATGAGCACTTGAATTGTTCTGATTTATTTGAAAGAATTGAACTTTCCCAATCGACAATCTCTCGACATTGTCAAATCCTACACCAACAAGGAATCATCGGTTACGAAGTAATCGGAAACAACTGTTTTTACCGACTCGACAACAGAGTTCTAGATAAACTCACCGATTTCGTGGACATCATCAACATCGAAATACCTTCAATCACAGGAAATGTATACTACCCTGAAAACAGGCTATGATAAAACCTTCTGCACCGACTTCCGAACCGCGTCAATCACAGTATCAACCTGATCATTTGTCAAATCGAAGTAGACGGGCAAGCTGATTTCGTTCGAATATTTCGCGTAGGCTTCAGGATAATCCTCCATTTTGTAACCGCGCTTTTTGTACGCAGTCAACAGTGGTAAAGGTTGAAAGTGAACATTCACCGACACATCGAATTCAAAAATCTCTTGAATGATAGCATCTCGCTGAGCCTCTGTTATATCTTTGATTCGTAACAAGTACAAGTGATAACTCGAAGTCTTGTTTTCCGTCTCAAAAGCTGGTTCAATAGCCCAATCGTTCGATTTAAAAGCATCCGCATAGCGATGAAAGATTTCTCTCCTTCGCGTTAAGTTTTCCTCGTAGCGCTCCAATTCAATCAAACCGATTGCCGCTTGAATATCGGTCATGTTGCACTTAAACCCTGGCTCTTCCACATCGTATTTCCAGTTCCCTTTTTTCGTTTTCGCTAAAGCATCTTTACTCTGACCGTGTAGAATTTTCACGCACAGCTGACGATAAATTTCCGCGTGATCAAATCCGTCAGGAAGGTTAAAACACAAAGCTCCCCCCTCTGCCGTTGTCAAATTCTTGACGGCATGAAAAGAAAAGGAAGAAATGTCTGTAAGTGAGCCCGAACGTTTTCCATTCATCAACGCCCCAAAGCTGTGAGCAGAATCGCTTAGGACAAGGATTCGCCCCAATTGTTCTTGGAGATCATTTGATGCTTGAAATTGATCTTTTATTTCAGCTTCATTTACCAAATCCATCAGCAAATCGTAATCTGCTGGAAATCCAGAAATATCGACCGCCATAATCGCTTTTGTGCGAGGCGTAATTGCTGCTCGAACTTTCTCCACATTTAAGTTGAAATCGTCTTGATTCAGGTCAACCATTACCGGTTTTGCACCAGAATGCACAATTACATTCGCACTCGCGCAGTAGGTGTAAGCAGGAATAATGACTTCATCTCCTTCTTTGATTCCCCACCAATCGAGTAAGACTTGCATACCCATTGTCCAAGAGTTTACTGCTACAGTAGCTTGACAACCACAATATTCAGTAATCTTCTTTTCGAAAAGTTTGGTTCTCGGTCCAGTTGTGATCCAACCAGATTGCAGTGCAGCAGTAACTTCTGCAATAACTTTATCATCAATTCTAGGGGGCGAAAAAGGGATCATATCGATGCAATTCTATGTTGCAGCGAAGTTAATGAATTAGTTTGAGCGAAGTGCATCATAGAACTTCTGAGCGATATTATCTCGGTTGAAATTTTCTGAAACATAGTATCGAGCTCTCTCACCCATTTCGATTAGCTCGTCAGGATTTTCAGCCATTTGAATGAGATTTTCAGCCAAATCATCTACGTTTTCAGGTTCGAAATACTTTCCTGCTTCCGCTTTTTCAATGAAGTGTGTTCGGGCTTCACCATCTACCCCAAGCAATAACGGCTTCTTCATTGCCAACGCTTCAAATATTTTGGATGGTATTGCGCCTTGGAAGATGTCCAATTTACGCAAGGGAACGAGTGCTACATCAACCGACTTCAGAATACTTGGCATTTGCGATTTTTCAACAGGTGGCATGAAAACGACGTTCTGTAGATTTAACTTCTCCTTCAGAGCTAACAAATCTTCTTTTTCAGGACCTGCTCCTTGCAAAACGATTTTTACGTTTTTATTCGATTCAACTTTCTTTGCTGCTTCGAGAACAACACTTAACCCCTGAGCGTGCCCGAGAATCCCTCCGTAGAAAAACACGACGTCGGATGATTTCAAACCTGCTCTTTCCCTAAAATCTCCGGTTTCAATTTTTTCAGGTTCATAGAAGTTCACGTCTACTCCGTTCGGTAACCAAAAAGTACTAACCGATGGAAAACGCGTGTTGATATTATCGACAATGCCTTGAGTTTGCCCTGTGACTAAATGCGCTCTGTGATAACATTTCTTTTCCAAACGATACGCCAATCCAAGTAGCTGTGTATTATTGACAACTCCCATTTTCTCAGCGCTCTCGGGCCATAAATCCGAAACGTTGAAGATCATTTTCGCCTTTAATTTCTTTGAGAGTCGCATTGCAGAATACCCTAAAAATAACGGTGGCGATTCAACCATTAGAAAGTCGTAGTTTTTCTTGAGCTTTCGACCGCGCCAGTATGATGACCAAACAAAGCTGAAATAATTCAGTAGTCTTGGAAGAATGCTCTTCGATTTCGACACGTAAATCTTCGATCGGTATACCTTGACTCCTTCAATCTCCTCCTCTCGAATGGCCCCATCCTTGTATTTTTCAAAGACTTCCATTTTCGGATAATTGGGCATCGCAGTTAACACTTCTACATCAACCCCCTCCTTTTTTAGACGCACAGCCAATTCATGCAAACGATTTTGTGGTGCTCCAATTTCTGGTGGATAATATTGAGTTAGAATCAATAACTTCATTCCGAGGGCTTCTTTTTTAGTTGATCAAATCGAACAATCGCGATGTAAAATACAAGCATACTTAAGAAAATAACTCCTACTTGTCTTTCCAACATTGATTCAAATAGGCACGATACTGAAATACAAATCGCTCCGATAAATAACGCTAAATCACCTGTTCTAAACGAGGCAATAATCAAGGAAATGAACAATACAAACAAGGTGATGATTCCTAACCACCCGATAGAAATCCCCGTTTGTAAAAATTGCTGGTGCGGATTTAATCTTCTTTCCGCATAACCCGAATAACCGTGTTTGTAGTATTCCCTCATCAATAGATCGCTCTCATCTCCCAAACCAACTCCGAAGGGATTCGCAACAATCATATTTGTGGAAACCGTCCAAACAACCAATCGAACTGTATTCGATTCAATGTTATTGACGTTGTTTTTGATAAATTGACTGGGTGATTCAGACCAAACACTCATGCTCGTCAAGCTGGCCTCAACATCATTTGAAATCTTCGGAGACGATTTTAGTCCCAAGAAAAAGATCAATCCGTATAGTGGGAGTGTCAGTAACCATTTCCAATTTCTCGTTTTCAGTGCTTTCCAAATTGGCACTGCCGTGAAAATTGCTGCGACACAAACGAATGCTCCAAGAGATCTGAGATAGAAAAGGGAAACGACAGTCAAGCCGAGAAATGCCCATTTGCTTATTTTGATCAATTTTGAGTTCGATTTATCCATGAAGAGCAGCGCGCATGCGAATAAGAAGATAAGCGCGAGGTAGGAGGCATGCATGTTGACGCCGTAAACATTCGATTGAAATGCATCTCCCGAAAATCCGCCTTCTGTAAAAACGGCTCTAAAAAATGAGAACAGCATGGAAATCCCGCTTCCTAGAATAAATCCCCACTTTAATCCGAGTCGTGCAGGTTTTAAACCTCTCGACATTAGTATAGCGAGAACTGGAAATATGAGAAATGAAAGTCGTGTTGTCAACTGAAGAATCCCTTGCGATTTATTTACCACAAAGAGAAAAGAAACCGCGTACAGAACGAAAAGAACGATCATTGGGAAGACGACCTTTTTTAACTTCACCTCCTTCTCACCCTTCCAAAAAGGAATGGTAGACAAGCCAAACAGCAAAATAAACGGAGGAATCAATTGATCCTTTAGGATTAATGCCATCACCATCAATGCACCAGCAACGATGAGCAATTTTTCCTGCCAAGTTCGATCTTTAAACATTACGGTATACTTCGATTAGTTTATCTACGCACACTTCGTGTGAAAAGTTATCTTGGACAAATTGACGCGTTGAAATGCCTGTTTTTGCATCTCTTGAAGCATCTGCAGCATTGATCAATGAATCCGACCATAATTCTGGTGCCCCTTCATCAACAATGATTCCCGTTTCCAATGAAGTTACCTCAGGCAATCCTCCAACATTTGAAACCAGAACTGGAACCCCGCATGCCTGAGCTTCTAACGCTGCTACACCAAAACTCTCTCTTCGCGATAGTGCCACAAAAACATCCAGCGATTGAAATGCTTCAACCAATGCATCTCCTTCAACACGCCCGTGAAAGGTCACATGATCTTCAATTCCTAAGGACTTTGCTTGAGCGACGAGTGCTTCCTTCTGACTTCCATCTCCATAAATGTACAATCTCGTTGGAGTAGCTACTTTCGATTGATACTCCGCATAAAGCGATACTAGACGATCAACACCATAAATTTCCTCCAAGGATTTCACCGTTCCAATTGTCGTCATTTCCATCATTGTTTTCACTTCAGCAAGAACAAAACGATTCATGTCTACACCAAACGGCGTAATGATCATTTCTCGATCGACGTATTTTTTGGCTTCTTGAGCCATATCTCTTGAGGTGGAACAAACCACTTTTGCGAATTTGACTGCTTTTTTGAACAGCGCGCGATGAATCGGACTGCGCTTTGGGAATTCGTAAACATCCGACCCCCATAATGAAAGTACCGTTCTGGGATGACCAAGTTGTCGAGCCAAGGTTCCATAAGACGAAGCATAATGCGCATGAACGATGTCTGGCTCAATTGATTTTGCAAATTTTCTTGCCTCCTTTTGCGCTGAAAAGTAGCTCAACTTGCCAAATTTACGACTGGATTTAATCTCATCGGCACTAATTCCGTAACATCGATACTCGAAGTTTTCAAGACCATTTGCCCATGATGTGGACTTCTGACTCAAGGAAAAAAGTGCGATTCTAAACCCACGATTTAACAGGCTTTTGACCCAGCGCTCTGTATGAATAGAGTTGATATCAGCAAGAAACAATATCTGTTGGGTGTTCGTCATTCTTACGACAAAAGTAATTAAACATCCTTTTCAACAGAATTTTCTTCGAAAACTACTATTCTTGTGTATGATTGTGTTTTTTAAACGGCATTGGATTTCCCTCTCTCTCTTGATTGTTGCGTCAATTGTTGGGCTTGTACAGTACGACAGAGAAGATCCTATTAACATATCGTTGATCGAATATGAGTTCAAATCGTCGGATCAAGATCAACTTCCAGATTTTACACAAGCGGACACCGTATTTAAGTTCGAAGATGTTTTCTGCCGTAATTATATCGGTTCTGTTGGTGATACGTTGAAAGATGAAGGTATTCGTCGATTTGAATTGAAACTGTACATGCCACGGATGTCAAAAATTGCATTGATAGATATGAGTCGAATTATTTTTGATTCGTCTAAGATTCGTGTGATCAAAGATCAATTCATCGAAACTCAAAAAAACAGACAGAAATTATTGTACTGGATCTTGTTCGGATTATTCTTGGGAATGCTCGCTGAGTTTTTGATTTCCCTGAAGAGAAAACCAAGCACCAATTAAGGTCATCATCAAAATTCCACACTCGACATTGAGAAAGGTGAAATTTGTCATTGCGATTCCAAAAATGAAAATGACTATCGCCCAACCGAAGGTTGATTTACGATCTACTTTCCTCACCAGTTGAAGCAGCAAACCTGCAATGACAACCCAAATAAGCAGGCCAATTATTCCATATTGGTAACCGATGCTCAAGTATTCTGAATCAAAATAAAAGCCTACACTTGCGAGCGGATCCAGAATGATTCCGTGACCCAGTAGCAGTTCACGACTTCCACTTTCGAATAAAACTCCGTAATGTTCGACTCGGTTCGTCCATGAATTTGATTGAAACGCTGATCCATTAAAAATGGATATCAGGTTCGCAGATCGGAACAAAAACAACCCTGCGAAGAGCGCCAAAATCCCTCCTGGAATTAAGATCATATTTACTTTACGGCTGTTTCTGCTGAGAACGTACAGTCCTAAAATCGCCAGTACAATGATCATTACTGTCCTCGACTGGGTCAAGAAAATCAAAACAAATGCCAGCAGAATGTACTTCCAATATTTCCGTGCTCCCGAGTGCAAAAAGAACAATAAAAACAGACCAAATAAGGCAGCGTTCGTATTTGGATTTCGCATCGTTCCAGATAATCTGAATGCTCCAAACTCATTGTAGTTGGATAATAATATTTCCAATTTTTGCGTGTATGTCTCGCTCAACATTTTGCCAATCCCAAAAGGGTTAATCATCATCAAAATGTTCATTCCAGCTAGCACAAGGAAAGAAAGTATCACTCCATTCTCAAGGTAACTTCGTTTTATTTTGAGTTGACCAATTTCCGCTATTGAAACAAGAATAATCGGCCATTTCAACCAACGCAAAAGCATCCCGATGGGCCCTGTCCGAATGGTTCCATTTGCTAAAATATCGCTGAGCATTCCCCAAGCCGCGATTGCACCAAAAGCCAGAATGATCCAACGCCATTTTGGGTTTTTGAAAAAGGTCAAGGCTAAATATATCAGACCAAACGGGAACAAGAGATCATCCAAAAAGAAACGAACATGTGCGGGAATGAAAAGTGCTCCAACGAGACTGAGAACAACAAAAAGCAGTGTTAAATAGTGCAATATGCGTTCCCACGTTTTCATCCTAGTAGTTGATCAATTAGTTCGACAACGTTTGTGAGTTGGTACTTTCTGGAATACTTATCAGCAAAGCCTGCAGGAGGTTTTACATAAGTAGATTGTTTGATCTGTGTTATTGCTTCAGAAATTGATTCAGCATCATTCTTTGCCCAGAAAACGTTTGGGTACTTCTTCAATTCATCATGGATCGAGCCCTCGTGCAGTTTATCTCCCGACACGATCAAAATAGCCCTTTCGCAGCGCACATAATCGAATATCTTTGTAGTTGATTGGAATTCATGCCCGAAGGTTTGAATAATTCCAACATCGCAATTTCCGATCACGTCGAGTGCAGTAGGGTAATCAACGAAGCCTTTGGAGTGGACAAAATCACTGTCTAAATCAAGTTGAGATTCATCAGGGCCGATGTAATGTAAGTTAACTTCGGATTGATTGACTGCTTCCTGAATTGGTGTAGGATCGAAATAAAATTTACCGGCATAGGAGAATGAGACATCCTCACTCATCACAACATCATTCGGCTCACATTTCACCTTCTCATCGTAACCATTTTGCACAATTACGCTTGGTTTTGAGTCAAACAAGGAGATAATCTTTCCGCAGTATTCGTTGACCGTAATCAGCCCGTCTGCAGCAGCATTAAAACGCTTTTCGACAAACTGTTTGATTTTTACTTTTAACCACGAGTTTTTAAACCCTGGATTAATTGCAAAAGGATCTCTGTAGTCCAAAATCACTTTGCAACCGTATTTCTTTTTCAGCCAAGGAGTCAATCCAAAATGCATGAAAGGCCCGCCCGTGATGATCACCAAATCGGGTTGATCCAATGAATTCGATTCTAAATAACTTTGGATGTTTTTTTTCCAAATAATTCCGTCATCAGCAATAATTTTCGTCCAGATTGAACTTCCTGATTTCGGAACGACATGAATCTTCTCGCCAGCGGCATCCTCTTGACCAGTAATTACTTCAACGTTAGCATTGAGCGCTTCGGGAAATGATCGACACCAATATCCAGCCCGCATGGCTCCCACCCTTTTGTTTGGAGGAAAGGCGAATGCGATGATCCAGATATTTCGTTTATTCGTTGCCAACTAGTCGCTTAATTCTTTCTAAAAATCCCCCTAAAATTACCTCTTCGTTGAATTCATCGCTGATAAATTGGGCGCCTTCAGGGTTCAGAAGATCATCCCCATTTTTCAATTTATTCTCAAAATCTTCGATTTGGGCAACAAGTTTGTCCTCATCTGGACAGTATTCGCAATTGTCAAATGGGTTTCGGTAAATCACTTGTTTTCCTCTTGCCAGGGATTCTAAAATGAAATTCGACAATCCGTCGTGGTCTGTGAATCGGACACAAACGTGTGTTTCGTCATAGATGTCATCCATATTTTTCACCCATCCCAGAGCAGTCATATTGGACGGAAGTGGAGCATATTCCTCACCCTTCGTTCCTGCAATTAAAAATAGCACACTAGGTAATTTCTCCGCCATTCTAATGAGCGTGCGCATGCCGTAAAAATCGGAGCGTTTGCTTGGTATGTAGGATAAAACGGTAAGTTGCTCACCGCCTACTTTCTTCAATTCAAATGATTTCTTGAATGCAGCAAAGTTGACAACTTCAGCATCAATTCCAATTTCCTTCAATTCATCTTGAATCCAACCAACCTCGCAGAAATGCGTTGCTTCATCAATGTAGCGCTGCTGAAACTTTCCTTCTTTAAATGCTTTGGTCGATTTTATAACGTCTGTTCCTACCCAATTCATGATGAGCGGCACCTTATTTTTGAATGCTAAATCGAATACTTTACTCCCAACGATTGATCCATTAATGGAAACAATGCAATCTGCTCGTGGGATGTGCCACAAGGCTTTCAACTGATCTGCCTTTCTGTAATACGTGTCCAGATGAACGTAAGTATTCTCGTGATCGTATTCTGTCAAGGCACTGGCTAAGCGCTCGGCAAATAGTGGAAGTCCAACAATTAATACCCTCATTTTTTTGCCCAATTATCGTAATTCGTTCTCAATTCAGGATGTGATTCTAAAAACGGCGCATCCATCTCGCGTGTATCTCCAATCACTTTTGCGGGTGTCCCACCAATGATTGAAAAGTCAGGAAATTCTCCCTTGACCATCGAGTGTGATGCAATAATCGATCCTTTTCCGATTTTCGTTTCGGGCATGATTGTAACGTGCGGTCCAACGAAGGTATATTTACCAATTTCTACTGTTCCTTTGTTGTAGGCAATTGGATCGGCGGTATTTCTATATTGATCGCCGTATAAACGAATGGCGATATGGCTGCTGTGTGTAATAATCGAAACATAGTTCGTAATCTGGCAACCTTCTCGAATTGTGATTCCGTTCGTGGCTTCGATAAAATTAAACTGTCCGATGAAGACATTATCCTCGAGATTTAGGCCGTCTTGCCCGACAATGGAAGTTGCACTTCCGATGCGTGTATCTTTTAGCAACTGACCATTCTGAGTATACCCATAAATCATCTGTGGAGCGCTGTCTTTTGCCGCCCTCAATTTCCGTTTTGCCGAGAAGAAATTTAAGATGCTCATCCTGGTTTGACTTGCTTTAAGTATTGGAAAGTTTTAAAGATAATGAAAAGATAGTTGGCAACTTGTGTTACAGTCACGATCCATAATGTGGTCTTAATATCTGCCTGAAAGAAGGTGTCTGGGATCCAGAAACTACATATATTGACAACTGCTCCTACAATTGCAATCACAAAGAATTGCTTTTGTTTCCCCAAAATAAGTGGAAGGAATGAGATTGGTGAAGCAACAAAATTAAGCATGAACCAAGGCGCCATAATTTGAGCGAATTCACCGGCACCTCTCCATTTTTCTGAAAAGACCCAAGCGAATAGGTCATTACCAAATAAGAAGACAAGTCCGAACGGCACGATTGAAAGTAGCAGCAAGACTTTCACTGCTTTGAGTACTACTGGGAAAATATCTTCTCCTTTATTGAATCTCTCTGCGCAATTTTGAAAGAAAACTTGGCTAATTGCCAACCCAGCTAACATCAATGGCATTCGCAGCATTCTAAGGGAATGATCATATAAACCGAAATCCGCTTTTGTAAACAATTGAAGGATAATGATCGCTACTACCAATTCGCGTCCGACATCCATCATCGTATGCGGCAAATTCACTTTTGGGAAGTCTTCATAGGTCTTCGCAAGTAATTTTGTTCTTGGGGATTTTGCCTTAACATCGTACTTCGAATTCATTCGTCGAAATGTCCGTGCAAACCATCCGTTGGCAACAAACAATCCCGCTACTGTCCCAACGATCAAGCCAATATATCCGGATCCTAACCAGCCGAGAAGCAGTTTAATCCCTCCTCCAACGCCAACATTTGCGACTTTTGAAAAGCTTATACTCCGGAACTCACGTGTTCGAATCGCCCAATTGGTTCCAATGCTGTAATAAGCCGTTAAGAACATTCCTATTGGGATTAATCCATAAAAAAGTGCGTCGCTGATATTTCCAGAAAGAAACATGGGAATCAAAACAATAATGCTTGTTATCCCTGAAGAGATCAAGGCCAATCTGAACGCCAATTTGTACAGTCGAAATGAGTGAACGTCTGCCTTTGCAATCGGCATGGCAAATTCATAGCGTGCTGTTACGATAGCAGCGCCAACTCCAATAATTCGTGCGAACAAACCCAATTCGGCACCTTCCTCAGGAGAATAGAAAAACTGATACAGAATAATTGAGAGCCCAAGATTCATCAATTGAGCAATCGCTGTTCCGGACATCAGAACAATGATGTATTTTAAGAAATCCGATTTTAAGTTTATCCCTTTAAGCATCCGTGCAAAGCATCTTCAAATATACGCCAATCCCATCTTCAAATAAATCGAGGTTGTCGTAGCCTAGTTGCTTTGTAGTTAACGATATATCTGCAAGCGAGTCTCGAATATCACCTGGGCGATCAGGACCATGAACAATTTCACAGGCCTCATTGTATTTACCGTAGGAGATCAGCGATTCTTTTATTGCCGCAACAACATTATTGAGCGAGAAGTATTGTGCGCAAGCGACGTTGAATACGCTTCCGAAAGTTTCTTTATTTGAAGTTGAAAGTGCTAATACATTTGCTTTCACTGCATTTTTGACAAAGGTAAAATCGCGTGTTTGCTCGCCATCTCCATTGATTGTCAATTGCTCTCCATTCATCATTTTATCAATGAATTTTGGAATTGCCGCAGCATAAGCCCCGTTTGGATCTTGTTTGGGTCCGAAAACGTTAAAGTAACGCAAGCCTATTGTTTGCATTTCGTGCAGCTTGTGATAGACTTTACCGTATTCTTCGTTTAGTCGCTTCGTTACCGCGTAAGGAGAAAGTAGCTCCCCTTCCATTCCGATTCCTTTCGGCGATACAACATTATCTCCGTACACGGAAGAAGAACTAGCATATACGAATCGCTTTACTCCGGATTCCTTTGCTGCATGCAGCATATTGAGGTAACCTGTTGCATTTACGTTGTGCGTATTGTGGGGGAATTTTATTGATCGAGGGACAGATCCCATTGCCGCTTGATGGCTGATACAATCAATTCCTTGAACCGCATTGAGACAAGTGTTGTAATCGGTGATATCCCCTTCGATAAAACGGAAATTAGGATTGTTCTTAAGCTCTTCCAAATTCTCAAGTTTTCCTGTCGAAAGATTATCGAGTACACTTACTCGAACGCCATTTTCCAAAAGGAATCCCACGAGGTTAGAACCAATAAATCCAGCACCTCCTGTTACAAGAGCATGCTGGTTCTTCATCGATTCTATCGCTTTACTTAAGCTCATTTTACTTTGCGTAATTTACGGCACGTTTCTCACGAATCAATGTCACTTTTACCTGACCTGGATACGTCATTTCCGTTTGAATCTTTTGAGAGATCGAGAATGAAAGTTCATCTGCTTGTGCATCCGTTACTTTCTCACTTTCCACTAAAACACGTAGTTCACGCCCCGCCTGGATCGCATATGCCGTAGAAACGCCATCGTAAGCCATTGCAAGAGATTCTAATTCTTTAATACGTTTGATGTACGATTCAACCACCTCGCGACGAGCACCTGGGCGCGCCCCTGAAATAGCATCGCATACTTGAACGATTGGAGAAATCAATGTTGTCATTTCAACCTCATCGTGGTGAGCTCCAATTGCGTTACAAATGTCCGCTTTCTCTCCGTATTTCTCAGCCATTTTCATTCCGAGTACGGCGTGTGGCAATTCTGGAGACTCGTCTGGAACTTTACCAATATCGTGAAGTAATCCTGCTCGTTTCGCTGCCTTCACGTTCAATCCTAAATCAGCTGCCATGATTGCACACAAGTTCGCTACTTCGCGCGAGTGCTGCAATAAGTTTTGTCCGTAAGAAGAACGGTATTTCATTCTTCCGACCATACGAGTCAACTCGGCGTGTAAACCGTGAATTCCAAGGTCGATACAAGTTCTACGACCTGTTTCCGCGATTTCCTCTTCCAGTTGTTTTCTCGTTTTCGCAACTACCTCCTCAATTCGAGCAGGGTGAATACGACCATCAGAAACCAATTGGTGCAGCGCCAAACGAGCGATTTCACGTCTCACTGGATCAAAACAAGAAAGGATAATTGCTTCTGGTGTATCATCAACGATGATCTCTA
Source organism: Crocinitomicaceae bacterium (assembly GCA_029252405.1). Lineage (GTDB taxonomy): Bacteria > Bacteroidota > Bacteroidia > Flavobacteriales_D > Crocinitomicaceae > UBA4466. The sequence continues at coordinate 88,124 of JAQXBM010000030.1, forward strand.
CTCCTGTTGCCGCTTCAAGTGCACGAATGTTTCGACCTTCACGACCGATAATTCTACCTTTCACCTCATCAGACTCAATGTTAAACACTGAAACTGAGTTTTCAACTGCTTGTTCAGAAGCAACACGCTGAATCGTTTGAATCACAATTTTCTTCGCTTCACGATTTGCGTTAAGTTTAGCATCCTCAATAACTTCATTGATGTGCGCCATTGCACCAGTTCTTGCTTCGTCTGTTAAAGCCTCCATCAAGCTAGATTTAGCATCATCAACAGATAAACCGCTCACACGAGAAAGTTCATCAACGTTCTTTTGGTGCATCTTGTCTAATTCCGTCTGCTTATTGTTATTTGCAGCGATTTTAGCATCCAATGTCTTGCGTTGATTCTCTACTTGCTTGTCTTTGCGATTTGCCTCTTCAATTTTCTTAGAAAGTGTCTTTTCTTTGGCTTTCACACGATCTTCAGAAGATTGCAATTTACGATCACGTTCTTTGATTGTTCTCTCGTGATTTTCCTTCAACTTGAGGAATTTCTCTTTCGCTTGAAGGATTTTGTTTGTCTTTAAGTTTTCGCCTTCTTTCTCAGCGTCCTTGATGATTTGTTCCTTGCGTTTCTTCAACAACACGGATTGGATCAAAAAGACAACGATCGCACCAGCGACAGCTCCAATTACTCCAAATATGATTTTTTCCATAATTCTTTAGTACTTCTAATAATTTGTATTCAATTAGAACGTGACTAATAAACGGAAGAGAACGAACCCGATGCTACCGGATTGAATTATGCTTTGTCGAGGTCATCAATTAGCGCAGACAGGCGATCTTCAATATCGCTGTAATCTGGTTCTATTGCCTCAGGAGCTTGTTTGCCTTCTTTCACTGCTAATTGCAATGCTGTCATGGCCAACAAATCTTGCATATCCTTGACTGCGTAGTTGTCTTGCAGCATTTTCACTGCTTTGTTGATGTCTTTCGCCGCAGCTTCCACCTTCTGAACCTCATCCTCCTCGACAGAGAGCGGATATGTTCTTCCAGCAACTACAACTTTTAATGACAGCTTCGACATGTCTATTTCTTTAACTGCCCAATGCAGTATTCAATTTCTCTTACCAATTCATCAATCTGAACATCAGAAACTTTTTCTTCTTCCGATGGATTAACGCTCTGTACTTTCGCCGAGTTTTGTACTTCTTTCAATGACTCAACCTTGGATTGTAAATTCGAAATTTCACTTGACTTTTCAGCCAAATTCGTTTTCAATTGATTGTTTTCCGCAGTTAGCTCCTCATTTTTTGATCGCTCTTGCGCACATTGATCTTTCAAGAGAATCATTTTCTCTTTTAGGGTATCAATTAGTTCATTAACGCGATCTGACATAGTTCGACTTTATACAAAGTTAACATTGATCTAGAGACAATCAATAAAATTTGCTCGATTGTTGTTGTAAACTTATCAAACATCTATTTTTGAAAAATGTTTAGAGCCCTTATTTTATCAATTTGCCTTGCTACCGCTAACCTCACGAGTTTCGCTCAAACGATTCCCGAAGGCGGTTATCACGCTCCAATCGGAATTCCATTAATTCTTTCTTCCAATTTTGGGGAATTGCGTCCGAATCACTTCCACATGGGAGTGGATTTCAAAACGAACAACAGAATAGGCTATAACCTCTACAGCATTGATGAAGGATTCGTTTCTAGAATCAAGGTATCGCCTTACGGATATGGAAAGGTCGTGTACATTGACCACCCAAACGGAGTGACAAGCGTCTATGCACACTGTAGCGAATTCAAAGGGAAAGTTGACTCCATTGTTCAGGCTACTCAGGAACAAGAACAAGATTTCGCGGTGGAGATTTTTCCACGAAAAGGAGAAATTACACTGGAAAAAGGAGAAGTATTTGCACTATCTGGAAACACGGGTAGCTCAACCGCACCGCACTTACATTTTGAAATCAGAGACACAAAAACAGAGGCAGCTCTTAACCCCTTGGTCTTTGGGTTTGATGTTGCCGATACGAAAGCACCTGAAATTCGCGGAGTAAAAGTTTACTCGCTAACCAAAGACGGGTACCGCTATCCAAATAAATCGACAATTCGAACGGCCGCAAAAGGCAAGTCTGGATATTATGTTTCCGGAAATAAAATCACGATTCCCGCGAATTTCTGCACCGAATCAGGTGGAATTGGAATTGCTATCGACGTGATTGATCGATTAAGTGGAGCACCGAATCAATGCGGATTGTATGGAAGTATTTTGATCGTGGATGGAGATACTATTTTTGGGCAGCGAACAAATCGCGTTCCTTTTGAATCGACACGATATGTGAATTCACACAAGGATTTTGAAGAGTATTCGAAAAGCAGAAAGAAGTACCACAAATGTTTCAAGACGACTCAAAACAGCTTACCCATTTATGAATACGGAGAAAACGGCGTGATCAAGTGCAAGCCTGGAGACGTGCTCAAAATCAATTATGTTGGTTACGATCCAAAAGGAAATCGCTCGACATTGAATTTTGACATTGTCGTTTCCACGGGTGAAATGAATTCTGCAGATGGAATTGGAGTGGACATGACCTATCTTCAACCCGGACACTCATTACAATTAGAAAACGAAAATCGTCAGGTTCAGTTTGGCGTTGAAACGGTGTACGAACCATTAAAACTCAACGAATCAGTCTTGAATACGACTATTGGAAAAGCAGCGGAGCCTGTTCATAACGCGTACAAGATCAAAGTGAAATCTGACGAAGAACCTGACGGGAGACATTACATTCAAATCATCACGGCAAAAGGCAGAAAACGGACAATGGTTGCGGAATATGAAGACGGTTGGTACCTTGCTGAATCGAAGTATTTTGGTCAGTACTCATTAAAACGAGACATTAATGCTCCGACAATTGCCACTCGAAATTTCAAGAGTACTACGACGTATACTTCATCAAAAAAAATGACATGGAAGATTGGCGACGCACATACAGGAATTGCTGATTATGATTTGTTCATTGATGGAAAGTGGTATTTGATCGAGTATGAATCAAAAGGAAGTTATGTCACGTTTCATCGACCTGACGAAGTGAAAGGGAAGAAAGAAGTGAAGTTGGTCGTTGTAGATGAAGTTGGGAATGAGAAGGAATGGGTTCGGACGATTACTTTTAATTGATTGTCCGATCTTCAGATTTTCAGATTGTACTTAAAAGAATCGACAACTGAAAATCGCCGTGTCATCTACCAAATCAAGCGGGCCTTTCCACTCATCGAGCTTTGAAAATATCAAGCTGTTCATGTCTTCCATTTTCAGTGGATAGTAACTATGAACCAACTTCACAAGGCGATCTGTCCCAAAAAACTCTTCAGATTCATTTTCCAATTCGACGACGCCATCTGTGTAAAGAACAATCGTTGTGTTTGGCTTCAACACTTTCTCTCCAACGTTAATGAAAGGTAATTCTTCCATCATCCCAAGCCCAATGCAGCCCTGATCGAGATTTTCAATCGCCTTCCCATTAGTAATGAAGGGATGGTTGTGTCCCGCGTTTACGTAGGAAAGCTTGCGGCTATTGGCGTCGTAATGCGCAATAAAGAAGGTGATGAACTTCTCCCCTTTTGCGGTACTCATGACTTTCTTATTCAACTCTTCCATGAGCGTCTGCATATCGAAGCGCTTGTACTGGAACAATGTTCGAATGGTCGCTTGGAAGTTCGCCATCAGCATGGCAGCCGAGATTCCCTTTCCAGAAACATCAGCAATGCAAATAATGTATTCGTCATCTCCTAGCGGGATGAAATCGTAGTAATCTCCCCCAACTTCGTGACGAGGTGTGTACTTCGCGGAAATATCCATTCGCTGATTCGAAGGCAAATCTTCAGGAAACAAGAGCTTTTGCATCGTACTTGCAATCTCTAGCTCACGCTTGAATCGCTCTTGAGTAATTTTCTCTTTTGCCATCCGACGATTCTCAATCGCCACGACAATAATGTTTACCAAAGTCTGAATGAAGCTCAAATAACTGAAAGTCTGATCATATCGACCTTCGTATTTCAGATCAACTTTATCCAAAAGAAGATAAGCTAATGCTCGACCGTCGTGAAAAACGGGAATTACAACGTCGAAATCATTTAAAACGGCCGATTTCGAGGATTCAATCACTGTGATTTCCTTGAAACGCCCCAAGACTTGCTTCACATTGAGGTCTTTCACTTTTCCGCGATATCCGACACGTGAGAGACAATTCCAATCCTCCTGTTTGTTGTACAGTACGAACTTATCAAAGCCGAGCTGCTCGCGAATAATGAACTCAAACAATCGGGTAATTTCCTCTACATTCTGTTGCAGGTTAATTGCGTTGGTGATCTCCAACAGAGAGTTCAACTTAAAATTTTTAAGCTGAATTTGATTCTCCAGATTTTTCACCAATGTTTCTTGCATCCTATTGATTTTCGAGCATTTCAGGCAATTTCTTCAACGCTGCCAACTCTCTAAATGTTGTTCGGGCTTCGTCGCACGGACTGCCCAAGTATGATTTTCCGGGATCGAGATTTTTCCCAACTCCGGATTGACCGTAAACTGTCGCTCCTTTGCCAATGACTACATCGCTCACAACTCCGACTTGCCCCCAAAGCGTGACGTTATCTTCAATTGTGACGCATCCTGCAATTCCGACATTGGCTGCCATCAGACAACCTTTTCCAACCACTGTATCGTGACCAATGTGTACTTGATTATCGATTTTCGTTCCTTCGCCGATTGTTGTCATGCCCGAAACTCCAGCATCAATGGTCGATAAAGCACCGATTTCGACATTCTTATGTAAATGGACACCTCCACACGAGTGCATGCGATCGTATCCCGTTTCTTTCTTTTTGTAATAAAATGCGTAGTGCCCGATTACAGCATTGGCCCCAACGGTAACACCTTCTTCTAAGATTGAGTTATCCCCGATTACAGCTCCAGGATACAAAATCACGTTCTTTCCTATTGAGCAATTGTGACCAATGAACACATTCGGGTAAAGAATCGCAGAAGGATGAATCATTGTCCCCGCTCCCACATCATTAGCTTGTGGCTTGAATGGCATGAAGTGTCGAGTGAGTTTGTTGTAATCATCGAAAGGCTTCTCAGATATGATCAATCCTTTTCCATCTGGACATTCAACCTCTTTATCAATTAAAATGGTCGTTGCCGCGCTATTCAAGGATTTCGAATAGTACTTCGGATGATCCACAAATACTAAATCTCCGTCTTCCACTTGGTGAATTTCATTTATCCCTGTCACCTCGTGTTTTTCATTTCCAATAAAACGACATCCGATGATATCAGCTATCTCTTTTAACGTGTACGCGCGATCCAACTTCATGTGTGTTCAATTTATCTCAACTAAGTTACGGCAGTTTAGCGTGTAGTTTTCAAGCATTTCAAAATGTTATCCGCCCTAAATTGTTGAAATAGCCAAGGATTTTTTGAACTTTGTGAATTGAAGAATGTACTGAAACAAAAAACTCATGAAATCACTCCTTTTTTTATTCGCATTTATCTCTGGGATAAGCTTCGCTCAAACGAATATCATTGCGGCGAAAAGCCATTCTGGTGATCCTTCCCAAAGTCTTCAAGAAAAAGACAATTTTGACCTGCCCAATGAAACAAGAATTGTAAAAAGCGTGAAATACTTGAAAGATGATTGCATTGTTGAAAAATGTGAAGTGACCATGTGGGAGACTCAAATTGTGCATGATACAATATGCGATCATCCATTCTTGCAGAAGGGACAAATTGATGTTAATCGAATTAAGTCAATGTATCCCGAAGGCACAATTTATTGGTTTCAACTCGGTGAAAGACGATAAACGCGCAATAAAAAAGAGGCTTCGTAAAGAAAAACGTAAAAACAGAAAATCTTCAGCGTTCCTTATTTTCTTCATCGGCGGAGGATTGTTTCTGGTATATCTTTTTAAACCGAGTTTGAAGAAAACAGCCGCTTGAGATCTTATCTAATTACTGGACTTGGCATTTGGATCGTACTTTTCGCACTGTTCCTTCCTTTTACGTATGGCTTTTTCCCGCCGTTAGGAATTGAGTTAACCAATAGTTTGTCGGGTATCTCAGAGTGGATTGCCCAGTCCTTTTTTGGAGTTGAGATTTACTCTTCTCCAACCACTTCGGATTCCACAGCTCAATTTGCTCAAGCCTTTTTGCTGTTGATCTTCGCTTTTTTACTTGCTATTTTATTGCGCGGGCAACGACGGTTCACAGGCAATCATATCAGACAATTTCTGCATACAGCGGCCGCATATATCTTGTCTTTCTTTTTGCTGAAATATGGAGTTGACAAACTCTTTCAGTTTCAATTTTACACTCCAGAACCGAATACGCTTTTCACTCCCTTGGGAATGCTGTCGAAGGACATTTTGTTTTGGTCCTCGATGGGAACGAGTTCAAGTTACAATACGTTCATGGGACTGATAGAAGTGATTCCTGCATTCTTATTGCTGCACCACCGGACTCGATTGCTGGGAGGACTAATCGCTTTGGGCGTTTTAGGCAATGTGTTGATGATCAACTTTAGCTTCGACATTACGGTGAAGTTGTTATCGATGTATTTGGTGATCGTTTCGCTTTATGTGCTTTCTCCCTTTTTGAAGAACCTCTTTGCGTTTTTCATCGCAAACACAGAAAGTACCAAACCTGAGATGAGACTTTCTTTAAAACCGAAGGTACGAACGATCATTAAGTCGGTTGTTGTGATCGTATTGTTTACTGAAATTCTTTTTAACTATGTGCAGATGGGATCATTCAACGGGCGTGAAGTGGAAAAGATTGAGCACTTCGGTTCGTACATGATTACACGAGGGGACAATAACCCCCTCAATTACAAAGACATTGAAAGAATCCATATTCACTGCAAAGGATACTTGATTTTAGAAAATGTAGATGGAATTTTTATCGATTTTCCAATTCAAATTGCACCTGATAATTCAATTATTGTTCGCAACGAAGGCGCCCTGATTTATGTTTCAAGGGAAGGACCCACAACCGTTTTTGAGATTCAGAAAGATGGGAAATCAACGTCGTTTATCACTCAAAAACATGAATTAGACTCATTGCCTGCACTCGATGATTCTTTTCATTGGACCGTTGATGGCATGGTTGGATCCAGTGTCAGTAATGAAGAGTGAGAGCGAGGTTTAATACCCCAACAGTTCACCCAAAGCCGTCTCAACTTTCTCAGCATTCACTAAAAGCGTAGCTTCTAATTCTGAGTTCAATGGAATTGCAGGTGTATCAACCGAACCAACAATTGAAACTGGTGCATCCAGAGCTTTGAAATTATCTCGCTGAATTCGACCGGCTAAACCAAGTGTAAACGAAGCCTCAACAGATTCCTCTGTCACCAACATCACTTTGCTGTGCTTTTGAGCCGCTTCGTTCATCGCTTCGTGATCCAATGGATTCAATGTTCGAAGATCAATGACTTCTACTTTTCCTTCGTATGCTTTGATAGCTTCCAGCGACCAGTATACCCCACGTCCGTAAGTAATGATTGCGCAACTTTCTCCGTTATTCACGGCATCAGCGTCTGCTTCAATGACCGTTCGCGCTTTCCCAAATGGAATTACGTATTCTTCATCCGGCTCAACAGACATTGCTCCTTCGGTTCCTGCGATTTTCGACCAGTATAATCCTTTGTGCTCTAAAATCACCACTGGGTTCGGATCGTAGAATGATGATTTCATCAATCCTTTCAAATCAGCCCCAGTTGATGGGTATGCCACTTTAATTCCGCGAATGTTCGTCAATACTGACTCCACACTCGATGAGTGGTAAGGCCCACCTGATCCATACGCTCCAATTGGAACACGCACGATACAACCAACAGGCCATTTTCCATTCGACAAATAATATGAACGACTCACCTCTGTGAACAATTGATTGAGTCCAGGCCAAATGTAATCGGCGAACTGAACTTCAACGATCGGCTTCAATCCAACTGCTGACATTCCAACTGTCGAACCGATAATATATGCTTCTTGGATAGGTGTATTGAATACACGGTCGTCTCCAAATTTTTGCGCCAGCGTAGCTGCCTCGCGGAAAACCCCTCCTAAGCGACCACCAACATCTTGCCCGTACAATAGAGCTTCTGGATGTTTCTCCATCAACTCGCGCACTGCGAACAAGGCAGAATCGACCATGACCGTCTTTTTCTTTCCTGCTGGAGAACGCTCTCCTTTCTCCTCTGTGATCGGAGTTGGAGCAAATATGTGATCTTGAATTGAACTTGGATCGGGATCCTCAGCATTCAATGCTTTATCGTATTCTGTATCGACTAATTTTCGCGTATCCGCCTCAATATTGATCACCTCCGCCAGATCAACCCCAGCTGATTCAAGACGTTTCTTCAATTTTGGATAGGGATCTTGTTTTGCCGCTTCAGCTAAATCATCCCGGTACCATTCTTTTCTCACACCAGAAGTGTGGTGTCCGAGCAATGGAACCTTCGCATGAATAATGAAAGGACGTCGTTCATTTCTAACGATGTCAAATACCTCCTGAACAGCTTGGAAAGACTCATCGAAGTTACTCCCGTCGATAGTGCGGACATCCAATCCTGTGAATCCTTCAGCATATTGCGTAATATCTTGCGCTCTTGTTTCTTCGGCATTCGCCGAAATATCCCAACCGTTATCTTGAACCAAATATACAATGGGATATTGCTTCAAAGCAGCCATTTGGAACGCTTCAGAAACTTCACCTTCCGTACAACTTGCATCACCCAAAGAACAAACAACCACTGGATTTTCACCTCCAAAATCTTCTGCTAAGCCTTGCATTTCTTTGTACTGAACACCCATTGCCACACCAGTGGTTGGGATCGCCTGCATTCCTGTCGCTGAGGACTGGTGAATGATTTTTGGCATATCATCACGCTTCAAAGATGGATGCGAGTAATACGTTCGCCCACCTGAAAATGGATCATCCTTTTTGGCAAAAACCTGAAGCATCAATTCATATGGAGTCATTCCGATTCCTAACAAAATAGAATCATCTCGATAATATGGCGACACCCAGTCTTGCGGTTTCAACTGCATTCCAACTGCCAATTGAATCGCTTCGTGACCTCTTGAAGTTGCGTGAACATACTTCGAAGTGATCTCCTTATTCTCCTCGTACTTTTCGGCCAATGTTTTGGCTGTGCACATCAATTTAAACCCTTCTAAAAGTGTTTCTTTTGATGTTGTACTTTCCATTTTCTCTTGTTTAGCAGTCGATGATGCCATAGTAAGATTCGTCTTTTTTTGAGGATCAAATATACAGAATTTAAGGCACTTTACGTAGATTTCGAGGGATTATCCCGATTGAAATATTCCTATATTCGTGACATACAAATGATGAAGAATTAAATGACAGGAGAACGCATTTTTGGTCTGGATTTGATCCGAACGCTTGCCGCGATCCTCATTGTGTTTCTGCACAGTCATTACCTCATTGCTCCTCATTTTGACTTACCCAGTGGGATGCACTTTCCTGATGGCGTGGATGTCTTTTTCGTTCTGAGTGGTTTTCTCATTGGTAGAATCTTCCTAAACACCTTCAAAACCGCAGATGATTTCTCTTGGAAGAATGTCTTGCTTTTTCTGAAACGGCGCTGGTACCGCACCCTTCCGAACTATTATTTATTTCTGATTTTAAACATCGTCCTCATCTATTTCGCGGTCATCCCTGGTCGTTTAAATGAGAATACAGCCTACTATTTCGTCTTCATGCAGAACTTCGCCGTACCATTGGATTTGATGTTTTGGGAATCGTGGAGCTTGACAATTGAAGAGTGGTTCTATCCTATCTTTCCAGTATCGATGTACATTTCGTACCGTGTTTTTAAGTCGAGTATTACGCCACGGAGAGGATACTTACTCGTTGCATTTGGCCTAATCACTTTGCCGCTATTGTACCGACTTATTACTTACGATCCGAATCTCGATTGGGACTTATACTTCCGAAAACTTGTGTTGACACGATTGGATTCACTCGGCTACGGATTACTCGCAGCATATTTCCAGATTTTCCATTTCCAGAAATTTTTCAAGTCGAGATACATTCTTTTTCCTGTCGGAATTATCCTATACATCTTCCTTGAAAATGCTTTTGCTTATGGTGATCACTTCTTTCACTCGACCTTCTTTTTCAGCATGACAGGCTTTGGAGTAGCCTGCTTATTTCCATTGCTTTTTGAGATGAAAGTGGAGCGTATTCCCAGAAAACCCATTCGCTTTTTAAGTTTGATCTCGTACAGTATTTACTTATCTCATTTGCCAATTGCCTACATGACACACTCATGGTACGAAGAAACAACAGCCAGCGAAACCTTGCTGCTTTATGCTGGATATTGGGGAATGGTGATCACAAGTTCTTATTTGATATACACGTATTTCGAACGTCCGATAACGAATTTGAGAGATCGATTGGGTTAACTCTAGTTGAAATTCCACTTCACCAACTGCGAAGTCATATTTCCAGTGGCACATTCTGAATGAAAGGAGTACAACTCACCATTTAGAACGTAGTGAAATGTTGTACCCGGAGCCGATTTCTTAGCTGCTTGAGCATAGCGATCGAACACCGTGCTTTCGTCCGTGCTGATGATTTCGCCGTTCATAATTACATCCAATGAATTCGACAAAATAACTTTATCATCGAACTGTCCCCAAATGCCTTCGATGTAGCCCGCATCCAAAACATGATGCTCTGAAACGCCTGTTTGATCACGTTTGAAGGAAACAACGTAGTGCTTCTTCGTTGCCCTGGAATTTGGAAAGGTCAATTCAAACTGTCTCAGCTGTTCAGAGATCAAAAAGCAAAAAGAACCGTTGTCAAAATGACTATTTACTGGCATTACCAAACCGTAAACACCAATACGTTTAACCTCACTCAAATCCTCGACTTGAGAACTTAATGGGTATCTTTCTATTTCTGCTCCACCATAATTCCCACGGACCAAATCGAAGCTGCCGCCATCCATGTCGCAAGTCAAGAAATAGACTTCAACCTTCCCTTTACGATTGATGTAAGGCATGGGAAGTGATTGAAATTCCTCGTTAGAAGTTGAACGGATCACATCATCGTACCACGCATCTCGCATAGACGTCCCATCGAAATAGTACATCATCGTTTGAACTTGCTCTTTTTCTTCGGTTAAAAAGGGACGTGTGAACCGTGCTACCAACGTACTGGCATCATTGAAGTAAAGATCTGACAAAGCGTAATCCCCCGTTGCTTCCTGAGTTGGAACATCGGGATCTTCCAAAACCTTCGACCAATAAATCTTGTCCATCTTTCGACTTGTCATGACCACTTTCCGAAAGACATTTGCATACTCAATCTTAGGGCGAATGGTGAATCCAAGGTACTCCGTAAAATTCTGATTCAATAGTGTAATCTCTAAATCCTCTCTTCCGGGATATTCGTCCACTGGAACATTGAGGACCAAACCGCCTAGTCGGGCATTTTCAGCATCATAATTATAAAACTCGAATGGAGCGGGACTCTTTCCTCCTCTAAGTACAACAATCATTGAATTGTCGATATTAAAAATGTGGCGCACCGATTTTCCTTTTGGAAGTTTAAGGGTGATCTCTTCTCCAGCTTGATTCATCTCTTGATCGAGATTCAACTGGATAATCTTTTTGGCTGACATAGCACCACTACTCAAAATAAAGAAGCCCTTATTCGACTTCCCAAGCACGGGAGGGACTGCCATTGTTGCACTGGCGTAGCTTTTTTTGATCACATCACCTTTAATGAAAGACACTTGCGCGTGCAGATGACTTGGAATCAATCCAAGAAGAATAATAACTAATGCGCTCAAAAGTGTCTTCATGATATGTTACATAGTTAGGTCTACGTTTCGAATCTACTCATTTTCAATCAATGAAAACCTAATATAAATCAGGAAGTTGTAGAAATCGAAAAAAAATAGCGTTTCTCGAAATTAAACTTTCCAAAAAAAGAAGAAATTTAGCTGACCTATGCCCCAAAAATGAAGAAGAAAACAACAACCTAACGTGCTGTCTATCTTCGTCTAACGGAAACGAACAACCAAATTGCTATCCCAAAGAGGACTAAAAGACAAAATCCGCCTATAATTGGAACAACAAGCCGAGCTTGAAGCGGAGAAATTTCAAGGAAATAAATCAAAAGGAAAATCCCCAACACACTGAAAAAGGTCCAGCAACCCAAAATAATTCCAGTTTTTTCTTTCTGGACTAAAGCGACTATTGCAGTGAAAATTCCGATACCACCAATTATAGGTCCGGCATAAATAATTGTGTAAATATTTTCCAAAGCGAAGAAAATACAAGCAGCATAAACTCCAAGAACAGCGACGGTCGTAATTTGAAGAAAAGTTCTTTTCTTAGACCTTACCGCTTCCTTTGGATCTTCCAGAAGATCTTCCAAGGTTTATTGCTTATTGCTTCCCTGATTGTTCTCGAGAACATACGTGAGCACCTTTTCCATCAAGTGAACGCGATCCTTTCCGCGCACATTGTGCTTGTGCATTGGGTAAGGGAAAAAGTCCATTTGAATTCCGAGTTCTACGAACCTTTGAACGAGCGATAAATTGTGTTGCATCACAACGACGTCATCTACCGTTCCGTGAATCAATAATAAATCGCCTTCCAACTTGTCAGCATGTGTCATCAATGAAGCGCGCTCGTATCCTTTCGGATTTTCCTCAGGGCGATCCATGTAGCGCTCTCCGTACATGATTTCGTAATATTTCCAATCCGTAACTGGACCTCCAGCAACACCAACGTTAAACGTTCCTGCATTGCGAAGCATCAAAGAAGTGGTCATGAATCCACCAAACGACCATCCGTGAACGGCCAATCGATCGCTATCAACATACGGCAAGCTTTTCAAGTACTTCACACCGGACATTTGATCTTCCATTTCAACCGTTCCTAGTTGGCGGTGGATTTGAGATTCAAAGGCAAATCCGCGCTCAGCTGAACCGCGATTATCAACCGTATAAACAATGTATCCTTGCTCGGCCATCCAGTACATCCATAGACTTGCTCCGTCTAACCAAGAATCAGTAATTAGTTGCGCATGGGGTCCACCGTATACATACACCAAAACCGGGTACTTTTTCGTTGGATCAAAGTTTGATGGCTTGATCATTCGTGTGTACAACTTAGAACCGTCTTTCGCCGTCAACGTACTAATTTCTGCCGTCCCAATTCTGTAATCATTGAGTTCTGTTGTCCCTACATGAAGCTTTTTCTCGATTTTTCCTTTTTTGTTGATGATCCAATTCTCTCCTGGATTGTCGTGGTTTGAGAAGCGATCGTGAATATGATTTCCATCCGTCGAAATTTGAACTCTGTGTGTTCCTTTCACTCGTGTAAGAATTCCGTTCTTTCCTTTTAAATCAGTAAAGTAAACCTGCGTTTCAAGTGGCGAACGCTCTCCAGTCGTTGTGTAGTACAACCTTCCAGCAGTGTACTCCATAATGTCTTTTACGACAAACTTGTGATCTGTCAATTGCTTGATCAAGTTCCCCTCGAAATCGTAGTAATACAAGTTGTTGAATCCATTGCGTTCTGAAATCCAAACGAATTTATTCGATCCCGGATTTGGGAAGAATGCTGGGTGCTCTGGCTCTACCCACTTGTCACTTGTTTCTTCAAACAGTGTACGTACCAATTTTCCACTTTCCGCTTCAAAAATGTGCAGCCACATGTGATTTTGATCACGGTTCACTTCCGCGATGACCACGTATTTGTTGTCCGGTGTCCATGATAGGTTAGTTAGGTAATTTTCCTCACCATGTTGCGCTTGAATGAGTGCCGTTTTTCGAGTAGTTAAATTAAAGATTCCCACTTTTGCACGCTCCGAAGTTTGTCCAGCCATTGGGTATTTAATTGACGTCAATTCACCCGGAGTTTTGCTGTTATCGAGCAATGGGTAATCATGTACGTTCGTTTCGTCTTTTTGATAGTACGCGATTGAACCGCCATCTTTCGACCAAAACAAACCGTTTGTAATTCCGAACTCGCTTCGTGCAATTGCTTGACCTGAGACGATGTTTTTATCGGCGTTATCCGTTACAATGATTTTAAATCCTTCTCCTGAATTTACATAAACGTTGTTGTCACGCGTATATGCAACATTACCTGTCGCCTCATGAAAAGTCGCGTTCTCAGAATCATCACTCAATGAATGGATCAATTTTCCCGACTCCGTTACCGTGTTGTACTCGTAGAACTTCTGTCCATCATTCAACCAAAATGCATTTTCATCTTTCCAAGTCAATCCAGAAAACCAATACAATTCAGATTCCAATTTACTATTCACTGTTTGAATCGTTACCCATTCGCGAGGCTCTGTATTTCGAACTGAAGCCTTCATCAACGTTTGATAGTTCTCACTCAAAAAAGCATAGCAATCTGAATTTGGAACCCACTGAAACATGTTCAATCCAGTTGGTGCAAAACGACGGTACTGTTGCATCACCGCATCAGACAACGTAAGTTCAGTTGGTGCAGCCACGAAGAAATTTGACTCCTGCGAGACTGGATTACTTGGTACAATTTCCTGAGGTGCAATTTGATCCGTTTGAGCAAACACTCCAGCTCCAAGGACAATTAATGATAGACTAAATGCTATTTTCTTCAACATGCTATTTGGGTTTAATGGTATCCAAAGATAATCAACGAAAAGGATTTATTTATGAATCATAAGGACAAGTCCAACATCACTCAAGAAATTGGGCTATTTTTGCAGAAAAGAAAACAAGATCATGAAGCACATTTCATTAGCTAGCATCGAAAAAGCGATTAAAAAAGTTGACAACCTTGATGAAGATGGACTAGAGCGCATTGCGGAAACCTACGCACTTGCTCAACAAGTTTTGCTTGGATACGTAATGTCTGCAGCGATTGAATATGACAACCAACAACTGGAAGGGTTGATCATTTATTATTACTGTTTGATTTGTGAAGCTTTCGCGCAAGAAGGTGTTCAGATTAATGAAATCGTAGAGAAAGACATTGATGCTTTTGAAGAAGGTTATTTCGCGATGCTGGATGAGTACTTCAAATCGGAAGACGAAGAAGTAATCAACAATTTTTGTGATCAACCAGACTTGACGCGTTTCATGATGATTGAAGTAAGCACAGACGACGAAGATGGATCTTCATTGGATGACGACACTGCCACTCAATTGTTCATCGTTACCCTTGCCATGATTTCCTTGATGAATCTGTCCATCAAAGCGTAAAAATTGATGTCCCCGAAAGAAATAGTCAATGAAATGATGCGTTTGGATGCATTCTCTCAATGGCTTGGAATTTCTTTGGATTTAATCGAAAAAGGTCGATGCGAATTGTCCTGCACCGTTAGAGGTGAGATGCTCAACGGCCATAAAATTGCCCACGGCGGCATCACCTACTCTCTTTCTGACTCTGCATTAGCTTTTGCTTCAAACGCCCATGGAAAAAAGGCCGTCAGTATTGAAACATCCATTTCACATGTTTATTCCGTGAAAGAAGGTGATCGATTACGAGCCGTCTGCGAAGAAAGTTATCGAGGGAAAACCGTTGGAATTTATCACGTGAGTATTTTCAATCAGGATAATGTTCTCGTTTCAAGATTTAAAGGAACGGTGCACATTTCTGAGAATGATTGGGAGTAATATTTTCCATCCATCTCTTGCCCAACTTAATTGACAGTTCCGTCGTTTTCATGGTAACTCTATTTAGAATCTACCTATAACCTTTTCAAGACTATTCATCCCGACTAAACTCATCTTTTTCATTCTTCTACTTGCACCCGCAATTGCATTTTCGCAATGGAAAACCACAGTGTCCGATGGCAATTTCACGGACCCTTCGATCTGGAACCCACCAGGAGTTCCAACAAATGGTGCCGAACTACATATTAACCACGATGTAGTTTTGAATACCAACATCATTTTCAATTCAGGAGAATTGTACCTTGGACCTGGAGGAACACAAACAGAAGATGGAAACGACAGAACTATTTGGTGTCAAAGCGGTGAAACGTTATACATGAATGGTGGAACAATTGATTGTCATTTGCTCCGAATTTCTGAAGGGGCTTCAACTCACTTTTACGCGTCATACTTTAATGTTGATACCTTCTGGAATGAAAAGGATGCTGTAGTCTGTCCGGTGAGAATTAATGCGAACTATCTTCTTAATGACACATCAGCATGGCTCATTTGTAATGGAATCAACAACACAGTTGACAGTATTGTTAATCTAGGAAAACTCGAAATTGGAAACATAACAACTGTGAACACAATTTACAACGAAGGTGAATTGATCAATCATTTTTCGCTCGTAGTTACGGAAGATTTTCACAATTGTAACGGTCAAGGCTCGATCGCCGAGCTAAACAATTATCTTTCGATCTACGTTGAAGGAGATTTTACCAATTGTTCTGATGGACTGATCAATGGAAACGGCGACATTTACACAGCTGTTACCTTTCTAAATGATGGAAATATCATAGATGACCAAGAAATCCTTTCACCCTCTGGAATGATATCTGGTTCAGGAAATGTGGATTCCACCGTTTTTGTTGGGGTTGGTAATTGTAGCTAGTCCATTGAAGAAAATGAGCTTGAAGAATTGAGGGTTTTTCCAAATCCAGCTTCAAATCAAATCAATGTTTCTGCAAATAACGCAGACTTCACCCTCATGAATTCATTGGGTCAGATTGTCCTCAAAGGCAAAATTGAAAATAATCGCATCAACTTAGAAGAAATCCCTTCAGGCATTTATTCGCTCAAAGTCGAAAGTTTCCAAACCCAACGATTAATTAAAAACTGATCGTACTTACTGCTCAGTCACATTGAGTTAACCGCTCCCGATTTTTTCCTTTTTACTTCCAAATTTATTATGCTCGCATAAAACTTTTTATTATTTTTGGCTGTCTCAAAAGAAAGAATTGACTGACTATGCCTGAATCAGAAAAAAAACAATTAGTTGACTTCGCCATTCGCCACTTGTGGCACAAGATTTCTCGAATGTACAATCAGAAAGCGAACGAGCACGGATTAACCATGTCGATCGGTTTTATTCTATTGAACATTGATAAAGAAGGAACACCAAGTACACAGCTTGGACCGAAAATGGGAATGGAGCCAACGAGCTTGTCGCGTACATTGAAAACAATGGAGGAAAAAGGGTTGATTCGACGTCAAGCTGGAAAATCCGACAAGCGAAAAGTACTCATTTTCCTCACGGAAGATGGATTGGATAAACGACGCATGACACGTGATTTCGTTTACGAATTCAACAACTCATTGATGGAAAGTATTCCGAAAGGAAAACTGAAAACCTTCTTCGAAGTAGCACATAAACTCGACGCATCAGTCGATCTAGAATTAAGTAAAATACAATTAAAGTTATCAAATGAATAGACATATCCGTAAAGTTGCGGTCCTCGGGTCTGGCGTAATGGGCTCACGTATAGCCTGCCATTTTGCTAACATCGGCTGTGAAGTTGTGATGTTGGACATCGTCCCAAGAGAACTCAATGAAGTAGAACAGAAAAAAGGAGTTTCTCAAGATTCTCCAGCCTTCAGAAACCGTATCGTTAATGATGCGTTGAAGTTTGCCTTGAAGTCGAATCCTTCGCCAATCTACCGCAAGTCATTTGCGTCTAGAATTATTACCGGAAACTTCGACGATGACATGTCGAAGATTTCTGATTGCGATTGGATCATCGAGGTGGTTATCGAGCGCTTGGACATCAAACAACAAGTATTCGAGAACGTTGAGAAATTCAGAAAACCTGGAACATTAATTACTTCAAACACATCTGGAATTCCGATTCACATGATGTTGGACGGACGCAGTGATGATTTCAAAGCGAATTTCTGTGGATCTCACTTCTTCAACCCACCACGTTACTTGCAATTATTGGAAATCATCCCAACACCATCGACTTCTCCAGAGGTTGTTGAGTTCTTGATGGATTACGGTCAACGTTACCTCGGAAAGAAAACAGTTCTTTGTAAAGATACACCGGCGTTCATCGCGAACAGAGTTGGCGTTTATTCAATCATGTCGTTATTCCACATCGTAACTGAAATGGGATTAACTGTTGATGAAGTAGATAAACTTTCTGGTCCAGTAATGGGTCGACCAAAATCAGCGACATTCAGAACATGTGATGTTGTTGGATTGGACACATTGGTTCACGTTGCAAACGGATTGAAAGCAAACTGTCCTGATGACGAAGAAAAGCATCTGTTCGAATTGCCTGACTACATCTCAAAAATGGTTGAGAACAACTGGTTAGGGTCAAAAACGAAACAAGGATTCTACAAAAAAGTGAAAGAAGATGGCAAGAGCGTGATCCTTTCATTGGACCTTGACACATTAGAATACACACCAAAAGAAAGAGTGAAATTCCCTAGTTTGGAAATGGCGAAGCCTATCGATGACTTGAAACAACGCACGAAAATGTTGTTGATGGGAATGGACAAAGCTGGTGAGTTCTACCGCAAGATTTTCGGAGGATTGTTCGCGTATGTTTCGAACCGACTTCCTGAAATCACAGATGATCTTTACAAAATCGATGATGCGTTAAAAGCTGGATTCGGTTGGGAACTTGGACCATTTGAAACTTGGGACATCTTAGGATTCGATCAAGGATTGAAACTGATCGCTGACAACAACAAAGAAGCTGCTGCATGGATTTCAGAGATGAAAGACGCAGGCATCACTTCTTTCTATAAAGTTGAAGGGGGAACAAAAAGTTACTACGACACAAAATCGAAATCATACAAAACGATTCCTGGAACGGAGGATATCGTTATGCTGGATGCACTCCGTGACGAAAATAAAGTTTGGGGTAACTCAGACACGACTTTAGTTGATTTAGGAGATGGAATCTTGAACTTAGAATTCCACACTAAAATGAATACGATTGGTGGTGGTGTAATCGAAGGTGTCAACAAAGCGATTGATCTTGCCGAAAAAGAGTACAGCGGATTGGTGATCTCGAATACGGGTCAAAACTTCTCAGCTGGAGCGAACGTCGGAATGATTTTCATGATGGCCATCGAGCAAGATTATGATGAGTTGAATTTTGCTGTCAAGGCATTCCAAGATATGACGATGAGAATTCGTTACTCAAACATTCCTGTAATCGTTGCGCCGCACAACATGGCACTTGGTGGAGGATGTGAGATTTCATTGCACGCTGATAAAGTAGTTGCTCATGCAGAATTGTACATGGGATTAGTTGAATTTGGTGTTGGTCTTATCCCTGGTGGAGGTGGATCGAAAGAATTCGCTAAACGCTTGTCAGATGAATTAAGCGCTGGAGACATCAAGATTAACAAATTGAGAGAGCGTTTCTTAACTGTAGGTCAAGCGAAAGTGTCGACTTCAGCTTACGAAGCATTCGATCTTGGATATTTACGAGAAGGAATCGACGAAATCGTAGTGAGTCGTGAGTACCAACTGACACGAGCGAAAGAAGTTGCTTTGTTGATGGCAAACGAAGGATACATCGCACCAAAACGTGAGAAAAACATTACGGTTGTCGGTCAAGAAGGACTTGGAATAGTATACGTTGGAGCGCACTCTATGCTTTCTGGAAACTACATGTCGGAACACGACGGAGTGATCTCAGAAAAACTCGGATTCGTTCTTTGTGGAGGTGATTTATCTGAAAACACAGTGGTTTCGGAGCAGTATTTACTCGACCTTGAACGAAAAGCATTCTTAGAATTGTGTACTGAAAAGAAAACACTAGAGCGCTTGGAGAGCATTGTTAAGAAAGGAAAGATTTTGAGAAACTAGGTTGGATTTTTAAATACCGCTGATCGAGCGGAGCCGAGAGCGAGGTAGTTGAATTCAGACTTCGACTCCGCTCAGCCCTCGCATAAAAATTCAGATTTAAACAAAAGAAAATGAAAAGAGCATATATAGTTACAGGATACAGAAGCGCGGTTGGAAAGGCCGGGCGCGGTGGATTTAGATTTTACCGTCCTGATGATTTGGCGGCTGACGTCATTAAACACATCATGAAACAAGTTCCAAACTTAGATAAAGATCGTATCGACGATGTTATGGTTGGGAACGCCACTCCGGAGGCAGAACAAGGATTGAATATTGGTCGTATGGTTTCTCTAATGGGACTCGATACAGACAAAGTGCCAGGTGTTACAATTAACCGTTACTGTTCATCAGGATTGGAAACAATCGCGATGGCACAAGCGAAAATTGAAGCTGGAATGGCTGATTGCATCATCGCTGGTGGTGTAGAATCAATGTCAGTTATGGCTATGGGAGGTTGGAGAATTGTTCCAAACGCCAGAGTCGGAAAAGAAAACCCTACTTGGTACTGGGGAATGGGATTAACAGCTGAGGCAGTTGCTGAGCAATACGGGATCACTCGTGACGCTCAGGACGAATTCGCAGTAAAATCTCACGCAAAAGCCATTGACGCAATCAAGAATGGGCGTTTTGTTGATGACATCGTTCCTGTTGAAGTTGAGCATATCTTCTTGGATGAAAACGAAAAACGTCAAGTGAAAACGTACACGGTTGATACTGATGAAGGACCTCGTCCAAGTTCTGTTGAGGCTTTGGCTAGATTGCGACCTGTATTCGCTGCAGACGGATCAGTTACCGCTGGAAACTCATCTCAAACATCTGATGGTGCAGCTTTCTGTCTAGTGATGTCTGAGGACATGGTAAAAGAGCTAAATCTTGAACCTGTAGCACGTTTGGCTTCTTACGCGGTAGTTGGTGTTGAGCCAAGAATTATGGGAATCGGACCAGTTGACGCTATTCCAAAAGCATTGAAACAAGCAGGATTAGGCTTAAATGACATCAACCTATTTGAATTGAATGAAGCATTTGCTTCGCAATCGTTGGCTGTAATCAGAGAAGCAGGATTGAATCCCGACATCGTAAATGTAAACGGAGGAGCACTAGCACTAGGTCACCCACTTGGATGTACTGGAGCGAAATTGTCCGTTCAAATAATCAACGAATTGAAACGCAGAAATGAAAAATACGGAGTTGTGACCATGTGTGTGGGTACCGGACAAGGTGCTGCTGGCGTGATCGAAATGATGTAGCTTTTATTGATTTTAGCTTATTAACTTTGTCCTTTCAATTGAATTGTTCGTTTGAATGATTTAATTGGAAGGACTTTTTTTATCCCATTATGAAGAAAATCATTTCAAACGCATTAAAATCTGCAGGATTCGATAAATTATTGAACATCCAGCAGGAAAGCATTTCTGAATTCAGTAAAGGCAACGATCTTGTTGTACTCTCGAAAACTGGATCAGGAAAAACATTGGCATTCCTACTTCCGATGTTGAACGAATTGGACATGGAAAATGATCAAGACGTTCAAGCTGTGATCTTGTCTCCTACCCGTGAGCTGTGCTTGCAAATCAAGAAAGTCTTTAAGTCACTGAAAACTGGACTGAAGGTAACTACGTGTTATGGCGGTCACCCAATGAGAATAGAGAAAAACAGTTTATCTGAAACGCCTAGCATCATCATTGCAACTCCAGGAAGATTAACAGATCACATCCGAAGAGAAAATGTCAATTTATCCGAAACGAAGTTTTTAATTGTTGATGAATTCGACAAATGTTTGGAATTCGGGTTCTCTGATGAAATCTATGATATCTATTCTGAGTTCAACCATTTAAAGCAACATTTGCTAACGTCCGCAACGCGCATTGAAGATTTTCCTGATTATTTGAACTTCAAGAGCCTTGTAACGATCGATCATATTAAAGATGATACACAACTCGACTTGATTGAATATGGAGTTCATTCGGAAGGACACCTCCATTCAACATTAGAACTTTTACTGAACTCCTTCGGACAAGAGCGAAACATGGTTTTCGTAAACTATCGAGAAGTGTGCGACGATTTGGTCGATCACCTATCTGATTGTGGAATTATATGCGCTGTTTATCATGGAGGTTTGGATCAAGAAACGCGTGAGCGCGAATTGATTAAGTTTTCAAATGGAAGTGCAAATACTATCGTGTGTACAGATTTAGGTTCTCGTGGACTTGATATTCCTGATGTGAAACACATTGTCCATTTCCAATACCCTTCAAGTTTGGAAGCGTTCACGCACCGTAAAGGAAGAACTGCACGAATGGATGGATCCGGATTCTCTTACTTATTTACTTCTGAAGATCGGCAGCTACCCGAATACATCATGGAACCTAAGAAACAATATACCTTCGAACCGAGAGCCTCTCAATTACCAGAATTCGAAACAATTTATATCAGCGGAGGAAAGAAAGAAAAGATTGGAAAGATTGATGTTGTTGGTTTCTTCTCAAAGATTGGAAAATTGAAAGGTGGTGAGGTAGGGATTATTGATGTGAAAGATCATTTGACTTACGTCGCAATTAAACGATCGAAAGTGAGCCAGGTTTTCCGAAATATTAAAGGGGAGCGAATCAAAGGAAAGAGAATGAAGATTGAACGATCTAAATAGAGATTTTCATCTTCAAAAATAAGCATGAATCAAACAGATTGAATTACTTGAGATTGTCATCAATCACAGCTGATGAAGTCTTTTGACGGACAGACTTAGGTAAGAAAACATGATAGTTCTTAATTGAAAACCATATACGAAGAAGCTCTAAGCTTAGAACTAGAATAACCATTATCCATCCGCCATATTTAAACACATCTCTAATGGGTAAATCGAATAAGACTGTAAAAGAGAATGTGAAAAAGTATATTCGAAACGGCAGTTGGACAACATAGATCCAAAGACCTATTTTCCGTTGTTTGAAAATAAAAAATGCCGAAAACAGAAGTGATACTAAAAAAGCATCTCGCGCTATTGTATTAAAGACTCCCAATGCCGAAAGCCCATCGAAACCAAGGTTAATGGTCAGGGTTATATAAAGTAGATTTCGAAAGAAAGTCAACAAATCTAGTCCTGCCCATAAATATGACAACGGTTTACCCATAATTCAAATCTAGGCATTAAATAAAAAAGCCCAACCAGTTTCCTGATTGGGCTCTTGTACAAATGAATCGTATTACTTAAGTACTACAAACTTCTTCTTGATTACGCCATTGGCAGTATTCATATGAACGAAGTAGATACCACTTTGCAATTCAGAAATATCATGCGATACAGAGTAAGCTCTGTCTGCTTCAATTTCTTCACTGAAGATTGTTTCAATTAACTCTCCTCGAATGTTTACAATCGATACAGTTACCATATCAGATGTTGGCACTGTGAATTCAAATGTTGCATTCGTAGAAGCTGGATTCGGGAACTGAGCGATAGTTGCTTTTTTCACATCTAACTCAGATTCTTTACCTGCAGCTCCAATAGTCGTTTGAAGACCATTGATTCCGCCACCGTTGTCAACAGTTCCACATTCGTTACCTTCTGTGTCAACCCATCCAATAATCTCAAATGGGAAGAATGTTTGACCGATTGGGTTGTTACAGCAATTCGTTGGGATAGCAACTGTACCGTTAGATGAACCTGCCACCGTTAAGTATGTTGTGTTTCTCAAATACTGTAATCCTCCATCTGCTGCATTCACGTAGAAAGTAGCTCCAGTGTTCAACCCGTTAGTAGTTGAGATTGGAACTCCACATGATTTAGCTGAAGCGTCAACCGTTCCACCAGAAGCTCCGATGTATCTAACTGTGATACTAGCCATTCGACCAGAACAAACACAGTTTGCACCAACAAGTGTATCAGCAGGAGCTGAGTTATCACATGCTGCCGATTGTTGAGCATCACATGGTCCTAATGTGTAACCACAAGCCAATTTCTTGTCGATGTGTTTAACTTTCACACAGTAAGTCATTCCGTTGAAGCACATCAACACACTTGCATTGTTGTTATTCGGACTACCTGCGTTACTGTTTCCGCTGTTACTGTTCGAAGATGAACCAGAACCAGAAACACTTGAACAACTTGAACTTCCGTCACTGTAAAGTGAACAAGAGCTACTTGAGTTAGATGATCCACTTGAACTTGATCCACTTCCTGATCCTGATGCACTAGACCCAGAATTTGAATTTGATCCTGATCCTGAATTTGAATCGTTAGATGATCCACTTCCTGATCCTGATCCAGAATTTGAACTAGATCCAGACGAAGCTGAACTAGGACAGCTTGGTCCACTTGTGTAAACAGGTCCGCTAGCACTGCTTGCTGAAGAGGAGTTTGAACCACTTCCTGAAGAAGAACCAGATGATCCTGATCCACTTGAGTTGTTATCACATGATGACCCACTTCCTGATCCTGATCCTGATCCAGATCCTGATCCAGAATTTGAATTTGACCCTGATCCACTGCTTGAACCTGATCCTGAATTTGATCCAGAATTTGAATTTGACCCTGATCCACTGCTTGAACCTGATCCTGAACTTGAGCTAGAACCTCCTTTAGTACATGAAATATCTAGAACTTCAACTGTCCATGTCTGAGTTACTGTACACCCTAAGGCATCAGTTACATTCAATATATAAGTTGTTGTTGAATCTGGGCACACTGTGATCGATGGAGTAGATTCTCCAGTTGACCAAGCG
Source organism: Crocinitomicaceae bacterium (assembly GCA_029252405.1). Classification (GTDB taxonomy): domain Bacteria; phylum Bacteroidota; class Bacteroidia; order Flavobacteriales_D; family Crocinitomicaceae; genus UBA4466. Next base: position 112,722 of record JAQXBM010000030.1, read on the forward strand.
TACGTGTATCCTGGTGTTCCTTCTGAAGCTGCTCCGTCAATTGTAGCACATGCATGTGCCCAACCAAGTCCAGAGTATACGATTGAACATCCTGAAAGATCAACTTCCAGTTGAGTTGGTTCTGCTACAGTGATTGTTACATCTACAGAACATCCTTTTGAATCAGTTACAGTATATGTATACGTTCCTGCTACTTCTGTGTAAACTCCGTCTCCAATGTAAGGAGGTGTTCCTCCAGATCCCACAACTGTGATATCTGTCGTTTGACCATTACAAAGAATTTGAGTCGCCGTTGCTGATGCCGTCAATAATGTTGGCTCAGTTACAGTAATCGTTACATCAGATGTACATCCTTTAGAATCAGTTACAGTGTATGTATACGTTCCTGCTGATTCTGTGTAAACTACATTTCCTGTGTAAGGTGCAGTTCCTCCAGTTGCTGATACTGTGATATCCGTTGTTTCTCCGAAACATAAGATTTCCGTCGCCGTTGCTGATGCCACCAATTGTGTTGGCTCAGTTACAGTGATCGTTACATCAACTGAACATCCTTTCGAATCAGTTACAGTATATGTATGTGTTCCTGCCAATTCTGTGTAAACTCCGTCTCCAGAGTAAGGAGGTGTTCCTCCTGATGCCACTACAGTGATATCTGTCGTTTCTCCATTACAAAGGATTTCAGTTGCTGTTGCTGATGCCGCCAATTGTGTTGGCTCAGTTACAGTGATTGTTACATCTACAGAACATCCTTTAGAGTCAGTTACAGTATAAGTATATGTTCCAGCTGTTTCAGTGTAAACGATGTTTCCTGAATAAGGAGCTGTTCCACCTGTAGCTGTTACTGTGATATCTGTAGTTTCTCCGTTACAAAGAATCTCAGTTGCCGTTGCTGATGCCGCCAATTGTGTTGGCTCAGTTACAGTAATTGTTACATCAACAGAACATCCTTTCGAGTCAGTTACAGTATAAGTATATGTTCCAGCAGTTTCAGTGTAAACGATGTTTCCTGAATAAGGAGCTGTTCCACCTGTTGCTGTTACTGTGATGTCTG
>JAQXBM010000040.1 GCA_029252405.1 Crocinitomicaceae bacterium
CAAGCTCCATTTGATGTTTGCTGAGAAGGCTCAATATTCGAGTTGTTTCCAGTTAGGGCATCGTAGCGTCGCATGCCGCCCAGCTGATATTCCCAGAAACGAATATTTGGATTGGAAAGGTGAATTGCTTGTTCCATTCCGTCGCCTGTTCCAGCGTATGCTTCCCAACTTCCATTGCTGTTTCGCGTCACGTTTCCGTTGTCTTGAGATCCACCACCAAGCACCATTGTGTCGACGTCAGAAACGGCGATGTCGTAGTATTGTGTGATGATTAAGTCTTTTGATAGATTGGTGAAGTCGTCTGTGACGTGATTGTATCGGAAGATTCCACCGTCATTACAGAGATAAACTTTATCTGGAAAATGAGGATTTGAAAAGCAATTTCTGTGATCAACATGAATGAGTGACAAGCCATTATTCCCAAGCCAATGTGAAATCGGGTAGAAGTTCACTCCGCCGTCATCTGATCGATACGTATCGAAATTTCCAACGACCATTCCGTCGCTTGTTCCTGGGATGAGGTTTACCACACAATTGTTTTCTGGCATCGTTGATTGTGTGAAATTCACAGCTCCATCCGTCGAGTAAAACACTTGATCATTGCACGTAACGACCAATCGATTGACGTCGGCATCATCAACATCGAGTCGTGCAGCGCCCGAACCAAAATCGGATACAAGACTAAAAGTCAATCCACTGTCTGTTGATTTATACAATCGTCCTGAATTACTCGTCGCGTAGCAGATTGTTGAACTCGATTGCGAAAATTGAATGGAGTGCATTGATCCCGTTTGAACTGTCGTGTACGAATCGAAGAAATCGTCGCTTCTCAACAAGCCGTAACTCGTCGCTGCGAAAAGAACATCTGTATTTCCAGGATTTGAGGTGAGCGCGTAGATTTTTTTATTGTCTGTCAGTGGAAAGTCAACTGAAGTAGCTTGAAAACTCACTCCAGCATCCGTTGATTCGTAAATTCCAATGCTGTTTGCGCCGCCGTTCAGGTTATCTCCCAATGAGATGAGCAAATGATCTTCATCCGCGGGATCAATATAAATTCCGCTTACGGCAGCCAAAGGTAAGCGATCGTTGACATTCATGTAGCTTGCTCCAGCATCTGTTGTTTTCCAAATTCCGCCCCACGCAGATCCAACGTAGAACGTGTTGATATCACTTGGACTAAACGTCATGCAAGTCGTTCGACCATGGTCGATTTGGTAGCCCATGTTCTCGTTGTAATTGAGGTTGGTCCATTCTGCATCTATTTCAACTCCATCGCACCATTCGACGCTTTTTTGGAGCTGAGCATTTCTGAAGTATTGCGTAAAATCAACGAGGTATCCATTTTCATCTTGGCAATTTTCCCAAAACGATTTCCAACGTTCGTATTTCTCTTTCGCTCCATCTAGGTTGATGGAAACGTAGCCGTAATCGTGCGAATTGAAAATGCTGTCGACGTGTTCTGTGATTTCAGCATAGGTTCTGTTCGTATCAAACAAAATAGATTCTATTTCTTTTTTAATTTCTGATTGACCAATGGCACACAAAGTTGGAGCAATGATGATTGATGCGTTCAGAAAAAACTTCGGGATTGTTGTGGAGAGGGAAAACATAAATAGTCTGATTTAATGCGCGTTCATCAGTTTCGACGCTCCATAAAATTACGATATTTGACGGGAATGAGGGAGAGAATATTTCGTCTATATTAGACCATTCTTGAGAAGGCAAAAATCATTTTTTCTTAGTTGGATCAACCATCCTTCCTTCTCCATAGTCCCAAACTTTCGTTTTCAGATGCTTAAAATAGCTTTTCAGGTAAATAGGATTTACTGGGACAACTTCTCGCAAGGCTTTTTCTGATTTCGAAAGATTGTAGAATGGAATTTTCGGATTCAAATGATGAATATGGTGGTAGCCCACATTGCCCGAATACCAATCCATCACTTTTCCGAATTT
>JAQXBM010000053.1 GCA_029252405.1 Crocinitomicaceae bacterium
AGGATCAGAGAAAACGGTATAATCCCACTCATGTCCCGAAACGAAACCAGGCAACTTGTAAGCTGTTCGTCCATTATCCATTGAAACAGCAATTAGCTCAACATCAAAATCTTCTTGCCATTTTGCGTAGAATTCATCTATTTCAAGTAATTGCTTCTTAGAAGGAGAATCCCACATGGCCCAAAACGCAATAACGATCAATTCATGCTCACAATCTTGCGTCACGTATTGTTGCAGGTCTATAGCTGAACCGTCCAACGTTTTCATATTTACACTTTGTAAGCTATTATTCTGGCCAAAAGATAGAACAGAAAACAGCGTTAAGCATGCAATTAGTAGAGAAGTAGATGTTAGATTCTTCATTTTTGGGAGATATTTAGTTTTGCGCCGACTTCAAATCAGACAGTGCTAAGATAGTATTTTCTTTTTTTTGGCGTTCCCAGACCAATTCAATACCGCTTCGAAAAGAATCCGATTTGGGATAAATGTCTGGTCGGGTTTTCTCTTCAAAATGCTCCCGATAGCTATCTGGACATGTTTTCCGCACCAACCCCTAACGCGGACAAACTTCCGTGAAAGAGAGTGATGTTTCAATCTACTTCATCAATTAACTCAATCTGTTTTTCTCCTGGATGATATCGTTTCTTCGCTCTCTTCAACACATCATCACGGTAAAATGCAACCGGTTTGAATTGACATTCAACGTATGGTGTCACTTGATCGCTAAAATGAGGGGAGTTTGGATCACCACTTTGACCTCCTGCCAGCAAAGTTTTCGCCTTTACTTTCTTCCCAAATTCCACGACCGCTACGAAGCTATTTCCGGCTACACCGTAATGACGTTTGGTGTCTTCACCACGTCGTGCACCAAACGATGCCAATGCACCCCAACGACCAGAAGCCATTCCAACAGGGATACTCGGCTTGTTATCATCAAATTCTTGCTGGATGCTTCCGTCATTTCGCTGGTAGCGATTTACTTCCCCCCAAGGGACTTGAACACTTCCAAAATCCTCATACAGTTGATCCATCGCATCCATAAAGACCCGCACACGTTCTCCGTGCGAAGATGCTGAACTCATGTACTTCATCTTCTCCATGTAATTCAGTCCATTAGGAATTTTCCCCGATTGATAATAGGTCTTCAAATAGTAATGCGCAATGGTCATGGCATCACTGTTCTTTGAAACCTTAAAATCCCACGCTTTCAATGGTTTGTATGCATAGAGATACTCTATTTGAACGTACACGCGTTGTTCACATGCCTCAATCAGTCCATTGATCAATTCTTCAGCTCCCGGCAAGTAGGGATCATAAGCCAAATCAATTAATCCGTCCAGAGTAAGGTTTTCGGCATCTTCCAACAAAGGAATGGCATGAATTCCTCGGTAGTTTTCGGGGAATGAAGTCATGTAAACAGGGTAGTCCTCTCGCTTCGGGCTGTATTTCCCAGCGCAAGTGAATGGAGTAGAGTTGCAATTTTGAATCCATCCAGTTTTTGGATTTTTTACGAAGATGTTCTCATCTAGAGAATGTAAGCCGTTCCAATCCGTTGCTGGATTACTGCCGTCTACAGGTCGAGTATAATCGAAGCGCTCATCTCTTTTGGGAATATAGTTTCCGTGATAATAAGCGATTGTTCCATCCGCATCTGCATATACCGTATTGTTGGATGAATTCGTTCGAATATCCATCATGTCATGAAATTCTGCATGATTTGCGTTTTTTGTGCGCGTGAATGATTGCTCCAGCGCTTTTACAGGATCCCACATTATTGCCGTAGCTACCCATTTGTCATTATTCGCATGCGTTATTGGACCGTGATGGGTTCGATACGTCATGAATTTTCGTTTCTTAATCCCCGTATCCGTGGTATAGGCGAGTTCAACCTCTGTGGAATCTACAGAGCGCTGTTCTTTCCCATATTGGTATTTGCGCCCATTTGGAGAGGAAACAATCGTTTCTTCAAATTCATCAATGATGTCCGTTCCCGTCGAGGTATGCATCCATCCCGTTTTTTCATTGAATCCTTGGTAGACAAAAAACTGTCCCCAGGTAACGGCACCATAAGCGTTTAATCCTTCTTCACTCACAACATGTACTTCACCTCTGAAGAAGAACGAAGTGTGCGGATTGATCAAGAGCATGGCATTTCCCGATTGTGTTTTTGATCCTGATATTGCGAAGCCATTCGAGCCTCTAGGCTCATCATCTTTTAGTCGAATCAATCCATTATTTGCCATCACCAACTCATCGACTTTTTGATCGTAGAATTGTTGGATGCCTTTTGCGGAAACACGCTCGATATCACCACCTATAGAACCTTCACTAAAGTACATCGGCATCCAGGGTTCGAAATGGGTGAGGAGTTTTGGTTGCACCTCTGGATGAGTGTGCAAGTAGAAATTCACTCCATCTGCAAAAGCCACACACAGATCCTTCAGCCATTCAGGACTCTTTTCATAGGTTCCAATGGCTTCTTCCTTCGTCATGTAAAGTTGCGCTCGCAAATCGCTGTACAACAATTCTTCACCTTCGACCTCTGCTAATCTTCCTATTGCCCAAATGTAATTGTGTTCTACACGATTGAAATCATCCTCACACTGCGCGTAGAGTAAGCTAAATACGGCATCAGCATCCGTTTTCCCGTAGATGTGTGGCACTCCAAAGTCGTCGCGGATAATTTCGGTGTTTTTCGCTCGGAAATCCCAACGTTCCTGCTCGTTCAGTGGAGTTTTTTTGGTTTCTTCCTTCGTTTCAGTCGAGCAGCTGCTCAATACCAAAAGAAGCGCGAGATAAATGTATTTCATCAGAGTAGATTTGTAGTAGCAAGATAGTTATTTCTTGAATGAGATGAAGCGTTGCGGAATTCTATAGAAATAAGCAGGGAAGGAGCATACAACCAGATGTCTAGAAGACAACTAGAAGGAATTAGTGAGGAATAACAAAATAAAAGTGAGAAGATAGATCCAATTGTCTACTCAACAATCTCCAACGAACGCAATACTCGAATTTGGACGTAGTCCTCTAATTTTGGTGAGTAACTCTCAACTTTCCGATAAGAAACCGAGATGTTCTTTCCTTTAATCGCTGCACCGTCATTTTCGAGAAGACTAGCACCTTCGAAGTATTCCATCCAGTAGTACGTTTCTTTTCTTCCAGTTTCCGATTTGATCTTTAACGTCACGAAATCGCTAGAAGAAACTTCAAGTACTTGCCCATTTGATTTACTGTTCATGAAGCTTAAATCGTGATCTTCACTCATGATTTCTTCCATCATCTCAGGATCGTCATTCATCATTTGTCCGAGCATCTCCATGAAATCTGGACAAGAGAATGTCATTTGCAGCCCAACTCTTTGACCGAGTCTTTCCAATCCAGAGGCGTCTGAAAGGTCGATATCTACTCCCGCTTCACCTGCAGCACCGATCATGCAAAATCCGAGCTCCATCTGAAGTTCATTGCTCGAAGATTCTTTAAGTTCTTTGGATTTTTTCTGCAGACATTCGCAGGTTTTATCAGAAATTTCTTCGATCTGTTTATCTGTTTGGGCAGTGGTAACAGTTCCAGAAATAAGGAAAGCGAACAATAATAGTAGGGCATTTTTCATTGTAATGTATTTTAAAGTGGATGATCAAACAGTGTGAGTTTGATCATGCTAAAGTTAATCAAGAAACGGTCATTCGTCTAATCACTTCCTCAAATTCTGAATAATTTTTCAGCAATTCCTCAGAAGTAAACAGTTCAAAATCTCGAAAATCAAATCCAGGAGCAACAACACACGAAACGAAGGAATAGCTATTGGCTTCATTGACCGAAGAACCAAATATCGTATCAGCAGGTACCAAAAACTGAGGTGTTTGTCCAGCTTTTAGATCCAATCCCACTAAATGTTCGCCGTGTCCATGTTCATCCAAGGTATGCACGGTCAATGGACTTCCCTCATGAAAGAACCACAACTCATCACTCTTGATGCGGTGGAAATGCGAAACGTGCTCAGATGGCAACAAGAAATAAATCGACGTCGTCAACTGGCGCTCCATGTTTGGTAAGGTCATTTCCGAGCGATATTCTTCAGAGTAATAACCACCTTCTGGATGCGCTTGCATATCAAAACGCTTTATTAATTCATTGATTCTTTCCTGCATGAAACAAAGAAAGTGATTTTAGTTGAATATCGGACTTCGGCTCCATTTCGACAGGCTCAATGCGCCGCGCTCAGCCCTCGTGAGAAGTTATTGAAATTCATTCCTTGACTCCTTTCTCTGTCGAATGGAGTCGAAGCCTACCGTACCATTCGATACTTATACTTCCCGTCATTCTTGTCTTCCTCAATCGCAGTCAAGCGTTTATTGGAAACTTCCAACTCGTCCCAAAACAAATCCGTAATGATTCCCAATTCAGGAATATCCAAGGTTCCGACCATGTAATAGATAGTTTCACGAGAGTTATCGTCATTGTCGAATTCCTCGTAATAATCAACGTACCAAACACCACTTGCTGTCGTGTCCAAATCCTTGTCGTATGCTTCAATAATTCCGCCCTCCTTGAAGGTAATTGTTGACCCTTGAAATCCATCAGAATAATCGGAATAACCCGACTTACCGTTTGGTTTAAATTTCACCTGGTCGAATTCCCATGTTCCAATAATTTTAGCCTCAACGTTCGCAACTGATCCTCCAGCAGTGCACGAGCCAAGTGATAAAATCAAGGAAGATGAAATGAATAATAGGAGGTACAGTGCTTTCATAGATCAAATTTACAGGAAAATGATCAAAAATTATTCCAAAAAAACAATCAGGATTTACTCAATTGGACCGTTCAGGAATTGCTTACCGCGATTCTTGATTAGCGGGAAGAAATACTTGAAATCAATAGTGAGAAATGAACCGTCAACATCAGCCGAAAGAACTACGTCATTGGCATCGTAACTGTAAATGGCCGCATACTGAAACAACGGTTGAAAAGGAACCCGCGCAGATCCGCCAATATAGAAGAAACCACTTTTTTTGGTGCGATACTCGAACCCTAAATTGGCGTTAAGATCAAATCCTAGGCTGTTTTTTCGCAGACCGTACATGGCGAAGTAGTGCTTACCTTCAGGGCGAATTTGAATCCGCGTATTCGTTGGTTTGTAGCTTACAGCAACTCCCAAGGAAGCATTCATAAATATCTTCTCACTCAATTGAATGTATACGAGCGCATTGATCGGAATATCGTATTCAATAAAGGTCATTGATTTGCTCCCGAAAACGTTGGAATCAGGCAATGATGCGGAAATATCAAAATAGCGCTGTGTAAAGTTGATTCCAGACTCGATGGCAATCAGTTTTGTAACATTTGCGCGAACTGTTCCTCCAAATCCATATCCCAAGCGTTGAGAAATACTCGATTCGAAACCATCTCCACTCACAGTTGTGACGGGATCACCAATGAATTTAGTCGGGAAAATCGGTCTAACCTGAATCCCAAAATACGTGGGTAATTTATCCGTCTTTTCTTGACCAAGACTGGAGAAGGAAAGTAAAAGGATGATGATGTAAAAACCGATTTTCATGCTTGATGCTAAGAACGCGATAATTTTCTATTTATTCTGCACTTATTCAGTACTATTGACTGAAGCAGGGGTTTCATTATGCGAACTGAGTTTGTCTTGCGCTTTACAATACCCAAGAATGGCGATAGTCATGACAATTCCAGAGGCAATCAGCAAAAACCAGCGAAATCCAGCGTAAGGAATAAACGGCTTTCTGTGCTGCGCTTCCACCTTATAGTTGAGCTTCTCGGTAACCTTGTAATGGTTCTTGTGGATCCCGTATAAGTAATAAGTCACCTGCTTCTTTTCGTGAGTATCCGTTTCGAATGGAATATCTTTTTCTTTCAAAGCTTCCTCAAATGAATTCGCACGGTGCTCATCCGCAAAGCGGTAAACGACGTACTCCTTGTTCTCAGGATGACGTGCGTAATTCACGAGTCCTAAGTCAATCGGATGATCTACTGGATTATCCATAAATTCAAATCAATTTTTGCAAAGATACGAAATGAATGCTTGCATTACATGTTCCATTCTGTAGTGTAGTCGAGTGGACGACGATGTGCCTTTGGCCATTCTATTTCAGGATATCCAATGTAAAACAAGCCGAGGCATTTATCTTTTTCTCCCAATCCTAGGTATTCGTTCATTTGTGGCGTGTAGATGAGCTTTGGCGTCGACCAAAATCCACCTAGACCATAAGCAGTGCATGTCAAATGCATATTCTGAATGGCACAAGCCACCGCTTCAATTTCCTCCATCTCTAGAATTTTTTCATCAGGTTGGCGCTCCATGCAAACGGCAATAACTGCGGATGTCAACATTGGACGTCTCATCAACTTTGCGAGTTTTACATCACTTTGAAGCTCTTTTGGGATTACTTCTTGATACGTTTTACCCAGAAATTGACTCAATTCTTGACGGTGCTCTTGCCCCATGAAGACTTTGAAACGCCAAGGTTGCGTGTTTCCATGCGTCGGTGCCCATTGACCGTTCGTTAAAATGACTTCAATTTGCTCGCGGTGAACTTTCCTTGAACTAAACTGTTCTGGATAGATCGTACGGCGTTCGCGGATGAGTTCGTTTATTTCTGATAGATTGAAGCGCATATTGAATGAAATTGGAAATCAAAATTACTAAAAACCTGAGTTTTAAATCTCAAAAGAGTATGTATCTTTCGGTATCAATAAGAATCCATGAGAGTTACTGTAAACGCCCCGTTTTCCATTCTGTTTTCAATCGCAGCCATAGCGCTGTATTTTTTGTTTCAAGCTGATGGCACCATTCCACGAATGCTCACGCTCCATGGCGATTTCGATTTAACCAATTGGAAATGGTACGTAAGTCTTGTCGGCTACACAATGGGACATGGGAGCATTTCACACTTAATTGGAAATATCTCCATCATTCTACTCGTGGGACCTTTTGTTGAAAAACGATGGGGGACAAAGCGACTGGCACTAATGGTCAGTCTCACAGGGCTTCTTACTGCATTAGTACACATCATTTTTTGGGATCACAGGTTGATCGGCGCCAGTGGAATTGTTTTCATGATGATTGTACTGAGCTCACTCGTCGACTTAAAAGGAAAGGAAATTCCCCTCACATTTATTCTGATCGTACTGTTGTTTATTGGACAAGAAATACGAGGAAGCTTCGCTGATGATCAAGTATCGCAATTTGCGCACATTACGGGCGGAGTGCTTGGCGCGATCTTCGGATTTGCCTACCGATCTTCAAGTCCTTATTGACCACCATTGATTCCGTCGTACGGATTTTCAGGATCACGATTTTCGTAGTCAACCAATTTCTTGATAGCGAAAAAGGTCTTATCGATCGTTTCATATTGTCCGTTTGGAGTAGGGCCGAGGGCAGGACTAGCGACAATGTTCGCCGTTGCATCGATCAACACAAAGTGTGGAAATGCCTCAATTTGATAATTCTTCCAAAGTGAATTTCCAGGAGCAATTCCATAGACATCCCATGGGAGCTGTTGTACTTTGTTCAGTGATTCCGTTTCGAGGTTGTCTCCATCGCGATAAATCGTAACAAACTGGATGTAATTACCATACTTTTCGTTAGCCGCTTTCAGCAGTTCCAATTCTTTAATACTTTGCTGATTATTCGGATCGATGAAATGCATGTACAAGTATTGATCCTTGAAGCTGAAAAGTGTTTTCGTTTTAAGACCTTGCTGAGCAAGCACAAAATCGGGAGCTTTAGCACCAGGCACTAATTCCGTCAATCGAGCACGCATGTTTTTTGCAATCACTGCATTCGCTTCGAACAAACTGTTGTCAGCTACGCTGTCTAAAATGGTGAGGATATTCGTTTTTGGAAAATCCGATGAATGGTACTCATCCGCCAAAGCTTTCACCATTACCATTTCTCTTATACGTAGATTAATCAAGGTGTATTCTCTTCCTAAGGCATTCATAATGGCTGAGGGGCTGCTTTTCAAAACTCCCATGTATACCGCCTGATTCGTTTCATTCGACAAACGAGGAATCATTTTCTGATAGAATCCAGCGATGTAATCCATGTAGGCATCATTCTGATAGTAAACAGTCGATTGCTTGATGTAAAAATCATGCTTCTCGTAGCGGTTTCGCGCCGCACCCTGTTCGATATTGTCCAAACCGGCAATGGAAAAACGCACGTAGGTTTTCAAAAACTTAGATGTGTCTTTTGCATATGCTTTTTCGACGTTGGTCTTAAAGGTGTCTAAGCGCTGATTGAATAAAACATTATCGTAACCGCGTAAATGGAAGTTGTATCCAACGAATCGATCCATCCAGCGTTGGAAACCAAGAATTTTATAGTTGATGTCGGTGCTGTCTAATGATAAGAAACCAATCTCAATGCTGTTTCCTGTTGGGCGATACGGGTCGAATTTATCCTTTTTAGGAACGAAAATACGGTACTTCGCCTTCGCTTGAACGTACATGTATCCTTTATTGTTCAATCCTTTGATCGCTACTTTTCGGATAGTAGGATTGGCAAACTTTAATGTGAATGTGCTGTCATCTTCAACTTTAGTACTCGTAATGAGCCGCTCTGTGTTGCTTAAGTAATCCTCAATTTCATACACTTCAATGTCTTTACCAACATAAGAGGGTGCGATTCCAGAGATTGTCACTGTTTGAGCGACAGTAGAACCAGAGAGCAGCAAAAAGAAAATGATGAGTCTATTCATACTAATGGAATTTATGAGGACGCTTTCACGTCGATACTTGAACAATTACATTTATTGTACCAATAATTAAACGAGAAGATGCGGGTTCGTTACAAATGCATCGATGCTTCCATTGCTTTTGTAAATTTCACGAACGATGGATGAGCTAATGGCGCTGTGTTTCTGATCCGTCAGAAGGAAAACAGTTTCAATTCCTGCAATATCGAAGTTCATCTGAGCAATTGGCTTTTCGTATTGAAAGTCATTAGAATCTCTAAGCCCTCGAACGATGTGACTTGCGCCAACTTCTTTGCAGAAATCAACGGTTAATTTTTTCTCGAATGATTGCACTTCTACGCGGTCGTCACCTTTAAAGATCTCGTTGATGTGAAGCATGCGCTTTTCAAGTGCAAACAAGTACTTTTTGGAAGTATTCACGCCAACGGCAATGATGACTTTATCAAACACGCCTAAGCTTTTGCGAATTACCGCTTCATGACCTTTTGTAAATGGATCAAACGATCCCGGGAAAACTCCAATCTTACTCATCCTCTTCGTCTATTTGAAAAAAACTAAAATGTACGTTTCCATATATACGAGAAAAATCAAAATGGGTTATATCACTCAAATCCGTTTGTTTCCCGTGCTCAATGATGAGTAAACCGTCTTCTTCCAACAGTTCGCGTTCAAAAACGATTTCTGCAATTCTCGCGTGATGTGCATACTCGTAAGGCGGATCAGCAAAGATCAAATCAAACTTTTGATTCGTTTTCTCCAGAAACTTCAGCATTTCCGACTTGTAGACGAGCAAATCGTCTTTACAATCGAAGCGATCTGCCATTCCTTGAATGTGTCGCACACAGTTGTAATTCTGATCGACAGCGACCACGGTTCCGGCTTCGCGCGATAAAAACTCAATCGAAATACTCCCTGTTCCAGCACAGAGATCGAGAATTTTCAAATCATCCATCACCATTTTGTGGGCAAGAACATTGAACAATCCTTCTTTGGCGAAGTCTGTTGTTGGTCGAGAAGGGAACTTTTTGGGAATACCGTACTTTCGGGTCTTGTACTTTCCTCGGATTATACGCACAGTTGTTGAGCTTTAGGGATGAAATCTGCTGCTAAGGTAACGTTAAATCCAGAGAGGTCCTTGATTTTCTCTAATCCCGATTTGATTTCATTCAGATGTTCTTCTGTCTGACCATTTCCTGCAACAAGCTCAATCGATCCTTTTTCCTCAGTGAATTCTTTCTGTTGAAGGGCGAAAACCAAGTGGTAAATAACATCTTCCACCGATTGTGAATCGAAGAAAGAGTAGAACTGCACCTGATTGTGTTTGATCATCGACAAGTAAAAATAACCTTCACTGATAATCAATGTCACTTTTAGGTAGAACGCATTGTTGTCTAACGCACTTCTGAGAGCATGAGTTCCCAAGTGCTGAAGAATAATTCGCGGATACTTAATGATAAAAAATGATTTGATCCACGTTGGAATTTCAAAGACATTCACCACACCAGCTTCCCAAATTCGATTGTAATCGATTTCAGTTTTGTTGATGTTATCACCAAAACACAATTGAAAAATAGACTGAGCATCCGACTCAGTGAAGATTGCATTCGGAACAAGCGTCGATTTGTCTGAACTCCAAGCTAGAGTTACTTCATCAAATTCTTGAGAAAGAAAGGCAGTATTTGAAACTGTTTCCTTTAAGATGTCTTTGACAGATTCAGCATTGAATGCATGAAAAATGACGAATTCCTCTTGATCGATACGAGAGTCGCGTAAATAAACGAATGACGCACCTTGGCGCGAAACAGTTATCGCTAGGTGTTTCTTCATCCTATTCGTTCTCCCAAGAACCGCCTAGTTCGTTAGGTGATGTTAACGATCCGAAGTACATTTTTTTGTTGATGAACGGAAGCGTTCCACTCACTTTGATAGCTGGTGCGAACGTGCTATCAGAAGCCATCAATGAATCGTTCGCTTCAAGAAGCCATACTTCTTTTCCTTTCGTCATTGGGATGTATCTCAACGAATCTGGGTAGAATGTTCCAACTCCACTCAACTTACGAGCTTCGAGGTAAGAACGACTTTGGAATTTCGTCTTGTACAAACTCACCTGAGTTGTATCACGTCTGAAACCTGCGTAATCCGCTTTATTCGGGTTTTCCACCCATTTTGACAGCAAGTAAGCTTCCACGTCTGACATGTTGTTATCCAAAGGACGGTTGTCATTGTAAAGGAATTTACTTTCCTCTCTTTTCATTGGTCGAGAAGGAGCACTTCCCTCAGAGAAAACGTAATCAACAGTTCCATTCATTACGAAATCTGTTACTTCGTCCCATGATGAAGCGTAAACTCCATTTTTCTCTTGGTATTCTTTTTGGATGTAAATTACGTCCTCAAGATTTTGTTTCGCCGTTTTTTCAAGTAAGCCATTTCTTTCTTGAGTAGCGATCTCATCACTTACTTGAGTCCAAGAAATTGATAACATAACAATACCTGCAGCTCCCGCGAGAACTCCAAAAATCACCAAGAAAAGTGTTTTCATTTTTCCCGAACTGTACAATAGGCTTAATCCTCCTGCTACGAACATGAGCACCGAAGAAAGCATAAACATCGCACCTTGATCTTTTGTAACCCCAACAATAAGGAGCGCAATACCAAGGATTAATAACAATACAGGAACGGAGTACTTCTTAAAAAGAACTGAAAAATTGTTTGTCATGATTATCTCTTTACTTTTATAGTGTAACAAATCTACAATTTTTTCAATTCTACTGACGGTCATACAGTACTTTTTTTTAACCGTTCAGTCAACGATTGAACCAATTGAATTTAGCGAGGCAATTGAATCGAATGAATCAGCCAAAATCAACGTTTTACACGACTGTACTAGAGTATTTCAATCTTGAGCCCAATGAGGGACAACAGGAGCTTTTCGTGGCGTTGGAGAATTTTGCGCGTCAACGCGAAGGAAAACAGTTGTTTATCTTGAAAGGTTATGCGGGAACGGGGAAGACTTCTGCCTTGGGAGCATTTGTTCAGGCACTCAATCACTATAAAGTAAAGACGAAACTTGTAGCGCCTACTGGGCGAGCGGCAAAAGTGTTCAGTCATAAGTCGAGTCAAGACGCAATGACGATTCACAAAATGATTTATCGTCGTAAATCAAAAATTGATGCTTCTTCACCGATTAGTTTGAATGTAAATCTCTTCAAGAACACTGTGTTTATTGTTGATGAAGCCTCGATGATAGGCGATTACACGATGCAAAAAGATGGATCCGTTAGTGCGCGGAACCTCTTGGAAGATCTGTTCGAGTTTGTCTACTCTGGAGATGGCTGCAAGCTGATTTTAATGGGAGATGACGGTCAGCTTCCTCCGGTTGGAAGCGATACTTCGCCAGCATTGAGTGAAAAATACCTGTCTCATCATTATTTCGAATTGAATATTTCTTCGTTTAAACTGAACGAAGTTGTGCGCCAGGCTCAAGATTCAGAAATCCTGAGAAATGCGACACGCCTGAGAAATACGCAATGGGTCGATTACCCGAAATTCAATATCAAAGAGAAATCTGATTTGTTTCGCATCACAGGAGCTGAATTACAGGATGAATTGGAATCGAGTTATTCTAATGTAGGGCAGGAGGAAACGATTGTTATCACGCGATCGAACAAAAATGCCAACGGCTACAACCAGCAGATTCGCGGAAGGATTTTGTGGTACGAAGAAGAATTGTGCTCAGGAGATTCTCTGATGGTGGTGAAAAACAATTACTTCTGGATGGGCGACGACAATCGAATGGGATTCATTGCAAATGGAGAAATTGTCCGTGTGAAGCGTATTCTGAAACGAGAAGAATTGTACGGATTTGAGTTTGCGCGCGTAAGCGTTGAATTTGTCGATTACGTTGATTTGGGCGAAATAGAATTGATCATTCATACTGAATCACTTACGTCCGAAGGTCCTGCTTTGACACGCGATAGAATGAAAACGCTTTTCTACGAAGTAGAGCGCGATTATGCGCACCTTCGAAATAAAAAGGAACGCTACGAAGCGATTTTAGCCGATCAGTACTTCAACGCACTTCAGGTGAAATATGCATACGCAGTGACTTGTCATAAATCGCAAGGTGGACAATGGGCACATGTATACATTGACCAAGGATTCATCAACGATGATATTTTAGGACCGGATTACTACCGTTGGTTGTACACAGCCTTAACGCGTGGAACGGAGAAAGTCTTTTTGGTGAATTTTATGGATGAATTCTTCGAGGAAGAATTAAATTAAGAATGCAGAATTTTTGAATTAAGAATTGGATCTCGTCATTAACTAAAGTCTAATTCCAATTGTTCCTCGAAATCTCAAAGCTATATCAACCGAAGTGGATACGACACATTCTTAATTCAATCTTTCAATAGTTGAATCATTCAATAGAACTACCGATGTAATCAACCGAAGCAAACACGCACAATTCTACATTCTTAATTAGAAAGCTGAACAAAACACCCAGTAGTATCCAAAAATCGAATCTGGATCATAAAATACGCCCAATCCAACTTTTTTACTCGATTCGTTGAACATGTTTTCGTAATGACCTTTACTGTTGTACCATTGCATGTAGGTATCGTCAGGTGATTCATTTCCCGCAGCGATATTTTCAGAATTCACAAATGATTTCGAATAGAATTTCTTGATTCGATCAAACGTACCGCCAACCTTTTCCAGTTTCTCTCCTTTTCGATCATGACTGGCGTGGTCAAAGTAATTTTGCGTTGCTAAATCGTAGGCGTGGTAACGAGCGGCATTGGCCAAATCTTCATCCCATTCGAGCTCAGACATTCCTTTTTCAACGCGTGCCTTATTGATGATTTTGAGCAACTCTTTTTCGTTTTGAGGACTCGCTGACATAACGATTTCCGTTCCAGATGGCATTCCGAAAAATTCTTTGTTAGAGTTTGCATCAACCTTGACAGGTGCAGCATTTAATCTGACCGCTTCCGTCTCCGAAGTTGTTTCAACAAGCGCGATATCGTTCAGTTTTATTTCAACAGTTTTATCCAATTTTTGAAGCTTCGCGATTAGGGCAGAGCTGTACTTTTCCTCGTTTTCTTCTTCTAGTTTGTCCGCAATAAGGTATGCACGTTCAGTCAGCGTTTCTGTGTAATCATCCCAATTGACGTTGGATGCAATGGTTCCATCATCTTTTTCTTCGAAAGTAATCGCATGGCTGACCGCTCGTTTCAAGTTGCGGTATTTCCCACTTGTTGATCGCGATTTGTCCGCGCGCTCATTGTAAATGATACTCGAAAAGTAATACGCAGAAGCATTTTCTGGAAACAATTTGATGTATCGCTTTGCCACTTCAAGGCACTTCTTTTGGTCTTTATCGTTTAGCTTTTCTAGTCTGTTGAACAAGAGGTCGCCTGAGAATGCTGAGAACGGCAAAACAAGCAAGAGGATGATGATTGCATTTTTCATTGTGGAGAGATTTAATGAATACTACTATGTATACATAATATCACCTCCTAAAATTGGTTACGCGTTTTTATTGAAAATTTCAACTGATGCATCATTTTGTTCGTATTGATAGAACCTTAACCCAATGAACTTTAATTTCTGTATGAAATATTTATCGTTAATTATCTTTTCATTTGTAGTATATGCAGTTACTGCACAAGAATCATCGACGAAAGTGATTTTACGAGATCAGCTTGCACCAAACTATAAAATTGTTTTCACGAGTGGTTTGGGTGTTTCAACGCAAAGGGCTCGTTCCGGTAAATGGAACGGAGAATGGTACGTTCCAGAGATTTCATATTCTTACGATTTGAGCGTATCTCGAAGATTGAAAAATCACTTTTGGATTGGAGCGGGGGTTTCGTACGATTACTATCGTTTTAGATCGAAGGTTTTTGTTCATTCAGAGACAGGTGTTTCTTATTCTCAAGGGCCCAATGGTTTGTTTCCGAACACTTATTCATTTACTGATGGTTTTGAACGCTATTCCGACCGGGTAAATGCGTATGTTTCGGTTCCGATAAATGTAGAATACTCTTCAAAGAATAAAATTGGAATGTATGCAAAGATGGGAATGCGCTTGTCATTTCCTGTACAGAACGATTTCAATAACAGAAAAGCAGAGACAAATATCTGGATAAATGTTTCGGACCCAGTTCATCAAATTGGAGATTTTTCAACGATGACGCTTTTTGGAAATTATTCCTTTGGGCTGCAAATTAAATCAAGTACGACGATTGGAACTTTCGGATTGTCTTATTCACATAGGATAGTAGGATCAGAAAAGGGAAGTCCGGTGGCCCTGCGCTTTGATGTCGGAATTCAAACTCAACTTTCCAAAGGAGTTAACAGCCGAGAAAGCATAAAGTCAGATGTTATTCCAAGGAAACGCCGCGAATACGTTTATTTGGAAATACTTGGCAATAGATTGTTCTATTCCTTGAACTTCGAGCATTCGATTATTTCACAAAGAATCTTTCGATGGAACGCTCGTGTGGGCGGTGCAATTCATCAACGCGGACAGGTCAGGGAAAAGTTAGGAATTGTGGGGAGTTCATTTATAGTGGGAGAAGAACACGCATTTGAATTCGGATTAAACATGCAATTATACGAAAGAGGGCAATTTGAAAAAGATCTTGCCTTTGCACCAATGTTCGGATATCGTTTTGAACCCAAAGGAAACTTCTTTGGGAGAGTAGTTTATACTCCTGTCGCTTATCAGTCACTACAATACTTATGTTCCTTTATCGGTTGTGCGGAACACTGCGGAGCGGTTTCAGTTGGAATGCGTTTCTAAAACTCACTCAACTTAAACGAAGTTCTCCCAACAGAAATTCGCGTCTTCGCCAATTTCTTATTAAATCTATCGATGACTTTGCTTGCGTCCTCTCGCGACAAATACGCTCCTGCCAATACATTGATTTCTCCTTTAAACGCCATCAAAATGGAATGCGTGCGATACGCTGAGAGAATATCATTCTTCGATAATCCAAATCTGGACATCGCGGCGTTAAAGCTGTTATTGTTGATGGTGAGAGAAGAACGAACAGGATCAGTGAAAGAATTCACATTCACCTCAATGTTTCTTCCCATGTTGATGAACAATTCTGATTTCCGCAATCGCAAGAAGGAAGAATCCATTTTGGCGTCAGCACTAGGGTAGCGATTCAACTCTTCAGGTTTGTACGCCTTCACCGTTTGCGTTCCATTCCAATTTCCAATTCCTTGTCCGCGCCCTATGATGTCGAAATCCACTTTTCTATCGAGTAATCCCTCAAAGAAAATGAGCAATGCTACGCTGTCTTTGTCCGAGAAGAGTTTGTTCGGAAGCTCCCATTTGTCTGATGCAAAAACATCGTTCAATTCTAGGTTGATGCGTGCATCGTAGTTGGGTTCCGCGTCAATTAGGTTGATGTGCAGCATCACTTCATCTGCATTCTTCGAAAGAGAGGATTCTGGAATGGCAATCAATCTGATTTCAAAATCTTCGACCTTATCCGATGGCTTGAATTGGAATTCTTGCGTCAGAATGTCAAATGTGGTTGAATCTTGGAAGGTATACAATCCGTCTTCCTCTGTGTAGCTCGCCCAATTGAGTCCCATTTGCGCTTTGTACGTATCCAATTTACGCTGGTAAGTAGCTAATAAATCCAATGCTTCTTGTTTCTTGATTTCCAGTTCGGCAATGTTCTTTTTATATCCTTCGAATTGGGCGTATAATCCAACAATGGAGTTTTGCAATTTCTTTCTATCCTTTCGATTAGAACTAGTCGTTGGTGTTCCGTCAAATGTTCCTGTTCCAGCCTTGATAGCTCTTCGTTTTGAACGTTTTACTTGGCGTGAAGGTTTGTTGGAAGTCGTAACGGGGGAGTATCCCAAATCAGAATACTCTTTTTCCTTCTTCTCAATTTTTAATTCCGTTTGATCCTTTTTCTTGATGTTGTATTCAATCCAATAATCGAATCCTTTTTTGCCGTAGATTTTGTCATTTAGCTTGGCAATTTTGTTGAACTCTAGATCGTTGATGATACTCTGAAATGTCTTTCCATCAGAAAAAGTCGAATCAGGGGAGAGGAAACGTGTTTGTCCTGACCCGAACAAGTGATAACTCAATCCATTTCTTTCAATGACAACTGTTGTTTGTTTCTCGGTGTTGTAGCCCCAAACATCAAAGTGAATGTTCGTGTGGCGATTGTTCCCAACAGTTTTAAAGTCATTCGTCACAAAGCGCATCGGCTCGATTTTCGAAATCGTTTTCTTTTTTGATTCTGTTTTTTCAATGTAAACCGAGTAGGGGAAGAGTCCGACTGCTTTTGGTAAGCCTTTGTTCCATCGGCCTTTTTCGTCTTTTTCACGTTCTTCCAACATTCCTGTTGTACTACTTCCATCACCAGCCGCAACGAGTACATTCACGAAGGTGTCTGCTTGTCCACCGAGAGCGCGATAGATTTCTTCTGCGCGACCATCAATATACGTGTTAATCGCAAAATTGATTGCTTCCAGGGTTTTCAGCTGATCATTTTCATCTGTGAAACGCAAGGACTCAAGCATCGCGATTTTGTCATCCAACGCAAGACTTGGATTCATGACTTGCTGTAATTTCGGATGTGGTTTTTGAACGCCATCACTCATTTTCAGCGTACTTGCTGGAAGCTTCATCATTAGCAGCTTCTCGTACTTATCGTATTCGTTCTGGTATTCCTTTAAATCTTTTGGGTTCGCACGTTTGGCGAGCAAGGTCTTATTTAGTTCCCAAAGCGCCATCTTATTCGCAGCTTCGGCAATTAGTCCTTTTGGTGATTTCGCAATTTCCTCTTTTCGAATGACCAAAGTCTCAGGTTCATTGATAATCACCAATTCGATGGAATCATAATTCAATGCGCCATTGAAGAATTTTATTTCGGGCCCTTGGTAATCGAAGTAGCGTCCGAAATTCTGATTCAAAATGGGACTTTTCTTCACGACATGAAACAAATACGCACGTTCTTCAGGAGTCAAACCTTCATTGATTTGTGCCTGGGAATGAGTTGAAAGCGTAAGAAATAGTACTAAAAAGAGTAGATGTTTTACCATATAATAATAACGTTACTCGAATATAACCGAAAACGCCGCAAAGGTCACAGTATAATTGAGAAAACTATCAACAATTGGTTGGGTATTTTCTTTTTTCAAAAACCGATTTCTTTGAACTAGTCGGTTTTGTCAGACTCAACAATTCTAATCTTTTTATGGATATACTTAATTAAAAGGCACAAAAAAATCCCGACGATCCGTCAGTTGACGGATGTCGGGACTAGAAGTTAGTCGTCTAAGTAAATACTATTGCTTCACGATAGTTTTCGTACCAGAAGCACCATTACTTGTCACTTTCAAAAGATACATGCCAGTGTTAAAGTTTGAAAGATCAATTGACGAGCCATTGATAGCTTTTTGTGTTAATAACAAACGTCCGCTTTGGTCATAAACCGTTGCTGTTGCGTCTGCATCAAACTCTCCGTTCAACGTTACGTTTCCGTTTGTTGGGTTCGGGTAAGTTTCGAATTCGATTAACTCATTTGAGAACAAACCAACAGAGTTTGTTGGATCTACAGTAGACAATACAATTGAGTTATCTGCCAATGGAAGACCTCCACCTGGTTGTTGAATCAACAAACGAGATAAAGTCAATACTGGAAGATTTGAGTTTGTGATGTCGTAGTACTCATATTGTGTACGAACGATTTCCAAATCTCCGAACAATGCAATGTTTGTCGTCGATGTGTCAATCATTTTGTAACGGATCGCATCAGTAATAGAAGAACCATCAGGTAATAACAATGTTCCTTGTCCATCAATCCAAGCGTAGCAGTTTCCAGATGCCGCAGGGCTTTGTGGAATTCCGTTAAACTCGAAGTACAAAGTACCGTCATATGCATCAGTTAATGAGCTTCCATTTGAGAATGGGTATTCAACTAATTTTTCTTCATCTGTATCGAAAACAGCAACCAACTCACCAAATGATGGCTCATTGAAAACGAATCCTTGAGAAACCCGCTCAATTGAAGTTGAGTTGAAGTAAGTCTCGAGAGAACTTTCAACTTTAATTGTTTTTGTCGATGTTGGGAACGAAGCTGCGTTTGGAGCAGTTGTAGCATCTTCAATGCTCACCGTACGGATAACGTTCGGGTATTTTGCTAGTGCTGAGTAATCCCACGTTACAGCTGAACCTGTCGTTGATTCATAAACGTTCGCGAATGAATCACACAAAAACATTTGTTGTGTTTCTCCAATTGCTGGCTCATTAGCCTGAGTTAAACTCTGCGCTAATCCTGTAAATGAGGTAGCTAAAGTGGCAGCGAGTAATATTCTTTTCATAGGTCAAAAATTTGTCAAACTTAGATATTTCAAATCAAAAAGACAAAAGCTTGCGGAATCAAGTTAAATCCAACAAAGCAATTATCTTTGTCTCCTTAACGAGGAAAGAATCTAAATGGTTGGCGAATCTACCTTTAAAAAATATGTTTGGATCAGTTTAGTCTGTTTCATTGCAATATCTGCATTCTTTGGGTATCAAATTACAAACTTGAAATTCGATTATGATTTCGAGAAATTTTTCCCAATAAACGATAACGAAACTGACTTCTTCTTTGATTATCGCGATAAATTCGAGTCGGATAACGACTTCCTATTAATTGCCATTGAGAACAACTCAGGAGTTTTCGAGAAGGAGTTTTTGGAGGATGTTCATCATGTCACAAAGAAGCTTGAAAAGTCAAAATACGTGCAGTTTGTTACGTCAATTACCACCATGGAAGAGCAGTTCTTTCACATGGGAGGTGGCACAACGAAGAAGAAATACATTGATTTCTCAAAGTACGAGCGAGAACGCGATTCCGTTCGAGTGTTTGAAAAAGATGAAATCATCAATTCCTTGGTCGCAGAGGACGGAAAGTCCATTTGTCTTTTTGTTCGCCACGAAGATTTTCTTTCAAAGAAAAAGAGCGATGAACTGATCATAGGCATTGAAAAGCTACTCACTAAAAAGAAGTTTGACAACTACAGACTTGCAGGTCGATCTATAGGGCAGCAGTTTTATATCGATAAGATGTCTACCGAAATGCTCTTTTTCGTTGGATTGAGTGCCGTTCTGATTGTGTTCTTCCTATTCATAGCCTTCAAATCTGCTTGGGGAATTTTGATCCCACAGGTTGTTATCGTTGGGGGTATGGTTTGGGTGATTGGCGGCATGGGCTTATTCAATGAGCCTATTAACATTATCCTTATTGTTCTTCCGTCTATCATGTTCATTGTTTCGATGTCGGATGTAATCCACCTTGTTTCCAGGTATCTGGATGCACTGAGGACGGAGGAAAACAATTTCGCGGCCATTAAACTCGCTGTGAAGGAAGTTGGTCTTGCCACCTTATTGACATCAATTACAACTGCAATCGGTTTCTTCTCCTTGTATTTTGTGCGGGTTCAACCCATTCAAGTGTTCGGTGTCGTAATGGGAATTGGTGTATTGGTAGCATTTCTACTGACGTTTTTGACCTTACCGGCACTGTTTTATATTGCACCGGGTCCAAAATTCGTTCGAGAGAACAAGAAAGACCATTATTGGTTGAAATACCTTCGAAATTGGTTTGTGACAGTATTGAAATACCGCAAGCGAGTTTTGATAGCAGGATTAGCAGTTGTTGTTATTAGTTTGATTGGTACCTTCCAAATGACGAGTAACAACTTCATCATGGATGATTTGGATCCAAACGAGCCGCTAAAACTAGATTTTGATTATCTCGATAAGCATTATGGAGGTGTCCGTCCGTTTGAGATGTCTGTTACAGTAAAGGATTCAACGAAGAATGTTTGGGACCTGGATGTTTTGAATCAGGTCGACTCTCTTCAGCAGTACATTCAGAATGTATACAAAGCGGAGGTAAAAACTTCCTTGGTGAGCACCTTGAAAGTATTCAACAGAAGTGCAAATTCAGGATCTAGAGAGTTCTTTGAATTGCCGTCATCCAAACGGAAAATTAGAAAATACCGACGATTCCTCAGAATGGCCGGAGGAGGTAAGTTCATTCGAACATTTGTCGATTCTACAGAAAACGTGATGCGAATTAGTGGTTCTCTGCCCGATGTAGGAAACATTGAGATATCGAAGCGAAACGTCAAGCTCGAAAAGTACATCTCTGAGTTTGAAAAGAGTGGGTTGGTTGATTACCAGGTGACTGGAACGGCTCACTTGATTGATAAAAATATCAGTTATTTATCGTCCAGTTTGGTGATGGGGCTTGCGCTTTCAATTCTAATTGTAGCATTGATCATTGGATTAATCTACCGTTCTGTTCCAATTCTGATTATCAGTATTGTTCCAAACGTACTGCCGTTGATATTTATTGCGGGAATCATGGGGTACACGGGAATCGAGTTGAAAACAACAACAGCGATCATCTTCACCATTGCCTTTGGGATCGCCGTCGATGATACCATACACTTCCTCGGAAAGTTTAAGTACGAACTGATGAAGGGTCACAGCAAATTATATGCACTAAAAAGAAGTTACCTAACGACGGGTAAAGCCATGATTTTAACGACGTTAATATTGTGTGCTGGATTCCTACTCTTGGTTTTCTCTAGTTTCTTAGGAACGTACTACATGGGATTAATGCTCTGTATTACCCTGTTTGTCGCACTCGTCGCAGATTTAACGCTTTTACCTGTTCTTCTGCTGTATTTCTACAACCCAAAAAAGAAGAAGAAGGGATAAGAAATTCCTTATTTTTGGCTGCTTAACACTAAATTCAATTCATGACAGTTCAATCGAAAAAAGAAGCGCACTTTTTAGTTGCATTGATTCCAATAATCATTTTGGTTGGTCTGCTTTATTTGAATGTGGTGATTTACGGCGAGGACGCGACCTACGGTCCAAATCAAATTGCATTGTTATCGGCTGCTGCCATTGCTACAGTGATCGGTTTCACGTTGAAATATTCATGGGATGAAATCCAAAGTGGAATTGTAAAAAGTATAAAATCCGCCTTACCTGCAATTATTATTTTATTGTTGATTGGAGCACTAGCTGGTACTTGGATGATTTCTGGAGTTGTACCAACAATGATCTACTATGGATTGAAGATTTTGAGCCCTACCATATTTCTGTTCGCGGCGTGCATTATCAGTGCAATTGTTGCGATGGCAACGGGAAGTTCCTGGAGCACTATTGCTACAGTAGGGTTGGCATTGTTGGGTATTGGAACTGTTCTTGGTATTCATGCTGGAGTTGTCGCGGGGGCGATCATTTCGGGAGCTTATTTTGGAGATAAAATGTCACCATTGTCTGACACAACGAACTTAGCGCCAGCAATGGCAGGTACGGATTTGATCACGCACATCCGCTACATGGGCCTCACAACTGTTCCTTCAATAGCAATTACTCTCATAATATTTTTGATCTGGGGTTTCTCGATAGATTCGGTTCCAAGCCAACAAGGAGTCGATGGTATCTTAACACTTTTGGAATCGAATTTCGAGATTTCTCCTGTCCTTTTCCTTGTTCCTGCAGTTGTAATATTTCTTATTGTGAAAAAGGTTTCCGCAATTCCATCACTATTTATTGGAGTTGTTTTGGGTGCTGTTTTTGCCCTGATTTTTCAGCCAGATTTGGTGAAAAAGATTGCAGGCACGAATGATTACGGCTTGGCTTCTTATACGACGTCTGTAAACGCAACGTTTGGAGAGATTTCTATTCTTGGTGATGATCATGATACATTTGAAGTTCTTCAGGAAAATAACCCGAAGCTTTTTGATAAAGAGAATCCTAAACCAGGAAGTCCTGAAGTGAAAGAAGCAATATTGAACTCTTCCATTGAGTCTGTTGAATATCGCGAAATTCTAGCATCGAACTATGTGACTTATGGTGCGATTCATAAGCTTTTTGGATCTGGAGGAATGTCAGGAATGATGAATACTATCTGGCTCATCATCTGCGCGATGTGTTTCGGTGGGGTGATGGAAGCCTGTGGATTATTGCAGAAAATCACGAAGTCAATTGTGTCAATCGTGAAATCAGCGGGGTCCTTAATTGCGACAACTGCAGCGACTTGCATATTCTTCAATGTCACAGCTTCAGATCAATATTTGGCGATTGTCGTTCCAGGTCGAATGTATTCGGATACCTACCGCGATCGTGGTTTGGCTCCTGAGAATTTAAGTCGAACATTGGAAGATTCTGGAACCGTAACCTCAGTGCTTGTGCCTTGGAATACCTGTGGTGCTGCTCAATCAAGTGTTTTGGGTGTGGCGACAGGTGAATATGCGATCTATTGCTTTTTCAATATTATCAGTCCAATTATGACTGTTGTTTTTGCGTTCGCTAAGATTAAAATTAAGCGATTGAAGTCTTCCGAAACGGCAAGTTAATTCAATGATTGGTCTTAAGGTAGGGTCTGCGCATTGAGCGGAGTCGAAATGCAATCTAGAATGAGCTCAGCTCACTTCTTCTCACTCATGAACTTCTTCAGCGTATCCTCCAATTCCGAAATCCGATTCGTCAACAAAACGTGCTCAAAGTTCCGCTGTTTCGAGGAAATCACCGATTGAAGTCGCCATACTTTATCAACCTTATTCAATTGAATACTCTCCAACTTAGATTCCTTCTGAATTCCTCTCAATTCGATTGTTTTTCCATCAATGAAACAAATGCCAGTAATCAACTTATTGTTGATCCAAAATGCATGAATAAATCCATGTTGAATCTCTGTAGATTGAATTCGCTTCAACAAAAGAATATCTCCTTCAGAAATTCCATCCGTTCCCTCCAAATGATGTCCAGCGTGCTTCAGTGCGATGTCAGCTCCGTGTTCCTTCGGTACCGAAATCTGATCTTTCGACTTTCCAAGTGACAAGAACTTTCGAACGTCGCCTTGAGTGATGTAGGGGAGGGAAACCACTTTGCTTTCTTTGGATCGATGGCTGCTAAAATCGTTGTCTTTTACGTCGTTAAATCCAGAGAGGTCGTTAACACTCAGTTCCTTATTGACAAAATCGTCTAGGCTTATACTAAAATAATTAGCTATTCGCGTGACTGTGTCAATTTTTGGCTGAGCTCGACCTTCTTCGTATGACCCTATGTTTGCTCGACTTAGATCAAATAACTTAGCAAAGTCAGACTGGCTCAATCCTTTGAGTGAACGCAGTTTCTTGATGTTCTTATTAATCGCTTGCATAAGTCAAAGGTAATTATTTTTAGCAAAATACTAAAAATAATAGCATTTATTTAAAAAAAATGTGTATGTTTGAATTGTTGACAACGCAAAATACTAATTCACGTGCTATTCAAACTGTACGTAATCACACATGAAAATTAATTAAAAATATGATGGATAAATATTTTAACAAGGTGCGAGATTATCTACTTGACCTTAATTACACGATTTCCCTAGAGGATGAAAACTCAGGAATGATTGTGGTAAACAAAGAGGAGGAAGGAATAAACAATCTGGTGATTGGCTGTTCGGATCCTATTCTGATCATGGAGCAACATATTTTCGATATGCCAGCAGATTCTCTCAGCACGTACAAAGCGCTCTTGCAAAAGAACCGCGATATCGTACACGGAGCCTTTGTGCTTGACGAAACTGGAGGAAAAATCATTTTTAGGGATACGCTCCAATTGGAAAATTTGGATCAAAATGAACTGGAAGGATCAATCAACTCATTGAGTTTGCTTTTAAGCGAATTCTCAGATGAAATTATCTCATTCTCAAAACAATAACACATTAAGAAATGAACATATTTAAAAGATTATTTAGAATCGGTACTGCCGAAGCTCACTCCGCGCTGGATAAATTGGAAGATCCAATTAAAATGACAGAGCAAGGAATTCGCGAGCTGAAAGAAAATTTGGAAAAAAGCCTTGTGGCATTAGCTGAGGTGAAAGCATTGGCCATTCGTTCAAGAAACGATCACGAAACATATTCGGAAAAAGCCGCAGATTATGAGCGCAAAGCGATGTTGCTGCTGAAAAATGGACAGAATGGAACGATGGAAGCTGGTGAAGCGGATCGTTTAGCTGCAGAATGTCTCGTGAAGAAACAGGAAAATACGAAACACGCTTCTGATGCCTTGGGCGATAAAGAGAAGTTTGAAAACTCAGTGACGCAATTGGATGGAAACATCAAAGGATTGAAAAAGAAAATCAGTCACTACGAGAACGAATTGAGAACCTTGAAAGCGCGTGTGAAAGTAGCAAGTGCGACAAAAGATATCAACAAACAAATGTCTTCAATGGACTCTGGTGGAACAGTAGCAATGCTCGAAAGAATGAAGGAAAAAGTAGCGCAAGAAGAAGCTTTGGCTGAGTCTTACGGTGACATTGCAACGGAAAGTCGTTCGCTTGATCAGGAGATCGAACAAGCCATCGGTGATGAGGGCAGAATCTCTGCAAATGAAGAATTGGAAAAAATGAAAGAGAGATTGGGAATTAACACCGATAATTCGTCAAGTAATGCTTAAATTAGTTGTCCTATGATCCACATATTCTTCCAATCATCAAACATAATTGTAACGGTCTTATTCCTAGTGATTCTGATCTATTGGTTAGTCGTTCTCTTTGGTGTGCTGGATTTCGATACATTCGATGTTGACTTCGATTTAGAAGTAGATGTTGATGTCGATGCAGATGTTGATGTGGACACGGACGTTGACAGTTCCAATATTTTTGGACTCAACAAAATTCTCCACTTCTTCAATATTGGACGTGTTCCATTTATGATCTTCCTGACCTTCTTGGTGTTGCCTTGGTGGTTCGGTGTGATCATCGTGAATAACTTCCTCGGTTTCGAAGGCTTTTTGATGGGGTTGTTGGTTACAATCGCAGTGTTCTTTGGTGCGCTTTTCGTGACGAAGATCCTTACATCACCTTTTGTCAAGATTTTCGATGCATTGGACAAAGAGAATGCTCAGCGCGATATCCTGGGAACAATAGGAGAAGTGAGAATGATGGCATCGGCAACCAAAACAGGACAAGCACAATTCATGGTGGGAGGAGCTTTTCTCATACTAGATATTCGAACCAAGGAGGGCGAAGCTAAAATAGGAGACAAAGTCATGATCGTCAGTGACTCTAAAAAAGACGACTTCTACGAGGTAGAAGTACATTATGAAATCTAATCTTAAACTTAACATTATTTATATGATCCCATTAGAAGTAGGAACAGGCGAACTCGCCTCAAATATGACCATAATCATTGTGGTAGCGATAGCAGTAATTCTTGTAGCGCTCTTGGTGGCAATTGCCAAGTTTTACAAAAAAGCAAAACAAGGTGAGGCCTTGGTTAAAACAGGAGTAGGCGGAACGAAAGTTGCATTTGCGGGGATGATGGTTTGGCCAGTGATCCACAAATTGGAACGAATGGATATCTCTCTTAAAACAATCGTTATCGAGCGTATGGGGAAGGATGGTCTGATTTGTCAAGACAATATGCGTGCAGATATCAAAGTGGCATTCTTTGTTCGCGTAAACCCGATGAAAGAAGCTGTGGAAAAGGTGGCGCAGTCTGTTGGTTGTGAGCGCGCTTCTAGCCCTGCAGCTTTGAACGAATTGTTTGAAGCCAAGTTTTCCGAAGCATTGAAAACAGTGGGGAAACAATTTAATTTCGTTGACCTATACAATAAAAGAGATGATTTCCGTCGAGAAATTTTGAACTTGATTGGACGTGATTTGAACGGTTATGCATTGGACGATGCCGCAATTGATTACTTGGAGCAAACGCACCTTTCTTCTTTGAGTTCAATGAACATTTTGGATGCAGAGGGGATCAAGAAAATCACGGAATTGACAGCGAAGCAAAACATGCTTTCGAACAATATCAAGCGTGAGGAAGAGAAAGTAATTACGCAGCAAAATGTTGATGCACGCGAAGCGATTCTTGAAATGGAACGTCAATTGGCGGAAAAAGAAGAGAAGAATAAACGTGAGATTGCCAACATTAAATCGCGAGAAGAAGCGGAAGTGGCAAAGGTTGCCGAGGAAGAGCGTTTGAAATCTGAACGCGCACGAATTGCTACGGAAGAGGAATTGATGATTGCTGAAGAAAACAAGCAACGTCAAGTCATTACAGCTTCGAAGAACAAAGAACGTACTGAAGCGGTTGAAACGGAACGAGTAGAGAAAGATAGACAACTTGAATTGAACGAGCGCGAGCGAATTGTAACATTGGCGCAAATCGAGAAAGAGAAAGTTGTTGAGGTGGAGAAACGCAATATCCAGGAGGTGATTCGCGATCGTGTGGCAATTGAGAAAACAGTTGTTGACGAAGAAGAGAAAATCAAGGATACAAAAGCATTTGCGCAAGCGGATCGTGAGAAAACAGTAGCAATTACTGCTGCTGAACAAGAAGCTGAAAAGCAATTTGTTCAAGAGATCAAAATGGCGGAAGCGAAGAAAACGGCTTCTGAACACGCTGCGACTCAGAAATTAATTGAAGCAGAGGCGGCACAAAAAGCGGCTTCTCAGGAGGCAGATGCAATCATCATCTTAGCGGATGCTGAAGCAACGAAACAAGCGGCTGTAGGAATCGCGGAGGCGAAAATCATGGAAGCGAAAGCAGAGGCGAGAGAGAAACAAGGAGAAGCGGAAGCTGCTGTTCTTGAAGCTCAAGCAATTGCGAAAGCAAAAGGAATTGAAGTTGAATCACATGCGAAAGCAATTGGTGATGCGGAACTAGGAAAATCGAATGCAGATGTAATTAATTTGACTGCTGCTGCGGAGAAAGAGAAAGGGATGGCTGAAGCAGCTGTATTGGAACAAAAATTACGTTCTGAGGCAGAAGGTATCAAGGAGAAAGCGGAAGCGATGAAGCAATTGGATGGTGTTGGAAAAGACCACGAAGAATTCAAACTCAACTTGGACAAAGAAATGCAAGTGGAGTTGGCTCAAATCAACATTCAAAAAGATATTGCAGACGCACAAGCAACGGTTCTTTCAAGCGCGCTTGAATCGGCTAACATCGATATCGTGGGTGGAGAACCCGTATTCTTCGATAAGATTATCGGTGCCATTTCAAATGCGAAAGTTGTCGATCAATACGCTGATAAAAGTGAGATCATCAATACAGTTAAAGAGCAGTTGTTGTCATCAACAAACGGTGAAACGGTGCTTGATAAACTCCGCGGCTTAATCGCTGGATCAAACATCAAAACTGAAGATGTGAAGAACCTGACGGTTTCAGCGTTGTTGATGAAGTTGATCAAATCAGCGAAATCTGATGACGACCAATCCATGTTGTCTGAATTGCTTTCAATGGCAAAACGCTTTGGAATCGATGGTACGAACGCAGGAAGTTTAGGATTAGGAGAATAGAATCCGGTAGATCTATATAACGACACATGTCTGAAACTCAAGAAAATCAGGACCAATCGGGACTGGAGCAAGGCACGTATGAAATCATTCGGAATCGACTGAACAAATACGGAACGGACCTCAAATCTCGGTTAGAATCTCTTAACGAACAGCGAAAAGAAATTTTCGGTGGTGTTGAAACACAACTCATCGCCACAGAACACATCACGACCCAACATTCGTGTGAAGCACGCGATATGGTGCCAATTGGGGATCGATTCATATTTGGATACAACGTACACATCGGCCTAAAAACTGAGACGGTCATCGAAGATGTTTTCAGCATTTACGAATACAAAGACCGAAGTTTTAGTCCAGGTTCTGCATCGTTTCTGAAGGATGAAACATTCATCAAAGATTTTCAAAATCTCTACAAATACTACAGAGATGCGAAATTTGCGCAATTCATCGAGAAAGGTGGATACTTGTATTTCGTCTTCCAAATTGGGAAGAGCGTCACGGATATCAAAACCTTCAAATGGTTGATTCAGCCTGATGCGACACTCAAATACGTCGATTCACGGAGTGAGCACGAAGTACGTCAGCCTGAACAGCACGGATTCGATTGGAAACGTCCAACAGCGGACGATCACGTGTCGGGATTACACCCTCATATTTCCATTGAAGACCGCGTTTTCGTTGAAACAGTAGGAGGAGATCTCACGATCAAAATTGAGAACAATACCGAATCAGGACTCGGAATTTACGCTGAGCCGGTGGATCAAAAAGATCAAACCTTAAATGACGCGGATGTTTCGTACGCAATCATTGGTGATATCATCGTTTTGCGCATCATTCCCTACCAAGAAAAGGAAGAGCGTTACATCATTTACAACGACCGAATCAAGGAAGCACTGCGCGTGGATGCCTTGAAAGAATCGTGTATTTTATTGCCGGAAGATCAGGGAATCATTTTCCCACAAGGATATTACTTGCAATCGGGCGAGTACAAATTGTTCGATTTCCCCTACGAAGGACTCGGATTCGAAAAGGCCATCCCTTCATCCAATGGAGAAGATTTTCTTTACGTATTCTACAATCCAAACGAGGGCGGATACACCTTGTTGATTTACAACATCATTGAGCAGCAGCTCGGTTCGCCGATTCACTGTTCGGGATATTCCATCTTTGATAACGGTGAAATGTCCCTGTTCCGATCGGAAGCGGTTGCGAAGAAGCACCACAGCATTCAGATTTGGGAAACGCCGTTTACGCACGCGGATAAAATTCAGAATACCAATCAAGATGCCTACCTCTACAAAGTAGGGAACAAGGCTGTGGTGACTGCCATGGCGGAGTGTCGTTCGATTTTGAAGTTGATTCAGCGGGAAGAAGCTTACGGAACGCTGTACGTCGATTTATCGAAAATGGCGCGCGTGACCTTGGATGCATACCACTGGGTGTCGCACGCTGAGGCGAGTGAGTTGTCTATTCCGTTGGAGCAGATTGAATCCACTGCGAAATCGGCAATTGCGGAGTTCGATAAAGTACTCAGCTTAAAGAAAACGGCTGAGTCAGATATTGATGCGCTCGATAAGAAATTGGACCTTGTTCGTCAAGCGGCGAAGACGGCAGCTTATTCTGATGTGCAGCATTTTGTGGATACTTTGACGAGCCTGCGTAGTTTACGCGGAGAGTTGATTTCTGCCAAAGAAACGCGCTACATCAACTTGGATCGAATTGATGCAATGGAAGCCGTTGTGCTCGAATTGCAAGAGGAATATTCAAAAGCCTGCGTCGACTTCTTGTTGACGGATGATGCACTGAAACCGTACGAGGAAAAGGTCGATCAGATCCAAATCAAGCTGAAGGAAATTACCAAAGTGATCGAAGCGGATGACCTCGATGTGGAAATCGCGAAGGTCTCTGGAGAGCTGGAATTGATGATTGAAATCGTGAACTCACTGGACATCAAAGACAGCACAGTTACGACGAAAATCATTGACAACATTACCGATATTTTCTACCGTTTCAACCGAATCATTGCTGATTTAAAGAAGAAGCGCAAGACGATTTTTGGAGCGGAAGCAGAGAGCGAATTCAACAGTCAACTCAAGCTGATTCAACAGGGAGCATCGAATTACATCAACCTCAGTGATACGCCAGACAAGAGCGAAGATTACTTGAACCGAATGATTATCCAATTGGAAGATCTCGAAGGAAAGTTCTCGGATTTTCCTGAGTTCGGAGTGCAAATTTCAGATGTCCGCGAGGAAATTACCAATGCCTTTGAATCGCACAAATTGTCTTTGGTTGAAGAGCGAAACAACAGAGCGGTTGCCATTCAGCGATCTGCAGAGCGCATCATTCAAGGAATCACGAATCGTCTTAAGCAATACAAAACGGTTGATGAAATCAATGCGTACATCGCTTCGGATGCTTTGGTGCAGAAGGTGCGTGACAATATTGAGAAATTAGTAGCCATCGATGATTCAGTGAAAGCTGATGAATTGAAAAGCCAGTTGAAGTCGGCGCGTGAAAATGCCCTGCGTCAGCTGCGCGATAAAAAAGAATTGTTCGCCGAAGGCGATGACGTGATCAAATTGGGAGCGCATCATTTCTCTGTGAACACGAAGAAACTCGATGTTACCTTGGTGAAACGCGGTGATGAAATGAATTACCACCTCACGGGAACGAACTTCTTCGAACCGATTCAAGATGAAACATTCTTAGAAACACGACCATTTTGGGATCAGCAGATTGTGTCTGAAAACCAAACGATATACCGAGCGGAATACCTTGCTTACATCATCTTTTATGCGCTCAGCGAGAACAAATCGTGTCAATTTGGAGAACAGGAATTGTCCCTTGATGAAGTGTTGAAGAAAACGCAAGAGGAATTGACGCAGCTCGTTCAGCAATTCATGAACGATCGCTACGACGAGCGCTACATCAAAGGAATTCACGATGTGGATGCCGCGACGATTTTATCGGCCTTATTGGCGATGCAGCAGGAAGTTGATTTGCTCGTATTCTCACCATCCTTGAGAGCGGAAGCGCGCTTTTTCTGGCATTTTGAATTGAGCAAAGAGGAGCAAGCTGATTGGAAAAAACGTTTGAAGGCCTACGGATTGATGCGAACGGCTTTCGATAGTTCGGATGTTCCAAGCGATATCCGTTTTGAGTTGGAGGAGTTGATCTTCAACCGAACGCAAAGCAAAAATGCGGGAGTCGCGGCTGAATACTTGTATTTGGAATTGGGCGACAATGATTACTTCGTCATGAGTCCAGAAGGAAATGAACTCACGCAGCGATTCAAGAAATGGCTGAAGACAGCGAAATTCGAAAAACGCCTGAACGATTCGATGAAGGAATTGGCAGATTCGTACCGCTACCAATTGGAGTTGGTGCAAGAGTGGTTGCGTCGATTTATTGCCTTGGAAGATGCGGGTAATCTCGCTGTTTCCTTGCAAGAAAGTGCGGTTGCCTTGTTGGTGAATGATGCCAAGAAAGAGAAATTGGTCGATGTGAAAGTCAACATTGAATTGACTGAAATGGCGGGTGAACACGGTCGTATGGTCAATGGGATTCTCGACATCGATTACCACAATTGGAAGAGCACACTCGATCATTACCACAAAATTGAAGTGCCTAGCTACCGCGAATACGTGGAATTGAAACACGCGCAGGTTGAATCCTTCAAAGAAGAAATGAAATTGGAGTCCTTCAATCCAAAAGTGATGACTTCCTTCGTGCGAAATCAATTGATTGACAAAGTATACCTTCCGTTGATCGGGAACAACATGGCCAAGCAAATTGGTGTGGTTGGCGACGACAAACGAACGGACTTAATGGGGATGCTCTTGCTGATTTCCCCTCCAGGATATGGTAAAACGACTTTGATGGAGTACATCTCCCAACGAATTGGGTTGATCTTTGTCAAAATTAATGGACCGGCTTTGGGACACGAAGTAACGTCTGTCGATCCAATGGCGGCGCCAAACTCGGCGGCACGAGAAGAACTGAATCGTTTGAATTTGGCCTTCGAAATGGGGGACAACATCATGATTTATTTGGATGATATCCAACACTGTCACCCGGAATTCTTGCAGAAATTTATTTCACTCTGTGACGGTCAGCGAAAGATCGAAGGAGTGTACAAAGGAAAGAACAAAACTTACGATTTCAGAGGTCGAAAAGTGATGGTCGTGATGGCTGGAAACCCCTACACGGAAAGTGGAGAACGCTTCCAAATTCCAGACATGTTGGCGAACAGATCCGATATCTACAACCTCGGAGATGTGATCGGAGGGAAGAAAGACGTCTTCGAATTGAGTTACATTGAAAATTGCTTGACATCGAATTCGATATTGTCTCAACTTAACAATAAATCCTTCAAGGATGTGCGCACGTTGATCAAAGTAGCGATGGACGGTCCACAGGAAAGCTTGGATTTAGAAGCGAATCACAGTTCTGAAGAAATCGAGGATTACGTGAACTTGCTGAAACGCGTGCTGACCATTCGAGATATCGTCTTCAAGGTGAACATGGAATACATTCATTCCGCGTCAATGGAAGATGCGTACCGAGTGGCACCTCCGTTTAAATTGCAGGGATCGTACCGTGACATGAACAAGATTGTCGAGAAACTGGTTCCAGTGATGAACGATGAGGAATTGGATACCTTGATTCTTTCGCATTACGAGAATGAATCTCAGACCTTGACAACTGGAGCAGAAGCGAGCTTGTTGCGTTTCAAGGAGATCTTTGGATCGATTACGGACGAGGAGAAGGAGAGATGGAAATCCATTAAGGAGACCTTTGTGAAGAACAATAAACGAAAAGGTGATTCGAATGGCGTTCAGTCTTTGATTGAGGAAGTAAAGGAAATTGCTGAATCGTTGAAGGGGATTGATTATACGATTTCTGGTCGGACGAGCGGGTAGGGATAGCTTTGATTAAGACTTTTGATTGATTTTTATAGGAGGTTTTCTTGTTGACCTTCAGTATGTGAAAAGTAGCGTCAAAACAAGCACTGACTTCTTGCTTAGAGCGAGTGCATTCTAAAACGCAAACGAAGAAGGTTTGTGCTTTTCATGTTCAAATGTGACCTTTTGGTTAGGAAAAGAAAACTAGGAGACCATTTTTTCCCAGCTATCCGAGTCACTTTCTGCTTCAGAGAGGTCGGCAATCAAGGATAAAGTTGTTTCATTAAAGTCCAATAGACCCATTTCATCAGCCAAAAATAGTGGGTTGCTGTTGCTAATCCGATCCAATTCCTCTGGGTCAAGTTCTACATTTACGGGATAGGAGAGAGCGGTTTGAATAATTTTCCGCTTTAGTTTATAGATGAAATCTCGACACGATTTCAAATGCGCTTTTGGATCGTTGATATCGAAATACTCAGCGAACCGCGCAGACAAAGCATTGATGTTCCCCGATGTGTACCAATGATTTAAATAAAAAACTTCTTTTGGTGAAAATCCCAGTATTCGAGCATTACAAATCGCGATCAATTGATTTTGCATCACCGACATTTCATTCATCTCAGGCATGGAAATTTTGTATTCAACCTTTCTAAATCCTTTAGTTATATCTGATACTTGCCAAACGTCTACGTGACAAATGTCTTTAGTACTAGGTTGATGAAAATAGGCGAGAAAGCTCTTTTTACTAATGACCTTCATTTTTTTGTCTAAAGGAGCAATGATCCTAAAACGAACTTCGTAGATGTGCGTTATGGGTTTATACATGAAGCCGTATGCGCTAGTTACTAAATAAGAACAAAGCCCAAAACGGGTGAAGTGATGGATGTCTCGAGGAATGATGAAAGAAGTCTGATCGCCTCTTCCCAACAAACGATCAATTGTGAATTGCTCTTTGGGTATTCCCAGAAGGGCTTCCGCTTCATCCGATACCATTAAGTAATCACCTTTGTTCGCACTGAAAGTCGTTGTAAACTCTTGAGGAAGCAATTGAATTTTCTCAATAAGCGAGTTGATATTGTTTGGCTCATTGGGGCCGCCAGAAGAGTCAAACTGTTTATTGAAGTCTTCGATAATTTTTAGGTAATTCTCTTCGTTTTTGATCGACAAAAAAACTCGATTTAATTGCTCATTGATGCGGTCAATATTGGTGATCATTCCAGGAGAAATTTCTTGGAAAATAGATAAATATCGATAGTGAAAATAACTCCAACTTGGAAAGGATCTGTACATAAGTTGTTCTATACGTCGCAAAATGCGAGATGATTTTTTTTCCTCTACGAGTGAAATCATCTGCACTTTTTTATTTAATCAATTATTCTCGATGACTGGAAAAGGCTCATGTTCCGAGTCTGATTTTTTTTTAAATAATTTCGACATGACTGGAAAAGGCTCATG
>JAQXBM010000055.1 GCA_029252405.1 Crocinitomicaceae bacterium
ATATATGTTTCAGGTTGTTCAATAATAGAGACTAAGTCAGTCAATGTTTTAGAAGAGAGGTCGTGTTTTTCCATATTGAAGTATGAATTTAAGTCTTTCAATCATGAATTCTTCAATCATTCAATGTGTGCTAATCTTTAATCTCCTCTTTTCCATCGGCGTGCAAGGCAAATCGTCCTTTTGATTTATCGTGAACTTGATCGTATTTTCCCCAAGGCCAGCCTCCAAATTGCGTGGCGTGATAATCTTCAAAAGTTTGTTGAATTTCCTCGCGTGAGTTCATAACAAACGGTCCGTGTTGAACAACTGGTTCGTCTATCGGTTTCCCTTGAAGAATGAGCACTTTGGATGTCTCGCTTCCGTTTTTAAAGATCAGTTTTTCCGTTGGGTCAACTTCCGCAGCGTGGTAATGTGGGATGATTTCCTCACCAATTGCTAGTTCATTTCCTTCATAATAATACACCGTTCGATTGATTCCTTCGCCAGCTGCACCAAGCTCGAACGTTCCATCAGGTTCCAAGTGAATATTGAACACACCTACTGCGTTTTCATCTTCCGATGCCCATGAATTAGGAGGTGGAGTTGGCGCCAATTGTTCGTTGAGTTTTCCTGCAATGACTTCTATTTTCACGCGGTTTTCATCCAAAGAGACAATCGGTAAATCTTCTTTCCACAACATCTTAAAATGCGGCTCAACCATTTTGCTCTTTTTGGGGAGATTCAACCAAATTTGGAATAGCTCCATATCATTTCCTTTGTCTGAATGAACAAGCGGAAACATTTCTGAGTGTTGTACTCCTTTTCCTGCAGTCATCCATTGAACATCTCCGTTCCCGTAGCGCCCTGCGGCCCCTGTTGAATCAGCGTGATCCACCATTCCTTCACGAACAACCGTAATTGTTTCAAACCCTCGGTGTGGGTGTCCGGGGAAACCTGGAACAGTGCTTCCGTGGTACATGCGCCAACCGTCTTTCAAAATGAAGTCTTGACCAATGTGTCGGCCTTTCAACGAATCAGGATCTGGCGCCATGTCGTCGTTCCCTGCGGGGTATTTGTCTTCGTGATGCACACAGAATAAAAACGGATCTGCTGCTTCCCACTGAAACCCGAGAGCTCGAATTCGTCTGATTATCTTTGTCATTTTTTCCTTGTCTTGTTGTTCGTCAGAACTCTTTTCACGCTTCGATCCTGTTGCTCCCAATAAAGGAAGAGCTGCAAATCCAGCAATCATTTTTCCAATAAAACTTTTTCCTTGTTCACCCATAACACAATTAGTTACCGTGGTAAATATAAATGATTATTCAAGAGTTCTTGATAAAAAACAAGTCACGAATGGCTAATTAACATAGATAATTCGCAGTAGAACAGCTGAATTCCTTTGATTTGGGGGCGAATATGACATCAACGAGATGCGACTCTTTTACTTTTTGCCGTTCATTTTGTTCATAAAATAGCCTATTCCGACCACAAAGTGCAGAATGACAACAACCAGAATGATGATTACGTTAGTACTCATGAGTCATTTTAGTGATAAAGTTAAGCCAGAGTGAGCGGATAAACTGTAACAAGCGTTACTTTTGCACCATGTTGAATCATCAAGATACGATTTGTGCACCTGCAACAGCGAACGGCATTGGAGCCATTAGCGTCATTCGAGTTTCTGGGAATAAATCGTGGGAAATTGTCTCAAAGATTTTCTCTAAATCCTTCGATGGAAAGGAATCGCACACGGCTCATTTTGGAACTATTTCTGATGATGATAAATTGATTGATGAGGTACTGATCACCATTTTCGCGGAGGGAAGAAGTTTCACAGGTGAAGAAAGTGCCGAGATTGCCTGTCACGGATCACCGTTTATTCAACAACAAATTATCAAAGTACTCACCAAAAACGGTTGTCGAATGGCAAGTCCCGGTGAGTTTACACAACGTGCTTTCCTCAACGGGAAAATGGATTTGTCTCAGGCTGAAGCCGTAGCAGATTTGATTGCTGCTCAATCTAGAAGTTCACACGACATTGCATTAAAACAATTGCGTGGAGGCTTTTCTTCTGAGTTGAAAGATTTGCGTGAGCAGTTGATCAACTTCGCGTCTTTAGTGGAGTTGGAACTCGATTTTGCCGAAGAAGATGTGGAGTTTGCCGATCGAACAGAGTTGAAAGCACTAGTTACAAGTGTACTTGCTTATGTAAAAAGGTTGGCTGAATCATTTGAGCTTGGAAATGCCATCAAGGAAGGTGTTCCCGTTGCGATAGTTGGTGCTCCGAATACAGGAAAGAGTACGCTGCTGAATCAACTCTTGGGTGATGACCGTGCGATTGTCAGCAACATTGCAGGTACCACGCGAGACGTGATTGAGGAAACATTGAACATCGAAGGGATTTTGTTTCGTTTGATTGATACCGCTGGAATTCGCGAAGGAGCAGAGGAGATTGAAGCAATGGGAATCGAGCGCTCGAAGGAGAAAATTGATCAAGCGAAAATCGTTTTGTGTTTGGCGGATGCGTCTGTCGATAAAAGTGTTGAAGATGTGAAAGCGTGGGTCGCTGAACTCGAAGGAACCTATCCAAACAAACGCATTCAGTTGATTGTGAATAAATCGGACCTCAGTGCATCTTCCGAAGGAATCGCCATCAGCGCGAAAGAAGGAGAAAACATTGAGTCTTTGAAATCGTGGATGGTGAACTCTGTCACCGAAGGTTTCGATATGGCGAATGAAACAATTGTTTCGAATGCGCGCCATTACGACGCATTGATGAAAACAGCTGAAGCTCTTGATAAAGCACTAGCTGGTTTGGAAACAAATGTTTCTGCAGATTGGGTAGCGATCGATATTCGTCAGGCAATGTTTGAGTTAGGTACGATTACGGGTGATATTTCCACGGATGATTTGTTGGGGAATATCTTCTCGAAATTCTGTATCGGAAAGTAAAGACAATTAATCTTCGCGCTCAAAAATTTATCGCAGAATATCCTTATTTTACATACCATATTCGAAACGAGCTTCTAACTGAAACTACAATTTTGCATGCGATACATTCTTGCATTGGACCAAGGAACGACAAGTTCCAGAGCAATTCTATTTGATGAAACAGGACAAATCAAAGGGGTTGAACAACAAGAGTACACGCAGTACTTTCCTCATCCAGGATGGGTTGAACATGATCCAAATGAGATCTGGCAGTCGCAATCCAACGTATTAAGTCGAGTGTGTAAACAATCCAATGTCTCATTAAATGAAATTGCTACAATTGGAATCGCAAATCAACGGGAAACAACGGTAATTTGGGATAAACACACTGGAGAACCAGTATATAACGCGCTGGTTTGGCAAGATAAGCGCACAGCCACGATTTGCGAAGAACTGAAAACCAAAGGACTTCAGAAGTACGTAAAAGAGACAACGGGATTGGTGATCGACGCCTATTTCTCCGCCACGAAAGTGAAATGGATCTTGGACAATGTTGAAGGCGCAAGAGAAAAAGCAGAACGCGGTGACTTGCTGTTTGGAACAATAGACACTTGGCTGATTTGGAAGTTGACCCATGGAGAAGTACACGCAACAGATTACAGCAATGCTTCTCGCACAATGCTATTCAATATTGAGACCTTGAAGTGGGATGAAACAATGTTGCAAGAATTAGACATTCCGAAATCGATGTTACCTGAGGTCAAAGACTCATCAGGAATGTTTGGAGAAGCAAAAGTGAACGACGCAGTTATCCCAATAATGGGGGTAGCTGGAGATCAGCAAGCCGCGCTTTTTGGGCAAATGTGCTTTGAGCCGGGAACCGCAAAAAACACCTACGGGACAGGCTGCTTCATGCTCATGAATACTGGCGCCAAACGGTTTACTTCAAAATCAGGCTTACTCACAACAATCGCTTGGGGAATAGATGGCAAGATTTCCTATGCCCTTGAAGGCAGTGTTTTTGTTGCAGGATCTGCTTTGCAATGGCTTCGCGATGGTTTGTCTCTCCTCGATAATGTCGCCGATTCCGAGTTCTATGCGGCAAAAGTACAGGACATGGAGGATGTATATGTTGTTCCCGCTTTTGCTGGCCTCGGTGCTCCCTATTGGGACATGTATGCAAGAGGCGGGGTATTTGGCTTAACGCATAATACGGGCAAAGAACACCTCATTAAAGCAACACTCGATTCATTGGCTTATCAATCGAAAGATGTGCTTTTGGCCATGGAGAACGACACTGACATTAAACTCAAACAACTTCAAGTTGACGGCGGGGCTTCTGCGAATAATGTGTTAATGCAATTTCAATCGGACATTTTGAAAGTTCCAGTTGAACGACCAGAAATAATTGAATCGACCGCCATGGGAGCGGCTTGGCTGGCTGGAATTGCCGCTAGAGTTTGGCAGCAAGATGATTTACTCGAAAAACGACAATTGAACAGAACATTTCTTCCGAAGATGGAAGAAGAGAAGCGAATGAAATTGTACCGTGGCTGGAAAAAAGCCGTTGAGCGGTGCATGGATTGGATTGATCATAAATAGACGAAGAATAGAATGCCGTATCCCTCAA
This sequence comes from Crocinitomicaceae bacterium, assembly GCA_029252405.1. Taxonomy (GTDB): domain Bacteria; phylum Bacteroidota; class Bacteroidia; order Flavobacteriales_D; family Crocinitomicaceae; genus UBA4466. Next base: position 4,541 of record JAQXBM010000055.1, read on the forward strand.
ATCAGCGACCTAAAATAATTTCAAACTTCTCTCAAAAGAGGTATGACATTGTTATTGTAGGAGGAGGTATCACTGGGGCGGGAATTGCCTTGGATGCCGCTTCACGAGGGTTTTCGGTCGCCCTGATTGAGAAGCAAGATTTCGCCGCTGGGACCAGTAGCAGGTCAACAAAACTCATTCATGGTGGGCTACGTTACTTGAAAAACTTTGAGATTAGAATCGTTCGGGATACTGGACTGGAAAGAGCCGTTGCGTATAAAAATGCGCGCCATCTGGTACGGCCAGAAAAGATGCTCCTACCATTAATCGAAAACGGAACGTATGGTAAACTGTCAACCTCATTTGGCTTGTGGCTATACGATGTTCTTGCCGGAGTTAAAGGTGACGACAAGCGAAAAATGTTGAGCAGAGAAAGAACGCTGGAAATCGAACCATTGCTTAGAGAGGAAGTGGTCAAAGGTTCTGGATATTATGCCGAATATCGAACGGATGACGCAAGACTCACGCT
>JAQXBM010000072.1 GCA_029252405.1 Crocinitomicaceae bacterium
TCCAGCGCAGTTTGGAATTCGCCAAAGAAGAAGACATTCCGATTAACTCTGTGGAAGGGTTCGTCCGCCAGATAGTGGGTTGGCGCGAATTCATTCGTGGAATGTATGAATGCAAAGGACAGTACTCGCGCACGCAAAATCATTGGAAGTTTGACCGAAAAATTCCCGTTTCCTTCTACGAAGGAACAACTGGAATTGACCCAGTAGATGACGCTATCAAAAAAGTCCTTGAAACAGGATATTGTCACCACATTGAGCGATTAATGGTCCTTGGAAACTTCATGCTTTTGTGTGAATTCCATCCTGATGAAGTCTACCGCTGGTTCATGGAACTGTTCATTGATGCATACGATTGGGTAATGGTGCCCAATGTGTACGGAATGAGTCAATTCGCAGATGGCGGAACCTTTGCAACGAAACCATACATCGGCGGATCGAATTACATCAAAAAGATGAGTAATTATGGCAAAGGAGATTGGACAGCTACGTGGGATGGACTGTTCTGGCGCTTCATCGACAAACATCAAGATTTCTTCCTGTCCAACCCGCGAATGAGCATGATGGTACACTCCTTCAATAAGATGTCACCCGAAAAGCAAGAAGAACATTTGACAAATGCAGATGATTTTTTGAAGAAGCTTTAAATTCGATTGGAATTCAGTAATTTAGATTCATGACCGACCAAGAAAAATTATACGAAGTATTCGGTGAATTACTCTACGCTATCGCGAAAGCAGATGGAATCATTCAAGACGAAGAAAAAGAAGCACTGAACGAACTGTTGAGTAAGCACTCGTGGGCATCAGAAATCAAATGGTCCTTTGATTACGAAGCGTCCAAAAACTCGACAATTGAAGATACCTATAATAAAGTGATCAATTTTTGTCACAGTTACGGACCGAACCCTGTTTATGAAGAATTCGTCGATGCGATGAAATTTGTCGCGCACGCTTCCGATGGAATTGATGAAGATGAATCGAAAATGATTAACTCCTTTTCTGCCGATTTGATCGCGCGCTTCCAGAAGGATTTGGATCGGAAATAGCGTATATTGTAGTCAGACCTCAAAAAAGAGATTATGAAAACAATGACTTGCGAAGAGCTAGGAGGAGCCTGTGGATTGGAATTCCAAGCTGAAACATTCGAAGAAATAGCAGACATGAGCATGAAACATGGAATGGAAATGTTTCTAAAAGCTGATGGTCCACACCTTGAAGCAATGGAAGAAATGAAAGCCATGCGCGCAGCGGGAGATGTGAACGAGTGGATGGAACAAAAACGCGCAGAATTCGGCGAGCTCCCCGAAGACTATTAGTTCAATAAATCATCGAGCGACACTCCCTAAATAAAGCGAAGTGTGTATCTTGTCAGCCGTTACAAGGATCAATATTATGGAAGACAACAAAATGCTCGATTATATCAAAGATGTTCTAAAAAATATGCCAGCCGATTGGTTCGCATTAACAACGCATCGTCTAGATATTTACAACGAAAAATTGGCAAAAACAGAGTTCATTGAGGAATTCGAAGCGCTCTATAAGGCCAACAATTCGGATACATCCGCATTGAGCAATTTGCCAACAGCCTACGATTACATTCGTTTAGGTCACCCACTTTCCTGCATCTTGGAATGGGTTGTTGGAAACATGAACAACATCGATCCGAAAAACGTCATCAGCTTTTCTTCCAAAACAACTCCAATTATTGCGGTTCTGAGAAAGAACTTGGTGGACGGAAAAAACACACAGATTGCATTCACTGGAGAGCTCCCAGAAATGTTTGATGCTGAAGCATTGAAAGCTGTATACGGCTTCAATTTCGATTTGAAAAAAGTAGACAGCATTGCTGATCTCGAAAATGATCAATACAACGGAAGTACAGTTTTCGTTTCACACCAAGACGATATGAACGCACTCCAGCTTTCATCAAACATCGATTTCTATATTGGATTACACGCTCAATTGGGAAGTATCCTTCTCGTTAATGGTGAGGAAAATGAAAGCTACGTCTCGGAAATTCAACATGTTCGTAGACGAGAAACGATTGCAATGACTCCTGCAAACTCTTTGAGCGCTTTAAGACTGATGGCTGATAAAAATTACACGCATTCGATCACAAGTGATATTCCAAAAGACAAAGAAATCGTTCACGCTTGTATCAAAGAAATTACGGGTACGAACTCGGAACTTTTGGTTGCATCGAGCGGATTGTCCATGCAGTATGGAATCATGATGGGGCTCATTGAACACGCTCTCGAAAATCACTCTGGAAAGGCCATTCGATTTGTAGTTCCCCCAAATTGCTATGGTGGAACGAACGATCAAGCCAGACGCGTTGCTGCCACCCGCGACAATGTTTCTGTAGTAGATTTACCTGTTGATGGCGACCACAACATGGTGGAAAGTGTTGATCTCGTTTTGGACCAAATTGCCAAGGAAGATGCAATAGCATATATTATTGCTGAGATCCCAACGAATCCGCGTGTAGAAGTTCCCGACCTCATCAAGTTAAAAGAAGCATTGAGTGCTAAACGCAAAACCGCGACTGGCGAAGTTGCCGTCGATCCTGTTTTTATATTGGATCAAACATTTTGTCCAAATGTTCACTTTTTAGGAGAGGGCGAGATTCTATCTACTGTTCGAACGATTTCTTACGTGAGTGGATCGAAATTTCCAAGTGGTGGACATTGCACAGCAGGTTACTGCGTCGGAAACGATTTGACCAAAAACTTACTAAACAAAATAGGAAAGCACCTCACACTTTGCGACAACAGAGCGCGAAATCTTCAGATGGAAATCTTGGCAAAACAATTGCCTTCAATGGTTCAGCGCATTGCTGATGCATACAAGAATACACGCGAATTTGTCAATTTCATTCAAGAGACTTTGCCTGATGCTAAAATCAATTTTGTGTCTGAAGAATTGGCTAAAGAAGGTTTTACGCCATCCGTATTTTCACTGGATTTACCAACAATAGGGAACACTGATGAAGAACGAGAAACATACAAACGAGCGCTCAATCATAAGTTGATCAACATGATGATTACGCGCATTCCAAATGAGAGCAAGTACTGCGTGAGCTACGGTCAACTGAAAGGATGTTACTGGACAATTCCCGCAACATCAACACAAGGAACTACCAAAGAAGGAGATAAAGATTACATTGCTCGTGTTGCGATTTCACCTGATTTGGATTTGGAATTGCACAAGCAAGTTTTTGCTGATTTTGTAAAAGAGATTTAAGATGAGATTTTTTGTCATAGCATGCACTTTCGCCCTCTTGACGGCTTCCTGCGCCAAGAGCACGTTTAGCTATGGCGAAGGAATGTGCAACTATGTTGGAAAGTACGACCCAAAGAAAATCAGTGAGGCCGAACTTCAAAACACCCTCGACCTTCTAATTTTTTCACCTTACCCTGAAACCAGATGCACGGCTTGGGAGTTGGATGAAATTGAAGAATTAGATCTCAATGCACTCGAAGAAGAATGCAACACTAAATTGACTCAATTTGAAACCTTGAGCTTTCCAAACACCGAAAATATTGTTCGATTAAAGGAAAGCAGAATTCGAGAACTCAACGAGAGATGCGCCCTAAAAATGCTCACGATCATTGCATATGACAATCCCGACACCTTGATGAGTTTTGCTACCAATGATCCACAAGTAAACCTCTTTCGAAATGGTTTGATTAAAGGCGGTGACACTTTGGTTGAAGCATGGCGCGAAGTGGTGCGCATTCAGAAATCAAGAAATGCACGCCCAGAGCGAATCCAAGCCGAATTTGAAGAACAATTCAACTCGCCAGAGAAATTGGAATACGCGCAACTCGCTGTTATGATGTTTGGGTGGTGGAATCATGCTAATCACATCATATATACCACTCCCACAGAGTACTACGCAGGACAATTTGAATTACTTTTTTCCAAGGTCGAAGAAGATTGCGATTTTTAGTTTCCCTTATTCTTATTTGAGTATCTTCAAGCAAAAATTTACCATGAAAAAAGCATTATTTACTGCGGCTGTGTTGTCGCTTAGTTTGAGCGCTACAGCTCAATCATTCTCTGTCCCACTTGATGGATTCTCAAAGAAAAAAACGTCTTACCTACACATGGAGGATGGAACCGTTTCTGAAGGTCTACTTGGTGGATTCAAACGTGCCAAAGGGCAAATTGAAACTGTGAAGATGAAAAGCGAAAGCGGCGGAAAAATTAAAATTGATCCAGTGAAAATCAAGTTCATGTACATTCCACCAAGTGCGCTTGGGAAATTGTCAGCAGCAAATGATCGTGCCGGAAACTTGAAAAAATGGGATGCTCCTTCGAACATGGATTCTACCCTAATGGGAAAAGGATACGTGTACTTCGAGAAAATGACAACTCAAATTAAGAAGAAGAAAACAGAAGATTTGATGCTTCAAATGCTTAACACTTCATTCTCTAGCAAGATCAAAGTATTCTATGATCCATTCGCGAAAGAAACGATAGGTCTAGAAGTTGGAGGTGTTACTGTTGCAGGTGGTTTGGATAAATCATACTACGTTCAAAAAGTAGGGTCTACAGATCCGGCTTACAAGCTTGAGAAAAAGAACTACAAAGAGCAATTCTCAGTACTTTTTGGTGATTGCGATGAGTTCGTGGCAAAGTTTGGTGATAAAATCAAATGGTCTGATCTTGAAACACATATTTACGAATACACGCAAATGTGCGAGTAATCGTGATTGAAATGATAAGAAAAGCAGCTCTCGGGCTGCTTTTTTGTTACTCCTAAGTTTTTCTGCATTACAGAATAGCACTTAATTTAATTCTGTATCTTGATATCACATCCTATAGCTATGAAAAAACTCCTGTTCCTTTTCGTTCTGATTTTCAATGTAACAGCCAGTCACGCCTGCTTGAATTATTACTATTCCATAGACAATCAAGGTCACTTCCATGATGGGGAAGCCGAAGATTTGCGTCGTGCATTCAACACGAATTTCAACACGTCACGATTAGAAAAGAACCTCAAGAAACTCCAACTCAAACTGGAAGCGAGTAAGGATTACAAATTACTTTCTGACTACGCTGTTCTTTTGTTGAAGGCAGGAAAAACAGCAATTGCATTGGATATCTTGGAACAGCTATCGTTGAAACACCCGAACGATTATCAAATTGCGGCGAACTTAGGGACGGCATATGAGCTTTCCGGTAATAATGAAAAGGCGCTGGAATACATCAAACGCGGAATTGAATTGAACCCCGATTCTCACGGAGGAAGTGAGTGGGTGCACGTGAAATTGTTAGAAGCGAAACTTAAGCTTGCGGATGATCCTTCTTATCTCGACAGCATTACTGTGCTCAATCTGACGGAAGCGCAAAAGAAGGATAAAAAAGTGCGGGACCAATTGACGATCCAAATTCGAGAGCGCTTTCCATTTTGCAAAGGCCCAGACCCAATCATGGCGAGTCTGCTTATTGATTTAGGCGATTGCTACGCAAATACCGTCTCACTTGAATTCGCAAAAGCGTCTTACGAAATCGCGAAACACTATTACAAGGCCTCAGACGACATTGTTGATCCGAAAATCGATGAGGCAAAGTACATGCTTCGGCAGTACATCGGAGTAACTTTAGATGCACGTAGACTGCGCATGGAAAGTGAACATCGCGAAGGCGAGCACAACAGAATGTCTCAAATTCGCTATCAAAAACTCCTCGACGACAACAATCCTTCTGAATACGAAATCGACTGGTCGAATGTGCAATCCAACGCAGATACACTTCTTGCCCTTGCGGAGATCGAACGTGTGATTCCTGAACCCGAGGAAGTCGAGGAGGAAATTGCTCCTCAACCTGAAAAGAAGGCGAACCCCGATAAAAAAGAATCCAGTAGTCTTAATTGGATTTACTTCTTGATTGCTGGAGTTGCAGTTGGCGGTGGTGCCATCTATCTCTACTCCAGAAGGAAAAAGTAGGGACTATTGTTGTCCTTCCGCTCGGAAATTGAACTTGTATCGGTACACTTTTGATGCTTTTGACTCAGAATCGATGTCCATCTCTTCCAATTTATTAACGATGAGTTGACGAAGCTCTTTTGAACCAACGGCTCCCAAAATTTCAATCTCTCCATTGACGATTTTGAACTTCACGACTACATAGTTCTTGTGTACTTTCGATAAGTTCAACTGACTTGCATCAAGCTTCAACTTGCGATTGATTTCCTTAAATAATTTCGGGTTTTCTCCGGCAAAACTTGCACTTACTGAAATCAAACTTAAAACGATAATTGCGATTAACTTTTTCATGTTATTGGTTTTAAACTGTTATATCCGTAAGACATCAATCGCCGTTTTAAGTTACACTTCAGTCCAATTTAATACATGAATGGAAATTCCAAATGACAAGTGGTATTCTGATTTGATTGAATTGCTGACACCATTTTTCGAAATGAACTCACGAAGTAAAACTGACCTACCCTCTCCACATTTTACGTATCTTTGGATGATCAAAACAACTCGATAAAAAACGCACAATGTCATACCAGAATACACTGGAATTTGCGAGAGAAATGGACCAACAGGATCCACTCAAATCATTCAGAGAGCAATTTTTCTTCCCTACGTTTCATGAAAAAGAAGTCGTTTACTTCACCGGTAACTCACTTGGTTTACAGCCTAAAACAACCGCTTCTTATATTCAAGAAGAACTAGATGCTTGGGCAAAATATGGTGTGGAAGGACACTTTTTGGCGAAAAAACCATGGTTCGCTTATCACGAAGAGTTGACCCAAAAGACAGCAAATATTGTTGGGGCGAAACCCGAAGAAGTCGTGGTGATGCACTCATTAACAACCAATCTTCACCTAATGATGGTCTCTTTTTATCGACCTGAAGGAAAACGAACGAAGATTATTTGCGAAGCAAAGGCGTTCCCAAGTGATGCTTATGCACTCGAATCACAAGTGAAATTTCACGGACTGGATGTCAATGAGCATTTGGTGGAAGTTGCACCTCGAGAAGGAGAACATTTGATTCGCGAAGAAGACGTCCTTGCAAAAATTGCTGAAGTTGGCGACGAGCTTGCAATGGTCATGATTGGTGGTGTAAATTACTACACAGGACAATTGTTCGACATGGAAAAAATCACTGCGGCAGGACATGCCGTTGGAGCAACTGTCGGTTGGGATTTAGCACACGCTGCGGGAAACATCAACTTAAAACTCCACGATTGGGGGGTAGATTTCGCGGCATGGTGTGGATACAAATACTTGAACTCTTCACCCGGAGGTGTTTCTGGAGTCTTTGTGCACGAACGTCACGCGGATAAACCAGAACTTCCACGATTTGCAGGATGGTGGGGTTACGACAAAGACACACGTTTTCAAATGGAGCCTGGATTCAAACCGATGCACGGAGCAGAAGGATGGCAGTTGAGTAATGCTCCCGTTCTTGGAATGGCAGCTCACTTAGCTTCACTCGACATTTTTGAAGCGGCAGGAATGGATAAAATTGGCGAGAAAAGAGATAAGATTACGGCATTTTTAGAATTCGTAATTCAGGATATTTCCACTCGTAATGCTGATCGCTGTACCTTCGAAATCATTACGCCAAGTGATAAAAACTACCGAGGAGCTCAGTTATCTATCCTGGCTCACGGTCAAGGGAAAGCTCTTTTTGATGAATTGACAAAACTTGGTGTCATTGCTGATTGGCGCGAACCAAACGTAATTCGAATTGCCCCTGCTCCACTTTACAATTCCTACGAAGATTGCTTCCGATTTGGAGAGTGCTTGGAAAACGCCATCCAATAAAGAATTTGTAACTTTAAGCAAGAAAAAATAATACTTTATGTACGACGAAGCAGCTGTCCAATTATTGATCAAAGCGAAATACGCTGGAGCAATGGCAGATACCTCAACGTACATGAACATGGTGATGCAAGCTGGCGCAGTTCTAATTGGCGGCATCGTCATTTGGCGAATGAGTGCTCGCTTTCACAAAAAGAAAGTCGCACAACGTCAGCGAAACAATTATTTTGAAACAACATATTCCCGTAACTGGAAAAGAAAATAAGCATGAGTAAGGAAAAAAGTGCAATCATTGTTGGTGCTGGATTAGTCGGCTCATTGTGGGCCGTGTATCTTTCAAAAGCTGGATACAAAATCACCATTTATGAACGCCGTTCTGATATTCGTAAAGCAGAAATTTCTGCTGGAAAATCGATCAACTTGGCATTATCCGTCCGCGGTTGGACAGCTCTTGACGCAGTAGGCGTTGGAGACAAAATTCGCGACTTGGCCATTCCAATGACTGGTCGCATTATGCACAGTGAAGAAGGTGAGCTTTCGTATCAGCCTTATGGAGAAGAAGGACAAGCCATTTACTCGATTTCTCGTGGAGGCGTGAATGCCCGCATGATGGATATCGCTGAAAAGGATGGAGGTGCGAAGATTTTTTACAATCACCAGTGCAACGATGTTGACCTCGAAGCAGGAAAAGTTAGCTTAGTCAACAAGGAAACAAATGAAACAATAGAAGATCAAGCAGATGTTGTTTTTGCCTGCGATGGTGCATTTTCTGCCATTCGATACAAAGGCTTGCAAAAGTTGGATCGATTCGATTTCTCTCAAGATTTTATTGATGATGGATACCGCGAAATTTTGCTGCCGGCAAATGAAGACGGCTCGTACAAATTGGATAAACATGCACTGCACATATGGCCGAGAGGTCGTTTCATGATGATTGCTTTGCCCAACGAGGATGGATCGTTCACCTGTACTTTGTTTATGCCATACGATGGTGGTAAAAATTCATTCAACTCATTGGACTCGAAAGAAAAAGTAGACGACTTCTTCAAAGAAGTATTTCCTGATTTCCACGAAATGATGCCCAACATAGCAGATGCCTGGGAAGATCACCCACTTTCGTCGCTAGCAATTATGCGTTCCTACCCTTGGCACCACGGTAAAGTGGCAATGATGGGAGATTCGGCACACGCGACAGTTCCTTTCTACGGACAAGGAATGAACGGTGCGTTTGAAGATTGCACTGTGATGTGGCGACTCATGCAAAAACACAACGAAAATTGGGAAAAAGTATTCGCTGAGTACAGCGTTGAACGCAAACCAGATGGTGATGCATTACAAGATTTGTCTTTGTTCAATTACCACGTGATGCGCGATTACGTTGCCGACCCAATGTTCTTATTGAGAAAGAAAATTGAAGCAAAATTCTCAAAACTGTACCCAGAGAAATGGTTACCGTTATACTCGCAAGTGACATTCAGTAACATCCGATACAGCGAAGCGATTGCCAACGGTAAAGCGCAAGGTCGAATTATGGACGAAATTATGAAGAATCCAAACATCACCGAAGAGTGGGATTCTCAAGAAATTATGGATCAAATAGCCGAAAAATTATGAAGCAACTCATCACTTTACTCATCCTTGGATTAGCAACATCGTCGTTTGCTCAGAAAGATTTCACTCCAGGATCCCGAAAAAAAGCGTTTGGAAAAGTAGATCGCCGTGAATTACGATTGACAGGTTTGCAAATTGAATTGGGACCTGCCTATTCATTCACACGCTTGAAGAAAATCAACGGTGATTTTAACGACGGTGGCTCACGAGGAAACTATGAAATCGATCCAAAAGGACGGTTTGGGGGTTACATTGATATTGGGATGGCCCACTACCTGAAGAATCCGATCGGCGTAGGAAAAGATGATAAAAGAGTTACCTTATTTAACATGATCGATTGGGGAGTTGGTTTCAAATATATTGGCGGGAAAGAACAAACGACGATTAACTATACGGATGTTGGTGGCAATACTATCAGCACGGACGAGTCAGGATTTGAGAAATTCTACAACGGTTATGTCACTGGTAGATTCAGTCTTCACAGATCTTTCACTCCAAAAAAATGGGAGAAAGTGTTCTTCGACACACATATTGGTTTCAATGTTGATTACCGATTGATTACTGCAGATCAAAGTTCCAATTATCACAATACGTACTCGGCTCCGGTTTCACCAGCTATTCAATACCACAAGCCTCTTGTTGCACAGATGCACGTTGGAGCTGGTATTGGATTTAAAGTGCGAAAAGGGACAAACTTCTTTGTTGGATTGCGCGCTCCAGTAGTTGGAATTTGGGAATGGAACAAAGCAAACCCATCAAACTACTGGTTCTCTTCTCGATATTTCCCAGTTTTCCTTCACGTAAAAGTGATCAACTTGTTCAAAAAACGGAATAAAGCAACGTGTAATGGTGTTGACGGAAATCCAGACGACAAGAAGAAGAATGAAGAGTTTATGATGGGGAACTAGCATCAAGTTAGGATAGTGGAGTTCGGCTCTGCTCACCCCTCGGTCCTCAGTGGAAATATCGCGCGGGGTGAGCGGAACCGAACCCCAACTCAAAAAACAACAAATGAAAAAAATATATCACCTTGCATCCTGTTCAACCAATATTCGAATCCTTAAGGAAATCAACCCAAGTTCAGACGTTGAATTGCAGGACATCAAAAAAGAGGGAATTGACGAAAAAACCCTCGATTGGTTAAAGGAAAAGATGGGGTCGTACGAAGCGCTCTTCTCAAAAAAGGCGATGAAATACCGCTCAATGGGACTCAATAAAATGGATCTCTCTGAAGCAGATTTCAAAAAATACATGCTCGAAGAATACACATTTCTCAAACGACCATTTATGATTAACGGAGAAGAAGTGTTCATTGGAAATTCGAAAAAGGTCGTAGCTGAAGCGGTGGAATCGTTTAATTCGTAGTCCGATAGTCCGATAGTCCGATAGTCCGAAGAACAACTTATTTTAGAAGGAGCGCATTCGGCTAGCTTTGGAGAGGAGCGAAATGAAACACGCGAACGATAGAGGTAGCTGAAAGATCACCGAAATCGTCGTGTTTTATGAGTGGAATGAACAATGCTAGTTGCAGCGCAAAAAAGACTTTTGATTACTTTGGGGCTTTGGCCAAAGAGATGCAGAAAATTGAAATAGTCAGAAATTCACTTGAACTTGTTTAACTTTCAATAAAACAAAGAAATAGTCTTGAATAATATCCTACGCGCTCACCTCGCACTATTTATCGTCAATGCATTATATGGTGCTAACCACATTATCGCCAAAGGTGTAATGCCGAATTATTTAACTCCGAACGTGTTTATTCTTCTGCGTGTAGCAGGAGCGACAGCTTTATTTTGGATCATCAAATTATTCTTCGTTAGAGAGAAAGTCGAACGAAAGGATATCGCCCGACTTGCCGTTTGCGCTATTTTCGGTGTCGCAGCGAATCAACTATTCTTCTTTAATGGTCTCAATCTTTCATCCTCCATCAATGCGGGGATTATCATGACCATCAATCCGATTTTAGTAGTCATTCTGTCCTACTTCATCCTCAAAGAAAAGCTAACCCTGCCTAAATCCATTGGAATATTGATTGGTGCAACTGGGGCAATACTACTGACGTTGACCGCTGGAACGGGTTCCGGTGACTCCATGTTGGGTGATCTCTTCTTATTTATCAACGCGGCGAGTTATGCCCTTTACTTGGTTTTAGTGAAGCCATTAATGAGTAAATACAAACCATTTACGGTGATCACTTACATCTTCTCATTTGGATTGCTCTACGTTCTTTTCTACCCGCCCACGCTGATGGATTTGGCAGAAACGAACTTCGCTCAAATCCCATTTGACGTCGTCATGAAGATCCTTTACGTCATTATTGGCGTCACATTCTTCGCCTACCTGTTAACGGTTTATGGGTTGAAATTTTTGAGTCCTTCCGTATCCAGCTCGTACATCTACCTTCAGCCTGTATTGGTGATGATTTTCACTTTCCTTTTTGGAATGTGGGGACTTTCTGAAGATTACACGGACACAATTACCTTGGAAAAAGTCGGGTACATGTTGATAATCTTCGTCGGTGTTTTCTTAACGTCTTCTGGAAGTTTGAGAAAAACTTAGGAGTTCTATTTGGGAATTTCTACAACACACGTCGTCCCCGAATCTCCTGAGGTAATCAAGAATACCCCATCAACCTGTTCCGTTAACGCCTCGATAAGATCTAAGCCCATGGTCGAGCGCTCCTGTCCAGTGTCAAATCCAGCTCCGTTGTCTGAAACGTCCAAAAAAATGGAGTTGGGGTGTTCCTTTAAACTGATAGAAACTAAACCATTCGACCCATTGGAAAAGACGTGTTTTAGCACATTAACAATGAGCTCATTCAGAATCAAGCCAAACGGAACCGACTTCTCAATATTAAAAAAGCATTCATCAAGGTTGAGCTTCACCGTCATAGTATCCGACAACTTATACGAATAGAAAAGTTCATTGCAGATCTCCTCAACATACTCCTTGGCATTAATCCGAGACAAATCTCCCTTTTGATACAGCTGCTCGTGCACAATCGACATCGAATTGATCCTATTTTGGCAATCACGAAAAACTTGCTGCTCCACACTGTCTGAAAGACGATCAGCATGAAGATTCAAAAGGCTCATGACCACTTGAAGATTGTTTTTTACACGGTGGTGAATCTCTTTTAACAAGGTCTCATTTTCCTTGTTTTTCTGTTCAATTTGAGCATTTGATTCCTGTAATTCCTCAACTGAACGGCGCAACTCCCTTGTGCTCTCCTCCACCTTTTTCTCAAGGTTTGCTTTGTGGTTGGCCAAACTTTCGAGAGCTAATGCTTGATCTATTTTCACCGAAGTCATTGAAGCGACCGTTTCCAAAATTTCAAGATCTTGAATCGAATAGAAGTTTTTCTGAGGGTGCTCTGAATCAATTACTCCAATTACCTTCCCCTTCGATAAAATTGGAACGGTTATTTCCGATAAACGAAAAGAATCATCAACGGTATAACGCCCATCGCTCGAAGTGTCATGAACGAGTTCAGAAACTCCTGTTTTAGCAACGTGCCCACAAATACCTTGACCTATCTGCAATTTTATTGGGTTCATGACATCAAATCCACCGACATCTTTTGGGCCGACTGCCGCTTTTTGAATAAGAAATTCACCCGAAGAATCAACCATATACACTACGCAATCCGCATAACCAAGTCGTGACACAGCGTGCCTTGTGACAGCCCACAATGTCTCGTCAACTGTATTTGCATGTAGAAGTCTTGAAGCAAAGTCATTGATGACTTCTAGAAAGTACGCCTTGCGTTTTATTGCTTCTATATTTTCTTTTTCGACTGAAATGGCAGTATGGTTTACACGACAAAGCTAACTTTATTTGTCTGTTTTCGTCAACATTAAGTCGCTCTAACTCTTATAAAAGCTTTCTATCCTGCGAGATAGCTCTGATACATTCACCTTCTCAATTGGGTGTTCTAAATCAGGAATTAATTCAAACTCTCCTTTCGGTAATTGCTCCGCAACGAACTTTGATTCCTCCTCTGTTGACATGTTATCCAAACTTCCGAGAGTAATCAGCGTTGGACAAGAAATGGCGGAGTAATGCTTTTCGAGGGGACGTTCATTCCCAAGGTCGATCATCATGTTTGCGGTATCCGTGACCACTTTTTTCCAATCGAGGGGAGCGTGGACTTTTTCCAAGAATTGAGCAAAGCGTGGTACCTTCTCTTCTATTTTATCAGGATTCAATTTTCGAACTTCCATTGCTGAAAATTCAGGATTCCACGCAAACTTGGTTCCCAAAGTCATGATTCTATTGACGCGATTAGGATGCATCTTCGCCAACATTAATGCAACGTATCCTCCCATGCTATAGCCAAAAATGTCGATGCTATCGAGCTTGTGTTCATCCAAGTACTTCACTACGTTTTCTACAAAATGAGTCATGGAAAACGGTCTGTCTGAAGTTCGTCCTCCATGCCCTTCGAAGGTCAATACATGTACTTCAAACGATTGAGCCAAAGCGTTTTCGAGTGCTTTGAATTGTGCTTTACTTCCAAGCGCACCGTGCAGAAGAAGAATGGATTTTTGTGACATGACTAGGGTTTATTTGTCTCGAATTTAGCTTTTTTTCATCCGAATCGCTTAGAAAACGCACCCGAACACCCAATTTTTAGGGTAGAATTGCCCCTTACCCCAAGAGGTTGACTACATTTGCACCATGTTGAAATCAATGACAGGCTTTGGTAAAGCCACTGGAACTTTCCACACGAAAAAAGTATCTGTAGAAATACGATCACTTAATAGTAAATCCATAGACTTGAATGCACGCATTGCGAGTCAATACCGCGAGGTTGAGCCTGCGATTCGAAAGCTGGTTGCGAATGAACTCAGTCGAGGGAAGGTGGATGTTTCTGTGCAAATCGATAGTATCGGTGATGAAAGTGCTATCAAGCTAAACGCTGGATTGGCAAAATCTTATTACGAAGATCTGAAATCATTGAACGATGCCATTGGAGAATCGACTCAGGATTACCTCCCGTTGATTATGCGCATGCCTGACATCTTCAACACGGAGCGAGAAGCATTAACTGAAGAGGAAAAAACATGGGTCCTCGGACTTGTGAAGGAGGCCTCAGACAAACTCAACGACTTCCGAAGAAAAGAAGGTATAGAGCTAGAGTCTGAATACCAGGATCGCATTGGAGAAATTCGAGGGTTCTTGGCTGACATCCCAAAATATGAAAACGAACGCATCGAGATTATTCGTGAGCGCATGAAAAAAGGCTTGGAAGATATTCAGGCAAAGAGCGGTTACGATGACAATCGATTCGAGCAAGAAATGATTTTCTACATTGAGAAATTAGATGTTTCTGAAGAGAAAATGCGTCTGTCTAATCACTTGGATTATTTCCTCGAAACGATGAAAACAGGTGTCGCTGGAAAGAAACTAGGATTCATTTCTCAAGAAATTGGTCGTGAGATCAACACACTTGGAAGCAAGAGTAATCATGCTCAAATGCAAGTCCTCGTGATTGGAATGAAGGACAACCTCGAGAAAATAAAAGAGCAAATTCTGAACACTTTGTAAGATTTCACGTAGGAACGTATATGAAGCCTTTTGAGAACACAGGAAAATGCGTCATCTTTTCTGCCCCATCTGGAGCCGGAAAAACAACCATAGTGCACGCACTTTTGGATAAAAATCTTGGATTAGAGTTTTCTGTTTCTGCGTGTAGCAGAGACCCTCGTCCAAATGAGGTCGATGGAACGGACTATCATTTTTTAGGGATTGAAGGGTTCAAGGAAAAAATCAAAGAAGAAGCTTTCATCGAATGGGAAGAAGTGTATACGAATAATTTCTACGGAACGCTCCGATCTGAAATTGAGCGCATTTGGGCACTTGGAAAAACGGTCATTTTTGATGTTGACGTTATTGGAGGACTTTCACTCAAAAAGTTGTTCCTAAATGATGCATTCGCCGTTTTCGTTCAGCCTCCGAGCTACGAAGAATTGGAAAAGCGCCTTCGCGGAAGAAGCACAGAATCAGAAGATAAAATTGCACAGCGCATGGAAAAAGCGCGAAAAGAACTATCGTTTTCGAAAGAGTTTGATGTTGTGCTTGTCAACGATAATTTGGATCAAGCGATTCTTGATGCAGAAAAAATGGTTCGAGAATTCATTGATAAGAAATGAAAGTAGGACTGTATTTTGGAACATTCAATCCGATTCATGTTGGACATTTGATCATCGCAAATTACATGACGGAACATTCAGATTTAGACCAAGTTTGGATCGTTGTTTCTCCTCAAAATCCACTCAAAAAGAAAAAGACTTTACTCGCCGATTACCATCGTTTGGCGCTTGTACGCGCAGCCATCGAAGATGATCCGAAACTAATCGTCAGTGACATTGAATTTCACCTACCCATCCCGAGTTACACAGCAACTACTTTAGCTTATCTCAAAGAGAAACATCCAGACAACGAGTTTTCTCTGATCATGGGTGAGGACAATTTGAGAACGTTTCATAAATGGTTTAACCATGATGTGATTTTGGAAAATCACACGATTTACGTTTATCCACGAGTGCTTACTATTCAGGAACTTGAGGCTCAGAAAGAAGGGGAAGTAGAAACGAATGCTTTCGCCGAACACAAAAATGTGGTCTTCTGCACTGACGCTCCAGTGATGAAAATTTCTTCTAGTTTCGTTCGAAAAGCGATTGCGGATGGCAAAGATGTACGTTATTTATTGACGGAGCCTGTGCATAAGTACGTGGAAGAAATGCATTTTTACAAGGGGAAGTAATTCCGCTTGCAACTGCTTATTTTCACTTCTTAACTCTTCGAATGGAAACAGCGATAAAAATCCCGCCAATTACTCCCGGTAAAATCCAACCTGCAATTCCAGGAATGTACTTATTGACAACGATGAATGCCGTAAACGCTGAGATATATCCTCCTGTAATCTTACCAAGGTGCAATGGAAGCCAATGCTTTTGAAGCTCTTCGTGATTAATAAAATGGATGAAATCTCTAACAGCGAAAACCGTCCCAAGAGCTCCAAAAACAATCATAACAATGTTCAGTTGGTCCATGTAAAACGGATGACTCATCATGGCGATTCCAATGACCAACATTGTCAGCGCTAAACACTTATCAATCAGCAAATTCACATATTTCTTCTTGTATCGAACGGCTAGATATCCACCAATTACAAAGTAAATCGTGAGAATCCCTATGGAAAACAAGAAGGTACTTTTGTGGCTGGGTTGAACGGCTACCATCATCGAAACAACAGAAGAAATGAGCATCGTGGTTACGAAAATCAGTCCGCTTTTGCGATGAACAAACCCGCCCTTTTTTACACTTAGCGCAATGCTTCCGGCAAGTAATGCCGTTGCTCCAAAAAGAACATGTACAAGAATTAATGTTTGAATTGTTGATTCGCTCACAACAAATTAGATGTCCATTTCAGGAACGCTATCAGGAACAACAAGATCACCCTCTGTAGCTGCAATGATTTCTTCAACGCTCACTCCAGGAGCTCTTTCCAATAAGTGGAATTGATTGTCCTTAATTTCCAAAACAGCTAGGTTCGTTACTACTTTCTTCACACAACCAACTCCCGTTAGAGGAAGCGAACATGTCTTCAGCATCTTACTCTCCCCTCGCTTGTTCGTGTGCATCATGGCAACAATAATGTTTTCTGCAGATGCAACTAAATCCATCGCTCCACCCATTCCTTTCACCATTTTACCTGGAATCTTCCAGTTGGCGATATCACCATTTTGAGCAACTTCCATCGCCCCAAGAACAGTTAATTGAACGTGCTGACCGCGAATCATAGCGAACGACGTTGCAGAATCAAAGAAAACTGCACCTTTTGTTGCAGTAATTGTTTGCTTTCCAGCGTTGATCAAATCGGCATCCTCCTCACCCTCAAAAGGGAAAGGTCCCATTCCTAAAATTCCATTTTCCGACTGAAACTCAACTTCAATTCCTTCTGGAATGTAGTTCGCAACAAGCGTTGGAATTCCAATTCCCAAGTTCACATACCAACCATCTCTTAATTCCTGAGCGATTCTTTTTGCGATACCAATTTTGTCGAGTGCCATGCCTTACTTTTTGAAAGAATAAATATAAGGTAAATTGCCTTTTTTACGGTGCTTTCCATCCAAAATTGATCATTCAGGCTCGTTTTCACGGCAACTAGCAGGAATTAGTCGATTCATTCAAAGTTTGTATCTTTAAATACTAATCTTCAACCCATGAACAAATTACTCAGCTTACTCGCAGTTGTTACTTTCACCAGCTCATTCGGTTTTTCGCAACTAGTTGCGGTTAAGCCTTGTGAAGGAGAATCAATCAATCAATTGGTAGACCGAAAAGGATGGACTGATGCGAAGGTCAGCAAGAAAATGCCTTCAGAAAACGTCGTTTTGGTTCATTCTGAAAATGCTGATTTAAATGATCTTTGCTTTACTTCTGAAGTGAGAATCTTCGGAAATCAACTGGCCTTTGAAACAAATCAATTACTCGTTAAACTCAAAAATGAAGATGTCGAGTTCGTTGCTTTGCACAATCTTCATGCGCACGACATCATTCCAAACATGTTCATTTACACCTCGGATGTTCGGACTTCGGCTGATTTAGTCGGAGAAAAAGAACTGTTCTTGACACATCCTTCAGTTGAGAGAGTGACGTACAACCAAGTATTTACAATTGATGCTACGGTGAATGATCCACTTTACCCTCGACAATGGGCAATTGAAAATACAGGAAGTTCACTTCAATACAATGGCACGCCTGATGCGGACATGTCAGTGGATTCTGCCTGGCTAGTTGCAACTGGTGATCCCACCATTAAAATTGCCGTTTTGGATAGCGGAGTGGACACTTTGCATGAAGATTTGTCTGGAAGATTTTTGCCCGGATTTGATGGCTTCGCTGATTCAACAGGTGACACTCAAGGTTATCCTACTCCAGCCTTCGACAGCGACGGTCACGGAACGGCTTGCGCAGGAATAATCGGTGCAAAAGGAGATAATGGAATTGGACTTGCTGGAGTTTCGTACGGGTCGAAAATTATTCCCATTCGTATTTTCTACTACCTGGATTATGGTCCAGGGATTGGCGTGCAAGCAACAACAAATACCGATGCCTTGGTCAGTGGTGCTGCCTACGCATGGCGAATGGCTGATGCTGATATCATGAGTGTATCTGCAGGTTTGAGTCAATTATTTATCACGGCCCTACAGATTGATACGGCAGCATTGAATGCGGAAATTGGTGAAGCGCACACCGATGCTCGAAACGGTAAAGGAGTGGCGATGTTTTTCTCTTCAGGAAATGATGACGTCGATGATGTTCTCTGGCCTGCGAACCTTCCTGTAACGATTGCTGTGGGAGCAACATCCATGTGCGACGAACGCAAAAACCCATCGGATTGTTCTGGCGAAAACTGGGGCGGAAGCTTTGGAGCTGGATTGGATGTTAGCGCACCAGGCGTGAAAATTAGTACTACAGACATGACAGGAAGCAATGGATATTCCTCTGGGAATTACACTTACACGTTCAACGGAACAAGTGCTGCATGTCCAAATGCTGCAGGTGTTGCCGCATTACTTCTTGCGGTGAATGTGAACTTGCACGCTGAAGATGTAAGGGACATCATCAACACAACTGCGGATCGCGTTCCTGGGTATACTTACGACAGCACTTCGGTTCATGGAACATGGAACACTGAAATGGGACACGGTCGTGTAAATGCGCATGCGGCAGTTCTGATGGCTCAAACATACACGCCTTCAGGAATTGATGATTTGGTTGAAATGAATGTGAAAGTTTATCCGAACCCTACGAATGGAACTTTACACTTTGCTTCGGATCAATCGATTGTAAAAGCAGAAATTATTGATCTTTTCGGAAGAAAATTAAGCGAAATTGATGGACACAAAATCCAATCAATCAACACGGATCAATTGCAAAGTGGCGAATACTTGATTCGTTTGAGTACGGAAATTGGCACTCGAACTTTTCGATTTGCCAAAGTTGGGTAAGCGTGTAGAATGAGTTCAAAAAACGCTTCGATCATAGTGAGACTAGTAAAAGCACCTGTTCTATATTAAACAATTAGTAGATGGATCATAAAGAAGAAAACCTTCGTGTTAAACAATTGAAGAATCAGGTGGTTTGCCCTGTTGAATTTGCGCTACGTATACTTGGAGGTAAATGGCGAGGATCGATTCTGTACCAATTAAAAGATGGTCCGCTTCGCTTTAATGAGCTCAAGCATAATGTTCAGTGCGCCGCAATAGACTACGAAGGAGCCGATAACTATCTGACGAATAAAGTTCTTTCAGGTCACGTTAAAGAATTGACTGATTTTGGACTTGTTGAGAAGGACATCAATTCGGAGGAGAATGCCGTATATCGACTCAGCCCAAGCGGTATCGCCATGATTCCTATTCTTCTCGAGCTGTTCGATTGGGGTGAGCATTTAATGAGGTTACCAAACGGTAACCACTTTTTAGAAAATGATGTAATAGCTTTGCCTAAGTGACTAACACTTAACGCAAAACATTATAAAAAAAGCTTGGCTATCTGCATTACTTAATTTCCTCTTTATGGGAGCTGGATATATTTACAATGGAAAACGAGCACTGCTCGGACTCATGCTAACCGTATCCGCTTTTGCTTTGACTTACGTCGAAAACTTTCACGAATTCGCCGACGGAAACACGCTGCAGGAACATGATTCTACGGCCTTTATGATCCTCTTTGGGTGCGTTTTCTTAGCAAATACCGGATTGGCAATTGATGGGTTTAAGGAAGCAGGAGAGATCAACTCAAAAAAGTAATCTCCGGATAAAGGATTACGCTTTTTCTCGAACTGTGCGCTGCTCTATTCTTTTCTCGAATCGTTCTCCTTGGAAAATACGCTGAACGAAAATTCCCGGTGTGTGAATTTCATTTGGATCTAATTCGCCCGCAGGAACCAATTCCTCAACTTCAGCAATGGTGATTTTCCCTGCCATTGCCATCATTGGGTTAAAGTTTCTTGCTGTCGCTTTGAAAACCAAGTTTCCTTCGGTGTCCCCTTTCCATGCTTTCACGATTGCATAATCCGCTGTCAAAGCTGATTCCAAAATGTGCGGTTTACCATTGAACTCGCGTACTTCTTTTCCTTCGGCAACTTCTGTTCCGTAACCTGCTGGTGTGAAAAATGCTGGGATTCCAGCCCCACCTGCACGGCAGCGTTCAGCTAAAGAACCTTGAGGAATAAGATCAACTTCCAATTCTCCTGAAAGCATTTGGCGTTCGAACTCGTCGTTTTCGCCAACGTACGAACTGATCATCTTTTTGATTTGCTTTCCTTGAAGCAATAAACCGAGACCGAAATCATCTACTCCCGCGTTGTTGGAAATACACGTCAACCCAGTAACGCCCATTTTGACCATGTGCGCGATTGAATTTTCAGGAATTCCACAGAGTCCAAATCCACCTAACATCAAGGTCATGTTGTCCTCTAATCCAACCAATGCTTCTTCTACGTTCTTTACTGTTTTATTCATAATTCTTACTAAAAACTATATTCCGAATGGGTTTATATCGGGTTCTTGCCCTGCGTTCTCTTCACATTCGAACAACTCGGGATCATAACCAATCGGCTGCTCAAAATCGTCCGTAGATACTCTCAAGGTCGGATCATCATAAATCTTCTGCATGTAGTATCCATAAATAGGCAGGGCGGCTCGCGCACCTTGTCCCCAGGTCATGGACCTAAATCGAACTTGTTTGTCTTCTCCACCAGCCCAAACTCCTGTTACGAGGTCAGGTGTAAGTCCCATGAACCAACAATCCGAGTTACCTTGTGTTGTTCCTGTTTTTCCAGCCGTTGGATGTGTAATTCCACCCCATTTCTGGTGCCATCTAAGTGAAGTACTTGTTCCAGATGTAACAACGCCCTTCATCATTTTCAACGTTTCGAATGCTATGCTTGGATTCATCACTTCACGTGTGTAAGGATCAGCCGAATAAATCACGTTTCCATTTCTATCTTCGATGCGAATCACTGTTTGTGGAGCGACATAAATTCCTCCATTTACGAACATCGATTGAGCTCCAACCATTTCGAACAATGACATATCTGGAGTACCCAAACACATTGAAGGAACGACCTGAGCCTCTGGAATCTTGATGTTCATTCTTGACAAAATTTTCGCAATTGTAACCGGTCCTGAACATGCGCCCATTTTCGACATCACTGCGACCGTAGTTGGATTGGATGATTGAGCCAAACCAGTTGCAACATCCTTAGCAGGTGTTCCTCTCGGACACCATCTTCTTCCTGTCGGATCGCAGGGATCAACACAATAAGCTTCGGGTGATAACGGAGTACATGGTTTAACCACTCCCATCGACATGGCTGTTGAGTAAACGAATGGTTTCATCGTAGACCCAACTTGTCGTTTTCCTTGTTTCACGTGATCGAATGCAAAGTGATGAAAGTCTACTCCTCCGACCCATGCTTTCACAAATCCTGTTGATGGCTCAATAGAAAGTAAACCGGCGCGAATGATGTTTTTGTAGTATCGTATCGAGTCGTTTGGCGTCATAATCGTGTCAATATCTCCACCCCAAGCGAAAACGCGCATGGGAGCAGGGACATCGAAACTTGCTGAAATTTTGCTCTCAGAAACTCCTGCCTCTTTTTGCAATTTATAGCGTGGAGAATTTTCCCGAGCCCGCTTCATGATGCCGTTGATCGTCTTTTGAGAAATCTTTTTTCCGTCATAAGTGTTGCTGAACGGAAAGTTCTTCTGACTCTTGTTATTCTTTGTAAAAGCAGGTTGTAAATCTTCACTCAAGTGTCGACTCAAAGCATACTCTGCATGCTCTTGCATCGATACGTTGATCGTTGTATAAATTTTCAACCCATCCTCGTACAGGTCATATTTTGAACCGTCCTTCTTGCGGTATTTGTACTTCCCTTTTTCCTTCTGATTGAACAACGACTTCAATTCTGAACGCAGTGATTCGCGAAAATGCGGCGCGATCCCATCCTTGTGATCCACTACTTGGTAGGTGATGACGATCGGCAGTTTCTTTAACGAGTCACATTGGGCTTGAGTGATGTAATTCTTAACCGACGGATTCTTCGATTTACTGTTCTTTCTCCACTGGTTCAGCACTGTATTACGTCTGTTGATGGCACGTGTACTATCTGCCGCTCTATTCGCTGCAATATCAGACTGCTGTACCTTCATTGGATCAATTCCTTTGTCGGCAGCAATTTTACTTCTGTAATTTTTGACTTGAAATCTATAAGGATTATACAACCCTGGATTTTTCACCATTCCAACAAGCGTTGCAGCTTCCTCCATGGAAAGCTCATTCGGCTTCTTGCTGAAATAAACTTTTGCAGCGTTCTCCACTCCGACCGCGTTAAACAAGAAATCAAATTGGTTGAGGTACATCGTAATGATTTCCTCTTTAGTATATCTTTTTTCCAGACGGACGGCGATAATATTTTCCTTCGCTTTTTCATCCAAACGGTTCATCAGTCCTGTTTTCACTGGAACTTCTTGCCCCGCCGCTCTCAATTCAGCTTCAATTTCTCGCTCACGTAAGGTGAAAAGCAGTTTCGCCAATTGTTGAGAAATAGTTGAGGCTCCACCGTCACTACCCATTCCCCTGATTGCTCTTGCGATGGCCCAGAAATCAACTCCTGAGTGGTCATGGTAGCGCTCATCCTCTGTTGCGATTAAGGCATCGAAAACATACGGTGAAATATCTTTGTATTTAACGGAAGTTCTGTTCACTTTCCAGTAGCGCCCAAGTTCCGTTTTGGAATCATCAGCATACACAACTGATGCAAGTAACTCTGGTGGGTTCTCCAGCATTTCGATTGATGGCATTTCATCGTCGTCTTGTTTCGAGATTAAGATGAAAACGGCTAAAGCTGGTGAGAACATCCCAAGCCAGAAAAGCACATTCAATATTCTACGCGTTCTTTTCGTAAATGTAGTGCGATCTGATTTCTTGGCTCCGTCCTTCTTTTTGAACAGGTTTGCAAGTGGATTCTTCATTGGTTGTTTCTTTTCGGTACCCATGGCTGATCTTGAGAACGTAAAAATAAGGATTAATTACTTCGAATTTATAGAATAAACGTTAATCGCGTTTGGCTTGTAAGAATAGTTAACTCCGCTGAGATAGATGTGATGTCGATTTTGGGTTCGACTCCGCTCACCCCGCTACATGGTGCTTACGAGGATCACCCACGTTGTATATCTTCAAACACCTGTTATTTAACTGCACCGAGGGGTGTGCGGAGCCGAACCCCGAAGTTGTAAACCAATGATCAATTTAATACGTCTTTTCGCTGACTATCGAGCTTTAAGAGCAGGAAGATCATTATCGAAAAGGCCATCATGGAGGAACCTCCGTAACTGAAAAGCGGCAATGGAATCCCGATAATGGGAACAAGTCCAATGTTCATTCCTACGTTTACCGCGAAGTGATAGAACAAAATCATCGCGACGGAATAGGCATAAACGCGGTTGTATTTTGACCGCTGACGTTCGGCAATTGCAATGACCCTGAGGAGTAAAAAGATGTAAACGACGACCAAGAAAATACTACCCAAAAAGCCTCGCTCTTCAGCCCAAGGAGAGAAAATAAAGTCGGTTTCACACTCTGGAACGTGATTGGTTTTGGTTGTAGCCACGTTTGCTTCGCGATAACCCTTACCAGTAAAACCTCCTGATCCAACGGCAGTCATGGCTCTAAAACGATTGTAATCGGCACCGTCCGTGACATTTCCCGTTCCTTCCTCAGCTTCGTATATTCCTAACCACAATTCGATACGCGTTTTCTGGTGAGAAGGGAGACTTTTGAAAGTCGTGTGAACTGGCGCAGTGATCCCAACCGCCATTGAAAACCCAATGATTGTAATGATAAAAGCACGGCGAGCTTCACGCTTTGGAAACAGGGAGCGCATGATCAAATATCCAAGAATCGCCGTTATAAACAAGGCGGCGAACATTCTCCAATAACCTGAAAATTCCTCGCCCGGATATGCATCAAATGTAAGTGGTTCATGACCAATAATGAGTGTGATCACCAATAGGAAAACGACCACAAATAGGATGGGAATAAAGTGTGTTCCTAACCACGTGCTTCTGAATTTTACTCCAGGAATCGCATTGACAATTTTCAATACAATTGGGTCGAACGTCAACCCTTCACGATACATCACGAAGAAAAACGCTGTGAACACAACGAATGTTCCAGCATCGGGCTGAAGAATAATCAGCAACATCGGAACAATAATTATTGCCAAGGAAACCAGTACTGTTCGTCCGTTTTGTTGCTTTACATTGAACGAACTCATGTAACTAGAGAGTAAAATCGCTGTTCCTATCTTCGCGAACTCTCCGGGTTGAATACCGAAAGAACCAAATCCGAGCCAAGCTCTTGCCCCATTAATTGGAGGCATAAACAACACGATAACCAGCAGGGAGACGCAGAATAAGTAGATGGGGATGGAAAACTTTCGGTAGATATCAGAATCGATCAAAAACACCAATAATCCAAGGAATAGTGAAACACCCACCCAAAAGACCTGTCGTCCATACATCTCAGAAAAGCTAAAAATGCTGGGATTCTCTGGATTGTACGTTACTGAATAAATAGTTGAGATCCCGAAAACTACGAGTACGATGTACAGTCCGAATAAAATCCAGTCGAAACTACCCGTTATGGAATCGTTTTTTCTCATTGCCAGAGAGACAATTTGGCATCCAAAATTCGCTTCTCTTTCGCTTCGGATTTCACTTCTCCGTTCAGGTACTTTTCAATCACCAAGCTTGCAGTTGGTGCCGCCCATGTTCCTCCACCTCCACCTGAATTCTCAACGAACACGGCAATCGCGATTTTTGGGTCGTCCATTGGTGCAAATGCAATGAACACAGAGTGGTTTGGTTTCTTGATCAAGCGACCATTGACCAATCTGAAATTCTCCACCGTTCCCGTTTTACCGCAAGTGATAATGTCAGGAATTCTTGCCATCGGAGCCGTTCCGCCTGGTTCGTGAACACACCTGCGCATTCCTTCAACGACATACGGAAAGAACTTCGAATCTACCATTGTACGATTCTTCTTCGTGTACTCTGGTCTAGGGCCTTTCCCATCAATCGACTTCACGAAATGTGGGGTGTAAAACCAACCTCGATTCGCCATAATTGAAGCGACATTTGCCAATTGCAGCGGGGTCAACTGAACCTCACCCTGACCAATAGAAATGGATTGAATTGCTGAGAATTTCCATTGTCCTTTCCCTCGCCAGTGATCATAATATTTTGAATCAGGAATGTTACCCGAACGCAGTCCGTAAATGTCGGTTTTCAACTTCACCCCGAGACCAAAGCTGTGCATGTATTCTGCCCAGCGATCGATTCCTACTTCAGAATCTTTGAAACTACTTTTGTGCTTCCCTTGCTGAATAATTCTTCTGGTTACTGCGTAGAAATAAGGATTGCACGAATGCTTCACGGCCTCTGTTACTGAATTCGCGTAAGCGTGATTGTGACAACCTACGACGCTCTTGTTGCAAGGAAAGCCACTGCTAGGCGTAATCACACCCTCCTGCATTCCAATCAATGCTTGAATGAGTTTGAATGTCGAGCCCGGCATGTATTCCGATGCCAATGGACGAGGAAATAAGGGTTTATTTAAATCTTCTACCAATTGGGGATAGTACTCGTTGATGTTTTTTCTTCCAACCAAGAGGTTCGGATCGTAAGTTGGTGCAGAAACCATCGCCAAAATTTCACCTGTGGAAGGCTCAATGGCAACAATGCACCCCTTCTTGTTTTGCATCAACTTTTCGCCGTAGGCTTGCAAATCAATGTCTAATCCCAGTACAATTCCTTTCGACTGAACGGCAGTCGTGTCGAATTTTCCATCTTCGAAGGATCCTACCGTATTCTGGCGAGCAGAGGTAACGATGTACTTCACCCCCTTCTTTCCGCGGAATTCCTTTTCGTAGTTTCGCTCAATTCCAGCCCGGCCGATTTTGTATCCTGGCTTGTAGAATTTGTCGTTGTCAACCTCAGTTTGATTAACTTCTGCCAAGTAACCCAAAATGTTCGCGCCACTCTTGTACGGATAGTTCCGCATGCTTGTTACTTCTTCATAAAACCCCGAGAAATTTTCCAGTTTTGGAGCAATTTTCGCAATTTCTTCGGATGTCAACTCCTTTAAAAATGGATAACGTCGAATGCGCTGATAGTTCGTTTGCTTCTTCTTGGTGTGCGGATTGAAATACTCACCTTCGCCTTCTTTGATCTCCTCAATTCGTTCGAGCACCTCACTTTTGGTCATGCCAATGAGTTTCCCGAATGCGACTGTATCGAAGTCGATCATTTCTTCCTCACACATCATCAAGTTGTAGTAGGTCTTATTCTCCACTACTTTGTTCCCATTTCGGTCAAAAACTACGGCTCTTGGGGGTGTAATTTCAATTCTTTTTTCAGCAATTCGCTGTGCTTCGAGCTTCCATGTATCTGTATCGACCACTTGCATGTAAAACAATTTGATCCCATACATCAATCCAGTGATGATGAAGAACGAAATGATTACATATTTCCGTGAGTCAAAATTCATGCGCCCTTAGTTGGTTTTCGAATGATTAAAAACTGAATTAATACGCACAAGGCAAAGGAAATAGGCAGACTTAATAGTGTTTTCTGTAAGACGTATAAAATCTCATCGAATCGGAACAATTCAAGAAGGAAAAACCAAAAATGATGCATCAACAACAGTAATCCGAATGTTCGAATGGTCCAACGGTAACCCATCGTGTGGATGTTGGGTTCCAAATCAATTTCGTAACCATCTCTTGGGGCAAACGCTTGAAAAATAATCGGTCTGAAGTAGGCCATCAGCACCAAAGAAGAGGCATGCAGGCCGTAGGTGTTTGACATTGCATCAATCGAGATTCCAAGAGCAAATGCCAAAAATAACAACAAGAAAACATTCATGTCAACAGGAAGCAAAACGATGAACAAAGGATAAATCATCAGCAACGTTCCTGCACCCAATTCCACCTGGTTCAACACGACCACTTGAATGACCATAAGGAGGACAAACCGCAAGCTATTTGAAAGAATTTTATTCATCGTCTATTGGGTCATCAGGGATTGAATCTTCAAGATCATCCTGTTCTGATTTAAGAATGTTCTTTATGACTTTGATGTATTGAACTGTTCTAAAGTTTTCGGCGAAAAGTACGGTCACGTCCCAAACGGGTTGACCTTCAACTGGTGCTGATTTTTCCACTTTGCCAACCGGAATTCCTCGAGGGAAGATCCCCGATTGTCCTCCTGTTACGATTTTCGACCATTTCTTGATAGATCGATCGTTCGACACGCCAGTCATGTTTCCTCGTCGCGCATCCCTTCCATCCCATTTCAATAATCCTGGTTCACCTGATTCATTGATTAAAATGTCTGTATTGATGTCCTTCGTGAGACATGATTTCACAACAGAAAAATGCTCGCTGGTATTGTGAATGACTCCGACAATTCCTTTGTCTGAAATCACTCCCATGCCACGCTCCACGCCTTGCTTGCTTCCAACACTCAGGGTAAAGTAGTTGTTTCTTCTACTGAAAGATGAGCTAATTACGGTTCCAGGAATGTACTCAAAGTGTTGCGTGAAATCGCCCTTTTTCAAAACGACAGAATCTATGTCTACTGGTGCCGACAAAGCCATTTTATTTTCCAACAATTGCTCGCGGAGCCATGCGTTTTCTACTTGTAGTTTCTTGTTACTTGAACTTAATTCAAAGTGCTTTGTGACATCATTTCTCCAATTCATTATCGTGCCTGAAATAGACGATGCCGTTGTCAAATATTGCGTTCTTGGAAAGGCGCTAAATGTGAAATAAATCGTAAGCGCAAATCCTTGAAGAAGAGCGAAAAAAAGAAGGACACGAAACCGACGAATGAAGGCCAGAAAATTGCGCATATACAAAAATAACAGAAAAAGCCTTGGGAATGCACACTGAAAGGGGCTCAAAACGAAAAAAGGGACATTCCAATAGCTATCGGAAGTCCCTTTACAATTTATTGTGATTTTTTCTAATCTCTAATCAAGAATTGGAAACGATCGATGTTTTTCAAACAGATCGCTGTTCCACGTGCAACTGCACGAAGTGGATCCTCTGCAATGTGCACTGGAAGCTTCGTTTTGTGAGAAATTCGTTTGTCCAATCCACGGAGCATTGATCCTCCACCTGCAAGGTAGATTCCCGTTTTGTAGATATCCGCAGAAAGCTCTGGCGGTGTCATCTCAAGTGCGCTCAAAATCGCCTCTTCGATTTTCGAAATCGTTTTATCCAAAGCATGTGCAACTTCCGTGTAGGAAATCACGATCTCTTTTGGAATCCCAGTCATCAAATCTCGTCCTTGAACGGCGTAATCTTCAGGTGCGTTTTCCAATTCAGGAAGCGCTGCTCCAACGTTGATTTTAATTTCTTCTGCTGTACGTTCCCCAACCAAAATGTTGTGTTGACGACGCATGTACTCTTCTATGTCCTTTGTGAAATCATCTCCAGCGACACGAATCGATTTATCACAAACGATTCCACCCAATGCGATTACCGCAATTTCAGATGTTCCTCCACCGATATCAATGATCATGTTACCCATTGGTTCTTCCACATCGATTCCAATACCAATTGCAGCGGCCATTGGCTCGTGAATCAAGTAAACTTCTTTGGCTCCAGCATGCTCGGCAGAATCTCTTACGGCACGTTTCTCAACTTCCGTAATACCTGAAGGAATACAAATTACCATTCGAAGGGATGGGTTGAACATTTTTCGACCCTGGCTCATCATTTTGATCATCCCACGAATCATCTGTTCGGCTGCTTGGAAATCGGCAATTACACCATCGCGAAGCGGACGAACCGTTTCGATCAGTTTGTGCGTTTTTCCGTGCATTTGTTGTGCTTTCTTTCCGATCGCTACAACTTTTCCTGTTTGGATATCCTTGGCAACAATTGAAGGCTCATCAACCACTACTTTATCGTTCATGATAATTAGTGTGTTCGCCGTTCCCAAGTCGATTGCAATTTCTTGCGTTAAAAAGCTAAATATTCCCATGTTTTTGTCCTCTCCGCTGGTTGATCCTAGACGGATATTTCTATCCGCTCCTCGAAGTTATACTGAAATATTGAAAAAAGGTTCTCTTTTAGTGCTTAAAATGTCTATTTCCTGAAAAAACCATCGAAATATCGTTGTTATTGCAATAATCGATCGATAATTGGTCCTTAATTGAGCCTCCTGGTTGGATCACCGATTTGATTCCTGCGTTGTCAGCAATTTCAACACAATCTGGGAATGGGAAAAAGGCATCTGAGGCCATTACTGCACCCTCCAAATCGAAGTCAAATGACTGTGCTTTGTGAATCGCTTGACGCAATGCATCTACACGTGAAGTTTGTCCAGTTCCACTAGCCAACAACTGCTTTCCTTTCGCCAAAACAATCGTGTTTGATTTTGTGTGCTTCACCAATTTGTTGGCAAACAATAAATCAGTGATTTGTTCATCTGATGGAGATGTTACCGTGCTCGTTTTCAAATCCGCCGCAACTTCCGTTCTCAAATCTTTATCCTGTTCCAAAACTCCGTTCAATAATGTTCTGTATTGACGTTTCGGGAATTCCACTTCTTTTTGAATCAAGATGATTCTGTTTTTCTTTCCTTTCAATACTTCCAAAGCATCATCGTCGTAAGCTGGAGCGATAACTACCTCACAGAACAATTCGTGAATTTGTGTTGCACACGCCAAATCAATTGGACGGTTGGCAATCAGAATTCCACCAAATGCACTCACTGGATCTCCTGCTAGGGCATCTGTGTATGCTTGAGAAATTGTTGGTCGAGTTGCCAATCCACATGCGTTGTTGTGTTTCAAAATCGCGAATGTTGGGTCCTCATTTTTGAATTCTGCCATCAAGTTTACTGCCGCATCCACGTCGAGTAAGTTGTTGTATGATAATTCTTTTCCGTGCAATTTATCGAACAAGGCATCCATATCTCCGTGGAAAATTCCTTTTTGATGAGGGTTCTCTCCGTAACGAAGTACTTTCGCTGGTTTGATGCTTTGTTTGAAGATTTCTCTTTCTCCTTGTGTGTTGAAGTAATTGAAAATCTGCGTATCGTAATGTGATGAAACATCGAAGGTGTCACGAGCAAAATCTTTACGCTCTCCCATGCTCGTAGTACACTTGTTTTCTGTGATGATTTCCAAGAACGGTGCATACTGGTTTTTCGATGGGATGATGACTACATCTTTATAGTTCTTTGCAGCGGCACGAATCAACGAGATTCCACCGATGTCTATTTTCTCAATAATATCTTGATGATCTGCACCCGAAGCAACCGTATCTTCGAATGGGTATAAATCAACTATGACTAAATCAATTTCAGGAATTTCAAACTCCGCAATTTGTTGTTGGTCTCCTTCGTGATCTCTTCGCGTCAAAATTCCACCAAACACTTTTGGGTGCAATGTCTTCACACGACCTCCAAGAATTGAAGGATACGAAGTTAAGTCTTCAACACGCACAACAGGGATATCAAATCCCTCGATAAATGCTTGAGTTCCCCCAGTTGAATAAATTGTTACACCATTTGCATGAAGTTCTTTTACAATTGGTTCCAATCCGCCTTTGTCAAAAACAGAAATTAGTGCTGATTTTATGGCTTTACGCTGTGTCATAATTGTTGACGATTATTGAGATAAAAAAGAAAGCACAAAGGTACTTCAAATTTCCTGTAGCCCTTTCAAAAAACGATATAGTTTTCAACGAAGAAAAAAAGTCATCAACACTATTTCTTTCCTTCACGGAGTGTGAATTATTCGCTTGGCAGTGAAACAACCACAAAGGCACTGGCTTGACGAAGTCAAGACACAAGAAACGCTTGTTGCAGCGTAGCTGTTTGTGATCTTTGCCGTAAAGAAATTATTCAAAGCAATTAAGCCGTGTTAACGGTTCTAAATGCTGGGAAATCGTATTTTTGAAATGAAAAAGGACAAAGAATGAAGCGCATTTGTTTGGTGGAGGATGAAAAAAGTTTGGCTGAGATGATTCAGTTGAATTTAGAGTTGGAGGGATTTGAAGTCACCGCTTTTGATGATGGACGCAATGCTCAGAATCACTTTTCAAAAGAACTTGGGTATGATTTATTCATTCTCGATGTCATGCTGCCACACGTAAACGGCATCGATTTATGCAAGCAAATTCGCGCTGAATCGAACGCTCCCATTTTGTTTTTATCTGCAAAAGGAACAACGGGCGATAGAATCCAAGGGCTCAAAGCTGGAGCGAATGATTACCTCCCGAAGCCATTTGATCTTGAAGAATTGTTGCTACGCGTTGCAGTGTTGACCCATCATCAAGCCGAAGATTCGGCCAAGGTTGGAGTGTGGGAAATCAACTTTAAAACCTACTCGATTGCGAACGGAGCGGAAACGCAATCCTTAACAAAAAAGGAAGTCGCGTTGATTCAGCTATTCATTGAGCGCGAAGGGGAAGTCGTTTCACGCTCCGAAATCTTAGATCGTGTTTGGGGAAAAGATCAATTCCCTACGACTCGTACAATCGACAATTTCATTCTGAATTTCCGAAAAATCTTCGAGGAAGATCCGAAAAACCCAGTTCATTTTATTTCAGTTCGCGGTGTCGGGTACCGATTCGAACGCTAATTTAATACCTCTCTTTAACGTTAATTAAGTGAATTCGAACGGAAGTCCAACGTGAATATCCTTAACTTTATCGAATCAGAAAATTATGAAGGAACAAGCAAAACAACTTCGGTACGACAAGGCTTATTTGCGAATGGCGAAAACATGGTCAGAATTGTCGCATTGTAATCGTAAATCTGTGGGTGCAATTATTGTGAAAGATGGAATGATTATTTCAGATGGATACAATGGAACACCTAGTGGTTTTGACAATTGTTGTGAAAACGAAGATGGAGAAACGCACTGGTATGTTCTTCATGCTGAAGCAAATGCCATTTTGAAGGTGGCGAAGTCCACACATAATTGCCAAGGAGCAACGCTCTATTTAACCTTGTCGCCTTGCAAAGATTGCAGTAAGCTGGTTTTGCAAGCAGGGATCGAACGTGTCGTTTTTATGAACGGTTACAAAGATGATAGTGGTATTGCTTTTTTGAGAGAAGCTGGAGTAGAAATTGTTCAAATTGAAAAGCCTTTTGATGGAGAATAAGAAAAAATATATGTACCTGTTGCCGCTGGTGATAGCGCTGTTTACCGCGGGAGGAATTCTATTAGGTTCGACGATCTCCTCAGGGAATAGGCAAGGTTATAGTCAAGGCGAAACGGATTACCGAAAAATTCAAGACATTATTCACGTATTAGATCAGCGATACGTTGATTCGGTTGATTCAGACAAGTTGTTTGAAAAGACAATAGGTGAAATGTTGCACAACCTTGACCCACACAGCAACTATATCCCAGCCAATGAATTGACGGCAATGAACGAACAGATTCAGGGGAAGTTTGGTGGTGTTGGAATTCGATTCTTCGTTATTCGAGATACGCTTTGTGTGACAAACGTTCTCCCAAATTCACCTTCGCAACGAGCAGGCTTGAAAGCTGGAGATAAAATTGTGGAAATTGACGGTCAGCGCGTGGCGTCGAAAAAAGTGAATACGGATAAAGTAAAATCACTCCTCAAGGGACAAGAAAATACGCCTGTTCGCATGAAGATCATTCGAAACGGAAAGAAGATTTCAAAAAAAGTGATTCGAGGATCAATTCCAATTTCCTCTGTTGATGCAGCCTACATGATGGACAAAACTACGGGTTTCATTCACGTTAACAGCTTTTCTCAAACGACTGCGGATGAATTCCGAAGAGCGGCAAACAGCCTCTTGAAGAGCGGAATGAAGAAGCTGGTTTTGGATGTTCGAAATAATGGTGGTGGTGTTCTTACAGGAGCGACACAAATTGTAGATGAATTTTTACCCGCTGGATTGAAAATCGTGGAAACTCGAGGAGAGCATTACGATGAATTTGTATACCGCAGTACAGAACGCGGAGCACTAAAGAACACAAAGTTAGTCGTGCTGATTAACGAAGGTTCGGCTTCAGCTTCTGAAATTTTGGCGGGCGCAATTCAAGACAACGACCGCGGTGTTATCGTTGGGCGTCGTTCGTTCGGGAAAGGCTTGGTCCAGGAAGATGTTAAACTTGCTGACGGAAGTAACCTTCGATTAACCATTGCTCGTTACTACACACCAACTGGAAGATGTATTCAAAAATCATACGCTGGCGATATCGACGATTATTACGGTGAATACCACGACCGATACTCAAATGGAGAGTTGTACGAAATTGACTCTTCCTACTTCGTAGATTCTCTCAAATTTAGAACACCGAAAGGAAAAGTCGTTTATGGTGGAGGTGGAATCATGCCGGACGTTTTTGTTCCTCTAGATTCTTCAGGATTCACGTATTATGTTTCGGAATTGCGCTTCTCAAATGCCTTTACAACTTTCGCTTTTGACTACGTTCAAAACAAGCGCAACAAATGGAAATCTGCACTCGACTTTACTCGATCGTTCCGGGTTACGGGTTCTGTGTTGAATCAGTTCTCGTCGTTTGGTGAGAGTGAATATCAGATTCCGAGACAACCTGCCGCTATGGAATACAGTAAGAGCATCATTGCGAAATTCATCAAAAGTTCGATTGCTCAACAGTTATTTGTTGAAGAAGGATATTACCGAGTGATTAATGAAACGGATAAGGAAGTTTTAGCTGCTTTGAAAGCGTTGAAGTAGGCTGTTGGAAATTGGATAAATGATCCAAACGTGAAACGTTCCAATAATCAAGAGCTAAATCATATCATTTTCTTAGTTCTGACCCTTGGAGGTTTTCAAAATCCGTATTCTGGCAGAATTTCATTTAATCCAAAATATCATCTCTGTCGCTCACGAAGGTACCCTGCTCCTTCAGTAGTTCTCTCAATCTATCGCGCTCTTGTAACGTTACTACGTAAGTTTTCGACCAGGTGTCGTGCAATCCAAGATCGCTCAGACAAGACAAAGCCTCAAAAGGAACGGGTCGAGCAAGTAATGATCAAAGCGGAGCCATCCGGTCACTAACTGGATTTTCCGTTTTACCTCTTTCTCATCCAGGGTTCTACTGCTTCACCATTCGATGATTCGAGAACTGTCCGTTTCTGTTGATGGACATATAGTACAGTCCTGGGTCAACTTCTGCGCCATTGTCTGAACGTCCGTCCCACTCTAACATGAATTCACTTGAACTCACTGTAGTGTTTTGAGCAAGTTTGCGAACGAGTTTTCCTTGTAGGTCGTACACGTAAATCGACAGTTTATCTCCGACTTTAATGTCTGAGCTATAGATTTTTACTCCATTCCTAAATGGGTTCGGATAAACGCTAAAGATTGATTCTTCTTGAGTTTGCTCCAAAATCGATGCAGTGCTCGCATTCATCAAACTGTCCAAATTATAGGTTTCATCACCCGGAAAATACAGCATGTAATGGGCATATACCATGAACATTTCATCAGAAGTGTTCAACCCAGCATGTACCGTCTGAGGTGGATTGTTGGGGTTATGAATGTTCGATGCGGTATTGTCAAAATTACAATCTGCTTTTAAGGTTGCTCCCTGTTCTGCCTTTTGAATGTTCTTAAAGAAGTAGAAATCTTGCCAATGGAAATCCCAGTGTGGAATGTCAATGAATTTCAAGGTGTCTCCATTTGGTTGAAGCGCATACGCCTGAATATCTTGTCCCAACAAGTGCATGTGAGGGAAAACACTCAAAATTGAAATGTCGTATGGCAGTCCACCTGATGATGGATATTGCGTTGAGTATGAACTCACCTGATCTGGTGGAATCACCATGCTCCATTCCTGAAGTACCGGATCAGTAAAGACTTCACGAACTCCCGTTTCTCCAGGAGGATAAAAATGGAAAATCACTTTTGTGCTATCGTACTCTCCATAACTTCCTTCTGGATAGTGCATGGCGAAGTATACTTGTGAGTTAGCTTGCATCGTAATCCCGAGCTTAAGCGGGTTCGCATCTGGAAAAGTCAAAGGTGTGCTTCCCGGAGTGTATCCCATCACCAATTTCGCGTCTACGGATGTTGGTCCTCCACAATCTCCCCCAACAGTATCCGTTACGGAATTTCCACTCGGATCAACATAAATCAATGCGTGGTGAACGATTTCTCTATTCCCAGGGATGATTTCAACAGCTTTTATCACTCTGTCTTGGGCTAATCCTGATGGCATTGCGAAACAAACGTAATCGTCGCCATTCGAAAGTGCTTTACTCATGTAAACTGGGATCTGTACTTGTAGATCTCCTTGTCCGAGCAAAGCTCCTGAACTAAATACTGGTGGTGGTGGTGTGTTAGCAGGATTTCCCTCTGGAGTTCCAGCTAAAATCCAATCGAGCATTGTCGCTTTCTCCGTGTCCGTCAATGAACGGTCGTGAGCGTATTGCTGGTAATCATTGTTTGGTGGCCATGGTGGCATTTCATCCAACGCGATCGCATCATACATTGCTACCGCCATTGGGCTTGTTTCACCATAGGTTGTCAACGAAAAAGGAGCAACTCCATCCGCATTATGACACTTCGCACATTTGTCGTAGACGATTTGTGCAACGTCATCGCTCCACGTCTGAGCGTGGCTTGAAATTGAAAAAAGAAAAAACGCGAAAATGAGTTTAGTTTTCATAGAGTCGTCTGATTATTCGTTGATTGTAAGCTGCAAATTATCGATAATATAGGAAAAAGCATAATTTTAGGCATAAATAAACACCTATGCGGAAGTTCATTCCATTATCAACCTTTAAGGAAATCTATTCAAATCAATCCGATTTATTGACCGAGGAAGGAATGAATTCGTTTCGAGAGAAGCTTGCATCAAGCGGGATTGAAATTGCTGAAAAAGCCAGGTTTACTTCTGAGGAATTTTCTGCTTTTCAAGAAACATTGCGCGATCCTTCGAATGTTGTTTTCTATGGATGGATTGAGCAAGTATCAGCCCTGAAAAATGCACTGCTTGGAAAGAAACCATCCTTGTTTATCGATTCCGCAAAGCACTTAGACCACACGCTTTCAGAAAAATACACCCAATTCCTTTCGCCTGTTTTAAGTGAGGTTCTTCTGAGTACCCACATTGAATCGGACAATGAGCGAAAAATTGCTTTTTCTTTCGTGCAGTTGTTGGATGAACGTCATCGTGCGGTCGTTGAAAGCAAGCTGTTTCAACCTTATCAAGATCGATTGGAAGAGTTGAAATCAATTTCAGATCAAACTACTAGCGAACAAGAATTGGTAAATATCGTCAAGCCACTTTGTTCGGATGACATTATCGCATCGGTCAACTATTTATCGCGAGCGTCGTATGCTTCCAAACTTGGTTATGTCGATAAAATCTTAAATGCGATTCACTCAAAAGCATGCACTGTTCGATTCGCCAATTGGATCCTCGAGCGCATGTCGCACATCGACCTAAATGATGAGCACCTCTATAAATTGACGGACCTTCGAAAAGATCTGCGGAAGGGGAATTTGAAAGTCAAAAACCACAAAAAAGGAACAGCACCAATTCCAATGAGGGGTGTTTTAACTGGGCTGATCATAACACTGCTGGTTGGATCAGTGATTTACCTCATTATCTTCAAGCCGTTTAGTAAGGTCGAAGAGAACGAGTTCTCCAACAACACTTCCTTCAAAGAATTCACCAAAGAAGAACGTATTCGCATGGATTCGCTGTTGAAAGAAATGGACAATCCTTTTGAAGTTGTTGATTCACTTGATCCATTATTCGCTCCCGTTCAAACGGGCGTGGACATTGATCTGATCTTGCGAAAAGCCTTCAAAAATGAACGCATGGAAGCCATTTACGAAGACCTCATGGCGGATGTCGACCTGAAATTCAATTATCCGGATTCAAGCTGTTCTGATTTCAAAAACACCGTATTCAAATCAACAAACTCGGTAAAGTCGCTGGATTTTATGACTGGGGTTCATGCTTCGGTTGTCCGCAATGAATCTGAATACGATATCATCCTTTATGTGGCCGAAGGCGGAAAGGAAGGCAAGGTCTTCGCTTCGTTGATCAAGCCAAATGAAACCTTGGAATTCAAGATGAATAAGTACCATACACTGATGGTTGTGGCCGGGAATTCCTATCAACCCTTTGTGAATCCAAGCAAGGCAACGGAAGAAGAACAGCCGAGTGCAGCATTCACGCATCATTTCTGTGATACTGATTTGAATTACCAAGAAACGATCAACACTTCGTATAAATTCATGTACCCCCGACAAGGAAAGAACAAATTCATGATTATGGGCGCCAAAAGTGGTTATGTTCATTTGGTCGATGTTCATGGAGTGCTGGAAGCATACTAAAAGCGTCTTTGAGCTCCTGATGGTAAAAAAGAAAGCACAAAGCACTATCTTTGCACCATGATTTTATACAATGTAACGGTAAGTATTGATCCTGCTATTAAGGAAGATTGGTTGAATTGGATGCGTTCGACACACATTCCTGATGTTATGAATACGGGGTGTTTTATCGAAAGTCGTATTTCTCGCGTTCACGCCGAAGAGGAAGGGGGATTGACCTACGCCATCAGTTACGTGTGTACATCTCAAGAAGTTTACGACAAGTATCAAAAAACGCACGCTCCTGCTTTACAGAAAGATCATTCCGATCGTTATGCCGGACGAGTTGCTGCATTCAGAACAATGCTAACCATCCTTGAGGAATTTAAGGTATGAGTGTAAAAGCAAAGAAGCACCTCGGACAACATTTTCTCACAGATAAAAACATTTGTAGAAAGATTGCCAAGCAGTATGGTCGTCACCAAGACTGTAACCGTGTGTTGGAGATTGGTCCTGGAATGGGCGCTTTGACTTCTTTCATGTTGGAAGATGAATTGGATGTGACGGTCATGGAAATCGACACGGAAAGCATCGATTACCTTGGAGAACATTTACCAGCGTTAAAGGGTAAAATCCACAATGCCGATTTTCTTCGCGCCGATTTAAAGGAGTTTATGGGGGATGAGCCATTCGCTGTAGTTGGAAATTTCCCTTACAATATTTCTTCACAGATCTTGTTCAAATGCCTGGATTACCGGAACCAAATTCCCGAAATTATGGGAATGTTTCAAAAAGAAGTGGCCATGCGTGTAGCCGAAAAACCAGGATCTAAAACCTATGGAATTCTTTCGGTAATCCTTCAAGCGTTTTATGACATCGACTATTGTTTTACGGTTGACGAGCATGTGTTTAATCCACCACCAAAGGTGAAGTCTGGTGTGATTCGCCTGACGAGAAATGAGCGCGAAAAATTGCCTTGCGATGAAGCACTATTCATAAAAGTGGTGAAAATGGCGTTCAATCAACGACGAAAAACGATTCGCAATTCCATCAAACAACTCATCAAGGATAAAAACATTGAACACGAATACTTGGCGTTGCGCCCTGAAGTTCTCTCGGTAGAACAGTTTATTGAATTGACGCTCTTAGTTGACAGTTAAATTATCGTTTTGTGTGAGTCGCACGACAAATTTGATCGATCGAACCAAAGGAAAATGAAAAAGTACTTCTATATTGAGGGCTTTTAAATCAATAAACCCACACTAAATTTCAACTATGTACAATTCTTATGCTTTTCAGGGGCCTGCCTTGATATTTGTAATCCTCTTAATAATCGGGGCGATCGTTCTAAATGTCCTCTACTTATTAAACCTTCAGAATACGATGAAGCAAGTTGGTGAACCAAGAAGACAGGTTCCTCCAGCAAATGTTTGGTTAATGTTCATTCCTCTATTTAACATTATCTATCCGTTCATTTTGTACCCAAAGATTTGTGATTCTGTAAAAGCGGAGTATGTTCACCGTGGTTTACCGATGCAAGGAGATTTCGCTCGATCTATTGGAGTTACAATGCCCATTCTAACGCTTGTTGGAATTGTTCCAGTTATTGGTCCATTGGCGAGCCTTGCTGGATTCGTTTTGTTCATTATTTTCTGGTCAAAAACGGCTGGTTTCAAGAATTACTTGATTAGAAATCAGGGGAGTCCTGGTGCTGCTGATATTGGTTCAAGCTCTGATCTTTTGGATAATT
This sequence comes from Crocinitomicaceae bacterium, assembly GCA_029252405.1. Taxonomy (GTDB): domain Bacteria; phylum Bacteroidota; class Bacteroidia; order Flavobacteriales_D; family Crocinitomicaceae; genus UBA4466. The sequence continues at coordinate 39,586 of JAQXBM010000072.1, forward strand.
AATCATGTCGCTTAACATTTAGAATGATTCCAAAAATCCAAGAAATCCAAAAATCCAGCGCTGTGCGTAGCGAAGAATCAGAATTTTTCATTTTCTTTGTAGCATAAACACGAGAAGATATGAGTTCATCTGACTTTTTTTGGGGATTAGGAGATTTATTCCAAACTGTTCTAATGCCGCTTGACGCGGATTGGGGATTAACTTCAATCATGAATACTGGGATTTTACTCCTTGGATTTGTAGGATTGGGAATTTGGTTGATGAAACAAAAGAAGTTCAACGACGCAGCAGACGCTGATCCGAACCAATTGAAGTAAGAACTCTTCACAATATTGAAAGGTCATTCTCCTCGATGGATTGAATGACCTTTTTTCGTACCTTGATATTTCAAAAATCAGACTTTGAGCAATAAATCAGTGATCATAACGGCAGGTGGTATCGGGAGAAGAATGCGTTCTTCGCTTCCAAAGCAATTCATGTTGGTGAATGAAAAACCCATTTTGATGTATACCATCGATCAGTTTTATCGCTTCGATCCAAAAATGGAAATTATCCTTACGCTTCCTGAAGATTGGTTAAGTTATTGGGAGTCATTGTTAACTGAATACGATTTCAAAATTCCACACCGTGTCGTTGTTGGTGGGAAGGAACGCTACGATTCCATCAAAAATGCACTACATAAATGCTCGGGAGCATTGATCGCCGTTCATGATGGTGTTCGCCCTTTAGTTGATGGAGACACAATCAAAAATTGCTTCAAAGAAGCGGAAGCAAAGGGGGCTGCGATCCCTGTTGTGCCCATCGTAGATTCAATGCGCAGGAAAACTGGTGATTCGACGGAAGTTGTCAATCGAAAAGATTACTTGATTGTGCAAACACCTCAATGCTTCAAGGCCGAAATTTTAGTCGAGGCGTATAATTTGCCTTTCCACGATGGAATTACTGATGACGCGAGTTTGGTGGAAGAGGCGGGTTACGAAATTGAAACTGTTATCGGTGATGAAATGAACATTAAAATCACCACACAATCTGATTTGAAATACGCTGGAATGTTCTTGCGCTAGGTTTTTTCGCTTACGTCTAATTCAGATTTTTAAGAAAGTATAACGTTTCAGACCTTGTCTGACTTCATTACATCGACCGAAATTGTATCTTTGGCGTCAATAAAAATGCTTCATGAAAGTTACCGATCACATTAAGGCTTCAAAAGACACCTTGTTTTCATTCGAGATTCTTCCTCCTTTGAAAGGGAAAAGTATTCAGTCCATTTACGATGGAATTGATCCGTTGATGGAATTCAAACCAAAGTTTGTGAATGTAACGTATCATCGAGAAGAGTTCATTTACAAGGAGCGTGAGAATGGTTTATTGGAAAAAATTGCCATTCGAAAGCGACCAGGAACTGTTGGAATTTGTGCTGCCGTCATGAATAAATATGATGTTGATGCCGTTCCTCACCTAATCTGCGGTGGATTCAGTAAAGAAGAAACGGAGAACGCATTGATTGACCTTCAATTCTTAGGAATTGACAACGTGCTTGCTTTGCGCGGAGATTCAATCAAAACAGAATCAAATTTCCGCCCTCACAAATACGGACACAAATACGCCGAAGATTTGATCAAACAGATCGATGAAATGAATAGCGGAACGTACTTGATGGACGATATCACACTTGAGCCGACCGATTTTTGTGTTGGTGCAGCCGGATATCCAGAAAAGCATTTCGAAGCAATGAACTTGCAAACGGACCTTCACTACTTGAAAGCCAAGGTTGATGCAGGAGCTGAATACATTGTGACGCAAATGTTCTTCGACAATAGTAAGTATTTCGAGTTTGTGAAAGCATGTCGCGCTATCGGAATTACCGTTCCAATTATTCCAGGTTTGAAGCCAATCAAAACAATGAATCACATTTCATTCTTGCCGAAATTCTTCCATATTGATTACCCAGAAGCCTTATCCAAAGAGCTTTTGAAGTGCAAGAATAACGCGGAGGTTCAGCAAGTAGGACTTGAGTGGGGAATTCAACAATCAAAAGAATTAAAAGAAGCAGGAGTACCTTGCATTCACTATTATACGATGTCTAACTCAAGTATGGTAAAGGCGATCGCGAAAGAAATTTTCTAACTATGAAAGCATTTATTTTATCCATATTGATTGCGTTTACCGGGTTCGGATTTGCTCAGGAAACTGAAACGACCTCTGCGGAAAAGACAAAAACGGAGAAGCCCAAAAAGGCAAAAAAGAAGAAGAAAAAGAAAAAATCAAAGAAGGTTAAGACTGCTATTTCTTTGGATAACGCCTTGGTGATTGCTCAAATGGACACGCCTGAAGATCGCTATTCGATTGAAATTCTGTTGACGGAAATGCTCACGGGTGCTAAGGTTAATTCTTCACCATCTTTGAATGTTCTCAAACTTGGAAGTGATTCTCGAGCATTAGCCAGCGACTCGGTTCAAAAGGTGGTTGCACTTAAAGGCATCGACACGTATTGTTTGGTAAGTATCCGTGGGTTCGATCGCAACTACAACGTTTCAAATAAATCAGATGATTTCGAGACATCTCTGAATCAAGCGAGCTTCTTTGAATTATACCGAATAGATGCTGTATCCATCAGTTTTCAATTCAAGTTTTTCCGCGACAACAAGTGCGTCCACTCAGAAGTCGTGAAGTGCGGAAACATCGGAAGCCGAAGCAGCGTATTAAAACGTTTTCGTAAGAAAGTTGGAAAACGAATTAAGAAGAGCTGGGCGAAGTCGAAAAGTTAATTGAACTAGTCTTCCCACAATAAGTTGTGACTCGGATCTTTGTTCCACTGGTTCCATTCGAATTGCTTAATCGAGCGAATAATCTTTAGGATTCCTCCCGCTGCGACGTAGATTAATCCATTCCTCATCACGGGCTGACCATCGACAATACCCTTGGTGTCCATGATTTTTGTTTCACGCCCTGTCCTTAAATCAAAAGACATTATTTTTCCATTTTCTCCCGCAACGAACACCTTACCGTTTGCAATAATTGGCGCCTGATTGTTCGTTGTAGCGATATCATTCTGCCACAATAGTTCCTCGGAGCGTGCATCAAAAGCACTCACTCTTTCCTTTTCTAAGAGCACAACGATTTCATTCTTATACACGACTGGGTGTCCACCGTTGAAGTTCATTTTTTCCTGCAATCCTGATTGTTCAGTGATCAACGCTGGTGATATTTTCTTGCGGTAGACCCGTTTCTTCTTGAGTGTTTTTCGATCCAACACCACCAATCTTTCTTCACCATTTATCGAAGAGGTGATGAAAATTTCCTCGGCTGTTACCGTCGGCGAAGACACTGCTTTTATCGAGGGTGATGCCTCTCTTCTTTCTCCCGTTTTCTTGTCAAATACGTAGTATCGGCCGCTCAATGAAGATACGTGTACTTCATTCCCTGCCACAACTGGACAAGCAATTGCCTCGTTATCCAACCAGCTCATCCAGTTCGTAGCGCCTGTTCGAATATTGAAAGATGCCAAAACACGACCTTCTCCTGGGTGCAAAGGATTCTCTCCCCCGTTTTCATAAACAACATAAACGTTATATCCATCGGCGGATGGCGTGGTGTACAAATATCCTGCGAGCCATTTACTCCAAAGTAATTCGCCCGTTTTTGCATCGATGGCGTATAGTGTGCACGATTCAGTATTGAGCAAAAGCACTCCTGATTGGTGAACGACTGGCGAGATTCCCGCTTCGCCCAATTCAACACCCCAAACATATTGTCCCGTGGCTGCCGATAAACAGTAATAATTCGGAGAATAATACCCTTGTTGAGTGTAGAGTCTGTTTCCAACGACTGTTGGTGTTCCCACAGGTCCAGAGCTGGCGAAATCCAACTCGTATCCAGTGTTTGTTTTATTTATATACCCTTCAGGCTTACCCAACTTTCGAATTGGTGTAGTTTGATGGTTGATCACGAATCCTTTGTCGTTTAATCGGCGATCGGCAAGCATCTGAACAATGGCTTCCGAACCTCGGTAACGGCGAGTGGTGCTCTCTCTTCCGAAACCGCGCTTGTTGGTAACATCAACATAGTGAACGCCTTCTTCATATTTCAAATTCATGATGTAATTCGTCCCCTTCTGTAGCATAAACTTACACACGCCTGCTCCATCAGTTTCGCCTTCATATACTCTGCTTTTGTCCTCCGCAACAAGGTATACAGGCTCTCCTTCCAATTTATTCCCACCAAAATCGAGTAAAGTGAGGGTGAATAATAAATGTGAGGTAGTTCCATTCGTTTGGGTGATGTTCCGTTGAATCAAGGTGTCTCCCTTGGCAATTTCCTTCACCTTCGTTTTCTCGTAGAAGACGACCATTTCGGCTCTGCCTCCACCGTTGTTATTTGTTTTGAAGACGCGCAGCGCTTCCACTCCACCTAAATCAATTTCATAATTTCCGTTAGCGGGCAGATAAAATGTTGCTTTCCCCGCCGCATTGGATTCGCTCGGATATTTTATGCCATTGGTGCAATCAACAATGGTTAAATCAACATGGGGTAAATAAGCACGACTGTTGTCTTTAATGTGCACCGTTACCTGCACGGCTTCGCCACCAGCTTTCAAGTGAGTTGGTGAAACTTCCCGAAAGGCAATTTTTGAGCGATCAACTCGAGGTTTTTCAGCGAAAACTCCCTTGGGATCGTATGTAACCGTTTTGCTAAATGTTCCTCTGAATCCTTCTTTTACTTCGTAGGTCCCGAAATTTTTCATTTCAAGGTAACTCAACACATACGTTCCTACTTCGGTAAATGTGAACGTTACTTTTCCAGCGTTGTCCGTTTTTTTCGTAATTGAAATATCACCGTTCACGGCAGTCACATCAACATTCGGCATGGGATGCCCTTGCGTTGTTTTTATCTTGAGTGTGTATTTGTCTTGTGCGAAGAGCGTTGTCGTTCCGACAAGCAGAATGGAGAATAGGAGAATCGTTTTCATCGTGCTGGTTTAAATTTTAGAGAGGCATTCTAAAAAAATAACGAGTCACTTATGGTTGGTTACAAAGTGACAATGAATTCCGTTCTACCCAATGTCGAAACTTTCAAGTCAATCTAACTCAATAAGAAAGCCGCCCAAGCTCCTGCTTTTCTTTTAACTGAGGCTTATCGTTATTCGTTTAAACTATGGTATGGTTTATTGAAATAGTGAATTGATCTAAATAAATGATCGTTAGGCTCTATAAATCTCAGCCTCCAAAATTGGAATAATGGTTGGAGTTTCTGCGGACATAAAGGCCTAAAATCAACTAGTGTAATATAGCCATTTAATCGCTTCGATGTTTGGCGATGTTGTGAGGTGTGGAAATCAGGAAGTCGAGACTATTTTGCAAATAGCTTCGCCACGTATTTCCCAATAATGTCAAACTCTAGGTTGATCGTACTTCCAATTTCAAGCGTGTGGAAATTCGTAAATTCCTGAGTGTAAGGAATAATGCAAACCGAAAATTGCTTCTCTTTTGAATCGACAACTGTTAAGCTAGTTCCATTTACTGTGATGGATCCTTTCTCGACCGTCACCATATCTGTATCGTATTCAAAGGTGTACTTCCAGCTTCCGTCTTGGTTCTCAATGCCAATGCATTTTCCAGTGGCATCCACGTGTCCTTGAACAATGTGCCCATCTAGGCGACCGTTCATGATCATGCAACGCTCAAGGTTCACTTTGGTTCCAACCTCCCACGTTCCGAGGTTTGTTTTTTTGAGCGTTTCGAGAATTGCCGTCACAACGTATTCGTCATTATCAATTTCAACAACTGTCAAACAACAGCCATTGTGCGCAACACTTTGGTCGATTTTCAACTCTGGAGTCATTTCGGCTTTCACCGTGAAGTGAACGTTCTCATTCTCTTGACGAATTCCTGTGACCGTCCCTAATTGTTCGATAATACCTGTAAACATTTACTTACTTTTTTTAGTGCGAAGAAATAATACAATGATGAGAATTGGAAGAACCAAATCAACGATAATGAACCAAGTTGGTGCTGGAATCATGAAGATGTTGATCACGGTTCCAAGCATGTGCAATCCACCAACAATCCAGATTGGAATATTCGATGTTCTGCAACATTAAGCGAGCCACTATCAATCCCGCCAGAACGCCAAAAACGTGCGCTGCTAATGGATTTAAATAATCGACGGCCGTAAATGATTCGATCATTTCAAGCATCGCCGCGTACTGATCTGCACCTTCTTCAACCTTCGGCATGAAAGCCTGTAGAATTCCCATGTTTGCTGCCCAGCTAGCTGCAATTCCTAAAATCGTTGCTAACGCTATTCTCATCTTTTCCTCGTTTATTTTGTTAGTATTCGACGGCTTCAGCTATGCAGCCACATTTTCAAAAGATAACTTGTCAAAAAGAAAGCGCCAACAGCTACGCAAGCGGCAATTATCAATTTGATCATATTACTTTTTCGAATCTTTTTATCTTCTTCAGTCATGCTGTAAATTCTAGGATAAATATACTAATTGTTAGCGATGCGAATTGGTTTGAGACGGCAATAAACCGTATTTTTGTACTCCAAATCAAGAAAGATGGAATCAACAACAACATCATTGAATCGAAGCACATCTGATGCTCTTTACGAAACATCAAAAACATACTTCCCTGGAGGAGTGAACTCGCCTGTTCGCGCCTTTAAATCTGTAGACGGATCACCTATTTTTATTAAAAAAGGAGATGGTTGTCATATCTGGGACGAGGATGGAAATAAGTACATCGATTTTTGCTGTAGTTGGGGACCACTGATTTTAGGGCACAACAATCCAAAAGTATACGATGGAGTTGTTTCGGCACTTCAAAATGGAGCGAGCTTCGGTGCACCGACAGTGTTGGAAAATGAGTTGGCTGAGTTGATTTTATCGCGTAACCCGTTTATCGATAAAATTCGTTTTGTGAGTTCAGGAACTGAAGCGGTCATGTCTGCTTTGCGTTTGGCTCGTGGTTACACAGGAAAGAAAAAGGTCTTGAAATTCGAAGGGTGTTACCACGGACACGTTGATTCAATGCTTGTGAAAGCAGGAAGCGGATTGGCGACATTTGGAACCTCATCGAGTGCAGGTGTTCCTGAGGAATACGCGGCAGAAACCTTGGTTGTTCCCTTGAATGATTTGGAAGCTTTGAAAGCTTGTTTTGAGGAATACAGCGATGAGTTAGCATGTGCGATCATCGAGCCGATTCCCGCAAATAACGGATTGTTACTTCAGGAAACGACCTTCCTTCAAGAGTTGAGAGATTTATGCTCGGCGAACAATGTTTTATTGTTCTTTGATGAAGTGATTTCAGGATTCAGAGTTGGATTTAACGGTGCTGCGGAAGTATTGGGAATTACACCGGACATCATTACGTACGGTAAAATTATAGGTGGTGGACTTCCTGTTGGAGCGTATGGTGCTCGCGCAGAGATCATGGCGCACGTTTCACCTGACGGACCTGTTTACCAAGCTGGAACGCTTTCGGGAAATCCGGTTGCGATGGCAGCAGGAATAGCTCAGTTGACGGAATGTGCTCAACCAGGATTCTACGAAGATCAACGTGAGCGCACTTTGTACTTTGTGAACAAAATCAACGATCACGCTTCCTCAAAAGGATACAACTTCGAATTGGTGACTGTTGGGTCAATATTCTGGTTGTCATTTGACGGGAAGAAACGCATTCGCAAAGCAGATCAAATTGATCCTAAAATGGATGGATTCCGCAAATTATTCAATGAATTGATCAGTCGTGGAGTTTATGTTGGACCGAGTGGTTATGAAGTTGGATTCATTTCACAAGCGCATACGAAAGAGCATTTGGACAAAGCAGCTACCGCAATGTGCGAAGCTTTGGATGTTGTTTTTGCTTAAGGACGAGGCTTTCGACAAGAACTGTCAACTAATTTCAGGATTGTAGGTATTCGAAAATCTTCATGCATTTTGGAAACCTTCTCACTGGCTTCTTCTAAGTTTATTCCTGCGGCGGTAACGTAAAGCGGTTTTGCACTTTCTCCACGAAGGACTTCTCGTTTGAGCGAGTTAATGGTGGCAAAATTGTTCTTTGCTACTCCTATTATTGGAATTTCGGAATTCAAATGTTTAAACAGATAGCCTCCAAGCCCAAGCTTCCCATTATCATCTAGTACTACAAATCCATCAATAATGATGATGTCCTTTTCCGGGTCCAGTTCAATTTTATTGATGATGCTTTGCAAACAAGGAAGTTCTCGTTTGTAGAATGATCCGCTTTCGTAATCCTTAATTTCGCTGATTGATTCAGTTAGTTCGAAATCTGCCGTATCACTGGCACATGATTCTATCCCCAAGCAAGATGTTTGAGCATATTCCTCGAAATAATAGGTGTCAAAACAATAAATCATCGAAGAGGTTTGGTCTCGTTTAGAAATCAGAGGAATCCAATAATTCTGGATTCTGATCTTTCGGATTGCCCTCCCAGTTTTTGCGCAGTAAGTAATAAAACAACCACGCTGAAAGCAAACCAATAGGAACTCCCATAAGTCCGAGAAGTGCATCCGATAAGTTGAGAATACTCTCGTTCCCCAATGCTACGGCAATAAGCACGACGATTATCCCTCCGATGATGATCATTCCGTAGCAAACGGCTATTCCCAGAACGGCAAATAACCACTTGTTTCGGTGGTGCTTTTTCGCCAAGTTGAAAAAGGCTTTTCCTATAAAAAAGAGTACTAATAATCCGAGCATAATTTCTATTTTTCTTCTATTTGGAGCGCTTCATCTTTGGCGTTCATCTCCGTGCAGTCTTCTCTGAGTTCAAGCATTTCTGCTCCCCCCATCGTTTCGTAATCTTTGCACAATTCTTTTTCTTTTGCCTTCAACTCATTCATCTTGGTTTCCGTTTCTTCGTCTATCTCAGGTTGATTCAGAACATCAGCGGAATAAGCACTGAATTCATCTCCTGCCTCCATGCATTTGCAAAAAGGCGTTTTCTCACTTGAACAGGCAGCAAGAACAAAAAGTAAGGGAATTAGTCGTTTGATCATGGTTGCAAAATACAAAAACCCCAACTTCATTTAATATATGATCGTCGGGGTTCTATCTTTTTCTTAGGGTTTCCTCCCTAATTATCTACTTATTTTTCTTCCAGCTCATTTGAACTAGCACGTTTCGCTTTCTTGCGTTTCTTTTCCACCTTCTCGTCTACTTTCTTATCACCTTCAATATTCTTTCTTGTCTGAGCGTTAACCTCATCCAATTTTTTCTGCGCTTCTTCGCCCTCCAAAACTTTAATGGTTTCTTCACCGTTTCTCGATTGCTTAACCGTCACCGATTTTAGGTTTCCATCGTCGTCAACTTGCACCTCGATACGCTCTTCAACTTTCTCGTGCTCAATTGAAACATCTTCCATTTGAGGCATTAGTTCCGCAAGCTTTGCATCTGCAGCTTCACCTGTAAACACTTCCTCTGAGATCACTCCATTATCGTCGGTAATAATGGTCAAGGTCTTCACACCATCATTGTCCTCCATGCGCACTTCTTTGCGAATTTCTTTCTTGAGGCTCTTAACTTCCTTTGGTGCTTTAGGTGAACTTTCCTCTGTTTGCTCTTGTCCAATCGCCGATCCAGCAATTAAACACACGGCGAAAATTCCTGCAATGATTGATTTGGTATTCATAGTTACTTGTTAATTGGTCTTCCAAGATACGAGCTATGTTCTCTGAATGCAACAATTATCCTGTTAAACATGTGTTAACCTCAGCGTGAAATCAGAGATTATTATGTGTTAATCCAATGAAAGTATCCTGATTTGTGCATTTACAATCATGATAGATGAGCTTAGAGTCGAACTCGAAGTTTTAGTGCTTTATCACAACTTCCAGTAATTGCCACCCATCGGCTTTTTCTTATTTTTACTCCAAACGGATTTCTATGTCAAAACTTCCTCACGTTGGAACCACCATTTTTTCAGTAATGTCAAAACTGGCGGCTGAAAGCAACGCAATCAATTTATCGCAAGGGTTCCCCAATTTTCCTGTTGATCCAAAACTCATTGAGCTGTATCAGCGAAAAGTAGGTGAAGAAGTTCATCAATACGCTCCAATGCCCGGAAATCCAAGGTTGATTACTGAAATCGCTGAATTGATCCAATCAAGCTACAACAGAAGACTCAACCCTGGGGAAGAAATTTTAGTAACGGCTGGTGCAACTCAAGGGATTTTTACCGCGATTACCGCACTTATTGAAAAAGGAGACGAAGTGATCATTTTGGACCCTAGCTACGATTGCTACGAACCAACCATTACTTTATCTGGTGGTATTCCCATTCGAATTCAGCTGGATGAAAATTTCTTGCCAAATTGGGACGCCATTGAAAGTGCCGTTTCTGACAAAACACGAATGATTATCACCAACAATCCGCACAATCCTTCAGGGAGAATTTGGGATAAATCCGATATGGATACCCTGGAGCAACTCATTTTGAAGAATCCGAACCTTTTGGTGCTCTCCGATGAAGTATATGAGTTCATCACCTTCGAACAAAAACACATTTCGGCTCATGCCTACGAAAGCATTCATGACAAACTGATTACGGTTTCATCTTTTGGAAAAACCTTTCACATCACAGGCTGGAAAATGGGTTATCTCGTCGCTCCAAATTCTCTGATGGTGGAAATCAAAAAAGTGCATCAATTCAACGTTTTCAGCGTAAACAGCGTTGCTCAGGCAGTTTTAGCCGATTACTTACCTACGGTAGATGTGCAAACCCTTGGGAAATTCTATCAAGACAAACGGGACCTCTTTCGCTCCTTGATGGCGGAAAGTCGTTTCGAATTGTTGCCGTGTGATGGAACGTACTTCCAAACGGCGAGGTATTCTGAAATCTCTCAAGCATCAGATGTGGAATTTTGTAAAACACTGACAACCAAATATGGCGTCGCAGCGATCCCAACTTCCGTGTTCAATGGAGATGGATCCGATCAACACGTCATTCGATTCTGCTTCGCAAAAGATGCGGACACTCTTCAACAAGCAGCTAAAAAACTATGCGCGATTTAACCATTACCCTAGTTCAAGCAGACCAAATCTGGGAAAATGTTCAAGCAAATCTTGATCATTATGAATCATTGCTGGCAGATATCGTTACCACCGATTTAATCGTTCTTCCTGAGATGTTTCAGACGTCCTTCAGCATGAACACTTCCTTGGCGGAAACAATGGACGGGAAATCTATTTCTTGGCTGAAGAAATTCGCATCAGAAAAAGACTGCGCCATCTACACTTCATTAATGATTTCAGAAGGTGACACCTTTTATAATAGAGGTGTTTTCGTTTTTCCATCAGGAGAGATCAAAACCTACGACAAGCGTAAAACCTTTGGTTTAGCCAAGGAGAACGACTACTTCACAGCGGGAGAAAAAGAACAAATCGTGTCTTGGAAAGGATGGAACATCCAACTTCAAATCTGCTACGACCTTCGATTTCCTGAAATTGTCCGAAATAGAATTGATAAAAACGGTAATCCAGCGTACGACCTCATCCTTTATGTCGCAAACTGGCCAAAGAAACGATCAGCTCATTGGAACGCCTTGTTGAAGGCGCGCGCAATTGAAAACCAATCGTACGTAGTTGGAGTGAACAGAGTTGGAACCGACGCCAACGGCTTCGACTATTCTGGAAATACGCAAATTGCAGATGCACTTGGGTCCGTTAATTCTCTAACTCCTGAAAAAGAACACGTTAAATCGCTTGTTATAAATAGACAAGAATTGGGTTCAATACGTGAAATGTTGCCATTCTTGCTTGATCGGTAGTTTAGGCTATGTGAACGGTTAGGTAACACAACTTAAAATGACGTATTTTTGAGCATCAAACAAATTTGAATTATGAAAAAAATCTACTTAGGTGCTTTCGTTTCTATTTTTTCGGTAGGAATGAGCGCAGCACAGGTTGTTGAAAGTCCTTATGCTTTCGACGATACTAAAATTGAAAATGTTGCTCAGTATCCTGCTGAAACAGCAACGGCAACATCTAAAGCATTAGGTGTAACTTTTTGGACAAATGATTTCTCAACAGCAGCTGACTGGACGACAGACAATGACGGACAAACAGCTCCATTCGGTTGGAGTATCGGAACAAATGTTGATTCTTGGTGGGCAGCGTTCTCAGGAGGTATCAACTCAACTTCTGGAGGAGAATTCGCCGAAGCTTACAACGGAGATTACAATGCGAGTGACCAAGCGATTGGTGTAACTTACACAATGACCACAACTAACCCAATTGATGTAGTTACTTTGGGTGGTACTGATCAAGTTACTCTATCATTCGAGCAGTTCGGAGCTTTGTTCAACGATGGTCAAAAAGTATACGTAAGTACTGACGGATTAGCTTGGAGAGAAGTTTTCACGAACGATAACCGCACAACATTTGTTGGTAATAACCCATCTGCCGTTTACGGAAATCCAGAAGTGGCAACAGCGAACATTGCAAGTGCAATTTCTGCAGCTAACGGATACGACCCATCACAAGTTTGGATTCGTTTCGAGTGGACTTCACGTTTCCCTGCTGAGGTTTCGCCAGGAGCATGGACAACTTTCGGATGGTTCATCGATGACGTAGCGCTTACAACAAATCCAGATAACGATATCACAGCTGAGTCTTCAGTTTGGGGATCAATTGGATTGAACTACCACCAAATTCCATTAAGCCAGCAAACGGCTATCGAATTTACTACTAACGCACGTAACAATGGTCTTGCAACGCAAACGGATGTTCAACTAAACGTTGACGTAACCGGGGCAACTACTTTCTCAGGATCAAGTCCTGCTGGAGTTTCTATTGCTGCTGGAGATTACGATAGCTTAGTGTTAGCAACACCATTCACGCCAAGTGGATTGGGAACATACGACGTTACTTGGGGAATTACTCAAAACGAAGTGGATGATGTCCCAACTGACAATGACAACACTGACATCACATTCGATGTTACAAACTTCACGTATGCTCGTGATAGAGGTGCGCAAGAAGGTACGTTCAGTAACCAAGGTGACGAATTTATCTTGGGTAGCTACTACGATATTTTCGCTGATGATGTAATCTACTCTGTTGATGTACAAATCTCTTCAAACGCGGTTGCTGGTTCTGAGTTAACTGCCCGCGTTTACTCACTTGATCCAAATGCTACAACTATTGATGCATTGTTCATCTTGGAAGATCAGTCTGCAGTTCACACGCTAGTTGCTGGTGACATTGGATCAAACATTAACCTTGATTTGATTGCCAACGGAATCGGAGGATTCGCTCTTACAGCTGGAGAAACTTACTTCATCGCGGTAGCTTCTGACGGTGACGGTGGTGCTTCTGACGGTGTTACAATTGGAACAACTGCTGACGGAATTACACAAACTTGTTTCTTGTATGACGGACCAGACGATACTTGGTACTTCACATTGAACACTCCAATGGTTCGCATGAACTTGGATCCAGCAAGTAACAATGTTGGTTTGGATGAGCAAAGTCAATTGTTTGGAGCGGAATTATTCCCGAACCCAGCGACTGACAATGTATCTGTTCGTTACATCATGGGAGTTGCTTCTGAAGTGACTATCAAAGTAACAGACATTACAGGAAAAGTTGTTGCTGAATTCGAAGAAGGAACGCAAGCTGCAGGAACGCACGAATTGAACATGAACACAAGCGCATTCGCTGAAGGTGTTTACTACGTAACAATTGCTTCTGGAAATTCTGTATTGACGAAGAAAGTAGTGAAGAAGTAGTTTTTCACTTTTACATATTGAACCCCGACGATTCTTTCGAATGTCGGGGTTTTTGTTTAGTTTACTTTTTTGTAGAAGTTCTCGTAAATAATTGACGTATTACCGTCATCAGAAAAAGAAAAGGGGAAATTCCTTGAGAAACACGTGAGTGAATCAGATGTTACGCAACCTTCAAATATGTTGTTCTCATCGTTATCTGGATAAATGATGTATCTATAAATTTCAGGATTCAAAAAGCCCCCTGAACACATCGAACTTCCGCTATCGAAAGAGCGAAGAACTACTCTGTGTTTCTCTATGATCTCTCCTTTTTCAATTAAGTGAAACCTTCCCTTACTAAGAAATTCCAATTCATATGTCGCTTGTTCCTGAATAATTGTGTCAACCCAAGCGTTGAAGGGATTTATAACATTTGTTCTTTTAACAGAATAAACCCACTCCCATTTTCCTTCAAGAATTGAACTGTCTCCTTCGAGATTGTCTTTTTTGCAGGAGGAAAATGCAAAAAGTAGAATAAGGCCAACTAGGAATAGTATGTTCATTTTAGGTTCCGAATTTGATTCAAGTTAGGGATAAATCTAGAATATTCACAAATAGATCGCTTCCTTATCATCACTTCTCGAAATTCCATATCCCCTGACAACAAAACCCTTAGAATTTAGATTCATTCTCTTTAACCCAATAGTGAATCCTTCATGCGAATATTTCCAAACAGAAGTGTAACTTTAGACTCCCTACAGATTTGAAGAACCTTTGGAATAAAATATCTACAATTGGTCTAGATGACCATCTTCCAACTCCGACTCCTCAAGATAGAACGAAACTCGTTTTTTTCAATCAGGTACTAATGGTTGGACTACTCGCTACCTCTCTCCAGATAGTAACGGTGTGGTCCTTAATTGGGGTAAAATCGCTTTACTTTTTGCTCGTATGTGTAGGGGCATTTATCGCTTTGGTACTAAATTCCAAAGGGCAATTTTGGTGGTCGAAACGCTTTTTTGTTGGGCTGACCTATGCCGTTGGGTTAATTACTACGATTTTTCTCGGAGGCGCAGGACTGTACCACATTGGTGTATTGGGCACGTTTATGTTCTCCCTGATACTGTTTGATTACCGAAAAGAACCGCTCGAAATCCTGATTGGCTTTGGAATGGTTGTGCTGATTCTATTGGTCGGAGAAATCGGACTTTTTAATCCACCGGACTTCAGCCATCACGAGCACATTGGAATACTGCGCTTGGTAAGTGTTTTCAATGTTGTTGCGATCCCCTCAATACTCATTGTGTTTGTGCTTCGCTTGAGCACTCAGAATGAAGTTGTTCTTGAGGATAGAAAGTTGAACCTAGAACGACAAGTTAAGGAACGAACAAAGGTTCTTTCTAAACAAAAGAAAGAACTGACGATACAAAACAAGGAGAAGGAAGTTTTGCTCAAAGAGGTTCATCATCGGGTCAATAACAATCTTCAAGTTATTGTCAGCCTGATTAATTTACAATCATCCCTATCTGAAGACGACCAAGTTGTTAACGCATTATCCGAGATCCGTAGTAGAGTTTTGTCCATGGCTCTCGTACACAAAAAAATGTATCAAACTTCTAATTTCGTGAACATTGGGTTTCAAGATTATCTAGTTCAGATGATTGAAAATGTCAGCTTCCTTTACCAAAAAGAAGCGGTTGATTTTACCATCAATGTAGATGAAAATACGGAGTTCGAGCTTGAAGTGGCAATTCCCTTGGGTTTAATCTTCAATGAGATTGTTACCAATTTTTTCAAGTACGCCCATTCCGATGCCAACTCTCGTTTTTCAGTAAGCTTAACTTCCGAGAATGATAAATGCTTGTTCCGTTATTCTGATAACGGCCCAGGTTTTGTTGACGAGAAGAGTCGCGGAGATGGATTCAGTTTAGGTCTGCAATTAATTCAAAGTCTGAGCGAACAAATCAACGGAGATTTCAAGTACTATTCAGAGAATGGAGCAGTCTATGAGGTAATGCTTCACAAGAAAAGTTCATAGCTTTTTGAACGAGTATTTTCTACTCTCTCCCCCTTCAACTAATTCATTTTAGCGATATTTGTCAAAAACCTTCAAAACATGTCTCAATTAACGACACTTCACGAATTTATAATGGATCGTCAGGCGGATTTTCCTTACGCATCTGGTGAACTTTCTCGATTACTAAGCGATATCGCTGTTGCCTCAAAAGTGGTGAGTAAAGATGTTCGCCGCGCTGGGTTGCTCGAGAACTTTCTTGGAGCTCAGGGAAGTACCAACATCCAAGGTGAAGAACAACAAAAATTGGACGTGATTGCAGATAATCAATTCATTCAGATGTTCAAATCTGGGGGTGAAGTCTGTGGAATTGCTTCAGAGGAAAACGACGATTTCATGGCTTTTGAATCTGATTTTTCCAAACAAGGAAAATACGTGGTACTCTTTGATCCTTTGGATGGTTCATCCAACATCGATGTGAATGTATCTATCGGAACGATTTTCTCGATTTTTAGACGTACAAGTGAAGTGGGTGAAAGCGCAACATTGGAAGACATGATGCAGCCGGGTGACAAACAAGTCGCAGCTGGATATGTTCTTTATGGATCGTCGACGATGCTCGTTTACACAACGGGAAGAGGTGTGAATGGATTCACATTGGATCCATACATTGGCGAGTTTTGCCTGTCGCATCCAGACATGAAAATGCCGGAAACAGGTCGTTTGTATGCGATGAACGAAGGAAACGTGAACATTTGCGATCCTGGAATCAAGCAATACATCGAGGAGAAATGCCAAACGATATTGGAAGGAGCGAATCGTCCGTATTCTGGAAGATACATCGGCTCTTTGGTCGCGGATTTCCACCGAAATTTGATCAAAGGGGGAATCTATATTTACCCATCAACGACGGTCGATCCAGAAGGAAAACTGCGCTTGTTATACGAGTGTAACCCATTGGCGTTTATTGCTGAGCAAGCAGGTGGATTAGCCACAACAGGTCACGAGCGTATCATGGAAATCAAACCATCAAGATTGCACCAACGCGTTCCATATTTCATCGGATCAAAAACAATGATGGAGGAAGCAATGTCATATTTGAAATAAATGGATCACCTCCAACTTCTCTCTGCCTTTTCTAAATTGCCCCAAGTTGACACTACGGCAAATGAATTGCAATTGGTTGGAACGAAAATTCATTGGCAAGGATTGGTCGGATCTTCTCGATCGATTTGCTCTTCTCAAGTCGCGAAACAAGCTCCGGGAAATCATCTTTTTATTCTGGAAGACAAGGAACAAGCGGCCTACTTTTTAAATGATTTACAAGGTTTGTATCCAAAAGATACGACCGTTCTATTTTATCCTGCCTCCTATCGGGTACCATACGAAATCGAGAAAACGGACAACGCAAATGTCGTTTCGAGAGCGGAGGTCTTAGAGAAAATTTCGAACACCAAAAATACGTGGGTAGTCACTTATCCAAAAGCGCTATTCGAACGAATTCCTTCGGAAAAGAACCTCACCAAAAGCACACTCAAGCTGGAAGTTGGGAAATCCTACTCGATTGATTTTATCAATGAAACACTGCTCGAATTAGAGTTCGATCGTGTAGATTTCGTGTACGAACCAGGGCAATTTTCCATCCGTGGAGGAATTGTCGATGTCTTCTCCTATTCCAACGATCAACCATTTAGAATTGAGTTTTTTGGAGATGATGTGGAAAGCGTTCGGACCTTCGATGCGAGTACGCAGTTGTCCATCAACGAGCACAAATTCTTTCACATTGTCCCGAATGTTCAAGGCGGATTGATGAAAGAAGAAAATGTGAGTTTCATTGATTTCATTGGAAATACCACGACGATTTGGTTGTCATCGTACGATCAAACATTGAATGCCCTTGAGCTTGAATACAAAAAGGCTGTAAAGATTTTTGATGGCTTGAATTCTGAAATCAAGCGCACGATTCCTTCGGAACTTTTCTACCATCCTGAAGATTTCAAGAAGAATGTCGAGGAAATGACCATTATTGAATTTGGTGCCGATCTTCATTTCGAAAGCGAGCATAAAATCACCTTCAATTTCAAACCTCAGCCAAGCTTCAATAAGAACTTTGATTTGCTGACCGAAGATTTAATCCAGCGGAAAAACAATGGATTCAAGAATTTGATCTTCTCAAATCAACCGAAACAAATTGATCGCCTGGAGCAGATTTTCAAGGACATTGAGAGGGATATCGAATTCACACCAATGCACTTTTCGCTGCACGAAGGATTCATCGACCCAACAACGAAGTTGGTTTGTTATACAGATCACCAGATCTTTGAGCGCTACCATCGCTTCCGTTTAAAAGAAGGATTCCGCCAAGCAAAACAGGCATTGACGCTAAAAGAATTGTACAATTTACAGCGCGGAGATTACGTCACACACATTGATCATGGAGTTGGAAAATTCTCGGGATTGGAGACGATTGACGTGAATGGAAAGTCGCAGGAAGCCATTCGCTTATTGTACCGTGATAACGACGTTCTGTACGTTGGAATCCACTCGCTTCACAGAATTTCCAAGTTCACAGGTAAAGATGGTGGCACCCCAAAAATGAACAAGTTGGGGTCGGCTACTTGGGCAAACCTCAAAAAGAAAACAAAGAAAAAGATCAAGGAATTGGCCTTCGATCTTATCAAATTATACGCAAAACGAAAGAGTCAGCCTGGCTTCTCATATTCACCCGATTCGTACTTGCAAAATGAGCTAGAGGCTTCGTTTATGTACGAGGACACGCCCGATCAGCTCAAGGCGACAATTGCCGTAAAAGAAGACATGGAATCTTCCACTCCCATGGATCGATTGATTTGTGGGGATGTTGGATTCGGGAAGACAGAAATTGCCGTTCGTGCGGCATTTAAAGCAGTTGCGGATAGTAAGCAAGTCGCGATTTTGGTTCCAACAACGATACTTTCGATGCAGCATTACCGCAGTTTCAAGGAACGCTTGGAGGGAATGCCTTGTACGGTTGATTACATCAATCGCTTTAAATCGGCGAAGGAAACAACTGAGACCTTGAAGAAATTGGCTGAGGGCAAAATCGACATTCTCATCGGAACGCATGCCATTGCGAGTCAGCGTGTGAAGTTCAAAGATTTGGGATTGATGATCATCGACGAAGAGCAAAAGTTCGGAGTTTCGGTGAAAGATAAATTGAAAACGCTTCGTGCAACCGTGGATACACTCACACTTACCGCAACGCCCATTCCGAGAACGCTTCAATTTTCATTGATGGGAGCACGTGATTTGAGTATCATCAACACGCCTCCTCCAAATAGGCAGCCCGTTCTCACGGAAGTCATTCAGTTCAACGAAGAAACGATTCGAGATACAGTGGCTTACGAAGTAAGTCGTGGTGGACAGGTGTTTTTCGTTCACAACCGTTTGCAAAATATCAAGGAAGTCGCGGGCATGCTTCAGCGCTTGTGTCCGGGTATTCGCGTGGGAATTGGCCATGGACAAATGGATGGAAAGCAGCTGGAAAAAATCATGCTTGGTTTCATTGAAGGTGAATACGACGTGCTCTTGGCAACAACGATCATCGAATCGGGAATTGATATTTCGAATGCCAACACGATTATCATCAACAACGCACAAAACTTCGGAATTAGTGACTTGCACCAGTTACGTGGGCGAGTTGGTCGATCGAATAAGAAAGCATTTTGTTACCTCATTGCACCGTCTTCAGTTGCGTTGACGAATGAAGCGCGTAAACGTCTCGAAGCCTTGGTTCAATTCTCAGATTTAGGATCAGGATTCAACATTGCCATGAAAGATTTGGACATTCGTGGAGCCGGAAACTTGTTAGGTGGAGAGCAAAGTGGATTCATTTCTGATATCGGATTCGAAATGTATCAGAAGATCTTGAATGAAGCGATTGACGAATTGCGCGAATCAGAGTTTAAGGATTTATTTGCTGATCGAAACAGTGATAGTTTGACACAGTTCGTGCGCGATTGCGTCCTTGAAACAGACCTCGAGATTCGAATTCCAGATACATACGTGAACAATGTTGCCGAGCGATTGAGTCTCTATCAAGACATGGATAACCTCAAAAATGAGGAAGAATTGAAGACATTCCTGAAGGAACTTGCAGATCGATTTGGACCGATTCCAGAACAGGTTGATGAATTGGCATACTCGTTCAAACTTCGTTGGCTGGCGCAAGAATTGGGAATTGAACGATTGATCTTGAAATCTGAAAAGATGATTGGTTATTTCGTGGCAAATCCAAAGTCTCCATATTATGAATCGCCGATTTTC
Organism: Crocinitomicaceae bacterium; assembly: GCA_029252405.1. GTDB lineage: Bacteria > Bacteroidota > Bacteroidia > Flavobacteriales_D > Crocinitomicaceae > UBA4466. The sequence goes on from JAQXBM010000072.1 coordinate 59,639, forward strand.
ACCAAAGTGCTGGATTACGTATCCAAACACCCAAATGGCGTTAAGTTGAGTGAGAAAAATGATCGGTTGCGCATAATTTACAGCGATGTGAAAGGATTGGAGGATGCGCGGGATTGTTTGAGTTCGGTTTTGAAGGTTTAAAAAACGAGTTCGGCACTTCGACAGGCTCAGTGACCTTCACACTCGGTTCGTGCGGTGCCTGAGCGAAGCCGAAGACCAAGCAACGAAAGCGCAACGCATCTAATATAAATTCATTCTAAACCTATTTTCCCGTATTATTATCTGTGGCCTTTAATCGTCTCAATCACTCGATACTGGGAGAAATCCGACCGCGATTTGCTCTGAAAATTGACTCTGATCCTGAGAAGGCAGTTGATCATGTGGAGAATTCTATTCATAAGGAAAAGACTATTTCTGGGGATCGATCCAATCAATTAATTTTCGTGAAAACACCTAGCTGGGAGCAACATTATTGGTCACCCGAAATGACGGTTCGCATTGAAGTTGAAGAATACACGGATTACACCACCGTTTCGTGTTTAGTCGGACCGAGACAAGCTGTTTGGGCACTTTGGGCATTCATCTATTCTTCGATTCTTTTGGTGACTGTTTTCGGGGGGATCTTTGGGTTGGTTGAATACAATCAAGAAGGGTCGAGCGGCTGGGTTTGGGTCATCCCTGTTGGGATTGTTCTGTTATCAAGTGCATTTTTTGCCTCAAAAATCGGTCAGCGAAAAGGCCGCGATCAGATGCTTCACTTGATTAGTTTTTTGTACCACTCTTTGGAAGAAATCGGTTCTGTGGAACGCTTGGAAAGAAGGTAATAAAATAGACCACGCTTTTGGCGTGGTCTATACAATGTTAATGTTCTTCGTTATGTACATTCATCTCGCCTAAAACATTAAGCCTATCCAGTCTATCGCCAAAGTTTCCTCCGAGTGCAACAATGGTCCCCGTTAGCGTTGTTTTATGACCACCACCCTTTTCGTCATCGCCGCCTTTAAGGGAGCGCCCTTCGTTTGTTGTGATTTCGATGCTATTAACTTCTTCACCATGCGTAATGACCATTCTACTAATAAATTCGTCCTTATTGAGAACCAAATCTTCTTTTCGCGCTGGGGTTCCACCATCCCCTCCAAAAAGATCCCCGTTAATGACAATAGCATCTACTCTGCTACCAGCATTAATCTTTCGAATCCCTCTGTCGGTAAAATTCGTTTTTGCAGTTCCTCTTCCCGCTTGATACGTTTGTAAATTTTTAATGTTAAGACTCATAATAAATTGTTTAGTAATATCTCCTACTCTGTTTAGGCTTTTCGGATTCCGCCCGTCTGAGTAATCATGAGAAGTGGTAGTTTCTCAAACGACCAAATTGATGTCGATGATTACACCACAAAGAAAGGCTTGGGGTGACCTGGGAAGGTCATACTTACGGGTGATTCCCTTCAAATTCAACCGTTTGGGTGAACACCTATTTTAGGAAATGGGGGTGAGAATACGTTAGAAGATTAATGTCTATCGCCTAAGATGCAGTGAGATGTGGTCGAATTAAAACGGGATCTAATTCTTTACGAATTTTCCAACCCTTTTCTGAGTTCCAACGCTTACTTGAACAGTGTACATTCCTTGCGCGAAATCTCGTTTATCAATTTCAAGATCTCCAAGCGACTCTTTCTGAAGAATCAACCGGTTTGAGGCATCATAAATTGCTACGCTCGCAGGTTTGTTCGGAAGCTCGATCATTAATCGGTCTTCGACAGGGTTCGGGTACATCGCAACCAACAACAATTCTTGCTCGAAAATGCTTGCGTCAGAAATATTCACATTAATGCATGTGCTATCCGCACCGCAGCTGTTCGTAGAAGTCAAACAAACCAAGTATGTTCCCGTGGAAGAATACGTATGCGTAGGATTCTGGCTTGTTGAGGTGTTCCCGTCTCCAAAATCCCAGAGCCACGAGTTAGGGCTTTGCGTAGATAAATCCGTAAATGAAGCATCATAACCTGATGAAGTCTCGCTCCAATCAGTATTGGGAAGATCACAGGTAATAACTACAGTCTGACAGGTTGAATCGTTTCCGCAATTATTGGTTGCGATCATGCAAACGGTGTACGTTCCAGGGCTATTGTATATGTGCAATGGATTCTGCATTGCGCTCGCGTTTCCGTCTCCAAAGTCCCACAAATATTGCGTCGCACCTATAGATTGATTGGAAAAGAACGCTGCCAAACCGTTGTTCGACTGTGTCCAACCTGATGTTGGCTGGGGCAGGTTATCGTGACAGTGGAGCAAGTGCTATCAATTCCACAAGCATTCCATGAAGTCAAGCAAACGGCATACGATCCCGTCGTTGTATTCTGATGTACTGGATTCTGTTGTGAAGAGGTATTCCCATCTCCAAAATCCCAGAGCCAATTCGTCGGTATGTTGGATGTTAGATCTGTGAAATCCGCTATGTATTCAATGGTGTTAACAGACCAATCTAAGATTGGTGGACCGCAGATATAGACGTTACTGCAGATGGTATCGTTTCCACAAGTGTCAGTAACAATCATACACGCTGTGTAGTTCCCTGGATTCGCATAGGTATGACATGGATTCTGCTGTGTCGAGGTATTTCCATCTCCAAAATCCCATTGCCAAGCAAGTCCGCCTGCAGTTGTATCCGTGAAACAAGTGGTATTTCCGGTGATCGCAGATGTATATCCTCCTCCAATCGGAGCACAGGATATTGTTACAGAACCATCGGTTGATGCGTAGCCCCCAGACCAGCCGAAGCCATTGTTCCAATATTCATTCTGGGGCAGGAAAGTAAATGCTACTGGTGAAACATCCCCAACGTTTCCGACCGCATTGAATTTTATCGTAAAAACGATGTCTCCCGCATTCAAAGTAGGTCCAATTGAGATCAGTGAAAACCATTGATACGTCAAAACTCCTCCTCCGACATAGGTGAAAGTAGCACCTCTGGGGTTGGACAATCCGAAATAAGAAATTTGGTCGTATGTGATGATCGTTGTGTCGAAAATTATCGTCCCTCCAATCGCAGTGATATTTTGCCAGTTTGTTCCAGCGCGAATTGGCACCTCAACAGAAGCTGGCGATGTTGTGAACTCATGATCGGCAGTAATTTCCAGCGGCGGATATGGTTGCGCCCATGCGTTTGTCAGTAGCAATCCGAATACGAGTAGCAGTATATGTCTCATTTATGTGACGTTATGGGCAGAATTTACGAATTTTTATATCGGTTTATTGTTGTATTTTTAGCCATAAAATAAAACTCCCGCTATGAAATCACTATTAATTCTCTCTGCGCTTTTGTTACTCGCGTCTTGCGGAAACAATAAACTTCGCTTTCAACGTGTGAAGCTTTTTAATAAGCAGGAAATCGTGCACATTGATGATGCCCAAGTTGCGGAAAAAACCAAACCCATTCTTCAGCGAACAACAGCGAGAGCTTCTTCATCAGACGCCGAAAAACATTCGAAGAATAGTGCTGATGAAACATCAAGTAAACCGATAACGACAGAATCGGCAGATGAGGAAATCGTTGTCCCAGAATTGCCAATTTCAGTTTCCGACACCCTCGAAAACAAGGAAGATGACGAAACGAAGGCAATCGCACTAAAAGCGGAAAAAATTTCTACGATTGCTATTTGGATGAACAGAACAGTACTTATTGTTTTGCTTCTGAGCGCGATTATTGCCCTGCTTATGTTCGACGGGCTACCCTTGCTTGGTGGAGCCATTTTTGGGCTCGTTCTTGCCATAGGAGCAATGATTGCTGGTTTTGTATCAAAATCAAAATCTCATAATACACCGCTGGGGTCTAAACAATCTAGCAGGGCAATAGTAACTGGAGGAATGATCGCTTTGCTCCTTGGATTGATTCTGTTTTTATACTTTCAATTTTAGTCTATCAACTGGTGCAGGAAGATCAAGTGTCTCCGTTTTTTTCCTAGGTATTATTCTCTTTGACTTCTGACGACTCTTGGAATCACTGCGTTTTTCTCGTAATTCTATCTCTTCTGAAAAATTCACCTTTCCCTTAAACTAAAACGCTAACTTCGTCGTTAAGTAATCACAGACTAACTTATGCGATTCATATATTTCCTCCTAATTACGCTTATTTTATCCGCCTGCGGTCATCAGAAAATTCGGTTTTCAAAGGTGAAGCGGACGCAGAAAGTTGTGGAAATCAGTGAAATTCCTTCATTGAAAGAACAAACTGAAACGGCTACCGTCCGACAAGCTGAGGTGGAAAAAACTCAGCCGGAAAATACTTCCGTTTCAACTGAGACGAGCGAAGCTGATCAATCCGTTGAGGAAAGCATCACAACATATGAGCTGGAAACTATAGGAGACTTTCCTAATACAGTAGAAGACAGTACTACAATCACCGAAGAAGAAGCTGCATACATAAGAGATGAAGCGATTCGTGCAGAAAAGTTGGGTACTTGGTCGTTCATTACATCCATTGCTAGCCCGATCACATTTATTCTGGCAGTAGTTATCTTTGCTTTCGCTGTATTCGGAGGAGGTGGAACTTTTGGCGCCATTCTCTCGATTGTGCTGGGTATTTCAGTCCTTGTTTTCATGGTTTTGAGTTACATCTTTGGAATCGCATCACTTCGCGCTCCATACAACACAGCCAGAGGACGAAAATTCGCTATTGCTGGATTGATCATAAGCTCTTGTGCTCTTGCACTGCTCTTAGCGAATATTCTATTTGGCATTTTATAGTTCAGGTTGTTAACTTTGAAAAATGGCCTCAAGAGCAATTGTTTCTGTAACAAATGATTTGTACACCGATCAGCGGGTTCACAAGGTTTGCACATTTCTGTTGGCTCAAGGATACGATGTTCTGCTAGTCGGACGAAAGCGTAAGTCCAGTGTCGAGCTTCCTCCACGTGAATACAAAACCCACCGAATGAAATTGCTCTTCGAGACCGGAGCAAAATTCTATGCGTTTTTCAATCTACGCTTGTTTTTCTTTCTCTTGTTTCGAAAAGCTGACTTGCTCGTTTCGAACGATTTGGATACACTTTTGGCCAATCATATTGCGAAGAAGTTCAAACGGAAATCGCGATTGGTTTACGATTCGCATGAATACTTCACAGAAGTTCCTGAGCTCACTTCACGACCGAGCGTCCAACGGATTTGGCTGCGAATTGAAGAATGGATTTTCCCAAAATTGAAAGATGTGTATACCGTGAATGGTTCCATTGCTGAGATCTATTCCAAGAAATACAACAAGAATATTCGGGTCGTTAGAAACATATCACCTTTGTGGACAGGCAAAGAAATTCAGTCAAAAAAGGCACTCGGAATACCTGAAAATGTTCCGTTGATTATTCTTCAGGGAGCAGGAATCAATGTAGAACGAGGAGGAGAAGAAGCTGTTGAAGCGATGAAATCTGTCGATGCTGTTTTGTTGATTGTAGGAGATGGAGACGTTGTTCCAGACTTGAAAAAATACGTTGCCAATCATGCAAAAGAGCTCTCAGAAAAAGTACTTTTCTTTGGAAGAAAGCCCTACGATGTGATGATGAATTACACGACCCATGCCGACATTGGATTAACTTTAGACAAACCAAATAGTCTAAATTACGCACTGTCTTTACCCAACAAAATTTTCGATTACATGCATACAAATACGGCGGTTGTTGCGACGGAAATTAAGGAGGTGGCGAAGGTCATTCGAACGCATGATATTGGAATTGTGCTGGAAGAGTTTACCGATAAAAATTTGGCTCAAACCTTAAACGACCTCGTCAAAGATCAAGTGAAATTAGATGCGTTTAAAGCGAATTGTGCGACTGCTGCAAAGACAGAAAACTGGGAAAAAGAAACGGAAATATTAGCTGAAATCTATCCAAAAGTTGAGTGAAAAACGTCTCCATATCGTCTCTTTTGATGTTCCCTTTCCTGCGAATTATGGAGGGGCAATTGACGTGTTTTATCGCATCAAGGCATTGCATGAAATTGGGTTTGAAATCACCCTACATTGTTATGAATATGGTCGCGGTCAGGCTCCAGAATTGGAGCAGTTTGCGCGTGAAGTAATTTACTATTCTCGTAAGAAAAGTTTACTCGATTGGTTGAGCGGTAAACCCTTTATTGTTCAAACGAGAAGGTCGAAAAAGTTGTTGAATAATTTGCTGAAAGATGACGCGCCAATTCTCTTCGAAGGATTGCACACGACCTACTTTTTGAATCATCCTAAATTGACGGATCGAAAGAAATTGGTTCGAACGCACAACATCGAACACGACTATTATTTCATGCTCGCTGAGCAATCTTCAGGGTGGAAAAAACGGTATTACTCGACTGAGGCTAAAAAGCTCAAGCGCTACGAATCAAACTTGAAATTTGCTGATGCTATACTTGCGATCAAACAGACAGATTTAGATCATTTTTCGCATTATTCAACTGAAATTCACCTTTTACCGCCTTCTTTTGATCAAAAAGAGCTGATTTTACATCCGACAAAACCGTACTTGTTGTTCCACGGAAACCTCTCTGTTAGTGAAAATGTCGAAGCAGTAAAGTGGATTTGCAAAGAGATTTTTGACACCCTGGAAGCACGTTTTATTGTTGCCGGAAAAGATCCCGACCCTGCCATTGTCGAACTTTCGAAGAAAGGAATTTTTGAATTGAAATCAAATCCCGACGAAGCTGAAATGAACGACTTGGTTTCGAATGCGCGGGTGCATCTTTTGTACACGAATCAGTCAACAGGAATCAAATTAAAATTGATTAATTCCCTTCAAACTCCCGGTCATGTTTTGGTGAATCCAACCATGGTCGAGGGAACGGGATTGGATCGATATTGCACCGTTTGTCTGCATCATTATGAATGGAAACACGAGATCACAAAAGCTCTGGATCGAGAGCTCAATCAAGAACGATTTGAGATCAGAAAAAAACTGCTTTCAACGAAGTTGAGTGTGATTGAAAATTGTCGAATCATTGAAAAAATCCTGAGATGAAATATCTGTTCTTTTTGAGTGCTGCCATTTTTCTTTTTGCCTGCGAGCGAACCTCAACTGAGACGACCGTCGTGACCACTGAAAAACCTCTTGCGATTGACGAGGCATTCAACTCAGACAAGTACAATGTTGCCTTCCTCATTATGGACGGAACTTTCAACACTGAATTGACTGCACCAATGGATATTTTCCACCATACGAAATTCCGAGACAGCATCAAATCCATGCGGGTTTTCACGGTCGCAAATACTAGCGAAGCAATTACAACATTTGAAGGTTTGAAAATTTTACCTGATTTCAATTACACCGAAAACCACCCTCGAATTGACATCTTGGTTATTCCCGCTGCTGAGCACAATTTGGACACGGATTTAGAGGATGAACGACTCATTCAATTTGTGAAAGAGGTTGGAGCCAATGCAACGTTTGTCATGTCACATTGTGATGGTGCTTTCGTATTAGCAAAAACTGGATTGCTGGACGATCGGGTTTCAACAACCTTCCCTGGAGATGTTGATGATTATAAAAAGATGTATCCTGAATTAGAGGTAAGGGAAAACCTCTTGTTCGTTCGTGATGGAAAATTCATTACCTCAGCTGGAGGGGCAAAATCATTCGAGGCTTCACTTTATTTGTGCGAAGATTTGTACGGGAAAAAAGTCGCTGATGAATTGGCCGAAGGAATGGTGATTGATTGGGATTTGGAATCGATCCCGTATGAGGTTATTTCTCGCTGAGTCTCAATTTCTACTTCTCCTCGACTGGCTCCGTTTCCTGGTCAAAATAATCTATCCACATCGTCAACATAAAATCGCGCACAGCAGGTTTGAAATCATCCACTGGGTTTGAACCGCCATCTACGACAAAGAAAACAAGTTCATCTCCAACGACCGTAGTGTAAACTGAACTCATTGTTCCACCTCCAGAAATAGTGTAAAGTCTAAACACATGATCCTCATTTGAAAACTGAGTGTTGAACACCAAGGTCATGGTTTTTGTCCAATCCATAGCTTTTTGAATTGCGCTTGCCATTTCTTCTTCTGAAGGATACTCCGAGGCCAATCCACCTGAGAAAAGTTTGATAAATCCATTGTCCTCTTTGTAATTGAACATTGACAATAAATGGCCACTTTCGTCTATGTAATCATCCCAGTCCCCTCCAAAATCTGGCAGTACGTCGTAATAAGTAAGTTTCGTTTCGAATAAATCATTTGGGAAGTAGACCGCATAATCTTCATACTCCATTTCATCTTCGAAAGCAGCATATTCCGCTTCATTCATTTCTTCAAATGCGTCCTCTTTGTCCGTGTCTACAACTTTCCAGGAAGTCAAAATGCTCTTGAAGCGTTTAAAGTCAAGTGGTTTTTCAACTCCTTCCAGCGCGTAATAGGCGATCAAAATATTGTAATCTCCAAAGGTCGTTAGGCTGAAAAATATTCCCCCCATTTTCTCTTCTTCAATATCTCCTTTGAACGCTGCAATGACAAATTCACGCCCTTTTTCCTCCGTAATCGTTGGTTCAATCATCACAACAACATCTGGATTCTCTTCAATCAGCTCTGTCTGTAAATCTTCGAGCATGCCTTCTGGGGACATCTCATCAATCGGTTCGTGAAAAACTGCGAGCATTCCTAACGTTTCTCTATCCGTCGACACCGTCGAATAATCCATTCCTTCTCTTGTTGTAAACAAGGAATTTCCTTCAAAATCGGAATCGTCTACTTTGTAAAATCCTTTGGGAATCTTGAACTGGATGGTTTTTCCATCTTTTACGTGTGGACTTTCATAGGTTGATTGCGCGAATGATGCATCAACAAAAATAAATGCAAGAACGAGGAGTAAATACTGTTTCATAGGATTGAATTGAATGACAAATTAACGTTTATTCCTCAATTTCATTGTCTTTAAAGGCTGAGGGTAAGAGATCTGGGATTATTTTCATCATCATCGGCATCAAAAATGCACCCCCTGGAATCATGAATACGGCGAAAGCCGGCATCGATTTCAAAATGTCTTTGAGTTGATCTTTCACTTTATCCTTTTCTTCTGGAGTTAAGTCTTCGCTGATTGATTTCTTCATTAACTGCACCAACTCCTTGCTTTCCGAGAGTTCTGTGGCTAATTTTTCCTTGTTTCGGGTTAAGATTTTCTTCCAACGATTGGTGAAACTTCCGTACACTTTTTCTAGGGAGGCTGAGTCGTCCAAGACCTTCGACTTTTCTCTGTTCGCAAGAATGAAACTTTCAATGAACATCATTGTTTCGTCCATTTCATCTTTTGGAATATCCATGAATGTTCGAAGTTCTTCCGCGTATTCCATTTCCTCTTGATCGATCTCGTAATTCGAGAACATTGTCAATAGTGAAATGTCCGTCAAAAAGCGTTTCACGAGCCAACGATCTTTGATTTTGTCGCTAAAGTCAGTGAGTTTCGCTCCGTGTTCAAACCTGTCTTTCGCCTCTTCTCTGAGTTCATCTGAGAGATTTGCTGATGCTAAGAACACATTGAATAAATCACGCTCGACGCTAGACACTTCACCATCGGCATAGGTCGCTAAAGTAATTGCTGTTAATGCTTCTTGAGCGAACTCACTGTATTCGTGCAGTGCGTCTTTCGTGAAGTTCATGCAATGATCATAAAACAAGATCACATCCAAATAAGCGAACACATTGTTGAGTCCATTGACCCACCATTTGTTGTCTAATAAATTGAATTTAATGTCTACGCGCTTCGCGAGAATCTTTTCAATCTTCTCCTCAACCTTGTCCTCTTTTTTGAAAAATAGAATGGTATCCGCGAGCGATTTCGCATTGTGATCACCATAGAATTGCATGAGACGAGCAAGAAATTCATGTTTATCAACCTTGCCGCCAGTTTTCAAGTGAACGAACAGCAGTGCTTCCATCAACAAAACTTTCAGCTTTTCTTCAGTTGTCCAATTCTTCGTGTTCAATCGATGTCCGAAAATGGCGCGAGTTGGCAGGCCAAAAACGATTCCACTTCGCATACACTTCAAATGAATGTGTCGGCGGTCGTTGATTTCATCAAAGGTCCGAATGTGAATCCATAGCTCGCCCTTATCTATTAAATCGAAGTATTTGGAAATCCATCCTGCTGAATTTGGTGCTATTGAACTTTTCGAACTCATGTCTACTATAAAAATACATGGCTTTTCGGATAATTAATCTTATCCACCCGAAAATATTCAAACCTGCATGAGCAGCAAATTTTAATTGGGGTGCCGGCATAAAAAAAGTGTGCCTCGATATGGAGAACACACTTTTTTCAAAATGGGGGAACGCTTATTTCTTAATGATGCGCTTTGTAACTGTATTATTCGTCGAATGTAATTCTAAAAAGTACACCGCTGCTGGCAATTCAGTAATATTGACTACAGGTGAAGAAGTACCTTCGATATTAACTCTTTTCACTTCTACTCCTTGAATATCACGAACAATTACTTCGCTAAATTCATCCGATGCGTCTAGATCAATCACGATAATGTCATCTACAGGATTAGGGTAAATTGCAATACTCTCGTCCATGAAACTTTCGTCGACTCCGACTGCGCAATCGCTGAAGTTGTAGATCGTTCCTGAACTAGGATGATCAGACATAACGCTAGAGCTTGAGGCTACAAGTACCGGAGCACTGGAGCTTCCAGATAAGTACGCCGATTCTCCTCCCATATCGAGCGAAATATACCCCATCAATGGAGCAGCATCTTGGGGTCCAAGAAAAATTCCCGGTCCAACAGAAGTAGATCCTACGTGAATTTCGAATTCGTTGCAATCTTCGAATAACCACAATTGAAAATTTGCAAAATACTGATCCAATGTGTCTTCCTCGAAGCCGTAATTATTGAACTCAATCTTCAATATTTGACTTCCCGGAGTACCTTCTAATTGGTAGTTTATTGCTGACAGAGATGAGTCCCCTTGGAAATAATCAAGCCTGCAATCGTATGCCAATATTAAAGCTTCCTGTGCTCCATTATTTGAGAGCTTAACATAACCGTATTGCGCTATTCGAATTGAATCATAACTCACTCCTAATAGTTCAAAATCAAAACCAATCGCGATGGGTTGGTAAACTGCGAAGCTTGAACTTCCGGAAGGAACGATGTCCGGATTACTTTCGTCCAAAACACTTGGTGAAACCAAATCGGAATAGGTTCCAGTTGAATTGGTTAACGTGTAGGTTTGAGATTCTACAGAGTTCGCAATTAGCGCAAAACTGAAGAATAATGTTGCCTGAAGTAGATGTTTAATCATAGTGTTATTAAGGTTAAATTAAAAGAAAATAAATATAGATGCAATTACCGTTTAAAGCTAGTATTTACACTTTTTATCACTGTTAATTATTCTTAATAGACTTTATGTCAGCCACTTGAAAATGGATAAACACCTGTAATTCAGGCGCCAAACTTAATTGACACACCTATTTATTTCGGAAAGCATAGCGGATAGAGAATCCAACCAAGGCTCCTACCTCGACATAAGGATACATGCGTACGGTTGGTCCTGCGTCAAATGAAACATTTACGGGAAATCCTGGAAAGGTATACTCGATTCCGAGGTTCGCATCGAGCCCTGTCCAAACGCCTGCGTTTTCTTTTCCATCTGCTCGGAAAGAATAACTTTTGCTCCAATATCCGAAGTCACCACCGGCGCCCCAATACCATTCGAAACCACCACTAATTGGGTAATTGCGTACGTACATTCCTTGCAGCCAGACGTGTCGACGGCCGAAACCGAGAGTTGTTTCAAAGGCGTTTGATGTTCCGTTGATGAAATGTTTTAAATTGAGATCTGCGTATGCTATATCGAGATTTGACCAGTCGCCTCGAACTCCGATAGCGGTGGTATACTGTTGAGCATAACTTGTGGTGAACGCTGTTGCACACACTAATGAAATAAGGAGGTTTCGCATAGAGATTAAGTATTACAGTTAACAATACAACGCACCTTTACAAAAAAGTTTCAATGACGGAATCTATCAAATTAGACTCTTTTTAAACAATTAAAATTTCCCCTTGCTAATTTTTCTTGATGCTGATGCATCGGCCTATGGAGATAGGTGTTGCTGTTATTATTACAACGCTTTTTATCTCTATTTAATTGTGATTGGGTGGAATGTTTTGGTTTGCAGCGCGTGCTTTTTCACCGCAAAGGCCGTCAAGCGAGCAAAGCGCTTCCACAAAGTTGCTGTGTGATTATTTACTTAGGATGACGTTAATTTCTACTTTCAAGAGAGAAAAAAACAAGTACGCCTTTAAGCTCTTTGCGTTAGAAGAAAACACCTTGGTGATTGTAATGGATTATTAAATCTTTCCAGCGACAACGAATGGAATGCGCTTAGCAAACACTACTCCACCATCTACCTGAAATGCTTCGAACACTCCAACGTAAGTTCCGATCGACGCTTTTGTTCCATCATCTCGGACGCCATCCCAGCTAAAGGTTCCTTCAGATCCAAGTAATTCCGATTCAACCACTCGAGAAATTAAACGACCGCGGTCATCGTATACGGTAAAGTGACCAACAAATCCTTCTTCTGCCATCATGAAATTGATTTGGAGAACATCTTGATACCCATCGCTATCAGGTGAAACAATGTCGTTTGTATAGTTGAAATCACCATTGGCCATTACAGGATAGAATTGAGAATTCACCATTCCTGGAGTTCCAAATCCAGCGGTTTCTGCTGCCGAGTGCCAGTTGTTTCCGTTGCTTGATCCTTGATTTGGGTCGATGCGTTCGAGCGTTACTCCGTCAGTGTTATCCAGCAGTCGGAAGTGCCAATCGTCTTGGTAAGCAACTCTATCCATTACTGTATTGTTCTGAATGAGGTATACCGTTCCTGAATCATTGCTGTAAGTTGGCAAGTCCATCTCGTACAAATTATTCGGAACAACAGAAGTGTAATATTGAGGAATCTGTGTGATGTCTTCTCCAAGCACAATGTATTCATCAGGCCCAATCAAAATGTGTTCTTCGATTTGCTTGAAATTGGCGATGGTGTCATCGTCGTAGTTCGCAATTTGGTAATTGAATAGGTCAATCAGCTTATCCGAATTATTGTAGATCTCAATCCAATCTTTACCGCCCGAAACTGGGTCGGCGAGTACTTCATTGATAATCACGTCACCGATTGACGCTACTTCTGGAAGCGCGAACTCTCCAATAAGTGTTGCTGTATTTCCCCAACAATCTCCAACGTTTTGAATCTCGATCGTGTAAGTTTGCGAACCCGCCAAGTTTTGATCAAATTGAAATATCTGCGATGTCGCTGGATCACTCGGCACGAAGCTATTGATAATTCCTAGCGAAGGCGTAAAGATAAACTGTGCATTCTCCAGGGACGTTGAATCCATTCCCTCATTATAATCTATTATTAATCCATCAGGTGCTATCGCCAGTAATAAAGCTATTTCGGGCGCTGTTGTATCAGGTGTAGTATCAAAAACAGAATTTTGCGCTGCTGGTGTTCCCCCTGAAACATCGGTGCTAAGCCTCCAATCGCTTTCATCTGAACAGGGCGCATTCGGGTTTATCAACTCATATGAAACCCCTCCGTCAATTGAAGCGTCGTCCAGCAAATCATCCGTATAAGTAATCCTATCAAGTTCCACTCCAGTATCCGACCAAATTACGACGTCGTCTCCAGACAAATTAAATGTCGGGAAACTACTAACATCTGTTGCAATTAGAAAAGAGTCAATTTCATTCGTCAAAATCATATAGTCACCTGGTAAAAGCCAAGCCGATGAAATTGTCCCACCTTGAGTCCATGTTGTATCAGCGCTATCTCCTAGTTTCCATTGGTCAACGTTAAAAATCTTATTACTTCGGTTATAAATCTCAATGTAGTCTTCAACTGGCAAACCGATTGATGGTGACTCATCGAACAATATCTCATTAATAGCTATATCTCCTGGGGCTGGTATTTCAGCGGTTAGCAAAGCAAAACTTTCCGTTTGGCTACCAGATACATTCAGTGCAGCATCCGCAACGCCAGTAATTGTAACATCATACAACTGTCCATTCGCTAAGGGTGCGGAAGGCACTACGTGAATCAAAGCCGGGTTCGAACCATCCAAGGTGAAACTTGAAACTGTCAAGCTTGGGTTGAACGTGTAATTTCCAGGTGCTTCCGCGGAAGTTTGATCCAAGGCCTCATCAAATAAAATATCAACAAGATTTGCGTTGATCGCTGTAGCGCTCACGAGTACTGGAGGTGTAACATCCACAATTTCATCTCCAATGTAAATATCATCGTGGTAGAAATTACCCACGTTTCCTGATGTATACTGAGCAAAAATCCCAGAATGAGTTCCCAGTAAATTCGTAGCGTCCGTTGCCGAGCCAACAAGACCAAAGTTTGTCCCTCCAGCAGGATCAACGTACAACGACCAGTTTCCTGAATTGTCTCTAACTACGCGCACAGAAATAATAAAACTCGATGAAATTTGACCCAAAGGTCCGGCTGCTAGTTCGGTGTGAACTCCACCATCACATTTAAACAAACGAACCGCATCATCAGAAAGAGCCTCTCCAAGTTGAATGTAAAATCCATCTGGATCTGTCGTTAAATCAGCATTATCAGAAGTAAGGTAAAAACGTCCGTAATTATTTGCCGAAGGAGAAAATGCTTGTCTCGTCCAAAACTGCCACTCTTTGTTATCGAGGTTCGCTAAATTGTGTGTTAAAGTTAGGTACGATATTCCTGCAGCGGCACTGTTCAATTGCAATTGTTCCGATGCATTTACAATGTAATCAGCATCGGTCCCTGCCCAAGTGGGATTGCTAGTGAAATTCAAATCAGAGAAATCGTCAGATATCTGTCCGAAACAGGCGAGTTGCGTTAAAATAAACACACCGAATAAAAAGTGTCGCATAGTTGATCTTGTGTGACAGTAAATATACTAATTTTGCACTGGATACAAGCCTATCCGTCAATTGACGGGAGTAGCGTTTTACATTAACCCAAGAATTATGAAAGTAGCGGTAGTTGGTGCAACGGGAATGGTCGGAAATATTATGCTTCAAGTGTTGAAGGAAAGAAATTTCCCAATCACTGAATTGATTCCTGTCGCTTCGGAACGATCTGTTGGAAAATTGATTTCTTACGGCGGCAATGATTATTCAGTCGTTGGTTTGGAAACAGCGGTTTCAATGCAACCCGATTTGGCTTTGTTTTCTGCGGGTGGAGACACTTCACTAGAATGGGCTCCAAAGTTTGCTGCAGTTGGAACGACAGTTGTTGACAACAGTTCCGCTTGGCGCATGCATCCAGATCACAAATTAATCGTTCCTGAAATCAATGGTGATTTGTTAACGGCAGATGATAAAATCATTGCCAATCCAAATTGCAGTACTATTCAGTTGGTTCTTGCTTTGAAACCATTGCACGAAAAATATGCTGCAAAGCGCGTGGTGATTTCTACTTACCAATCCATTTCCGGAACTGGAGTTGCCGCGATGCGCCAAATGGAAAACGAGCGAAATGGTGCTGATGGAGACATGGCGTATCCGTATCCTATCGATCAAAATTGCCTGCCACACTGCGATGTATTCATGGATAACGGATACACGAAAGAGGAAATGAAATTGACGAAGGAGACGAAGAAAATTTTGGATCCAAACATCAATGTGACAGCCACAGCGGTTCGTGTTCCTGTTTCTGGAGGTCACTCTGAGGCAGTAAACGTGGAATTTGAATCGGATTTCGAGTTGACTTCTGTTCGTTCGCTTTTACACAATCAGGAGGGAATCACGTTGAAAGATGATCCAACGACGAACACCTACCCGATGCCGAAATATGCCGAAGGAAAGGACGATGTTTTTGTTGGACGAATTCGAAGAGATGAATCTCAAGCGAACACCTTGAACATGTGGGTTGTTTCAGACAACTTGCGAAAAGGCGCTGCGACGAATGCCGTTCAGATTGCTGAAATCTTGATTAAAAAAGGGATTTTGAACTCAACCTTAACGGCGTAGTTTCCAACTTCTTTTAAGAACGGTTGCGCGGAAATCATCGAGTTGCTCCGAAACACCCTTTCCACGCAGTTTTTGCATGAACTTAAATGTTCCTTTGCCTTGTTTGTAATCCATTTCATCCGGAAAGATGGGGATGATTCCTAAAAAGTGGATTTCTTTCCCCTCAATCTTTATTGGTTCTAGCTCCATTTCCAACAAAATTGGATCAGACAAGAAGAAGTGATTTTGCTTCATTGTTTCGGAAAGTGACTCCATATTTGCTCCACATGGCATCGTGTGACCGTGACCGAACCAAGTTTCATTTTCGACCACATATTTGGCCAAACGTTGAATCCAAGTGAACACCCAATTCGTTCTTGGATTGTCCATATCCTCCCACTCCCAATAACTCGGTAAACAGAAAAACAGCTCATTATGCTCTCTTCCAGCCAATTTTTCTGGAACGGGCATTTTGTAATCACTGAGTCCGTTCGTCACTAAAACAGAAACGGGGCTTCGTAGCTCCAAATCGAGCATTATCAGGGGGATTTCGCCCTCCGCAGTTGGAACATCTTGCACGCGATGTGCACCAAAACGTTTCGCTAATTCTTCTTTCACGGGACAAAGATACAACAGAAATATTGTTAAAAATTAGGTTAATCCATCCAATGTTACTAAATTGTTACCAAATAGTTACCCGAAACTTTCCAAATCGTTGACAAAAAGTATCTACATACTAATAATCTTTCTCACTCTAATTATGAGTGTTTCTTGGTCTCAAGCAGATCAGGAATTTGTGCATTGGCAAAAGTCGGTTGGCGCTAAAGGAGAAGATGCACTTAATGACATGGTGAAGGATGTAGAAGGTAATGTATATGTATCGGGAAGTATCCAAACTTTAGGAAGTCAAACGAAGGACGTTTTAGTATCAAAATACTCACCGCAAGGCCATGAAATTTGGTCAAAAATCATAGGTAAATCTGGAGACGACCGAGGAATCGCACTTGAATTGCTAAATAACACGCTCTTTGTACTTTGTTCTTCTAATTCATCAGCGGCGCCCTTCTTAGCAAATTCGGGTCAAGAGGACATCGTTTTATTACAGCTCAATTTGGATGGTCAATTACAGAGTTCATCGCGCTTTGGAGGAAACTTCGCCGATATCCCGACAGACATTTCAAAAACAACGGACGGCCAATTACTGATTTCTGCACATTCAAGATCGACTGAAGGAGACCTTGATTCAAATAAAGGACAGTCAGACATCTGGGCGCTTCGCGTTGACGCTTCTGGATCATTACTTTGGAAAAAGAATTTCGGGGGATCCGATGAAGATTACTCATCAAAAATTATCGCGCTCCCAAATGGTGAAATCGTAGTTTCAGGTCACTCCTCTTCTTTCGATGGAGATATAATGATGAACTATGGCGATTTTGATTTGTCACTTTTCAAACTGAGTCCTTCAGGGGATATCCTTTGGGAACAAAACTATGGTGGTCTTCAGGCAGAATTCGCTGTTGATTTATTAATTAAAGATAATGCGAGTATCATCCTAGCGGGAAATACACAGTCACTCTCTTACGATATTTCCAAAAACGCAGGATTCTCTGATGCGTGGGTCATTGAAGTTGATGCAGCGAATGGAGGAATTTTATGGGAGGAAACGCACGGAAGTGAATATGGTGATTACGCATCGGCTTTGTCTATCGACGAATCGAATCAATTGTTCTTAATGGGTACTACTAACGCTCCTGTTTTCCAGGGCGAACTATCCTCTGGAAGTCGCGATTCGTGGTTAGCAAAAGTGAATTCTCCAAATTCAATTGATCACCTCGCTCTATATGGTGGAGATGGATTCGAGTCCATCAATGATTTCGCTGTAGAAGACGATGGTTCTATTTTGTTGATTGGAAGTAGTAATTCAACCGACAATCTGTTCTCGGACAATAAAGGAAAATCTGATGGTTGGATAATGAAGGTTGAGTTGAATGATTTGTACGGTGGAACTGCAGCTGAAGCTGTTTCTGCACATCCGAACCCAACGAGCGGAACTGTTTACTTGAATAACCTGACAGATTCTGATGAAATAATCGTTTACAGCGCCTCTGGTCAGCTTGTTGATTCTTTTCGAGCAAGTTCATTTACGCAAGTTCTCGATTTAACGAATGTTTCACCAGGGGTTTACTTGGTGAGAGTTGAGCGAATGCAAGGTTCGGAATTGATTCGTGTAGTGAAAAACTAGATCAAAAGTGTTCTATCGAACCATTCGAGGCTAATAAGCGTATATTTCTAGTCAACGACTTTCTCCAACATCATCCAAAATGCTTCACTTGAATTAACGCATCCCTGAGATAGCATTTCGTGGATTTCCTCCTCGCGCACTTTTGAATACTTCTTGTTTGATCGGAATATTGACAATTCTGAGGCATTGTTGACCAAAGCATCATGAATAGACTCAGCGCTCGATAAATCTACCTTATCGCTTTTCGCGTTGAGTGAAATCAGGTCTATTTCGGAATCATTCAATTTAAACACGAGGCACGATGATGGCGACCGGTGTTCAATAAATTTGAGTTTTTCATACACCTTTTGAAGAACGGTGTCAGAGAATAAACCGACAAGTTGCGTAGCAAGTTCTTTGTTGGAAGTGTTCATTTCTAGCCATTCCTCATTGGAAACGCCATTCGCAACGGCAAAGTGTTTGAAATCTTCATCGAAGATCTCCATTTCTTCCGGGGTGAGCATTCTGTATTTCATCGGCACAAAGATACAGAATGAGGATTGAAACCGTGCGAGACTATTCGTAGATATAATTTCTGAAATAACTTTCTTCTCCTTTGTAAAAAGACGTCTTCGAAGCGAGCAATCCCTCATCGTTATACGTATACTTCATGACGCTCGTTCGTTTTTGTTTTTTTCCAAAAGTATAGGTAGTCTCCACGAGCCTATCGCTCTCATCGTACACGACCACGGATTGACTTCTTAATTTTCCTTTACTATCGTAGTTCTTAGACGTTCTCGTTTTTCCTTGCTTCTCTGTTGTCCATACCAATTCGCCTGTTTCCTTTTCACAAGCAGAAGCATAATTTACGGAATCCTTTGTATAACTGTGAGAATACAGAAGTACTTCTCCATTTTCGACTTTTCGAATGTGGACTACATAGGAACCATCATTGTTTTCCTCGACAACCTTGCACAGTGTTGATGTTGTCTTTTCGTCGACTCGTTGACCCTTTGGTTCGCAACTGTAATCCCACGTTCTCACAATTCTATCGTTTTTGATGAATTGCTGACGTCGTACCTTCCCGTTTTCGTACTCGTAGTTCATCGAGTATGAGGTCTTCAACTTTCTTCCGCTCTGTAGCAGACTAAAGCTGACTTTTTGATCTTCAGAATAATCCAAAAATAGTCTTGAGGAGAGACGATTCTTCTCAAACACCTCTTTTTTCTTTAAAAAACCATTTTGGTATTCATACTCAAACACCTTCTCCGTTTTGCCTGTAATTTTAACAGTCTCAACGAGTGAATCTTGTATGTATGAATAGCTTATCGTGTCTTTTGGGTGCTCAATTTTATCTATTAAACCCCTATCGTTCAACGCATACCGAACAAATGTTTTACTCTTGCCACTCCTCCCACGCTGAACTGTCACTGACCGAACACCATTATCTTTCAACTGTTCGCTTGTAATTTCGCCGGCAAAATGGTTGAAATCTACTGTTTCGATGTCTCTTCCAAAATGTTGGAGTCGATTCAAATAGTACTTCGCTTGATTGTCTTTATGTTTCTGGGCGAACACGAAAGCTGGGGCAATAAATAGGAATAGTAAAAGTGATTTCATATTAGGTTATTAAGTCGTTTGACCAATATAAGAAACCTTGTCCTTTTTCGTTACAGCATATTCTGAAAGTGTATTTTTGTTACATGCAGAAAAAAGGGATTGCGATTTTAGGATCAACAGGATCAATTGGAACACAGGCGCTCGAAGTTATTGAGGTGTATCCTGAAAAATTCAATTTAGAAGTAATTACAGCGAACTACAACGCTGATTTGTTGATTAAGCAAGCAATTAAGCACAAACCGAACATGGTTGTGATAGCCGACGAAGCGCAATATCAGAAGGTGAATGATGCTTTGTGGGATCACGACATCAAAGTGTTTGCTGGAGCAGATGCTTTGGCGCAGGTGTGTGAGACGCAAGAAGTGGATACCGTGTTGACGGCTTTGGTCGGTTACGCAGGATTGAAACCAACGTTGACTGCAATTCGAGCTGGAAAAAACATCGCGTTAGCAAATAAAGAAACCTTGGTTGTTGCGGGTGAAATTGTGACAAAAGAGGCAGCTGAGCGCGGAGTAAATATTTACCCTGTGGATTCTGAGCACTCGGCAATTTTTCAATGTTTGGTGGGCGAATTCCACAATCCAATCGAGAAAATTTATTTAACTGCATCTGGAGGTCCGTTCCGTGGTTGGAAACGCGAGCAATTGATTGACGTGAAAAAAGAACAAGCACTCAAGCACCCGAATTGGGAAATGGGAGCGAAAATCACAATCGATTCTGCGAGCTTAATGAACAAAGGGTTAGAAGTAATTGAGGCGAAATGGTTGTTCAATTTGCGTCCGGATCAGATTGATGTGATCGTACATCCTCAGTCGATTGTACATTCAATTGTACAGTTCGAAGATGGAAGTATGAAGGCGCAAATGGGTTTGCCCGATATGAAGTTGCCGATTCAATTCGCATTAACGTATCCTGATCGTTTTAAGACCGATTTCCCACGTTTCAACTTTATGGATTACCCGAATTTGACATTCGAACAGCCCGATCGTGAGACATTTAATAACTTGAACTTGGCCTTCCAAGCGATGGAAATGGGGGGTAATGCTGCATGCGCTCTGAACGCTGCAAATGAAATAACTGTTGCTTCCTTTTTGAAGGATGAAATTTCGTTTTTGGACATCGCGCGAATTAACGAGAAGACAATGTTGGAGACTACTGCGGTTAAGGTTCCTACCTACGAAGATTACGTAGCGAGTGATGCCGAGGCACGAAGATTGGCACTGGAATTTATACAAAAATAATCCTCTGTCTCTTGAAGACAAAAGACTTCTACAGTTAATGGGATTAGGGAGCAAGCGGAGTGAAAACTAAAAAGTCGGAGCCTCTTTCAAAGCACCGACTGCTAATAATTTCAATCCGATCTTAAAAAATATCATGCGGCATCTCCGTCCATGAAAGCGAGAACACCTATTTATCCATTGTCTTTACCTGAAACTTAACGGCTTCAAATTCATACCCCATTCCGAGTCGATTGATTTCCTTCATCACGATTCCTTTGTGCAATCAAAACTTCACTTGTGCCTCACCCTCGGCTGATGTCGTGTTGTTCGCTTGAACTTTACACATTTTCCTAAGAATCGCTTCGTCATCTTGTTGAGTGAAACCATTCGTTCCTCGCGGAGCAACCAACGTATTCAGTTCTACTTGACGCATGAACATTTTCGAGGGCTTTCTTCCTGAGAATTGCCTGACTCCCTTTTTCGTGTCTTCATTGTAGACATAGAAGGATGTTTCACCATCTGCGGTCTCCTCAAGTTTCAGCAAATTACCGTAGTTCGCGAAGTATAATTTAAGCGATGCTTACACTTCGTCATTGAGGTTTCTACTTTCGTACTCAATCACTCTTGATTTTATTTCAAAAGGACCCGTTTGCTACTTCATCTGAGTTGGAATCATTCGAATTATTTGTTACAACCTCCGCTTCCGAGGAATCATTGCTTTCTTGATGGTTTTCTCCATCTCCACAGGCTGTAACAGCAAAAAGAAGGACAGATAATACGCAGAGTATATTCAAAAAAAGTTTCATAGTATGTTTTATTGGTTTAAGTACAATACTCAATATTATCCTTTCCCTGTCAACTATTTCGAATAGTAAACAATGAAAAAGCGGTGTTTCTTTCGAAACACCGCTTTTCTGGTTTGTTTTATTTTCCTGGCAATAAATCGCTAAAACAGTCCGAGATAACTATTTAGGTAATTCTAATTTCTTCTTCATTGATTTTGATAAACCATCTTTGTGTAGGTAGATGTTAATCGTTTTCCACTTGAAGTAGCTTTCTGATACGTACAAATATCCTTCAGGGTAGTTTCCTGTTCCCCATGAATTCTTTACGAGGAAGTAACGTGTTCCTTTTTGATCTTTGTACAAGCCAACGATGTGCATTCCATGATCATCCGTTGTTGTTTTGTTGTCGTATCCTTCTTGACGAATTTCAGCTGTAACGTCCACTTCCTTTACGGGTGTTTTGAACGCATTAGATTTCTTTTCGGCACCTCCATCAGAGAAATTTTTGTTGTCTTTACCTGAAACTTCAATCGTTCCTGCATCTTCTGGGTTAATTCCCAATCCGTTGCTGAAGCTGAATCCTTTTTCGGAAACATCTGCCCCCCAAGCCAAACTGTATCCATTTTCCAATGCGTATTCTGCTGCATCCATTAAATCTTCAAGGTCTACGTTGTAGCTTGTTCCCCATGCCCAGTTGTCTGGAATCTGCAACAAACACTCTTCGTTCATTGGGTGGTTTGTGAATGACGTCAATGAAACGTAATCATCCATATCCAATCCGATCGCTTTTGCGTAAGATTTTGGCGTGTATGTTTTTCCTTCCAATTCGAATTCTTTCACGTCATCACCTAAGTATGCATCCAAAATTCCATTCAATGCAGGCTTCCATGCCGTTGTCAATGATTTCGTTCTACGGTTTTTTGAGTGCTCCAACAATCCTTGAACCGCTCCGTCCAAAACAGAGAATAACTCACTGTGATTGTGTCTTTCAGAACCGTAATTCAATCCTTCGTATGCTTCCAATGGAACAATTCCGTAGTTGCGGATTACGTAGGGAATATCATGAAATGCTCCTCCTTCAGAAAAGTTGATTTTTCCATCCATTCGGATGTATTTCTCCGCTTTACTTTCGTATGCTTTGCGCACGATGAACATTTCTGATAACAAATCCGGATTATCATTTCCTTGTCTCATCAATTCAGACTCAAAGAAAGACAATGCTGAAAAGCTCCAACATGTTCCTGTGTAGCCTTGGCTTTGCACCGGTGTCGCATCCAAATGTGCGATTTTCGAGAATTTGTACTCACTTCCTTTGCTGTTTGTCGCTGGTTCAGAGAAACCAAATTGCGCAAAGCTAATTGAAGAGGAAAGCCCTAAAAATGATAAGGCAATGATTATTTTTTTCATTTCTAACGATTTAGTGGTTCCAAATATACGGAACACTGAGTTGCTACAAGAATAATTCCAAAAATTTGATTTCAGACTTCGGGCTTCGAGAGCCTCAGACCTCGGCTTTCTCCGTAAAGATGGCGTGGAGGGGTGAGCGGAGCCGAACTCCGTCCTAATCAACACCAACATGTTCAAGGTACTATTTCAAAATCCACCCAGAAAAACCGAGTTCCTGTGATTTTGATTTGATCTCGCTCATCGATTCATTAGAAATGGCAGCTCCTGCTGAAACACGGTGAAGTCCACCTTGTAAATCAACGATGAAAGCATTCAATCCTTCAGATTTCAATTTGTCTACGAGATTATCCGCATTGGCTTTGTTTCCGAAACAACCCACAATATAATTCATCGAGTTTGGCTGCACTAAGGGAGTTGAAGTAGGGATTTCCTCTGGAACAACTTCATCAGGAGAACTTGTCTCTTGTGTTTTTATTTGAGAGGTGTTTTGATCTCCAATATTTACGAATACATACGTGTCTTCTGTGAAATGGTATGGGATTACGTTACTTGGAATCTCGTCAAGACCATCGATTTGTTCTTGGAGTGTTGGCTCCGTGCTTTTCTCAAATGTGATGTCTTCAGGATAAGCAGATTTCGCGTAATTTCCTTCGGCAGTTGTATAGAATGGATTGAAATCTTTAATCGAAATCACTCCAGATTGTAAAACGTCTGTTCGAGCGGGAATCCAAACGGAATAGAACGCAATTGGCAAGAAACAAGCTGCCGCGACGTATCTCCATACGCGTGACTTCTTCTTCTGTGGAACCATTTCCACCACTTTCGCCGATCCGACCGCTATCGGATCTTCCTTTTGAAGTTTCTCTACAACGACCGCTTTCGGTATGTGCTTGATTGGCGTTGCATCTTCTTCGGCTTCAACTAAAACTGGCTCGATAATCGTTCTTTCGATCGTGATTGGTTCGGCCTGTGCCTCCTCTACTTCGTTTTGAGCGATAAAGTGCACTTGATCCAATCCAAAAGACGCCAACAATAAGTTGAAGAATCGATCTTGTTCGAACTGCAAATTGTTATTCGCATCGTTGAACAAAATTCCAACTCGATCCAATTCGATGCGCTCTCCTTTTTCCAAACGATGATTCCATTCAGAAACAATTGAGGACACTTCGCTTGAAGCTTCATCAAATGAAACAGCGTTGCGCGACGCCAGTTCATTAATCAACAAACCGTCATTACTGACTAGTTGTTTATTGAACAAAAGCGCTTTGCGCGGAGGAACCATCACACCTTTATCGTAATCAATTTTCGCGGAAAGTTGCTCAGCAACAAATCCACCAAAAGCTGGCACGATCACACAATTGTGACGTAATAATAAATCTCCTATGGCTTGTTCAATGTGTTTCATTGTCTTACAAAGATACGAAAATGATAATTTTAGGCTGTAAAGCCCATATTCTTTACGGCTGATAAACGAAGATGTTACGCCGAATGTGCACTTTTTTCAAAGAAACGCACGTACTTTCTCAACATCCTCAGGTACATCGATGTTTGGTGTTTCAATATCCGTTTCTACCACGCGAATTGAATATCCGTAGTACATCCAACGAAGCTGCTCCAGCGATTCGATTTTCTCTAGATCTGTTGGCTCCAAATTGACAAGTTCCAGTAGGGCCTTCTTTCGGTAGGCGTACACTCCAATGTGACGGAAAAAGGGAAAGTTTTCCCGGTCTTCCTGCTTTGCATGATGTTCGTTTGGAACACTGCTTCTTGAAAAATACAAGGCATCATTTTGATGATTGAGTACCAATTTGATCCTGTTTGGATTCTGCTTGTCCTCTTCAGAAACATCAGCAATTCCCAGTGTAGCGATTTGAACGCTCTCATCTTGGAAAGCCTCGAGTAATTGATCCAATTGTCGAAAATCGATCAAAGGTTCATCTCCCTGAATATTGATGACTACGTCAGCTTCCATTTGCTTGGCGACTTCACCACAACGATCGGTTCCAGTTCGATGATCTGCTGAAGTCATCATCACCTTTCCACCGAAGCGTTCAACTTCATCAAATATTCTTTGGTCGTCTGTTGCAACAATCACTTCAGAAAGAATGCTTGATTTCGCGGCGCCTTCATAGACGCGCTGAATCATTGTCTTTCCGCTTAAATCAATCAGTGGCTTTCCTGGAAATCGCGACGAAGCGTATCGTGCAGGAATAATCCCAATACACTTCATGTTAGAATTTCATTTGGAGCTGCACAATGAATGAACGTGGTGCCTGAATGTCACCAGGACGCGTTACGTACTCGGCATTGAGCAAGTTGTTGATGATGAAACCAACTCGGTAATGCTCAGCAAAGCTGTATCCTGTTCTGAAATCAACCACAAATGATCCTCTGTTGTTTTCCTCTCGGTATTCTTTCAATCCGGGAAGAATTGACAAACCATCAACAATTTCACCTTCGAAAATCGCATCAATGTTGTTCATGTAGCTGTTGTAGCGAGCACTCACTCCTATACTAATTCCTTTCCACGTTGCTTCAACATCAGCTTTCGCTAAATGATTGAATCTGTATTTAAGGATGTTTGTCGTTGTATCTGAGAATGTTGATAGGTAAGCTGAATCTTGATTCAAGCTGATTGGATTCATGTATGTGTATCCGATGAGTGATGTCAATTCAACATCTCCAATTTTTCCTTGACTGTTGAACGACAACTCTATTCCTGTAATTCTCGCTTTCTCCGCATTCTGTGCTTGGAAACCAAACCATTTGTTGATGTATCCAGGATCTTCTGGGTTCAAGCTCCATGCAATTGTATCCGGTTTGAATGAACCAAAGGTGAACTCCATCATGTTATCGTATTGATTCATGAATGCTGAGATATCTACCAATCCTTTCCAGTTTTTACCAATTTTCACTCCTTGTTTGAAACCGATTTCTGCAGCCCAACCCACTTCAGGACGAAGGTTTGGATTTGGGAATACATTCAATGCTCCAACGGAAGTTTGTGTGTAACGCTCTGCAACTGATGGGTAGCGAATCCCTTGACCAAATGACGCTCTCAAATGTGTGAACTCTGCCAATTGATAGTGCGCTCCCAAACGAATAATTGGATAAACTGGAAGTACTAATGAAGAATCTTTTCCGATATAGAAATCAGAATCTCCCGCTCTTCCATCTTGCTCGAAATACTCAACGCGGATTCCTCCTGTTAAGTCCCATCGTGCCATGTGGTGCTCGTACTGTCCGTATGCTGCGAGATTCGTAGAGTTATGATCTCCGAATAACGCAGAGAACACGTCCGAGCGCAAGTAAGTTGCTCCCGATGTTACAGCAGAACCATTTTTCCATTTTTTCTGGAAATTGTAATCCCCGTAAAGCGTGTGTGCCGTTGAGCTTTGCGAAGGGTTCGAAATATTGTCATTCGCAATTCGGTAGAAGCGTGTTTTCACCGTGTGCAAATTCTTGTTTTTATCGTAAATCTTAATGTAAGGGTCAATGCTCATGCGCGTTCCTCCATTATAGGTTAAGGTTGACGCAATATTGCTCGTATCTGCAGTTCCATTAGGCGTGTATCCCAAAGAATCGCTTTCCCAAATGATAAAATTTCCTGTTTTCTGACGTTGAACGTTGAAACCAATACCCGCTTTAAGGTTTTTGTATTTCTCCGGTCGAATGTAGAATGTTCCACTAACTCTTCCTCTTATTTCTGTTTCACCCTCGCGGTAACCATCCGAAAGAAATCCGTTTCCAGAGATCGTGTATCCTACGTTCTTATACATTTTAGAGTTGAAGGCTTCAACTTGATAGAACATTGGGCTCTGCGACCACCATTTCAGTGATTCTCTTCGTGGATTACCATAAATCCCTGATTGAACTTTAAAGCGTGTTTCTCCTTTGAGGGTTGGCTCTCTTTCCGAGATTGAGATCAATCCATTTAAGGCTCCTGATCCATATAAAACAGACGAGGCACCTTTCATAATTTCTATTTGTGAAGCTGATTCTAAAGGAACCGCGTTCCACTTTGTGTCTCCTGCATCACCAGAAAGTAAAGGCATTCCATTCCAAAGCAGCAATACGCGGCTTCCAGCCCCGTAGGCAAATCCACTACCTCCACGAATACTTACTTGTCCATCCATAGCATAAACACCAGGGCTTTGATCAATTGCTTCTTCCAAGTTCGCCAGTCCCTTATTATCAAATAGTTCAGGGCGAATAATCTCCATTGATATGGAAATATCTTCGATATCTTGATCTCTTCTTCCGGCAGAAACAACTACCGTTTTTAAATCGATAAGTGGGGGATTCATTTTGATGTTCAATTCACCTGGTCCTTCTACAACGATCGTATCGTTTACAAACGTTTGTGCAACAATTACGAGGGTTGCGGGATAACTTGCGGGTGATATTGTGTACGAACCATCAATGTCAGAAAGTACTTTTTCTCCTGTTGAAGCCATAATCTTCGCTCCGAATACTGGTTCTTTGGTTTGACCGTCTTCTACGACTCCCGTAACTTGAGATATACAGGCAAGCGGAAGCCCTAAAAATAGCAATAGCATGTGTTTCATAGACGAATTTTTCGTAAATTCAAGAAGCCTAAAATACCATTTTTTGTGGATTATACCTACCTACACTATCGAATTGCGTTAACGCTATTGAATCGCGTTGGACCAAAAAAAGCAAGACAGCTCCTTACTTCCCTTCATAATTGGGAAGAATTGTTCACGCTGAAGCCGCAAGAATTGAGCCGAAAAGTCGGTTTTTCGCGGTCATTTATTAATAACATGGCTCGTAAAGAGGCGCTTAAGACCTCTGAAGGGATCGTTTCGTTCATTGAAAAACATGAAATTAAGACTGTTTTTTACACGGATGAAAATTACCCGAAACGCCTCTCTGAGTGCGCTGATGCTCCTTTGCTGCTCTATCAAAAAGGAAAAGATGAGCTCCAGTTTGAGCGATGGGTGGCTGTTGTCGGAACACGAAACGCAACACCTTACGGAAAAGCCATTTGTCGAGAATTAATTCAATCATTTCAGGGTAAAAATATCGTTGTTGTAAGCGGATTAGCACTCGGAATCGACTCATATGTGCACCAATATTGCTTAGAATTTGACGTTCCAACCATCGCTGTTTTGGGGCATGGTTTGGACAGAATTTATCCACACAAAAATCGAGAATTGGCTAAATCCATCCTTCAAAAGGGGTCACTTTTAACCGAATTTCCGCCCAATACACTTCCGGATCGGGAAAATTTCCCAAAGCGAAATAGGATTGTAGCTGGACTGTGCGATGCAACGGTCGTTATTGAGAGCAATTCGAAGGGAGGTTCACTTATTACCGCCGATTTAGCGAATGGATACAGTCGTGACGTGTTCGCTTATCCTGGAAGTGTCTTTCATGCAAGTTCGCAAGGCTGCAATGATTTAATTCGATCCGACAAGGCCCATTTAATTGGCTCAGGAAGGGATTTTTTGGAGCTGATGGAGTGGAACGAAGTTCCCGTTAAGAAGAAAGCGTTAATCATCCCTCCGAACTTAAGTCCTCTGCAAAAAGAAATAACAAGTGCGATTGGGTCTTCGACCATACACATCGATGAACTTGCTGAAAAAACACGGTTGAGTTTATCCACTCTCAACATTGAATTGTTTGATCTGCTGATGGGAGGATCTCTGAATGAATTACCTGGAAAACGCTATTCTTTGGCATGAAAAAAGGCGCTTGATCCAGATAATTATCGGGACTAAGCGCCTTGTAAACTTATCGTTTGGTGGTTTTATCTTCTAACTCCTGTGTTGAAAAGACGTCTGTTGTCCACAACATCAGCCAATTCAGTTAACGCTCTACGCGTAGTCGTTTGAAGTTGAGCTTTTCTAGCGCTTGCTAGCTTATCTCTTTGCTCACCGTACTCTTTATCTTTCGTTGGAAGAACTTTCAAGGATTTATCCAATTTCACAACGAATACTCCTGTTGTTCCTTCAAGTGGGAGAGAGCGTTTACCTTCTCCCAGTCCGAATACAGCACCAACAACTTTTGGTTCGTATCCTACACCTGACAGTTGCGTATTCGCCATCGTTACCTCAGCTGTTTGCTCAGTAACACCTGTTCCTTTGATTTCAGACAGCTTCTTCTTTTTCATCTGAGACTTCAGTTTTTTCACTTTCTGCTCTTTGATGAAATCTGCTTTGATTACGTCTTTGACATCCTCAAACTTTGGTTCTCCTTTTTCAACTTTCCCTGCAAAAATCGCAATGATGTATCGATCTTTGTCTTTAATCGGTGAGTTAACCAAGGTACCAACCTCTACTTCTTCTGTAAACACAAGGTCCAATAATTTGTCCTCTGCGTAACGTGTGTTGAACGAAGTGAACGCAGGCGCGTTGTCTCTCAACTCAAGTGTTTTTGAGAAGTAATCTCCACGTGCTGCAGTCGTATCGAAACGCGCAATGCGTTTGTAAGGATCATTAACATTTGACAATTTCTCATCCAATTTGTACAATAGGTCGTACGCCTCTGACTCAATTGCTTTGTTCGTTTTCTGGCTTGATTTCAACGTTTTTTGAACTACCGCCAAACGAGGGTATTTTCTTCCTTTTCTAGCTGTTACTTGAATAATGTGGAATCCAAATTGCGTTTGCACCATTCCGATTTCACCGATAGGCTTGTCAGCAACGTAAGTAGCAAATTGAGGAACCATATCTCCGAAGAAGAAATCTCCAAGGTCTCCACCTTTTGCCGCAGATCCAGTATCTCCACTGTGCTTGCTTACATATGATTCGAAGTTTTCATTGTTTACTTCTTTCAATAAGCTGTCTGCAAATGCTTCTTTAGCCACAACGTCGTCTCCTTCGTTCACGCTGATCAATATGTGACGTGCATTGATTGTATCAGAAGTAAATCCGATCACTTTCCCAATTGATTGTGATCCATTGTACTCGTAAGGTCCAACAACATCTCCTAAAACAGCGTCTTTGTAGAGCTGATCTATTCCATCAGGGTAAACAATGTATTTTCCTTCTTGCGCTTTTCTGTGCGATTTTGGAATGGCTGTGCTGTAAGGTCCACTTGTGTAGAATGCCAACTCGCTATTATCTCTGTTCGTAACAAACGCAGAATCATTTGTTGTAGCAGTGAATTGTTTCTTCAAGTTATCCAACTGATCATTGAACTGCTCGATGTCTTCTCCGCTTGGCTTAATGTTGATTTCAAAGTAGTGAAGACGACGAGTGTTTTCTTTCACTTGGTATTTTTTATCATTCTTGTGACTTTCGAAATACTTCTTCAATTTTGAATCTGTTGCCATCTTCTCGAAATCTGCATCAGCAAGATCTCTGAAACGCTTGATAACATAAGAGATTGATTTCTTCTCATTATCAGCCAAGTAATCATTCTTCGCTTCTAGTTTGGTAACGTAAATACCTTGTCCTAAAATATCGAAGTACTTTTCTTGACGACGTTTTGTTTTGTAGTATTCTTCCGTGTTTTCCCAAGCAGTTACTTGCTCTGGTTCTGTTGATTCACGCATCTCATTGATACGCGCCTCCAGTTTCTTTGGGCTGAACGCCTTTGTTATACTGTCTGTGAATGCCGGAGAATTCAAGAATTCAGCTTGTGGTTCGAATCCTGCTTTTGCATAAAGGTAAGCATCGAACTCATCATCACTCACTTCAATTCCAAGTGCTTCGTACTCTTTTTCGAGAAGAAGTTCTTCAACAAATGATTTCCAAACTCTGCTTTCATCAACCTCTTGCGGTTGTTGACCTTGCTGTTGAGCTTGTTGAATCGCGTTTGTACGTGCGATATTCACTGCTTCTGAGAATTCTTTATCGTCTACTTTTTCACCGTATACAGTTCCGAGACCATAAACTGGTTCGCTGTTCCCAGTGATTTTAGACCAATCTCCCATGATAAAGGCCATCAAGGCGATTCCAATTACAATTAGAACCAACCATCCATTATCACGTATTTTTCCAATAATTGCCATTTCTGCTATTTTCTAAATAAGTCTGCGAATATAGTGAGATGCATCGATAAATAAAAGGAATTACGCTTTATTATTCCCGTAGAAAAGAATCGTTTGGAACAAAAAAATCCACACCGAGATTCGATGTGGATTTCAAGTATCTGAAGAACGAATTATCTTCCTCCTTCTCTTTCTTTAGCTTTTCGTTGCTCTTCTGCTTTTTTCTTCGCTGCTTCGTCGGCTGCTTTCTTAGCCGCAGCCTTACGTTTCGCATCTTCTTCGGCCTTCTTTTTAGCCGCTGCATCTCTTGCTGCTTTCTCTTGACGAGCTTTGGCTGCCGCTGCTTCTTGAGCTGCCTTTTGTTTTGCTGCGTCGGCCTTTCTTTTAGCTTCCGCTTGTTGAGCCGCCTTACGTTTTGCTTCCTCAGCTTTACGTCTCGCTTCAGCATCTCTTGCTGCTTTCTCCTGACGAGCCTTTGCTGCCGCTGCTTCCTGAGCCGCTTTGCGTTTTGCTTCTTCTGCTTTTTTTCTAGCCGCCGCATCACGTGCCGCCTTTTCTTGTCTAGCTTTGGCCGCTGCCGCTTCCTGAGCTGCTTTACGCTTAGCCTCTTCGGCTTGACGACGAGCCGCTGCATCTTTCGCCGCTTGCTCCTGTCGAGCTTTGGCTGCTGCCGCTTCTTGAGCAGCTTTTTGTTTAGCCGCTTCTGCCTTTTGTGCTGCTGCATCCTTGGCCGCTTTGTCTTGACGAGCCTTCTCAGCTGCCGCTTTACGTTTAGCCTCTTCTTGAGCCGCTTTTAACTCAGCTTCCTTCTCTTTTTGAAGTTGAATTTGGCGCTCTTTTTCCGCTGCTTCTTTCTTAGCCGCTGCCGCTTTACGAGCTGCTTCTTCTTGTTCAGCCTTAAGTCGTGCCGCCTCTTCTTTCTGCTTACGGATTAACTCATCCTTCGCTGCTTGCGAGCCATTACCTACAACCGGCATGTTACCTCCTGTGGTATTTGTTCCATTGTTTCCGTTTGGATTGATCGGTACATTACCAACACCATCTCCGTTGCCGATTCCTGTGTTGTTGACATCAATGTTTCCGCCACCATTCGTTGGATTCAATGACCCTGTACACGCTCCCAAAGTTGCTCCAAGAGATTGATACTGCTCCCATTCGTTCAACGGAATTTGTATCGTTTGCGAAGCGATTGATCCTTGTGGAGTGTGACAAATTGTAATTGTTCTGTTTCCGAACAACAATTCATCGTCATTTCCTCCACCAGTATCTGGACGCCCGACGTTACCATTTAAGGTGTCAGAGTTTCCAACTCCTTGGTTTCCAACTCCAACTCCAGTGTCAATTGGATTATCGAGACAAGCTCCAGCTGTTGCTCCAAGCGTCTGGTATCTTGACCAATCATCTGTATCTATTTCAATCGTTCTTCCGTTGTAACAAATTGTCATTTTTGCATCTGGACAAGCTCCGATTGTTGCTCCTTTCGACTGGTACTTCGCCCATTCAGAAACAAGAATCGTTTTTGTGGCTCCATTCAAGCAAATTGTCATTTGAGGATCAACTGTCGGACATGGTCCTAAGGTTGCACCTTGAGATTGATACTTTGAGAACTGAGAAGTCAAAATTGTCATTTCAGTACCCTTCAAACAAATTGTAATCTGAGGGTCCACAGTTGGACAAGGTCCTTGAGTTGCCCCTTGAGATTGATACTTTGGCCAATCCGATGTCACAATCGTTTTTTCTACTCCGTTGAGACAAATCGTGATTTCGGGGTCAACTGTTGGACATGGTCCTAAGGTTGCACCTTCCACTTGATAAGCTTGCCACTGCGAAACAGGAATAGTCAATTCATTTCCACCTACGCAAATCGTAATTGTTTCCTCCTCAACAGGACATGGTCCCTGAGTCGCTCCTTGAGCTTGGTATGCAGCCCATTGTGACGTTGGAATTGTCTGCTCTGTTCCATTCAAACAAATTGTAATGTCTGGATCAACCGTTGGACATGGTCCCACCACAGCTCCTTGAGCTTGGTAAGTTGGAAGCTGAGAAGTCAAGATTGACATTTCAGTACCTTTCAAACAAATTGTAATCTGAGGATCAACAACTGGACATGGTCCTTGAGTTGCTCCTTGAGCTTGGTAAGTTGGCCACTGTGATGTTAAGATTGTACGTTCCGTACCTTCAATACAAATAACCATTTCAGGATCGATTACTGGACAAGGTCCTAAAGTAGCCCCTTCCAATTGGTAAGCTGGCCACTCTGAAACAAGGATCGTAGTTTCCGTTCCGTTTGCACAAATAACAACTGTTTCTTCTTGCTCAATTGGACATGGACCTTCAGTAGCTCCTTGAGCTTGGTATGCGCTTAATTGAGACGTTGGAATAGTCAATTGGTTTCCGTTGAAACAAACAACCATTGTTGGATCTGGACAAGGTCCTTGAGTTGCACCTAAAGCTTGGTAAGCCGGCCACTCTGATGTCAAAATAGTCATCGTTGCTGGTGCACTCCCGTGATCCTTGAAACAAATCGTCATTGGCAAATCTACTGGCTCAACTACAATTGGACAAGGTCCGAGTTGTGCTCCTTGAGATTGGTATGACGGCCATTGTGATAATGGAATTGTCATCGTCACAGGCTCCCCAACATTGTTGCAATGCACGAAACAAATCGTGATGCTATCAATGTCATCCACCGGGATGTTAATCACTTCTCGGATAACAGTGATTTGTTTCGAAACCGTTCCACAATTGTTTGTTGCGCTAATTGTGATCGTGTTGTTACCAGCGCTCAAGTTTACATTGTTCGTGTATGTAAGCGATGAAGTGTTGAATGACGCTCCTGAAGCATCGGCTACTCCGTTCACTGTTAATTGAACCTGAGATGTGTTCGTTACATTCGCAATCATTGCCGAAACATCCATACTTGCAGCACTCGTGAAGAATGGGTCTGACGTTGGAGAAGTCATCGTGATTTGCGGAGCTTCACACGCTCTGTATGTAATTGTTGTAGTCTGTACATCAGATCCACAAGCATTCGTTGCGACAACTTGAATTGTATTCACCCCAAGTGTTAATGCAACTGTGTTTTGGTACAATCCGTTCGATACATCAAACGTTCCTCCGTTTTGAACAGTTCCGTTCACATACGTTTGAATTTCGCTGATATTTGTTACGTTGAAAACTACCACCTGAACCAATTGACTTGGGCTTGAAGTAAGTCCGCCACTAGCTGAAGGCAAGATCATTTGTACATCTGGTGTGCTACAAGGATTGTAGTTCACAGAAATCGTTTCAGTATCAGAACCACAGTCATTCAACACGGTAATTTGAATTGTGTTAAACCCTTCGTTCAATGCAACGTTCGCTCCAAACATGTGCGTTACTGGATTGAAGCTTCCTCCTGGCTGCAGGTTTCCATTTACATACAACTGAATTTGGTTGATGTTCGCAACATTGTAGATCGAAGCTTGAATAGATTGAGTACCATTCGCTGTCGTAGTACTTTGCGCATTTGGCGTTAACAATTGAATGTTAGGTGTCATACATGGTGTGTACTCCACAGTTAATGTTTCGGTATCCGTTCCACAACTCGTCGTTGATGTAATAACAATTGTGTTCTGACCCGGGTTCAGCGACAATGATGCCGTCAACAAGTTAGTACTTGAATTAAAACTGAAGTTTATATTCGAATTGTTTAATCGAAGAGAGATGTTGTTTTGATTGGTAACATTATAGATGTACGCGTTCAAATTGAAGTTCGGCTGACTTACAGATATGAATCCGCTGTTTCCGTTTGTGAAGTTTACAATCGGGTCTGGGCAATCAGTATAAGTTACCACACTTGTTCCAACGTCTGTTCCACATCCGTTAGTTGCTGTAATTCGAATTGTATTCTGACCTTGGTTCAAAAGAATGTTACTTCTAAAGTCACCCGTTGCACTGTTGTACGTAAAGTTGGTGATACGCACTCCGTTCACCATAAACTCAATGTTTGTAGAATTCGAAATCTGCGCCTGAACCGTATAAGATCGTTGATCAACCTCAGCAGTAAATGTGCTTGTACATACGTTTTGGAAGTATACAACTGGATCAATACAATCATTGTAAATCAATGTTGAAGTCTCTGAATCGGTTCCACATGTGTTTCTACCAATAACTTCAATTGTGTTATTCCCTGGTTGCAAGTACAAGTAGCTCTCTAACTCGTGCGTTTGAGGGTTGTACAAGAAGTTTGTTGTTTCTACTCCATTCACACGCATCGTAATTTGGTTGCGCGACTGAACAAATCTTACTTCTGCTTTATATACGTAGTTTGCGGCTAGAACCGTTTCTGTTCTCTGCAAAGGACGGAACACTCTAACATCAGGGCGCTGACATGGTGCCGCTCCTCCACCAGTTACTGGTGTTACTACAGGATCGACTGGCTGAGGACGAACTGGTCTTGAACTACCTCCAGTTCTAAATCTCCAACGCAAGAAAGCGCTTGTGTAATGATAAACATCATTTTCTAGGAATCCCCAGTTTGGTTCAGCATCAACGTAACCGTCGAAATCATCCTTTAATGCAAAGGTTGTTTTGTGCTCAATTCCCATTTGGAATCTAGGTCCAAAATCGTAACCGATTCCGACACCAAGACTTGGCATAAAGTTCACGTTAAATCTATTCGGAGATGTTCCGTCTAATGCTGTTTCGTAATTCTCATCAAGTGCGAATTCAATCGCTGGCTTGATCATGTCGATTTGATCGTAGGCATATGTCGACGAATCTCCAGCTAGGAACACATCCTGATTGATTAAATCACCATATGTTTCATTCCAAGAGATATTGGCTCCACCAAAAATGTATGGATCCCACCCCGTTCGATCTCTAAATCGATTAAAGTGGATCGCCAACTCCAGTCCAAGTTCATGGACGTTCGCTTCGAAATTGTTTACAGTATATCCTAAACCTTCTTTGTATTGAGAAAGCGCACCATTATAGTCCGCACCCAAACTGCTTAGGTTTGTGGAATCAGTATCCTGACCGTACCACTTACCACGAAGGTATCTCAATCTGAGATCGTAGCTGATTCTTCTTCCGTAATCATAATTAAATGATTTTCCCAAAAGAAATCCCCAACCTGCGTAGGTTTTATTTTGAACGTCTGTTGTGTTCCAAGTGGCTCCGGCGTTTAGACCAAAAAACCAGTTCGAACTTCTTTCGTATTCAAGACGTTGACCGAAAGCGGTCAGCGTAAAGAGTATACTAAATGCGAGGGTAAATATTTTATTCATAAGCCTACTTTTTCTGTTATGCACTCAACACTATCCTATTATTGTGCCAAACAAGCGAAATTTTCTGATTCGTTACAAAATTGCGCGTAAATTTATCCTTAATTTCTTAGAAATCCGAGAAATAGTGGGCTTTTCAGGGCAAAACAGTTTTGGTTATTTTTTTGTTAACCTGACGCTCGTCGATGATTATTGTTTATTCAACTATGAAATTACACCATATTTAAACGCATAAATTGCACGCAAGAGATCAAAAAAAGAACGCGTTTCATGCCTGCCGAATTATGCATTTAACCACTAAATTCTACTTGGAAAATTGCTAATATCACGTTGCGTTTCGTAACCAAAGCTGCTATCCATGCTATATTTGTTATACCTTTGAAATATGCGATTACTTTACGGTATCATATTCTTTACTCTTTTTGGCGGGGTTCAATTGAACGCTCAGGAGGACTACAACAATTGTGTTGATGCCCTGGAAATCTGCCCAAACGAAACGTATTCTGTAAATAATCTCGGCGCGAACATTACTTTTTGCCCTGGTTGTGAGGACGATTTCGCCTTTTGCTTCACTCCTCAAAACTCTATTTGGCTCTCATTCACAACAAATGCAGCGGGAGGTGATGTTCAAGTAGATTTTTCCAACCTTGTGTTTGAAATGTCGGCAGGTCAGGATAACGAACTTCAGGCGACCATTATCGAAGCAATCGCTCCATGTGACGCCACGACATATACTCAACTTGGAAATTGCGTTTCAAATGCATCGGTGAACTTTTCGCTGAATGCAGTTGGGCTGAACCCAACGACGACCTATTATATTGTAATCGACGGTGATAATAATGGTGTAGGAATCACCGAGCCAGCAGAATGCACTTTTGATATCGCCATTTCAGGGGCGGGAGTAGATCGGCCTGTGTCAAGCATTTCCATTGATCCTATTGCCGGCCCATTTTGCCTTCAAGAAACCGTGACGTTTACGGCAAGTGTTACTGATTGTCCTGATACAGGAAATTATCAATGGTTCATCAATGGTGTATTGGCGGCTACGACAACTATTCCCAACTTCCAAACATCAGACTTGGTACAAGGAGATGTTGTGAGTGTTCAAACAGCTTGTTATTTGATTTGTCCCGCTACGCCAACCGACGCAACGAATGCACTCAATATTACTTCTTTTCCTATAGACGCAGGGCCAGATCAAACCATTCAATTAGGCGAATCTGCAATACTAGGAGGAGTTACGACGGCGCCTACTTTTCAATGGACGCCTACTTTCAACGTGAGTAATCCACTCAATTTAAATCCTGTTGTTACGCCAACGGAAACGGTCACCTATACGCTAACCGCAACTCAAGGAGCCTGCACCCTAACGGATCAAGCGACCATTATCGTGGCATCGTTGATTGAAATTCCAAATTCTTTTTCACCCAACAACGATGGAGCAAACGACACCTGGATTATTCAAGGAACTGAGCTCTACCCAGATGCTTCACTGAAAGTGTACACTAGATGGGGACAGCCTATTTATGAAACAATAGGATACTCAGAATTGAAAGCTTGGGACGGAACAGATCAGCGAGGAAAACCCGCTGCTACTGGCGTTTACTTCTACGTTCTCGAATTGCGAGACACTCAAGAGCAGGAGTTCAAAGGTTCATTAACAATTATGCGATAATGCGGAGAGTTCTTTTGATCGCCCTTTTGATGAATAGTATAGCTTCTTTCGGACAGCAGCTAACGCAATATTCGCAGTGGTCGTGGCATCAGTTCGCACAAAATCCAGCTCACGCAGGGATCAAACAATGTATCGATATTCATTCACTTTATCGGATACAATGGGTTGGTTTTGAAGGGGCGCCCCGCAGTGGATTCCTAACCTTAAGTGTTCCACTCAATTCAAAACGACGTCAATTTTTGAGTGCTCGTCACGGACTTGGTTTGAAATTCGAAACGGATCGCATTGCTCAATTTAGCATTCAACGATTCAATGTTGCGTATGCCGCTCACTTCAATTTTAATAAAACGGATCGTCTCTCACTTGGATTGTACGGAGGAGTTTTGCAAACAGGTTATGATCCCAATTCTATCACTACAGGTGTGGCCGATCCTCTTTTGGAAAATCAAGGGACATTTTTCGCTCCAGATGCGACCTTTGGGGCTTGGTACAATTCCCAAAGCTACTACGTTGGAGCAGCTCTGCAGAACCTCATCCCGAATAAGTGGAACAGCATCACCCAAGACTCAAAAAATCGGTTTCATGCAATCATTAACGGAGGATATTTGTATGCTCTGAACAACAAGTTCGCCCTGCTTCCGACACTTCAAATGAAATTCGCAGCACGCGGAAAAACCGCAGTCGACTTGGCACTTCATCTTGACTATCAGAATCAATTTAGTTTTGGCTTGGGCTTCCGAAACGCGGACGCCGTTATGGCATTTGCTCAGGTGAAAATCAAAGAGCAGTTCTCAATTGGGTATAGCTTCGACTACACCATTTCAAAAATACAGCTGGGCGCACAAAACACACACGAGGTTTCGATACGTTTCACAACGTGTAAACCTGATCGAAAAAGTATTACGGGTTGCTCTCTATTTGAGTAATTCGTTGACCCAACAACCGAGGTGTCTAAATCTCTTCGTCCTCTTCAGTTGCATCCGTTTCGTCATCATTATCCATGACTTCGATGATTTCGCAATCTTCCATGTTGACACCCAACAAGGTTCCGTCACAACGTCCACGAATAACAACTCGGTCGCCTTTACCTAGGTCCATTACTGCATCTTCGTCATCAACGTAGCACGTTACCGATCCGAAAATGTCGTATCCTTCTAAAGAAATGTAGATTTTATCCAAAAGGTCTTTGCTGATATCCTCAATTACACCATCGACGAAAAACACCCTGTTTTTGTATTTGGCATCTGCGCTCACCTCGTTACTCTCGTATTCCTCAGCAAGAACTGTTGCAAGAACCGTATTCGTTTCGCGGTCTTTGGCAATTTTCGCCTTGTGCTTGGCAAGCATTTCCTCTTTTTCCTTATCGCTTAGATTCGTATTGTCTTGAATGGACTTCTCAGTTGGCACCCGGTTTCTCCTATTCATTCTGGAATTATCTCTCGAGCCGCTAGCATAGGCGACCACGATAAATCCTGAAAGCAACAAAAGCGATAATAGGTGGGAAAATCTAGATTTCATGCATGTAGGCTTGAATTCGAATTAAAGTTAATCCTTTTCTTAAACGCAACAAGTGGAATTGTTGATGCCAATAGATACATCACTAGATCTAACCAATCAAATGTTCCGAATGATGGTTTAAATGATTGTATAATTTCGATGATGATCGCGAGAACTGGCAAGGAGAAAGTCCAAATGAGGCCAGCCGGGCGCAGGGAATTTCGCCAAATATGCAACATCAGGCAAACATAAGAGAAGAGCCATAATCCATCAGGTAGTGAATAAATTACCCCGTTGGGGAGAACGTTTTTGATTGAAACCATCTGCTCTTGAACTCGCAGGATTTCATTCAGAAGTCCTAAATCATCCAGCCACCCAAAAAAAATAATGGATGGATCACGAAAAAACACGTAGATACAAGCTCCCAAAAGAAGTGACAGCACGGAACTTAAAATCAAGCGCGAATTCATGTAGGGAAAATCTAGTTACTGTTTGTTCAAAGATCGAATTTTCTCGCTTACTATTTTGATCGATGTACTGATTTTACTTCTTTGAGTGAAGTTCTTTCAACCTTCTGTTGTTTAAAAAAGAATGTGGTCAATGCGTTCGCAGCGCCTGTTTTCCTGAACTTTGATTTAAATACATCATTTTATGAAAGGTCTTATTGTTTTCTGTCTTGGAATGTTTGCGCTTGCATCTTGCGTTCCCACAAAAAAGTACCAGGATTTACTTGCAAAGGAACAAGCTTGTAGCGAGGAATTGGCGAAATTCAAGGGCAGTGCTCTCACGAGTGAAGCTCTGGCGAAGGACGTTCAGAATCAATATATTTTACTGAAAGCGGAGGCTGAAGACCTTCGGGCGGACACGACAGATTTGGGTCAAACGTCTCGCGTACTTAGCGCGAAGTACGATCAACTTAAGGCAATTAACAATGAGTTAGAATCGAATTATCAGCGTTTGCGACAAGCTGGAGCATCCGAAACCGCTAAACTTTCATCGGAACTGGCGACAAAGAAACTGGAGTTGCAACGACGCGAAGATGAGCTTGCTGCTTTGGAGAGAGATCTTACGAAAAAGCAAGAATTGTTGGACGAACGTCAAAAACGTGTAACTGAGTTGGAGGAAATGTTCAGCCGTCAGGAAAAAGCAACGAGTGAGCTAAGAGCTAAAGTTGCAAATGCATTGAAAGGATTCACGAATAAAGGGTTAACAATCGTTGAAAAGAATGGAAAAATCTACGTGAGCTTGGAAGCGAAATTACTTTTTCCTTCGGGAAGTACGGTGGTTGATCCAGAAGGTCAAAAAGCGTTGGTTGAGTTAGCGCAGGTCCTTCAAACGGAAAAGGAACTGGAAATTATTGTTGAAGGTCATACAGACACAGATGCTTTAAACAAAGCTTCGCATCCAAAAAACAACTGGGAGTTATCTGTTTTGAGAGCGACATCTGTGATTGAAATCATGCTCGCGAAATCAGAAATGGATCCAAAGCAACTAATGGCTGCTGGACGTTCAGAATACATTCCTGTTGATCCAAACGAGAAAGCGAAAAATCGCCGAATTGAAATCATCATCTCTCCAAATTTGAATGAGTTGTATGAGTTGATCTCAAAATAGCCAGTTGAATTGTCCGAATGGGCAGCTCAATCAAAAATCTTTGAGGTCGGTTTTTATGTCCTCTGGCTGTTCATCGTATTTCTTGTGATTCCAAAATGCCATGAACACTAGTGCTCCAAAGGTCACTTTCAACGACAAATACAAAAAAGGGAAAAGATAACCGAACAAAAGGGTAAGTCCAGAATTTACGCGACTGCCTTTAATATAAGCGTCTCCTTGGTAGAGTGCAGCAAACAAATCGTTCGGTGTTCCGAAAACCAGGAGTTCAATACCAAATATTGCCGCGAACGCGACTATCGCAATCATCAAAAAGTCGTATGCGTCGTTATTCTTCACGATGGAAAACAGAACGAGCAGTCCTCCACCTTGTAATAAGGTACTCCAAGCGAAAGGAGCATTTCCATTCAATTCTTCGTCGGCATAATACAGGGTTAGCAGGCCTAGAATAACAACTCCAACTCCCAATCGATAAAGCGACCGAATTGAATATTCGAAACGCAATTTTGTCTTATTGGCAGCCAAAAGCGTTCGAACCATCTCTGGCGAACGTTTTTTCTTTTCGGCTTCAGGTTTTACAACCAGTTTGTGAACCCGATCAAGCTGTTCCTTATTTTCCGCTTTATGTCTGAGAGCGTTAAAAATTTCAATAGACGTGCGCTCTTTGGCGATTAATTTGTTCCCAAATTCAATTAACTCTTCGTCCGTCATTATTACATAGGAATTACAACGTAAATTTCAATCAGGGTTTTTTCGCGCTTTTTGTCCACGGCTACACCATAATCCAAGCCATAGATCGCAGTTGCAAAAATTAAATCGCTGCCTTTTTTCGAGGCGATGAATGTTACCTCCTTCTCCGTTGATTTTATTTTTAGTTTACCCTTGATTTTAAACATCCCATTTCCGTGATCTGAAATTGATGTACTCTTAAACGTCATTTTTGGGTACTTCTCAACGTCGAAATAGGTCTTACTTCGAAGGTGTTTGTTTCGTAATTTGTTCTTTGTGTCTATCGTTGAAACATCAACAGAACCCGAAACCGAACCCTTGGATAAATCACTTAAATCAAAATTTACGGTTGCTGAAACATTCCCTAGCGTGCCACTTGTTCCTTCATCATAGGTGAATTTTACGGTTCCACTTTTCGTCTTTACATCAAAGCCTTGAGCAAATGCCGTCAAAGGAAATATCATCAAAAGGAGAAAGAATATTCTGTTCATATCGGTTTTTTTCAATTTGAATCCGCAACTTAGTAACTTGAGTTCAATTAACGTGCAAGATCTAGAAAAATTAAAAGCTAAAATTCGTGTGCTCCCCAACAAACCGGGGGTATATCAATACTATAATGACGAGGGAACAATCCTATACGTTGGAAAGGCCAAGGATCTCAAAAAGCGGGTTGCCTCCT
Source organism: Crocinitomicaceae bacterium (assembly GCA_029252405.1). GTDB lineage: Bacteria > Bacteroidota > Bacteroidia > Flavobacteriales_D > Crocinitomicaceae > UBA4466. The sequence goes on from JAQXBM010000072.1 coordinate 102,283, forward strand.
ACTTCAATAAGAACTTAGATTCTGGAAAAACGCGGGTGCTTGTTCGCCAAATTGCGGAAATCAAATACATCGTTGTTGATACAGAGTTGGATGCGCTTCTGTTGGAGAATAACCTCATCAAAAAGTATCAGCCCAAGTACAACATTCAACTCAAAGATGACAAAACCTACCCGTGGATTTGCATCAAAAAAGAACCGTTTCCCCGGATTTTCACAACGAGACGATTGATCAAAGACGGATCGAAATACTACGGCCCATATCCCAGTGTGAAAGTCATCAACACACTAATTTCTCTAATTCGAGAGGTTTATCCATTGCGCACATGCAGCTTGGATTTATCCCAAAAGAAGATCGAAGAAGGAAAGCATAAAGTCTGTCTGGAATACCATCTCGGCAATTGCAAAGGTCCCTGTGTTGCAAAGGAAAGTGCGGAAGATTACGACCGATATATTCAAGACATCGAACACATTCTCAAGGGAAATTTGGGTCAAGTTATCCAGTCTTTGAAAGGAATGATGAATGAATACGCCACAAATTTACAGTTTGAGGAGGCGCAAAGCATCAAGTCAAAAATTGCGATTATTGAAAAATACAAAGCAAAATCAACAGTAGTTTCTCCGCGCATTCATCAGGTGGATGTGATTACCGTTGTTCAAGATATTAAGCGTGCATTCGTCAATTATTTGGTCATCAACAATGGATCAATCATTCATGGATTGACGGTGGAAGTCAACAAAAAATTAAACGAGTCGACTTCAGACATTATCGCATATGTATTGCCAGATATGCGAGAGCGCTACGATAGTCAATCGAAAGAAGTGATTCTCGAGGAACCTGTCGATTTCGAATTGGCTGGAATTGATTTCTTCGTTCCTCAACGCGGAGATAAAAAAGCCTTAATTGATCTTTCAGCGCGAAATGCTCGATTCTTTCAACTGGAGAAGAATAAACAGGAGAAAATTACGCAGCCCGAACGTCATACTGAGCGAATTTTGGAACGCATAAAAATTGATTTTCGCTTGCCCGATTCGCCCGTTCATATTGAGTGTTTTGATAACTCGAATATTCAGGGTGAACATGCTGTTTCTGCCTGTGTGGTGTTCAAAAATGCCAAGCCCAGCAAGAAAGATTACCGTCATTTCAATATCAAAACAGTGGAAGGTCCAGATGATTTTGCGTCGATGGAAGAGGCTGTTTATCGAAGATACAAACGCATGTTGGACGAAGAACAGTCTTTGCCTCAATTGATCGTTATCGACGGTGGAAAAGGACAATTGAGCTCTTCCCTTACGGCACTCGAACGACTCGATCTTCGCGGAAAGGTAGCCATCGTCGGAATTGCAAAACGACTTGAAGAAATTTTCTTTCCAGGTGATTCATTGCCGATTTATATTGATAAACGATCGGAGAGTTTGAAGGTAATTCAACACATGCGAAATGAAGCACACCGATTTGGAATTACGCACCACCGAAATAAGCGAAGTAAGGCGGCTTTGACTTCTGAATTAACGCAGATTGCGGGAATTGGTCCGAAAACACATGAGGAGTTGATGAAAAAATTCAAGACCGTTTCAGCCATTAAAGAGGCGAGTTTGGAGGATTTGACGCAAGAGATTGGATTGGCGAAAGCGAAGTTGGTACGGGGGTATTTTGATTGATTTTTTCACTGCAAAGAACGCAAAATGGTTCTTGCAACACTCGTTATTTCTGATCTGGCTCGATCTCCGTCTTCCACAAGAATTCAAACTTGCCTTTCAATAATTCAATGAGATATGGGTCCTTGTAATCGTAATTGTCTTCAATGTACATACACAGAATTCGTTTCGACTCATAGATTTTTGGGTACTCGCTCCTAATTTTGTTTCTGTGCGCCCGTTCCATTACCAAAATGTAATCGGCCCACTCTAGGTTTTCTTTAGAAATACGGTTCTGAGCATCTATTGCTGTTCCAGCCGATTGAACATCAAAGCGCGTGTCAGATTTAAAAATCTCGTGTGCGGTAAGACTTCGCATTCTGTTAATCGTACACACAAATAAGATCTTCATTTGTTCATTCTTTCTTTCAACTGCAAGCTAAGAATTCCCACTATCTTTGCGCCAATGATTGATCTTAAAAATTTCGACGCCGTCATTTTTGATATGGATGGTGTGCTGACTGATTCTGAGCCGCTTTGGAAAATCGCCATGGAAGAAGTCTTTCGTTCGGTGGGTTGTTCTCTCACGAGAAAAGATTTCCAAAAAACCGTTGGTTTGCGTATCGATGAAGTGTGCGAGTTTTGGTACAACGAAGGTGCATGGGAAGGCGCTACACCTAAAGAAGTGGAGGATAAAATCATGCTGCGCATGGTGGAACTCATTCATGAAAATGGAGAACCACTGCCAGGAGTACTAGAGACTACGGCGTATTTGCAAGAGCAGGGAATTAAGATAGGGTTGGCGACATCTTCCTACACTGTTTTGATTGATGCCGTGCTCGAGACTATTGGAATTCGCGATCGATTCGATGAGCTTCATTCAGCCGAAAACGAGCAATACGGGAAGCCTCATCCTGCCGTTTATATTACGGTTGCAGAACGATTTAAGGTTGATCCAGCCCGCTGCTTGGTCATTGAAGATTCACTCAACGGAGTGATTTCAGGAAAGGCCGCAAAAATGAAAGTTGTGTGTATTCCAGAGAAAACGCATCACCCTGAACCAAAATTAATGGTCGCCGACTATCTTTTTGACGACATGTTGTTATTTTTGGATGCAATCAAAGCTTAAAAAATGATTAAGTACAATCCGAAAAGTTGGTTCCAACTGATATTCGCGTTTCACAAAAGTGATACGATCCGTATTTTATGGAAAGAACTGATTTATATTGGGCTCTTTACGATTGGGATTGCCTACTTGGAAATAACTTATTTCCCGCACATTACACATTTATCCGAGTTAATCGCGGTTTATTCCTTGGTTGGTTTTGTGATCTCACTTCTTCTCGTTTTTCGAACGAATACGGCTTACGATCGCTGGTGGGAAGGTCGAAAGAAGTGGGGTGAAATGGTGAATGATAGTCGGAATTTGGCGGTGAAAATCAGCACCCTCAAATTCGATAAGGAAGAAAACGACTTTTTTCGTCGAATGATTTCCAACTTTACGTTCGCGACAAAAGAACACCTTAGAAGAAACATCAACTTAGAGGAACTGCAGTTGACCGATGCCGAGCGTAGGATTTTGCAACAGAAAAAACACGTCCCCGTAGAGATCGTTCATATGATGTTTAAGCACATGAACAAATTGAAATCTGACGGTCAACTTAGCGAAATAGAATACTTGGCGATTAACGAAAACCTGGACAGTCTGGTGGACAGTTTAGGTGCTTGTGAACGAATTTTGAATACACCTATTCCGTTCTCGTATAGCCTGTTTCTTAAAAAATTCATTTTCATTTACACCACAACTTTGCCTTTGGCGTTTGTGACAACCTTCGGATATTTCTCAGCATTGATTGCGACTTTTGTATTCTATGTTTTAGTTTCGATGGAGGTTCTGGCTGAGGAAATCGAAGATCCTTTTGGAACGGACGATAATGATTTGCCAACTGATCAGCTGTGTGAAACGATTCGCGAGAATGTGAATGAAGTTTTTCTTGATGTGATTTGAACACGAACCTCAACCAATCAAACGCAAAGCATTCCAATAATCCGAGAACGCAGCGGATCTATGAGTCTGGCGAATCCAAATAACCCAACTCCTCTATTTTCTCGTATACCGTTTCCCCGAAAAGTGCATAGCCTTTTTTGTTGAAATGCGTGTCAAGCGGATAGTAGTATTCTGAAATTGAATTCCCTTTAGTTTTGAATACCTCCGATGTATCGAGGTAGTTGACTCCGTTCTCTTTCATGTATTTTGTGAGATCCGTTTGACCGAAAAAAGGAATGTGTTTTCCGTCTTGAAAGTCTTGTAAACTTGGTTGGAGAACGACCAGAAATCTAGTTGCTTCTTGATCGGTAAGCAGTTTAAACTTCCCAATTGCTTCTTCAATAATCTCCTGTGATTTTCTCTTATTTTCTTCCGTGTAAGAGTCCTTCACTAAACTTGAGTTATACCTGAACACATTAGTCATGACCATTCTGAACAAATGATTTGCCGCATACATCCACTCCCATGATGGAGCCCCTACACCAGCTGTTCCATCTTCATGAAAACGATCAAACCCTCCTCGACCAACAATGTCAGTGATGTCCGTTGAGTTGATGGTTAATACCACTAAATCTGGCTTGAATTCGGTAAGTTTATCTCGGTACAGCACAAACTCATAAACCGGATCGCTTCCACCTACTCCAGCGTTGATGGTTTGAACATTATCACTTTTCCACCGCGTTTCCATTTGCTTAACCCACGAATCTTCATAGCTCATTCCAACACCTTCGGTGAACGAATCCCCGATTGCCAATATTCGAAACTTCGATCCTTTATCCTTTTTTAATTCTTGCTCGGAAATACCGATCGAATTCACCTTTCTCTCAAAATTGAACTCTTTTTTCTTGTTTGAAATAAACATGTTTGGTGTGTGCACCCAGTACCACGAGTCCAGCTTTTCGAATGATGCCTGAGAAACGTATCTCCCATCGGCTTGTTCGGGGTACGTCTGCATGGCTCCTGTTAATCGAATGACTAGATCAGCAATAAAAATGACGATGAAAGTCGATCTACTCGTTAAGATAACGCCCTTTTTTCGATTTCTCAACGATTTTATCAATGCAAAAAGGAGGAATGCCAGCGCTTCAGTGAGAAATGCCAAGCCCAAGATCAATAGAATATTCGCAATGAATAGGTAATAGAAATAACTGTAGTATATGATGAAATAGCTTCCCAATAGCAGAAGTGTCGCTAGGAGCAACTTAATTCCAGCCGTGATGAGAAATTGACGCATGTTGGTGCTTTGAGTAAATATAGGAATTTTGGGCTTCGAGAGCCTCAGCCCGCCCAGTCTTGATTTGAGAATTTCGCCTGAGCATTGTGTTTTGCATCGGTTGAAGTGGAGCGAATGTCTGCCTTATTCCTTGTAAAGTGAACTCTCCAAATACCCACTTAGCTCTTCTCCGTGAGTAACGATCATAAAATGACCAGCGCTTGGAATTGTAAAATCAGCAGATCCTTTTTGGGGTAAAACTCTGTCTTTTCCACCATGAAGTTTTATCCCTTTTGAGCTTGATGTATTGTTCCACTTTACGATTGCTCCCATTGCCCAACGAAAGAAAGGAATGTCCGAATCACGTAAAATCTCTCGAAAGAGTTCTTTGTCTTTCTTTTTCTTTACTCCAAAGAGTGAATTCGTTAACCAATTAGTTCGTGTAAGAAGAAACCCCGGTATGATTTTATGAAATTTCAGTTTTCCACCAAACTTGAACAGTCCAGATAATTCGGAAGAATGTGAGATCGTAGAAACGAGAAATAGATTTTTCGGTTTTCTGATTTTTTCAAATTCTTGAGCAATCATCCCTCCGAAGGAAACGCCAATTAGATTGTATTCATTTGGAATTGATTCGGACTCAAATAAACGCTTCGCGTAGTCGGCTAATGATTCATTCTTCAAGGGATCAATCCATGGGATGTGCACCAACTCTACTCCCTCGATTTGGAGGTTTTGAAATGCGCGGTGATCAACGCCGAGTCCACTAAGACAAAACAGTTTCATTCCTTCAGTTTTTTCCGATAACAGTCAAAAACGGATGGAACTTTGAGGTCTTTTGCACGGTCAGGTCGGCGGTCTTGAAAGTTCTCATGATGGGTGAACGCATACTCCATTGCTTCATACCAGTTTCGCAACCGATCCTTGATGGGAACCTTGAAATCTCGAGGGCGCAAAATTTCAAGACTCATGTATTTCGAACCTTCAATTTTCGCTCTATCCTCGACTGCTTCCACGAGTGCCGTTCCGATTCCCAAACCGCCAAAATCACGATGCACAGCCAATAATCCAAATGTACTTGTGTCTGTGTCGATGTTTCTAGAGTAAATCGACCCAACGATTTGATTGTCTAAGATGGCTCCAATGATTCGTCCTTCGTTAATTAAGGTTTCGTACTCGTTTTGTGGCATGCGCAAATAGTTCTTACCCCAGATTTCTATTTCCGTTCGGGCGTAAGCATCGCGCATTATTTCGAACAATCTAGAGCGCTCCTTTTGAGAAAATGTGTGCTCCTTAGAGGATAAAATCACTATCGACATGGCTCAAAAATAGGCTTATTCTGCCAATTACCGCTTTTCTGAAATGCTAGTACTCCGAAGCGTCTCCGCATGGGTTCTTCTCACGATTTATTCCACAACGATCATTGTTGACACGCCGTTTTCTGAACGGTTGAATGATTCCCCTTTCAATAAGAATGGGTTTTTCCGTCTTGGAATCCTTTACCTGTTGTGTGGGCTTACTTTGCATCGACGTATTTTAATCCGCAGGAAGCGCATGTATTGTGTGGTTTGCTTTGCGTTAATTTAATTCCCGAAAGATGCTGATCTGCATAGGCTTGAATCCATCCTCTTTTCTCAGTGATGTTTTGCGTGTCAATTCCTTCTCGCTTTACCGCGTCGAAAAAATCTCCTTGGTATTCTTGTCTTCCCCAGCAGTTTGGACAGAGTCCCTCAGGAGTTTCATTCTTATTTCCCGCTAAAAATGCTTTTACTGTATTGATAAGTGTCATGGTGGTTAGACGGACTCTTCATCCGATTCATACATATCGAAATTATGGAAATAGAAAAAGGCCAGCGGGAGCCGACCTTTTTCTATATTAACTGTGATACCAATAACAGTTACTAAACCTAACCT